>NZ_QBUB01000004.1:0-453821 GCF_003058125.1 Paraburkholderia sp. GV068
GCCGGCCGACACCGATGCGCAGCGGCAGATGAAGGCGGATTTCGACGGCCTGAAGCAGCCGGGACTGCTGATGAGCACGCCCGCGTCGGCGGGTACCGGCGTGTGAAGGCAGGCGTGTGGCGCGAACTGGCACAGAGTGCGCGACAGCGTATGCAGGCGCGGGCGGAACGTGAACGGTACGAAGACCTGAGGGAGAGTGGACATATCCGCCTGCGCGCGCGGCTCGTGAATGCAAGTGGCAAGCCCTTGCGGGACGTGTACTTCGACCTGTACGGACAACCTCACACAGACCGTCAGTTCCTCGGTGCCGCGATTGATGACGGGGTGGTATCGCAGAAGGACGCCGTGCTGTCGCCATTGCCTGGTCAAAAACTGGTGCTCTGCTGGGACGATCTGGAAATCCTGCGCGGAGGAAGTATCTTGCGGATACCCCATAAGAGTGAGGTGACGGTTGAGGGTGACGTGCCGCCGCATGACCATTCGGGGCTGCTGGAAATGAGGTTCGAAAAATACGGACAGAAGGTAGTCATGCGCGGGGACGAAGACACATGGCACAACGCAGGGAGAGACAGGCAATGACGGGACTGAAAAAGGCGGTGGCAGTGCTTGTGTTGATGATGGTCGCAGGTTGTTCGGCCTGGAGTCAGCAGGGATACGTTGATGCCAGCGCGCGCACAGCCAACTACACCGAAATGTATGTTGACTATACGTTTTACGACACGAAAGGCCACAACCTGGGTCTAGGAGGAAGCGCTAATCCCTTCAGCAAGGGGGGGACGGGAGGTAGCTCATGCTGCGCCATGCTGCCTGGACCAGGACAGACCGTGCGGGTGGTGTGGGACGAGGAAACACCTGGTCGCAATGAAGAGAAGACGTTTCACTATTCGCGCGATGTGGTGGTGATTGGCTCAGCACCTCTTCATGGCGATCCGTACAACTATGTAATCACGCGTTTCTTTCCGAAGCAACAGATAGAAGTCGAATTGGTGTCCGTACCAGCGGAAAGTCTGGGACAGGGCTCTCCAAGTCCAAGACTCGACCAGCTTTTTTTCGGTCGGAGCGTGATGCGACATGCGGGAGAATAAAAAATGATCGGGAAGAATAATGACGAGCTGGTGCAGGACCGGTTCACGGACAGTCATGAAACGTTCGAGCAAACGTTTAAGACCATGAATGAACTGTATGGTGAAAAAGACGGAGTCAGATTGAAACGAATGATTCGATTGATCCTGGTCATGCTCATTGCCATGCCGCTCAGTGGATGCGTGTCTATATGGTGCGCGAAAGAGCGTATGTCCGACCCGGATTTTAACTGCTGGAAATGACGGCACGATTTGGTGCCGCGAGCGTGAACTGCGTGCGCCTGTTCGAGGGTAAGTGCCCCTCGATGGCCGGCTTGGTCTGCTGGAAATTCGGTTTAAAAGCGCCAATCGCGAACAGGGACGGATTTCGTGTCGGAGTACGGAACAGATATGACAATGGAAAAAGCTGTTGCAGCGGCAGCGCTGCTGGTGGTGATGTGCGGGTGCGCGACCGGCGAGTACCGTGGATCTGTTCGGGATGCGGGCCTGGAAGCGGCTAACTATACAGAAAACTACATTACCGACTTCTCTATCGGCATGGGAAAAAATAAAAATCTTCGTTTTGCAGGAACAGAGGTCAAGCAGTTTTCGAAAGGTGGAACGGGCGGCGGGGTGTGTTGTTTCTCTGGTGCGGGGCCGGGGGAGGAAGTTATGGTGGAGTGGCGTACCGGGAAACGTGACGATCCAGAATCGCAATGGGCGCGGCATTCAACTGTTACGCGTGCAATAGGTTCTGCGCCGGATGATCCGCATTCGAACGTTACATTTATCGTTCGGTTCTTTCCTGGCGACCGGGTCGAGGGGGAGTATGTGGTGCAGGAGTTAAAGCCGGACAGCACACTGAATCCACGTTTTGATGCTCTCTTTTCTGGACGCCTGGTGATGCGTCACGTTGGAGAATAGAGATGGAAGAAAAGAATAACCAACCGCTCATGCAGGACTGGTTCACGGACAGTCACGAAACGTTTGAGCAGACGTTCAAGAACATGACCGAACTGTATGCAGAAGAATTCAGGACATGCACGACCTGCGAGCAGAGGCCGTGGTTCAGCTTTTTCTTCGATGGCACGGGGAATAACAGGTTCCTTGATGCTGAAAACAAGAAGTGGTCGAACGTCGCGCGACTGTTCGACGGGCATATCGAGGACCGACCGTTGGTTGTCAAGCTGTATTACCCCGGTGTCGGTACACCTCTGGATGCGAGTAACCCTGGCTGGATCGATTCGGTACGCGACAGCGAGGCGCTAGGCGGAGGTACGGGCGCGGGGAGCGATGTGCGACTGGTAAAGGCAGAGAAAGAGTTCAAGGAAACACTAGACGTCAATCATCGTGTGATTCGCATCGATGTGGCGCTGTTCGGCTTTTCGCGTGGAGCGGCGCTCGCGCGGGCGTTTGTCAATCGCATCCTCAACAAGTGCGAGTACCGGGACGGTCAGCCCTACTGGCCGTGCGGGACCGCGCTCGATGGCAAGGCTGCCCCGATCCATTTCCGCTTTCTTGGCGTCTTCGATACCGTCGAATCGGTGGGTGTACCCGCGCACGATCTGACGGGTATGAAGATGGCGATTCCCGATGCGGTCGAAAACTGTCTGCATCTCGTTGCCGGACATGAAATCCGCACGGCGTTCGCGCTGACCCGGCTTGGCCGGACCGACAGCCAGCACCGTGAAATCGTCTATCCGGGCGTGCATTCGGATGTAGGCGGCGGCTACCGGCCGGGAGAACAAGGCCGTAGCGACATGCTGGCCCGGTTGCCACTGAACCGCATGCGCCTGGAAGCGGCAATGGCAGGCGTCCCGTTCACGCCCCCTGCCGACCTTCGGGCCAATGTCAGCGACATGTTCGGGTACGATGAGGCGATGAAGGACGGCTCCGATGAGTACATGCGGGCAATGGATATCGGCGGGACGCTGGAAGAACAGATTGCCGCACACGTGCGGCTCTACTATGGCTGGCTCAGCGTGCGCTACAAAGCAGACCCGTGCAAGGTCTATGAGGGTATCTGTGCTGTGCCAGCGGACGGCCAGACCGCCGCTCAAGCCGAAGCGGAACTGGCCGGGCTGCGGCAGTCAATGTCGTCCATCGATCCCCAGGCCAGCGATCTGAGCTGGCGCAGCTACATGCAGGCGCTGGCGAGAAGCGATCCGACGGAATACCGCGAGCGGGTCAAGCTGACCGGCACACCTGTGCCGCTATCGCCCGAAGAGGAAGCCTATTACCAGGCGTGGCTCAACCCTCCCAAACTGTCGGCCAACCTCATGCGCTTTTTCGACACCTATGTTCACGATTCGCGCGCGGGCTTTACTGTGCCGATCGTGCGCGGACTGTACCTGACGAGGCGGATCATTATCGATCCATCGGGCGAAATGCAGGCGGCAGCGCCGCAGCCTGGGTCCAGCGCCACCCAGGTCGATGCGCGCCCAAACGGCGCCGGAAACGGATACGGGCGGTCGCTCCAGGCTGGCGTGCCGGGCTCATCACCGCAGCCATAAGAAAAGGGGGGGTTCATGACAGCCACTGACCGTGAGCACTATCGCTAAGTATTGCCATTCTTCCGTTTGCCGCCCGCCTGGGTGCTTGTCCATGGACCTCGCATCGGGGAGATGCGCGTTGCGTGCCGCGCAACTGGATCGTAGTTGCTTTCGTGATGCGGATGGCGCGAGCTGATCCGACTACCCCGGAGATGATCGACCAGATGCGCGCACGGACCGGCCTATTCGCCTGGAGTGAGACGCGCCAAGCGATCGACGAATGGCACGAGGCGTGTCTGTACGGAGCGGCAGGATCAACGCTTCGTACTGCCCCGGTCACGACTGTTGCGGCCGATCCTGAACGAGCATTTGGCAAACCCCATCAAAACCTGCGAGACTGATTTCCCCATCCCGCGATTGCGGTTTTCTCGCAACGCAGGGGGTTTTCCGTCGTCTGGATATTGGGCATCGCGTCCCCATCTAAGCGAATATGACTTCAGCCGCCACCGCCACCACGACAGCCACCACGCCACCCGCCACCCCGCCCGTTGCGCATGCAGCCGAGCACGGCGGCCCGCTCGCGGCCTTCCACCCCGCGGTGGCCGGCTGGTTCCTGAAGACCTTCCCCGCGCCGACCGACGCGCAAGCCGCCGCGTGGCCGCAGATCCGCCGTGGCCGCTCGACGCTCGTCGCCGCGCCGACGGGTTCCGGCAAAACGCTCACCGCGTTCCTGTCCGCGCTCGACGATCTCGTCCAGCAAGGTCTCGCGAACCACGGCGCGCTGCCCGACGAAACGCTGGTGGTCTACGTGTCGCCGCTCAAGGCGCTTTCCAACGACATCCGCCTCAACCTGCAGATACCGTTGCAAGGCATCGCCGCCGAACTCGACGCGCGCGGGCTGCCGCCGCTCGACATCCGCACCGCCGTGCGCACCGGCGACACCACGCAGCAGGAGCGCAACGCGCTCCGAAAGCGCGCGCCGCACATTCTCGTCACCACGCCGGAATCGCTATACGTGCTGCTCGGCTCGGACTCGGGCCGGCGGATGCTGTCGACCGTGCGCACGGTGATCGTCGATGAAATTCATGCGCTCGCCGGCAGCAAGCGCGGCAGCCATCTCGCGCTCAGCCTCGAGCGGCTCGACGCGTTGTGCGGCCGCCGTCTGCCGCGTATCGGCCTGTCCGCGACGCAAAAGCCGGTGAGCGCGGTTGCACGATTTCTCGTAGGCGGCGCGAGCATCGACAGCGATATTCCGGCTGATTGCGCGATCATCGACGTCGGCCATATCCGCGCGCGCGATCTCGCGCTGGAGATCCCGCCCGTGCCGCTCGAAGCGGTAATGCCGAACGAGGTATGGGAGCGCGTCTACGACCGGCTCGCGGAACTCGTCGCGCTGCATCGCACGACGCTGATCTTCGTCAACACGCGGCGCATGGCCGAACGCGCCGCGCGTCATCTGACCGAGCGGCTCGGCAAGGAGGCCGTCGCCGCGCACCACGGCAGCCTCGCGAAAGAGCATCGCTTCGACGCCGAACAGCGGCTCAAGCGCGGCGAACTCCGGGTGCTGATCGCGACGGCGTCGCTGGAACTCGGCATCGATATCGGCGACGTCGATCTGGTCTGTCAGATGGGTTCGCCGCGCGCGATCGCGCCGTTTCTGCAACGCGTCGGACGCTCGGGCCACCAGGTCGGCGGCATGCCCAAAGGCCGGCTTTTCCCGACTTCGCGCGACGATCTGATCGAATGCGCCGCGCTGCTCGATTGCGTGCGGCGCGGCGAACTGGACGCGCTGCGCATTCCGCGCGCGCCGCTCGACGTGCTCGCGCAACAGATCGTCGCCGAGGTGTCGAGCGCCGAATGGAGCGAGGACGCGCTGTTCGACCTGATGCGACGCGCCGCGCCCTACGCGGAACTCACGCGCGAGCAGTACGACGCGGTGCTGCGCATGCTCGCCGAGGGCTACACGAGCCGCAACGGACCGCGCGCCGCCTACCTCCATCGCGACGTGGTGAGCGGCACGTTGCGCGGGCGGCGCGGCGGCAAACTCGTCGCGGTCACGTCGGGCGGCACGATTCCCGAGAACGCCGACTATGCGGTCGTGCTCGAGCCGCAAGCGATCAACATCGGTACGGTCAACGAAGATTTCGCGGTCGAAAGTCTCGCGGGCGATGTGTTCCAGCTCGGCAACGCGTCGTACCGGATTCTGCGGATCGAAAGCGGCCGCGTGCGCGTCGAGGATGCGCAAGGCCAGCCGCCGAACATCCCGTTCTGGCTCGGCGAGGCGCCGGGCCGCAGCGATGAATTGTCGTTGGGCGTCGCGCGGCTGCGCGAGCAGATCGGGCGGCTGCTGGAGGCGGACGAGCCGACGGCGTCGGCTGCGCTGCTCGACGCGGACGAGGCGGCGATGGCGTCCGCGGCGCCGCTCATTGCGCAGTCGCCGAAGACGCGAGCGCGGTTGCAAAGCAAGCGGACAACGAATGGCGAATCGCCCGCCGAAGCCAAGCAAGCCACAGAGGTCACAGAGGTCACAGAAGTCACCCAGCCGACACAAACCCCCAACAACCCCATGCCCGCGCGCCTCGAACGCGCGATCGACTGGCTCATCGCCGAGCTCGGCCTTGACGAAGCCGCGGCGCGTCAGATCGTCGACTATCTCGCACGGGCGCGCGCCGCGCTCGGCGTATTGCCGACGCATGACACGCTCGTGATGGAGCGCTTCTTCGACGAATCGGGCGGCACCCAGCTCGTGATCCATGCGCCGTTCGGCAGCCGCGTGAATCGCGCGTGGGGCCTCGCGCTGCGCAAGCGCTTTTGCCGCCAGTTCAACTTCGAGCTGCAAGCGGCCGCGACCGAAGACGCGATCGTGCTGTCGCTGACCGGCAGCCACTCGTTCGTGCTCGACGAAGTGTGGCGCTATCTGCATTCGGCGAGCGCCGAACATCTGCTGATCCAGGCGCTGCTCGACGCGCCGCTTTTCGGCGTGCGCTGGCGCTGGAACGCGACGACCGCGCTCGGACTGCCGCGCTACACCGGCGGACGCAAGACGGCGCCGCAATTGCAGCGCATGCGCAGCGAGGATCTGCTGACGAGCGTCTTTCCCGAACAGGCCGCGTGTCTCGAGAACGTGGTCGGCGAGCGCGAACTGCCGCGTCATCCGCTAGTCGATCAGACCGTCGACGACTGTCTGCACGACGCGATGGACAGCGAGCGCTGGATCGCGCTGTTGCGCCGTATCGAAAGCGGCGACGTGCGGCTCGTCGCGCGCGATCTGCCTGCGCCCTCGCCGCTTGCCGCCGAAATCCTCAACGCGAAGCCCTACGCTTATCTCGACGACGCGCCCATCGAGGAGCGTCGCACGCAGGCCGTGCTCAACCGCCGCTGGACCGATCCGTCGAGCGCCGACGACCTCGGCGCGCTCGACCCCGACGCGATTGCGAGCGTGCGCGACGAAGCCTGGCCGCAGGCGCGCAGCGTCGACGAAATGCACGAGGCGCTCACGGGCCTCGCGTGCATCACCGAGGCCGAGGCACGCGGGAACGAAGGCTGGCCGCAATGGCTCGAGTCGCTCGCGCAGTCGGGCCGCGCGACCCGCCTGCAGATTGCCGCCGACGCCGCGCTGTGGCTGCCCGCCGAACGGCTCACCTGCTTCGCCGCGCTTTATCCGGAGCCGGACGGCCCGCGCTTCGCGCCGCCGCTGAGCGCGCCGAAGGGCTACGCCGACGAGTGGAGCGCCGACGACGCCCTCGTCGACGTGCTGCGCGCGCGGCTCACAGGCTTCGGTCCACTGCCCGCCGCTGCGATTGCGGACACGCTGCGGCTGCCGCAGACATCGGTCGAACAGGCGCTCATCCGCCTCGAAGCCGAAGGCTATGTGATGCGAGGCCGCTTCACGCCGCAAGCGCTCCAGGCACCCGACGCACCCGGCGACGAATGGTGCGAGCGGCACCTGCTCGCGCGCATCCACCGCTACACGGTCAAGCGCTTGCGCCGCGAGATCGAGCCCGTCGAACGCCACGACTTCATGCGTTTCCTGTTCAAGTGGCAGCATCTGACGCCGGACACGCGCAGCGAAGGCCGCGATGCGCTCGCGGCCGTGCTCGAACAACTGGAAGGTTTTGAGGCCGCGGCCAGCGCCTGGGAGGAAGACATTCTGCCCGCGCGCGTGAAGGCATACACGAATACTTCGCTCGACGAACTATGCCGCGCCGGCAAGATCGTCTGGACGCGGCTCACCGAGCGCTCGCGCAGCGCAGCGGGCCCCGTGCGCGGCACGCCTATCGTGTTGCTGCCGCGTCCACAGGTGCGCGTGTGGAGCGCACTGATCGATCCGGCGCGTCAGCCGGAGTTGTCGCCGCGCGCGCAAGCGGTTCACGACGCGCTGTCGCAACACGGCGCGATGTTCTTCGACGAATTGCTGCACGAACTTCGCGTCTTGCGTATCGAACTGGAAAACGCGCTCGGTGAACTGGTGGCGGCCGGTCTCGTGAACTCGGACAGTTTCGCGGGCCTGCGCGCGCTGCTGAAGCCGGCCGCCAAACGCAATGCTTATTCCGGCAGCCGGCGTGTGCGCTCGACGGCGCTGATCGGCGGAATGGACGATGCCGGGCGCTGGGCGCTCGTCAACCGCCCGATTCCGGCGGCCGTCGGCGCGAACGAGACGCCGCCGCAATCACTGCAAAGTCAGCGGCGGCGCACGTTGCCGCCCGAGATCGTCGAACATGTCGCGATGACGTTGCTGCGGCGCTACGGCGTCGTTTTCTGGCGCCTGCTCGAGCGCGAAGCCGATTGGCTGCCGCCGTGGCGCGATCTGCTTCGTGTGTATCAGCGGCTCGAAGCGCGCGGCGTGATTCGCGGCGGCCGCTTCGTCAATGGATTGGCCGGCGAGCAATTCGCGTTGCCCGAAGCGATTCCGTTGCTGCGCGAAGTACGAAGGCATGCGAACGATGGTGCTTTTGTGTGCGTCGGCGGCACCGATCCGTTGAATCTGGCGGGCACGCTGCTTGTCGGGGAACGGGTGCCGGCTGTGGGCGGCAACCGCGTTCTGTATCGTGACGGCGTCGTCGTGGCCACGCTGGTTGCGGGCGCGTTCTGGTTCGACGCGTCGCTCGAAGCAAGCCCGGCTGAGCGCGAGCGCGCGCGGAGCTGGCTGACGCGGCGCTTCTGATGCCTGGCGCCGCGTAAGCGGCGTGAGCCGCATCAGCCGCGGGCGCCGCGCGCCGGATGCGCCGTGCGCGACGCCCCGATGTAAAGAATGCCTCTCCACCCACTCCCCACTCCCTTTTACCGATCGACGCGCGCGCCACACAACCGCGCGTCCTTCATTGTTTTATGGCCCGAATTTCAGTGGCTTCGCTACAATGGGCCCGTCTTTAAGTATGATGAAGACTGTCTGCCGCTATCCGCCATCAGGGCCGAGCGGCACACCGCCCGGGGATTCCATGAATGACGACCAACACGAGCAGGTGCTTTTTGCGCAGTTCGGCACAAGCAGCCCTTGCTGGCGTCTGTCGAGCGACAGCAACGCGCTCGAACTGACGCCAGTCACCGGGGACGTGCCGGCCAACGTGGCCATTCCGCTGAATCCCCAGCAGGCATCGCAAATCCGTTGCCTCACGGGCATCACCTCGCATGTGGTTCTCGACGTTCGCCTGTTCGGCGAGCCGCTGCGCCTGCATCTCGTCGGCAGAAAAATCAACAGCATCAGTTGGGCGGGCACGGCCTCGGCTTATGACGACACCGAGTCGGTCGCACGCGATCTGATCCACGGTTTGTCGTTCGCCGAGCAGGTCGTGTCGGAAGTGAATTCAGTGGTCGTGATCGTCGACCGGCATGGGCGAATCCAGCGCTTTAACCGCCTCGCCGAAGAACTGACGGGCGTGAAGGAAGAGAACATCATCGGGCGCAATGTGTGGGCGCTGTTCATGTCCTCGGAAGACGGCGCGGCGTCGAGCCAGAACATTGCGGGCTTCTTCAATCGCGGCGTGTCGTATGAAGTCGAGCGGCGCGTGAAGACGCTGCACGGCGAGCGGCTCTTCCTGTTTCGCAACAAGTTCGTGCAAAGCGGCAGCGGCATCGACGAGCAATATCTGATCTGCTCGGGCACCGACATCACCGAAGAACGTCTCGCGCAGGAACGCCTGAGGCAACTCGCCAACACCGACTCGCTCACCGGCCTGCCGAATCGCAATGCGATTCAGGACTACATTCGCACCGCGATCGAAGAAGCGGCGCCGGGCGAATCGGTGGGCGTGCTGTTTCTCGATCTCGACAACTTCAAGAAGGTCAACGATCACTACGGCCACGTATTCGGCGACCGTCTGATTCGCGACGTGTCGGCCGCCATCGGCATGTGCCTGAACGAAGGCGACACGCTCGCGCGGCTCGGCGGCGACGAGTTCATCGTGCTTGCGGCAAAAGGCACGGCGCACGAACTGGAAGCGACCGCGCAGCGCATCCTCGAACGCATGCGTACGCCGTTCAGCCTCGGGCTCGTCGAAGTCTATACGGGCTGCTCGATCGGCATCGCGCGCTATCCGGAACACGGCGACAACCTCGAGTCGCTGATCCGCTCGGCCGATACCGCCATGTACGTCGCCAAGGACGAAGGCAAGCGCACGCATCGCGTGTTCTCGCCGGAGATGAACCGCAAGGTCGCCGAGTACATGTGGCTCGACACGAACTTGCGGCGCGGCCTCGACGAAGGCCAACTGACGCTGCACTATCAGCCGAAGCTGGTGCTTTCAACCGGCGTGGTGCAAGGCGTGGAAGCGCTGGTCCGCTGGAATTCGCCGGAGCGCGGGCAGATCATGCCGGCCGAATTCATTCGTTATGCCGAGGAGTCGGGACTGATTGGCGTGCTCGGCCGCTGGGTCATGGAAACGGCCGCCAAACAGGCCGCGAAATGGAAAGCGGACGGCTACAACCTGCGCATCGCCATCAACGTGTCGGCGCGGCAACTGGTGGACACCGCCGTGGTCCGGCATTTCACCGAAGCGCTCGCCGCGGCCAATCTCGAACCCTGCCTCGTCGACGTCGAGTTGACCGAGAGCTGCCTGATCGAAGACGAAGCCGCGGCCATCGACCTCATCAAGCACTTCCGCCAGATCGGCGCGCAGGTGCATCTGGACGACTTCGGCACCGGCTATTCGTCGCTGTCGCAACTGGGCCGCATTCCGCTCGACGTCATCAAGCTCGACCGCAGCTTCGTGCGCTCGATCAACGCCGATACGAAAGCGCAAGCGCTGGTGCGCTCGATGGTCGTGGTCGCGCAGGAACTCGGCTTCAAGGTGGTCGCCGAAGGCATCGAGACCGAATCGGAAGAAGCCTTCATGAAGGGGCTGGGCGTCGAGTACGTGCAAGGCTACCTGTACGCTCACCCGATGCCCGCCGCCGATTTCGAGCGCTGGTTGCAGGACCGGCAGAAGCTCAGGCTGATCGCCTGAGTCTGTCAGCCGCGACGGGCACGGCGGGCCGCATCGCGATTGAGTGCGCTTGAATGCGCTTGGTGCGATAGAGTCAGCCGAAATTGGCCGCGCTCGCGGCCGTCTGCCGCAGGTTGGACGTGCGGCGGTTTTGCAGCATCACGAGCCGTTCCATGAAGGCGAGATCCTTCTCTTCGATCATGAACGCGGCGTCGACCCAATCCTCGGTGATCTCCATCAACTCGGCGCGCGGCAGTTGCAGCACGCGCTGACGTGCACGCAGCATCGCGCGGATGCCGTTCATTTTCGGCTTGAGCGTGTCGATGAACGTGCGGGTCGCCACATACGCGTCGCCCGGTTCGAACAACTGATCGACGAGGCCCTTTTCTTGATGCCACTCGGCCGTATGCGATTCGCCGCCGCCGATCAGTTCCTCGGCGAGGCGCATGCCGGCCTTCCGCGCCACGAGCGAATAGCCGCCCATGCCGGGGAACAGATTGAAGGCGATTTCCGGGAAGCCCATGCGCGCGTCCGACTGCGCGAGCAGGAAGTGATGCGCGAGCGCCGCCTCGAAGCCGCCGCCGAGCGCCGTGCCCTCCACCATTGCAATCGAGATCGCGCCGGTGTCGAAACCGCGCGCCGCCGCATGAACGCAGTCGACGCAAGCGCGCGCGTAGGCCATCAGCGCCTGGCGCTTGCCCGAGCGGATCGCGTCGGCGAAGAAATCGAGGTCGCCGCCCACGTTGTAGATGTTCGGAATCAGCGAACCCGTCACCCAGAAATCGATCGGCAAGCCCGACTCGCGCGCTGCCTGCGCGAGCCCGAGAATGTCGTGCACCAGATCGAGATTGAAACAGGGACGCGGCTGCGCCCGCAGCATCATCCACATGACATTGCGGCCTTCTTCGTAGTAAGCGGCGATTTGCGACAGATTGCCGGCTTCGAGGAACGGGCGGCAGGCGTGGTGGTTATGCAGATTCATTTTGAACGGTCCTTTAAGGTTAAACACTGATATTGCAGTGCGAGCCTAAAACAGACCGGAATCCGATGGGAGCGGGATAACCAACAGAGCAACGCAAGGAAATGTCAAACCCTTGCGCGGCGGGCGTCGCAGCGGGGCGATTCCGTGCCGTGACGTGCGCTGGCGCGCAAACGCTTGCGCGGCCAAAATGGTGCGAGATAGCGCGATGTTTTGCACTATCGATGGAAAGGCCCGGTGGCGCGTGTGAGTGGAAATGCGCGTTGAAAAGGTGAAAGAAAAAGCAATAAAGGCCGATTAGACGAGCCAGTCGAAATTGCTGCTTGCGAATGGGGTTTTGTTGGTGGGGTGGCAGACGGAATATGTATATTGCATGAATGCGCAACCGCTCGCCGAGGCGATGAACGCTATTGGAGCAACGCCGACCAGCGCGCGACTTCATCCGCGCTCATGCCGACCGCGAGTGCCGCCGCGGAGATCTGCGTCCACGTGGCGGCGTCGACGGGAATGCCGTTGGCTTCGCGCTCCGCGCGCGTGACGCGTTCCGGTTCGCCCGGCTCATAGATGCGCTCGGTGCCCACCGCGAGCGGCGAAGCCTTGACCCATGCGATGAAGGCGTCGGCTTCGGCTTGCGCGTCGGGGGCATCGAACGCGGCCGGATCGACGATAACCGACAGCATGCAGTTGATGATCGCGTTAGTCGTGCCGAGCGTGTCCGCATGCGTGGTGAAGCCGCCCGCGAGCGCGCCGCTGAATATCTCGCACATGGCCGCGAGCCCGAAGCCCTTGTGGCCGCCGAACGGCGTCAGCGATCCGAACGGCGCCTCGTGCATGACCTTGGGATCGGCGGTCGGCACGCCTTGATGGTCGATGAGCGCGCCGGCCGGCACCTGCTTGCCCTGGTTATACGCGACCCGCGTCTTGCCGTAAGCGACGGTGCTGGTCGCGAAGTCGAGCACGAGCGGCGGCTTGCCGGGCCGCGGATAAGCCGCGCAAAACGGATTCGTGCCGATACGGCGGTCGGCGCCGCCGAACGGCGCGACGAGCGGATCGCCGGCCACATTGACGAAGTGAAACGACACGAGCCCGGCGCGCACGCACTGCTCGGCCCAGTGACCGATGCGGCCGATGTGATGCGCGCCGCGCAAGCCCACCGCGCAAATGCCGATGCGCTGCGCGCGAGCGATGCCCGCTTCCATCGCCTCGAAGGCAACCACCTGGCCGAAGCCCTTGTGGCCTTCCACGGTGAGCACGGCGCCCGCGTCCTTGACGACTTCAGCATGCAGATTCAGTTGCAGTTGCCCGTCGGCCAGCGAAGCCGCATAGCGCGGAATCATGCCGACGCCGTGCGAATCGTGCCCCGTGAGGTTCGCCGCCACCAGATGATCCGCGACCAGCTCGGCTTCGCGCGGCGCGCTGCCGGCCCGCTCCCAGATCGCCCTCACGTAGGCGTGCAGTTGGTCGGCCGCGATGCGGGGCGTGCTGGATCGAGCGAGATTGTTATCGGTCATGCGAAGTTGGGCGCTCGAAATCGAGCGCTCGAGTTGGGCACTTATCGGCAGCGAAAATTAGCAACGAAGATCAGCAACGAAAATCCGCCCCCTCAAGGCGCGGCTGCAATCACCTCAGCCACCGCCGCCGTAAGTTTCCTGCCATACGGCACATGCAGAAACTCATTCGGGCCGTGTGCATTCGACTTCGGTCCCAACACGCCGCACACCATGAATTGCGACTTCGGGAAGCCCGCCTTGAGCACGTTCATCAGCGGGATCGTGCCGCCCTGCCCCATGTAGGCGACATCGGCGCCGTAATGCTCGCGCGATGCGTCGTTGAGCGCGGTGGCGAGCCACGGCGCGAGGTCGGGCGCGCTCCAGCCGCTCGCCGCGCCCGCGTCCGGCTTGAACGTCACCTTCGCGTTGTACGGCGGGTCGAATTCGAGCAGCGCCTTGAGTTCCGCGACGGCCTTCTCCGCTTCGATCAGCGGCGGCAGCCGCAGCGACAGCTTGAATGCGGTACGCGGACGCAGCACATTGCCGGCGTCGGCGAGCGCGGGCAAGCCGGCCGCGCCGGTCACCGACAGCGACGGACGCCACGTCGAATTGAGCAACGCCTCTTTCGGATCGGTCGTGGTGGGCAGCACCTGACGGCCGTCCTGGCCGCAAGCCCACGGCAGCTTCTTCCACACATCGTCGCCGAGGATTTGTGCAGTGGCTTCGGCTTCACGCAGACGGTCGGCGGGAATCGGGCTGTGAAAACCCTTCGGCAGCAGCGTGCCGTTAGCGGCGTCTTCAAGCCGGTCGAACAGTTGCCGCATGATGCGGAAGCTCGACGGCGCGATGCCGCCGTAGCCGCCCGAGTGGATGCCTTCGTCGAGCACCTGCACCTCGAGATCGCCGGCGACGAGTCCGCGCAGCGACGTCGTAAGCCACAATTGATCGTAATTGCCCGCGCCCGAATCGAGGCACACGACGAGCCCGACGTTGCCGAGCCGTTCGCGCAGCGCGTCGACGTAAGGCAGCAGATCGTAGCTGCCGGACTCCTCGCAGGTTTCGATCAGGCCGACGCAGCGCGGCCGC
The DNA here is from genome assembly GCF_003058125.1 of Paraburkholderia sp. GV068. NCBI lineage: Bacteria > Pseudomonadati > Pseudomonadota > Betaproteobacteria > Burkholderiales > Burkholderiaceae > Paraburkholderia > Paraburkholderia sp. GV068. Next base: position 14,530 of record NZ_QBUB01000004.1, read on the forward strand.
TCGACGCCTTGCGCGTCCAGCGCGGCGATCGCGGTGATGCTCGCGTAGATCGCGTAGCCGTCGTCGGCGCCACCGCGCCCATAGAGCTTGTCGTTCTCGAGCTTCGGCGTCCACGGACCCAGGTCGCTGCGCCAGCCGTCGAACTCCGGCTGCTTGTCCAGATGGCCGTACAGCACGATGGTTTCGTCGCTGCCGGAACGCGTGGCCGGCGTCTCGAAGAAAATCACCGGCGTGCGGCCCGGCAAGCGCACGATCTCCAGCTTCAGGCCGCGCACCGGCTGCTGCTCGACCCATTGCGCGGCGTCGGTAATCACGCGCTCCAGGTAACCGTGCTTGACCCACTCGGGATCGAACGCCGGGCTCTTGGCCGGCACTGCGATGTAGTCGGTCAGCGCGGGCACGATCTCGTCGTTCCATTTGCGGTCCACGAACTCGCGGAGCGTGTCGGGATTAAGGCGCTGCGTCTGCTGGGTCGTATCGTCGGAGATCATGGTCGCGGTCCGTAACGGTTTCGTTCACTCGAAACGAACATGATAGTCCTGATGGCGAATGTGCTGAAGGGCTCGTCGCTCATCGGTGCAACGCAGCGCGGGGCTGCACGCGCGGAAGCCTTTCAACGAAGCTGCACGTGGCAAACAATCGCGCGACAATCGATGTGAGGTGCCTACGTCGCGTAAGACACGCAGGTCGCGTTTCGGGGAGGCGGCATATGAATGAGCGTGTTGCCATTCAGATCATCGCCGTGGTGATCGCGCTGGCGCTGTATTTCCTGCCGGCGATTCTGGCCGACCGCCGCAAGCGCGTCGACGTGCTGACGCTCGCGCTGTTCAACGCGTGCATGGGCTGGACGGTGCTTGGCTGGCTGCTCGCGCTCTACTGGGCGTTGCAGCCGAACCCGCCGAAGGATCTCGCGGGCGAGGTGGTGGAAAAACGGAAGCTGGTGCGGATGCGCGCGTTTTCGTCCGCGCTGCTGCTACGCGTGCAAAGACGCGACACGGCGCGCGATCATCCCGACAGATAACAAGCGCGCAGCCGTGCGCTCACAGACGACGGCCTTACGCCGCGCGGCCGATCCGGTTCCACTGCACGGAGCCGGCCGGAATGCAGCGCGGCTCGGCGCGCACGCTGGAAGGCGAAAACATTTCGCGACGCAGTTCGCCGTGGTCGTCGAACCATTCGCAGATCAGCCACTCGCCAGGATTGAGCGCCACCGGTCCCGCATACGTGACAGTCATGCGCGGGCCTCCGTCTTTCAACGTGACGACGTCGCCGGCGGTGAAGCAGGCGGGCGGCGCGGCAAGTGCGTCAATGGTAGCGGTTAGCATTTTCAATCCTCTACGGAACCGTTGGCAGTATTTGAATGATTGCGCCAGGCATCGGTCCGACTTGTTCAGGACCGACTGAAGAACACCTCTAAAGCGCGTTCAGATTAACAATCGAAATTAAAGACGGCAAGCGCTTTTTATTGAAAGCGATTTCATAGCGGCGATAAAGACATTATGACGCACTGCAATTGCGGGTTAAACCGGAGGCGCTCCCCGCAAGGCCCGCGGACAGCCGTGTGCGGGAGCGCACAGACCGCAAGAATTACTGCCACGGGCCGTGGTGCGGGTAGAAACTGCATGGCCAAAAATGCTTCATAAGTGAAACAGATTTCGGCGCGGATAACGACATGATGCTATTTGCCAGCGATTCTCAATTACCTATGAATGACTCGCTCATCGGTAAATGCGCTGCAATTAAAAATGAAAACCGTGTGAAACAGCTTTATAATTTTCGCGATGTTATAGCGATGAAAACGATTACCTGGCGCGTCGTTTTCAAAGCGTGCGCGCCGAGCGCCGCAACACGAGCTGCTGATGGCGCACGAGCAGCACGCTCAAGCCGATGCAAACAAACATCAGCACCGCGTTAATGGCCAGGCTCAACTGGAACGCGTGGGCGTACGCGGCCGGCGTCGAACCTGCGCCGCTCCCGCCGAGTGCGCCGAAGAATGCGCCGCTGATCGCTGCGGTGCCGAAAGCCGAGCCGATCTGCAAGGTCGATGAAACCACGCCCGACGCAAGCCCCGCTTTTTCGGGTGCGACTTCGAGCAGCACGATGCGCATGATCGACGGTAGCAGCAAACCATGACCGACGCCCGCGCACACGAGACCCGCGTAGAACGCGAGGTCCGGCGCGGCGGCTTCGCTTGCGGCCCAGCCGGTTATCGTGAAGCCTAGCGTCATCATCGAAAAGCCCAGCGTGAGCACATGCCCGCCGATGCGCTTCACGACCGCCGGCGAAGTCAGCGGCCCGATCACGAAGCCGATCGCGAACGGCATGATGGCGATACCGGACGCGAGCGGCGTCCAGTGAAGGCCGGTTTGCAGATAGATGCCGTAGGTCAGGAAAAACGCGCTGTTGCAATAGAACAGAAACGCGAGCACGAGGCCGAGCGCGAACGCGCGGTTGCGGAACAACTGCAGATCGACGAGCGGATGCCCGCCGCCGCGCTCCACGCGCTTTTCGGTGGCGACGAAGAGCGCGAACGCCGGCACCGCGAGCGCGAACATCGCGAAGGTCCATGCTGGCCAGCCGGCTTCGCGACCGTGCGTCATCGGATAGATCACGAGCAGCAACACTGCGGAAAGCAGCGCGACGCCCTTCATGTCGAGGCCGGTGCGCGTGGCCGGCTGGTTCTCGGGCACGAACTTCCAGGTGCCGAAAAACGCCGCGACACCGATCGGAATATTGATCAGGAAGATGATTCGCCAGTCGAGGCCGAACGGGTGATACGTAATCAGCGCGCCGCCGCCAAGCTGCCCGACGATCGACGAGAGGCCGAATACGAAGCCGTAAAAACTCATCACGCGGGTTTGCTGATGCAGCGGCACGACGGCGCGGATCGTGGCGAGCACTTGCGGCGCCATGATCGCCGCGGCCATGCCCTGGACGATGCGCGAGATCACCAGCATGTGGCCGCTCGTCGCGAAACCGCACAGCGCCGACGCGATCACGAAGGCGGCCATGCCCGTCATGAACATGCGGCGCCGGCCGAACAGATCGCCGAGCCGTCCGCCGGTAATCAGCAGCACCGCGTACACCGACGCGTAGGCGGATACGACGAGTTGCAGTTGCGCGTCGGTCGCGTTCAGGCCGGTGCGAATCGACGGCAGCGCGAGGTTGACGATGAAGTAGTCGAGCGGCGCGAGAAAAGCGCCGACGAACAGCACGGCCAGCGCGAGCCCCTGGCGCGCGAAGCGCGGCGCGGGCGGGTCGGCCGCAGGCGCGGTGTGCGCGCCGTGCGCGGCGCTCGCCGCAACCGAGCCGGGACACACGGCGACACGCGAGGCGCTGCAACCTGCTGCGCGTGACACGCCGGCCAACGCAGCGGACGAAGAGGACGAGATAGACGAAGACGACGAAATAGGCTCAGATTTCATGACTGATCGTTCAATAAATCGGCAAAAAATTTAGACGAGGGCTCGCATCGCGACATCGACGATGCCGGTCAGCGCGTCTTCCTTGTGTGCGACGCGGCCCAGCACGCGCAGGCCCTGCATGACGCACAGCAGGAAATCGCCGACGGCTTTTTCGTCGAGCGTGGAATTGAATGCGCCGCTTGCCTGACCGCGGATCACCGATGCCGCCAGCAACGTAGCCATGCGGCGCTGGATGGCGGCGACGCGGCTGCGCAACTCGTCGTCGCCGGGCTGCATTTCGAGCGTGGTGTTGGTGATGAAGCAGCTACGCTCGCCGGACAACCCGCACGCGACCCGCGCGTAATGCAGCAATGCGTTGCGCAGCGCCTCTTCCGGCGGCACCGGCGCGTTCAGCCGCTCGGCGAGACGCGCCACCGAGCCCTCGGCGTAATGATCGAGCGCGGCGAGCATGATGCCGTGCTTGTCGCCGAATACGCCGTACAGACTGCCCCGCTGCAGACCGGTGGCTTTGCAAAGGTCGTCGATGGAGGTGGCGTGATAGCCGTGGTTCCAGAACACCTGGCTTGCGCTGGCGAGCACGGCGTGTGTGTCGAACTCGCGTGGCCGGCCGCGCGAGCCGATAGGTCCCGCCTTCTTCGGCGACGAATGGGGTTGACCGGTTGGCTTCATGCAACCGATATTATGACTAACCGTTCAACAAATCAACCCAGAATCTCGTAGGCTGCGCGGCGCGTGCATTGTCACTTGTCCCTGCACAATAGACCGCAAACATTGAGCAATAGCCTCGCAAACGCCGCTGGACTGCCGCGCATTAGACCTCGAAAAATGAAAGCTGTTTTGAATCTTTAGTGGTCGGCTGCTTTCGCGCAGGGTCGACCATGGATACTCACCGTTGCAATAGCTCCAGACGTCTTTGCCTCGCCCGCAGAGCCGCACCGACGCTCGATCAGCGTCTTTGGCTCTTGCGACAATAAGGCGCAAATAAGGCGCAAAACGCAGAGATATCGGCAGGCATGCACAGGGCCAGCAGCTATTCTTCAGACGCTGTGACCAACGCATTTGCGCTCGGCTCTGCGGGTCATCTGCAGCCCTTCCGCTCGTACGCGGAGAAGGGGGTGTATGTCACATCCAAAACTTCCTCGGCCTGCGCGACGCACACTGCGGCGTCAACATTCAAACGCAGCCTTCCTGCTGGCCATCGGCATTTCGCTGAGTGGACTGTCCCTGACACCTGTGGCGCTCGCGGCGGGCGGCCTTCCACAAGGCGGCACATACGTGGCCGGCACCGGCGCGATCGCAAGCCAGGGCAACGGCCTCCTGATCACGCAGCCAGGTTCAACGCGCGGGGTGATCGACTGGAACAGCTTTTCGATTGGCAAAACCAACAGCGTCACGTTCGATAACGGCTCCGGCGCGACGCTGAACCGGGTGACGGGTGGTTCACCCTCTGCCATCCTCGGCAGGCTCGGTGCGACGGGCAGCGTCTATTTGATCAATCCGCAGGGAATCGTCGTCGGACCATCGGGCGTTATTACGACCGGCGGACGTTTCGTTGCGTCGACGCTGGACATCTGCAACGACGCCTTCATGCAGGGCAGAGGATCGCTCACGCTGTCGGGCACCTCGAACGCATCCGTGATCAATCTCGGCAAGATCAGTTCGAGCGGCGGCGACATATTCCTGATTGCGCGACACGACGTCGTCAACGCCGGCACGGTCGCAGCGCTCAACGGCACGGCGGAGCTGGCCACGGGCGAGCAGGTGCTGCTGCAGGATTCGGCCGGCAGCAAGCAGGTGTTCGTGCAGACAGGCAGTCAGGGCACGGTCTCCAACAAGGGGCGGATAACCGCCGCGCAGGTCAGTCTGCAGGCCGCCGACGGCAACGTGTATGCGTTGGCGGGAAGAGGCACGCGTATCCGCGCGACGGGCACTGCGAGCCGCGACGGCCATGTGTGGCTCGTTGCCGACAGCGGCCGTGTCGGGCAGTTCGGCAAGATCGCCGCAAGCAACGCCGACGGCAGCGGCGGAACGGTCGACACGCAAGCAGCGCAACTGGAATTGGGCGGGCACGCGGTGGTGCATGCAGGCCAGTGGAATCTCTCGACGCCTGCTTTCACAATCGACGGCGCCGCTGCGCATGCGTTGCGGCGCAGCCTGAACTCGGGCACGTCTGTCGATATCACCGCGACGGGTGCCAACGGCGCGACGGGCGACCTGGGTGTCGCATCGAGCGTGCGCTGGCACGGTCCCGCTTCTCTCACGCTTGCCGCCTACCACGACGTCTCCATAGCGACGAGTACGACCCTCGCGAACGACGGCGCAGGCAATCTGACCTTGCGCGCCGACGCATCGGGCATCGACAACGGCGGCAGCGTCATCAACAACGGCACGATCGACTGGTCGAAGAGTACGGGCATCGTCCGCGCGCTCTACGACATGAACGGCAGCTATACCGCCGGGATAAACCTCGCAAACGCCGCATGGACAGCGGCTCCGTATAGCGGTCTCGTCACGCAGGTGACCGGCTATAAGCTGGTCAATTCGTTGACCGACCTGCAGGGCATCTCGCTCGACCTCGCGGGCAACTACGCACTGGGCAAGGATCTCGACGCCAGTGCGACCGATACCTCATTCGCTTTCTCTTCGGTCGGCAATGCCACCACTCCCTTCTCCGGACAATTCGACGGCATGGGCCACGTTATAGACAGGTTTTCACAGCGCGAACAAGGTTCGCCGGTGCCGGGGCTGGGACTGTTCGGTGTGATCGGGCCGACGGGAGTCGTGCGCAATGTGGGGATGACGAATGCGAAGCTCAGCACATATGTCTATTTTCCAGCGGGAATCGCGTTCGGCATTCTGGCCGGCCTGAACCAGGGCATGATCACGTACGCCTACACGAGTGGGACGCGCGGCACCGCATCGTTCGAAGGTGCGACGAGCGGTGGACTGGTGGGACGCAACGACGGCCTGATCGAGCGCTCGTGGAGCAGCGCGTTCGTCGGATCGGCCGGTTTGCTCGGCGGACTGGTCGGCCTCAATGAAGGGACAATTCTGCAATCCTATGCAACCGGCGTTGCGAGTGCGGGCAATCACGGCGTGGCCGGAGCGCTGGCAGGCTTCAACGGCGGGACCATCTCACAATCGTATGCAACGGGCACCTCGTATGGCAGTCTGAGCACCGGCGGCCTCGTCTATGAGAACGCCGGCACAATCGAGCAGTCGTTTGCGGCCGGGCTGGTGCAAGGTTATTGCTGCGCGCCGCCGGATACGCCCACCAGCTTCGGCGGCATCGCGGCGTACAACCACCCGGACCCCAACGCGGGGATCTCCGCCAACGTCTACTGGGACAAACAGACGACGACCCGCAGCGTCAGCGCCGGAACCGGCCCGCAACTGCCTGCATCCAACGGCCTCACCACCGCGCAGATGAGCGATCCGGCAAGCTTCGTCGGCTGGGACTTCGGACCGACCGGCGCGTGGGTCATGCCGGCCGGCGCGAGTCACCCTGTCCTGCGCTGGCAACCGGGCCATTAACCGGGCTATTGGCCGACCTATTCACTTTCGCACCGAGCCGCCCTTCCTTCATCCTGGCGGGATGTGCCTGGTTGCGGCCAGTGGCGCCTTTGCTGTTGATGCAATTTGCGCTGCCGCTGGCGGCAATACTGCTCAACGGTGTCTCGTAGTACAGCTTGCCAGCGCGGCGCAATCAGGCGGTAACCGCTAGAATCTGCGGTTTTAGACAGGAATACGCCAATGTCTTTTGCGTCGCTTGGCCTGATCGATCCCTTGCTGCGTAACATGCGGGACCTCAATTACCAGACACCTACGCCGGTGCAGGCCAAGGCGATTCCTGCTGTGCTGAGTGGCAAGGACGTCATGGCTGCGGCACAAACCGGTACTGGAAAAACGGCGGGTTTTGCGCTGCCGCTGTTGCAACGGCTGGTGCAACAGGGCCCGGCGGTGTCGAGCAACCGCGCGCGTGTTCTGGTGCTGGTGCCCACCCGTGAACTGGCTGAACAAGTGCTGCAAAGCTTTATCGATTACGGTAAAGGCCTCGATTTACGATTTCTGGCCGCCTACGGCGGTGTGAGTATCAACCCGCAGATGATGAAGTTGCGCAAAGGCGTCGACGTGCTCGTTGCCACGCCGGGCCGTTTGCTCGATCTCAATCGCCAGAACGCAGTGCAGTTCGATCAGGTACAAACGCTGGTACTGGATGAAGCCGACCGCATGCTGGATCTGGGCTTTGCGCGCGAGCTCAACGCTGTGTTCGCCGCGTTGCCCGCAGAGCGCCAGACGTTGCTGTTCTCTGCCACGTTTACGGATGATATCCGCGCCCTGGCGGCGGGCATTCTGCGTGGCCCCGTCGACATCAGCGTCAGCCCGCCCAATGCCACGGCCAGCAAAATCAGGCAGTGGGTGGTGCCGGTGGATAAAAGGAACAAGCCTGATCTCTTCATGCACCTTGTGGCTCAGAACAACTGGGAGCACGCGCTGGTGTTCGTCAAGACCCGCAATGGCGTGGATTACCTGGCGGCCATGCTGGATGAAGCGGGCTATGCGGTCGACACCATCCACGGCGACAAACCGCAACCCGCGCGCATGCGTGCGCTAGAGCGCTTCAAGACGGGCGAAGTCAATATGCTGGTCGCCACCGATGTGGCTGCGCGCGGGCTGGATATCGACGACCTGCCGCTGGTGATCAACGTTGATCTGCCGATCGCGGCGCAAGACTACGTGCACCGCATTGGCCGTACCGGCCGCGCTGGCGCCAGCGGCGTAGCGGTGTCCCTTGTGTGTGCCGACGAAGCGCCGCAACTGGCCGCGATTGAAGCGCTGATCCGGCAAACGCTGCGCCGTGAAGAGGAGCCGGGTTTTGAAGCCGAACACCGCGTGCCGCAAACCAGCGCGATGGGCGAGACCATCAAGAAACCCAAAAAGCCCAAGAAGCCCAAAGCGCCACAGGCTGCGCCGGGCGCCAGCCAACTGACCAGCAAAAAGCCGCGCCCGCAAATTGGCGAAAACAAACGCAAGCCTGCGGCGCAGCGCGCAGTGGCCGCGGATAAAGCCACAAGGTTGTCCAGCGGTAGTCCATTCAGCGTGCAAAAGCCGCGCAGCAAAGCCGCCAGCAAACCAGTTGCGAATTCAGCCAAGCCGGCTGGCAAACTCGCTGGTGGCCGCGGCAAACGCCAACCCTGATCCGTGGGGATGAGTAAGCGCAGCCCTGGAACAGCGTGGCGGCATGCGGCCAGCTTGCAGGCAAACCGTCCTGGAGCTAGATCCGCTCCGCGAGCGCACCGGCCAGAAAATCCGTCGCACTGCGCACGCGGGTCGGCACAAACCGTCGCTTGGGCCAGATCAAGCTGACCTCCCTTGGCTGCTGCACGAAATCATCCAGTACGGTGACGATGTCCGATTGCTGGAACTCGCCGACCAGCGAAGCGCGGTGAAACATGCCGATGCCGACGCCGGCCAGCACGCCCGCAAGAATCGTCTCCACGCTATTGGACGACAGATTGCCCCGCACCGGCAAATTGAACGGCCCCTGCGGCCCGGCGAACGGCCAGTCCGTCATCTCGCCATAGACCAGACAGTTGTGATCCGCGAGATCGGCAGGAGTACGAGGTACACCGTGCTGCTCGAAATAACGGCGCGATCCGGCGCACACGAGTGAGGTGGCAGCCACACGACGCACCACCGAATCGGGCTCTTCAACGGGACTCACGCGAATCGCAAGATCGATCCTGTCTTCCACCATATCCCGCACGGCGTCCGACAGCACCATATCGATGCGCAAGCCAGGATGTCGCGCCAGCAATCCGGGAATCAGTGGAAGCACGTGCAGGAGACCGAACGTCGAGGGCGCCGCGATCCTGATGAGGCCCGAAACCTCGAGCGTGGTGCTGGTCAGCTCGCTATCCGCCACCTGGATCTCGTCCACCAGTGGACGCATGCGGTCGTAGTACAGCCGCCCCTGATCGGTCAGCGTCACCTTGCGCGTACTGCGATGGAGCAGCGCCACGCCGAGGCGCTTTTCCAGCGCGTTCACGGCCTTACTGATGGCGGACTGCGACTCGCCAATCCTTCGCGCGGCTGCGGAAAAGCCGCTTGCCTCCACGACGGCAAAAAATGCGTTCAATTCGTCAAACCGATCCATCCCGCGACTCCGGCTACGTCCATTCGACAACTAATTCCAGTGTGGAATAGATCCTATGATAGTTCGCGTGATTATCATTCGATTCGGCGCAAATTACTATTCTCCGCAAGCTGACTCAAAGCAGGAGAACAAAGATGACCTGGGCTCGCTCCGCGTAGGCGGCTCGCTCGTACAGGCGAGAGGCCACAACTGGGCGCCGCTCATCTTCCAGCATCTCATCAAACCCGAGTGAGTCCCGCGCCGGGCCTCCGTCGGCAGCATCAAAATCCATCGCTCACCCGTTAGAGAACCACCATGTACGAAACAATCAAGTGGCCCGAGGAGATGAAACCGAGCCGCTCTCCGATCCATTTCACCAACGAGCTCGAGGTCTCGGCATCGGTCGAAACAATCTGGTCCCTGCTCACCGATTTCAACTCCTGGCCAGCTTTCTATCCCGGTGTTCAGCACGTGCAGCCGCTTGACGGAGGCGATCACTTTGGCCTTGGTACGACATTCGAGACGAACCTCGCCGGCCAGGACGTCTTCGCATCCGTGCAGGAGTTCGAGCCGATGACCCGCATCGCGTGGGGCGGCTATCCCAAGGTCTCCACAGCGTCCAGGGCCTACCACGCCTGGATCATCACGCCTACCGCAAGCGGGTGTCATCTGTGGACCGAAGAGACGATGCAGGGACCGCACTGGCTGGAACTCGCGAAGCAGGCACCCGATGCGTTCTGGCTCACCCACGAGAAGCTGCTCAGGAACCTCGCCCAGATCGCCACCGCGCGTGAGCATTCCCGTGGCTAACCCAACCGAAAAAGAGGGATTCGATACATGATCGACAAAGTCAACTGGCCGGAACGCTATGACCCGCGTACCTCGGCAATTTACGCGCTCAACGACATCGACGTGAAAGCGCCACCGGAAGTGGTCTGGAAACTGCTCGTCGACGCCGAGCGCTGGTCGCGATACTTTCCGGCCGAAGATCAGGTCCGGATATTGTCCGGCGAGTCGGAACTCGCGCTCGGCACACGCTACAGCCGCGTGACGGTCGGCTATCCGATGTCACTGGTCGTCACTGAATGCGTGCCGAATCGCCGGCTCGCGTGGGCCACAACGGTCGATGGCGATGAAACGGGTTCGAGCGCCTATCACGGCTGGGTGATCACGCCGACGAAAGAAGGTTGTCATCTGCTGACCGAAGAGACACAGCAAGGCCAGTTCTTTGTGGAACTGATCGGTAGCAGACATCCTGGCGCGCTCTATCGCTATCACCAGGATTGGGTCGAATGCCTCGCCCGGGCCGCCGAAGCAGAACTAGAAGTAGAAGCAGAACGGAGATAAGCGCTATGAAGATCGAACTCAATGGCCGCAAGGCAATCGTTACGGGCTCCACTGCCGGCATCGGACGGGCAATTGCCGAAGGGCTCGCGCGCGCGGGCGCTGCGGTCGTACTTAATGGCCGAACCCAGGAGCGGGTCGATGCTGCGCTGCGCGAGATGCGCGCCATTCTGCCGACTGCGGAATTGACCGGCATTGCCGCCGACGTCGCGACACCCGAAGGCTGCGCGGCCCTGTTTGCACACGCGCCGGAGGCCGACATTCTTGTCAACAACGCAGGCACAGCGCGGCTAAACGACTTTTTCGCACAGGACGACAGCGAATGGCTCGACCTCTTCCAGCTCAACGTGATGAGCGGCGTTCGCACCGCCCGCTATTACGTGCCCAAAATGGCGAAGCGGGGCTGGGGGCGCGTCGTGTTCGTCAGTAGCGAGTCAGGGCTGAATATCCCCAAAGAAATGATCGACTACGGCGTGACCAAGACCGCGATGCTCGCGGTGTCGAGGGGGCTGGCCGAACTGGTTGCCGGTACAGGCGTGACCGTCAATGCCGTGCTGCCCGGCCCGACCAACTCTGAGATCCTTTCGAACTGGATGAAGGCGACCGCGCGAGAGCAAGGGATCACGCAAGAGCAGGCTGAACAACAGTTCCTGAAGAACTCGCGGCCCACATCGCTGATCAATCGTTTCGCCACTACGGACGAAGTTGCGAACATGGTTGTGTATGCATGCTCGGAGCAGGCGTCCGCCACGACGGGTGCAGCATTGCGTGTCGATGGGGGCGTGGTTCGTTCAATTGCGTGATTGCATGGGCAGATATTCACTATCCATGAGCCGCATGCCACGACTCACGCGAAACCTCCACAACAAAGTCCCTATTGAGGTTCTCGATCCTCGGACATCCCAGCAATGCGAGGTCTACGTCGATCTCTCTTCTTAGCAACTGCAACGCATGCCGAACGCCCGCATGACCGCCGACGGCCAGGCCGTACATCGCTGGTCTGCCCACGAGGACCATACGCGCTCCCAGCGACAGCGCCTTTATAACGTCTGTGCCGCGGCGAACGCCACTATCGAGGATAACCGGCATGTCGCCGGCAACGGCAGTAATGGCCGGAAGCGCATCGAGCGTTGCAAGCGCGCCGTCGAGCTGCCGCCCGCCGTGATTGGAAACAATAATGCCGTCCGCGCCTGCCTGTTTGGCCCGCAGGGCATCGTCGGGATGAAGGATTCCCTTCACCACCAGAGTCCCTTTCCACTGACTTCGAATCCAGTGGATGTCGTTCCAGCAGAGCGCTGCACGGCCACTGCGGTGGTCGCCGGTCGCGCCGGTGATGATCGGTCCGCCCCGGTTGGCCGTGAAGTTTTCGAAATGCGGAACACCTTGCGTAAGCAACGTGCGTCCAAACGTCGACAGAAGCCATCTGGGCCTTGCCAAACCACCATAGACCAGGCGGCGGCTTAGCCGCAGCGGTACGCTGAAACCGTTGCGCAGTTCGTTTTCCCGTTGCGCGGCCAATGGCACGTCAACAGTAATCACAAGAACACCGAACCCGGCCCTTTCGATACGCGCGAGCAATGGCGTGATCGTCGATCGGTCGGCACTCAAATACCCCTGATACCAACTGCCGGGTGCTGCCATTGCCACCTTTTCGAGGGGAACGGTCGACGCTGCGCTCAGAACGAAGGGCACTTTCGCGTCGCGAGCGGCCGCCGCGAGTTGCAGGTCACCCTCATAGGCACAGAGCCCGGCGAGCCCCATCGGCGCTATTCCCACCGGAGACGTGTAACGTTGCCCAAAAATCTCCACTTCTTGCGAGCGCTCGGCGACGCCAGTGAGCATTCTCGGTACGAGTACCCAACGATTGAAAGCCGTGCGGTTTCCCACTACGGCGCGGTGGTCTTCCGCGCCACCGCTTACATAGCCGAAGATGCTGGCCGGCAGCCGCCGGGACGCGCTTCGCTCCAGGTCCGCGATCGACAGGTGATTGCTGAGACGCATCAGACCCCCGGACCGATAATCATATTTGGCGTGAGCAGGTTGGGATCGGTGCGCAGGACGAGAACTGCCGGGCGGCCTGCCTCGCGTGCGCGTTGGAATGCGTCTGGAAAGTCCACCGTGCGCTCAACGCTTTCCGCGTAAGCACCATAAGCGCGTGCAAGTCCGAAAAAATCGGGACTCTGCAATGTCGTGCCAATGACCCGCCCAGGATAGTGACGATGTTGATGCATTCGAATGCTGCCGTACATGCCGTTATCGACAACGATCACAATGACTCGCGCATCGTACTGCACGGCAGTTGCCAGTTCCTGACCGGTCATGAGGAAGCATCCATCTCCGGCGAAACAGACCGCAGGCCGATCAGGTTTCTGAAGCGCCGCGGCGATGGCGGCGGGCAATCCATATCCCATCGCGCCACTCGTTGGAGCAAGCTGAGTGCGCCAACCGCGATAACGGAAGAATCGTTGAACCCAGAGTGTATAGTTGCCCGCGCCGTTGCTTACGATCGCATCCTCGGGCAACGCTTCGTCGATGTGAGCCATGACAGCGCCCAGATCGATTGAACCGCTATTAGGGGGAGGCGCACGTCGAGCCTCATAGTCGGCGTGCGCGGCCTGCGTCCATTCGGCCCACACGGGCTTTGTCGGCGATTCAAGCCTGGCGACGGCCCGCGCAAATTCCGCCATGCCCGAATTGACGGGAAGATCCGCCCGGTACACACGTCCCAGCTCGTTCGCGTCGCGATGCACATGCACGAGCTTCACTGCGGGCGTTGGGATAGAAAAAAGCTCGTAGCCGAGTGTGCTCGTCTCGCCGAGGCGAGGTCCAATCGCAAGCAGCAAATCCGCTTCCCGTAAGCGCGCGGCAAGCGCCGGGTCCATTCCCAGACCCGCTTCGCCGGCGTAATGTCGATCGCGGTTGTCATACAGGTCTTGTCGCCGGAATGTGCAGACAACCGGCAAATCGAACCTGGTCACGAACTGGCGCAGATCGTCGCAGGCCTCGCGGCTCCAGGCCCCGCCGCCGAGAAGAACGATCGGCTTGCATGCCTCGGACAGCAGCTTCTCAACGCGGGCCAACTGTTCGCTCGCCGGTTGCATCGTGATCGTCTGATAAGGGAGTGGGGGCACGACCTTTTCTACTGGTGCCGTCTCAACGAGCATGTCTTCGGGCAAGGCGATCACCACAGGCCCTGGACGGCCCGACGTTGCGACGTGGAAGGCGCGGCTGATCAACTCGGGGATCCGGGCTGCCGAATCGATTTGAGTGACCCACTTGGCCACCTGGCCAAACATCTGCCGGTAGTCGATTTCCTGCCACGCTTCCCTCTCGAGCGTATCGCGTGCGACTTGCCCAACAAAAACGATCATGGGCGTGGAATCTTGCCGCGCGGTGTGTATTCCGATTGATGCGTTTGTCGCCCCTGGCCCTCGCGTCACGAAACAGACGCCAGGTCGATTGGTCAGCTTGCCATGCGCCTCCGCCATGTTCGCGGCTCCACTCTCGTGCCTGCAAACCACGAGCTTGATGTCATCTGCGACATCGTACAGAGCGTCCAGCACCGCCAAAAAGCTCTCGCCTGGAACGGTGAAGATCGTGTTGACCGACTGCGCACGCAATGCATCGACCAGGATGCGTGCGCCGGTAATGTCCCGGTTTTCGTTTGCCATACGTGTCTTTTGAAAAACAGTCAGAGTTTCGTCAGTCGCCCGTCCAGCACCAAAGCTTCGCATCGCTAATCGTCATGCTCCAGGCATGCCGGCTTCGCTTCTTCGGCTCGCCTCCAGGTTGCCTCGTGTTTCCGGAACGATGAATGCCCCGACGAGGAAGAGCGCCGAAACACCGAGAAGAAACCACGACAGCGTCGCGGGCAACTGCTGCTCACTTGCTGAGAGAAGCGAGACGAACGTCGGCATCATGCCGCCAAGCGCAAATCCGATATTCCACGAAAGCCCGGTGCCGCTCGCCCGAATCGCTGTGGGGAAGCGCTCATTCAGAAAGATCAGCAGCGGCGCGTAACTTGCCCCGCCGAGAACTGCGAGGAGCAGCGTGTAGCCCGCCAATAGAGGCACGCTGTCTGTCTTCGTCATCAATATGTACAGGATGGGAAGCAGTGCAAGGCGCAGAACGCCCGCTCCGATGAATACTTTCTTTCGGCCGAAAAAGTCACTCGCCGCACCGATTGCTATCGCTGCTGCTATTGAAAGCAAACCAGTCGCCATGAGAATGGTTGAAGTCGTACCGTTCGGCAGGTGCTTGACGACCTTCAGGAAGGTCGGCAAATAGCCAGAGCAGAGGTAATAACCCGCACCGCTAGACGTTGTCATGATGACGTTGACGATCATGACCCGGCGATATTCGGAGGAAAAGAGTGTTCGCAGCGGCGAAGATTGCTTCGACACGGCGGCCTTGCGTGCAGCCTTTCGCGCATGCTGCTCTTTCCAGAACGGAGACTCCTCGAGTCTCAGGAACAACAGCGCGCCGAGGAGCGAGGTTATCAATCCGGCAAAGAACATGACGCGCCATCCCCACACTTCGAATTGCGGACCCGGAAACAGCGCCGACGCGATGAAAAAGACAATAGAGGCAAGCAGTCCGCCGATGCCGGCCCCACCCCCGCCGATCAGGCCCGAAACCGCGCCTCGCCAGTGAGGCGGCACGGATTCCGTCCCCAACGTGTGCGAGGAAGCAACGACACCGCCCACAAACACGCCCTGCACCAGGCGAAGAAGCACAAACAGGATGGGCGCTATGACACCAGCCTGTGCAATCGTCGGCAGCGTCCCAAACACGGCCGTGCTTATGCCCACGCCGAACACGGCAATCTGCATTGCACGCTTGCGCCCATTCCGGTCCGCGTACGATCCAAAGAGAGCGGAGCCGATGGGCCGCATCAGCAGCGTCACGGCGAACGACGCATACACGCCTGCGAGAGACAGCGTTGGATGATCCGATGGAAAGAACAGTTTGCCGACGACAGGCGCGACATACAGCAGAATGAACAGGTCAAACAGGTCGAGCGCCCATCCAAAACAGGATGCGGCGGCGGCTATAACAATGCTTCTATTGCTTTGCGTCGCCGTATTCCGCGCGCCAGCTAATGTCGTTTCCATCAATTGTCTCCTTCAATGTACGTCGCCAGAAACGTCAAGGTGTTGCCGGTAGCCGTTGTCCGCGGCGTCATGTTTGTTTGTTGTTGTGCTGCGGATGGCTGAGTGCTTCGGGCCTAGCTGCCGCGAAACACCGGTTTGCGCTTGCCGTGGAAAGCCTCCACTCCCTCGCGGAAATCGTCCGACGCGCGCAGCCGGCTATAGCAATGCCCTTCGAGTTCGATCGCAATCGAGAGCGGCGAGTCTTCCGTATCGTTCAGCAGCTTCTTCGCGGTGCGTTGCGCGAGCGGCGAGAACGCGCGCAGTTCGTCGACGAGCGCATCGGTCGCCGACTCCAGTTCCGCATCGGCTACGCAGTCCACCGCGATGCCCCAGTCGTACGCCTGCTTGCCCGGGATGCGGCGCGAGCGCATCACGATGTCCTTCGTGCGGCCGATGCCGACCATCGACTGCAAACGCGCCGAGCCGCCCGAGCCGGGAATCTGGCCGAGCTTCTGCTCCGGCAGCGCATAAAACGTCGTATCGGTGACGATGCGGAAATCGCATGCCAGCGACAACTCGAAGCCCACGCCGAAGCAGAAGCCGCGATTCGCCGCGATCACCGGTTTCGAGCAGCGCGCGGGCGCCGCGATATTCCACGCGAGCTTCGATACGTGTTCCGGCGACGCTTCCAGAAAGCCCTTGATGTCGCCGCCGCTCGAGAAGTGCTCCCCCTTCGCGCGCACGACGATCACGCGCACGCGGTCGTCCTCGTCGAGGGCTTCGAACACGGCGCGCAACTGGTCGCGTGCGTGCATCGAAATGACGTTGAACGGCGGACGGTGCAGCACGATGTCCGCGCGCTCGCGCTGCGCGTCGATGTCGACCGAGAAGCCGTCGAGATCTTGCAGCAGCGTCTGGCCGCGGTGGTTGAGATCGCTCATTGTGGGTTACTCCTTGGTGATTGTGGTTTCTGCAGGTCGTGCGGCCTGCGTATTCGAATCGGTCGTGTACTCGCCCGCTTGCAGCTTGCGGCGCAGAATCTTGCCGACCGGCGACTTCGGAATGTCGTCGACGAAAACGTAATCGCGCGGACGCTTGAAGTTGACGAGATCGGACTGGCGGCACCATGCATCGAGCGATTCCGAATCGACGTACTCGCGGCGCTTGATGAAAGCAACCACGCGCTGGCCCCAGCGCTCGTCCTTGACGCCTGCGACCGCGACTTCGTCGACGGCGGGATGCAGCGACAACAGCGATTCGATATCCACCGGCGAGATGTTTTCTCCGCCGCTGATGATCATGTCGTCGACGCGGCCCGTCACATAGAGATCGCCGTCGCGGTCGAGATAGCCTGTGTCTCCGGTGAAGTACCAGCCGTCGCGCAAGCTCTTCGCATCCGCGTCCGGACGATGCCAGTAGCCTTCGAAAGCTTCGTCGCCGAGCAGGTCGACGATGATCTGCCCTTCTTCGCCGGTGTCGGCGAGCTCATCGGGCGAAAGAGCATCGAGCTTCACCACGCGCAGCCGCGTATTGATGCCCGCGCGGCCCGCGCTGCCGGGTTTCCTGGTTGCATCCTGATCGATGCTGAACGTGTAGACCTCGGACGAACCATAGTGGTTGACGAACAGCTCCGGCTCGAACGCGGCCGAGAGGCGCTTGAGCAGGCCGTCGTTCATCGGTGCGCCGGCGAAGCCGAGCTTTCTGACCGACGAGGTATCCGTGTTCGGGAACGCGCTGTCGGCAAGCAGATCGTGATAAAGCGTCGGGACCAGATAGAGGCAGGTGAGCGCGTGCTTCGAGATGCATTCGAGCGCGAGCTTCGCGTTCCAGCGCCGCACGCAAACGAAAAGGCCATCCACGAGCGCCATGGCGAGCAGCGAGCGCACGCCCATCGTGTGATAGAGCGGCATTACGCCGAGCGTGCGTTCGCCGCGCCGGTAGAGGTTTTGCGCGACGTGCGCGAGCGCGCCCGCGCGTTCGTGCCGATGCCGGCGCGGCACGCCCTTCCCTTTGCCCGTCGTGCCCGATGTGTAGAGGATCAGCGAGATGTCGTCGGCGGTGGCGTGCGTCGTGTCGCTCGCAGCGCCGCTGCGCGTTCGTTCGACGATGAGCGTATCGAACGTGGCGGTGGCACCCGAAGCATCGTCGAGTCCGATGCGCGGCACTTTTTGTGCGGCGGCGCTCTGCGCGACGGCAGCGGCGCTGACGGGTTCGTAGACGATCGCCTTCGCTCCCGAGTCGGTCACGCAGTAGTCCAGTTCGTCCGGCTTCGCGCGCCAGTTGATCGGCACGATGACGATGCCTGCAAACTGTCCGGCCCAATGCAGCGTCGCCATTTCCCAGCGGTTTTGCAGCACGACGAGCAGCCGGTCGCCGCGTTGCAGGCCCAGTTCGCGCAGACCGTCGGCGACACTCAGGATCATGCGATGCCACTGCGCGTAGGTCAGTTGCACATCGCCATCGACGAGCGCGAGCGCGTGCGGGCTACGCTCGACGCTCTGCAGGAACGTGCGTCCGAGATCAAGCATGTTCGACCTCCGTCGTGCCTGCCTCGGCCCGGCGGCGCGCCGCAACGTCGAGCACCGCGGCCACGATGGGTGTGTAACCCGTACAGCGGCAGATATGACCCGACAGCATCTGCCGCACCTGCTCTTCGGATGGATTCGGCACGCGCCGCAGATAATCCGCGCACGACATCAAAATTCCCGCCGTGCAGAAGCCGCATTGCAGCGCGTGATGCCGCTGGAACGCCTGCTGAAGGTCGCCAAGCGTCTGATCGGGCGCGAGGCCCTCGACGGTATCGATACGCCGGCCATTGGCCTGCACGGCAAGCATCAGACACGAGCGCGCCGCGACGCCATCGACCTGCACGGTACATGCGCCGCATACGCCATGCTCGCAGCCGACGTGCGTGCCCGTCGCGCCGAGTTCGTGCCGAATGAAGTCCGACAGCAGTTCGCGCGGCTCGCAATGGCCGCTTCGTTCGCGGCCGTTCAGCGTCAGCGCGATCCGCTGCGCTTCGCCGTGCCGCATGATGGTGTCCGTCTTGCTCACTTTGCCTCCTCGATCACGCGCCATCCGAGTTGCCGCACCAGATTCCGGCGATATTTCGCGCCGATGTGCGCGTCGTCCTGCGCGTTCAGTTTCCAGCTCAAATCGTTCAGTGCGCCGCGCAGGTCGTCGCCTTGCAGACGAGGCCATTGCTCAGTGACCGGCCGGTCCGCGACGCCGCCGACTGCGATACGGATCGACTCGTCGGTGACGACGGCCGCACACGCGACGATCGCGAAATCGCCGTGCCGCGCGGAAAATTCCGTGAACGCGTAGCGCTCGCCCGGGCGGCGCAGCGGAAAGCGCACCGCTTCAACAAGTTCATCCGGCTCGCGCGCGGTCATCAGCATTCCCTGAAAGAAGTCCTGCGCGGCGAGCGTGCGGCGCTTTCTTCGCGAGCGCAGCATCACGTCGCCGCCAAGCGCGGAAAGCACGAGTGGCAACTCCGCGCTCGGGTCCGCATGCGCGATCGAACCGCACACGGTCCCGCGATTGCGAATCTGGAAGTGCGAGATATGCGGGAAAGCCATCGCGAGCAGCGGCGCTTCGTCGGCGAGCGTGCTGCGCCATTCGACGCTGCCTTGCGTCGCCGCGGCGTTCACGACGAGATGCCCCGCTTGCGTGTCGACGCGCACGGCATCGAGCTCCGCAGTACGCGAAATGTCGATAAGCACCTTGGGCTGTGCGAGCCGCATATTGAGCACTGCCATCAGCGACTGGCCGCCTGCCAGCACGCGCGCGTCTTCGCCGTATTGCGCGAGCGCGTCGAGCGCGTCTTGCGCGGTCATCGCGCGCAGGTAATCGAACGGTGCGGGCTTCATGCGTGTCTCCTGAAACGGGCGAGGAGTCTTGCGATCCACGATCCATGCGCTTCTACCGGCTTGCCCGCCGCCTGCCGTCCGAGCGATTCGAACAACTGCTTCAGCACGACCTTCGCAGCGCCTTCGAGCATGCGCGCGCCGACCGCCGCGACCTTGCCCGACACCTGGGCTTCGTAGTCGTACGTGAGCCGCGTGCCGCTGCCGTGCGGCGTCAGTTCGACGAGACCGTTGCCGCGCGCGCTGCCGAGCGGCGAGATGCCCGCACCCGCGAGACGCAGGCGACGCGGCGCCTCGATCTCCGACAAGCCGATACGCGCTTCGAAACGGGCCTTGATCATGCCGACGCCGACGGTCACGTCCGCGCGATACTGGTTCGGTGCCGTTTCTTCGAGCGCGTGGCAGCCGGGAATGACGTTCGCCAGCGCCTTCGGATCGAGCAGCACGGCGAACACGGCTTCGGGCGTCGCGGGCAGATCGACCGCGCCCTGCGCCGTCAGCGCGCGTCCGCCGCCCGGCGTCGCGGGCTTCGTGGCAGGCGCTTCGCGATATTCCGGCCGCGACGGTTCGGGATCGTCGATGCCGATCATCGCCATCACTTTGGGCGGCGTGAGCGGCAAGCGAATGTCTTCGACACCGAGCGCATCCGCCACCGCATTCGCGATGCACGGCGGCGTGCTCATGTTGTTGCCTTCGCCGAGGCCCTTCGCGCCGAGCGGCGTGAAAGGCGAAGGCGTTTCCAGATGCACGATGAGCGGATCGGGCACTTCGCATGTCGTCGGCATCAGATAGTCGGCGAGCGTGCCCGACTGGAAGCTGCCGTCCGCGCCGTAGCGGAACTCTTCCATCAGCGCCGCGCCGACGCCTTGCGCGAACGCACCGCGAATCTGGCCATCGGCGAGTGCGGGGTTCAGGATGGTGCCGGCGTCGTGCACGGTCACATAGCGGTCGATGCGCACGCGTCCGGTCGTGCGATCCACTTCGACACCGCACATGTCGAATGCGAAGCCATACGCGGCCGATGTATTGATGCGGTCGTGTTCGTCGGGCGCATCCATGTGCGGCGGCGACCAGAACACGGTTTCGCGCAGGCCCGGCTCTTCGCCTTCGGGCAGGAGCGCGGGCGCCCAGTGCGGCGCATTGCTCGCTGCGCGCGCGAACGGCAACGCGCGGTCGGCGGCGTCGCGCGGATAGACGCGCCCGCCTTCGAAGCGCACGTCGTTCGCCGCGCAGTCGAACTGCCTGGCGAGCACGCGCGCGAGTTTGTCGCGCACGCGCGTCGCGGCGAGATGCACGGTGCCTGCCACCGCGCCCGCGAAGCGGCTCGAATAATTGCCCGCCGCGACGGACCAGGCGTCCTTGTGCGTATCGAACTCGACATTGACGACGATGTCCTTCGGATCGAGCCCGAGCACGTCGGCGACGACTTGCGCGCACACCGTCATGTGGCCCTGGCCTGCGGGCGTCGACGCGATGGTCACCACCACGCCGCCGAGCAGATCGACGCTGACCGTCGCGCTCGCGATCGCGCCGTTCTTCGGTCCGGCTTTTTTGCGCGCGTCGGCGGGCATCACAGTCGTGATGTAGCCCATGTTGGAGACCGACGGCTCCACGATCGCCGCGAAGCCTATGCCATAGAACCGCCCTGCGCGTCGCGCGGCGTTGCGGCGCGCGACGAGTTCGTGGTATCCGCCATCGTCGATCGAACGGCGCAGCGCTTCCTGATAGTTGCCCGAATCGAGCAGCGCGCCCGCTGCCGCGCGATACGGGAAGGCATCGGCGGGAACGAAGTTGCGGCGATAGACGTCGAGCACATCGAGCTTCAACTCGATGGCGATGCGCTGGATCAGCCGCTCCAGTGCGAAGTACACCTGCGGTCCGCCGAAGCCGCGCACGAGTCCGGTCGGCGTCTTGTTGGTCAACACGACGCGGTTGCGCACGAGCAGATTCGGGATGGCGTACGCGCCCGTCAGACAGCCGTGCATCCGGTAAAACGTCGCGGGCTCGGGCGCGCGCACGTAGCCGCCGACGTCTTCCAGTTGATCGTAGGACAGCGCGACGATGCGGCCATCCGCTTCGACCGCCGCTTCAATTGTCGAGAGGCGCGCGGTCGCCGATGTGGCCGCGCTCAAATGCTCGAGCCGGTCCTCGACCCATTTCACCGGCGCGCCCGCCTTGCGCGACGCGAGGCACATCAGCACCACGTACGGAAACACGGCCTGCTTCACGCCGAAACTGCCGCCGGAATCGCGCGGTGCCTTATGACGCAGACGATTGGCGGGCACGTTCAACGCCATCGCCATGACGGCGTGCAGCGAGAACGGTCCCATGAAATTCGACGTGACGTCGTAGCCTTCATCGCCGGAAAGGTACTCGGCGATGACTGCGCCGCACTCGATCGGCGCACAGGTATTGCGCGGATAATGCGCGACCAGCTTCACGCGATGCGGCGCGCGTTCGAAGGCCGCTTCGGGCTCGCCGTAGCGGAAGTGCCGGTCGCTGATGACGTTGCTGCCTACGCGCTCGTGCAGCGCGGGGCCTTCGTTGCTCGCGGCCTGTTCGATCGACGTCACGGGATCGAGCATCGCATAGTCGACCTTGATGAGATCGAGCGCGTCTTCGGCGAGCGCACGCGATTCCGCCATCACGACCGCGACCGGCTCGCCGACGTAGCGCACGCGGTCCATCGCGAGCGCCCACTGCTCCATTGGCGACTTCACGCCGACGACGAAGGGACGCGACCACGCACGCAGATCGTCGCGCGTTAGCACGGCGCGCACGCCGGCGAGTTTGGCTGCGGCTTGCGTATCGATCGACAGGATCTCCGCGTGCGCGTGCGGCGAACGCAGAATCGCGGCGTGCAGCGTGCCCGGCTTCACAGCGATGTCGTCGCCATAGCGACCGCGGCCTGTCAGGATCGCAGGGTCTTCGAGGCGCTGCATCGAGCGCCCGATGTGACGCCGCGGTGTGCTCGCGTCGCGCGTCCCGTTGTCGGCGACACGCGCGTTTATGTCGGCAAATGCGGTTTCGCGCTGATTCATGACGTTACTCCTCACGCGCGGCGCGGCCGCCGAATTCGTCGGCAAGACCGTTCCAGCGGCGCGCAATTTCCTCATGGTCGATACCGAACAGATCGAGAATCCGCCCGACCGTGTGATCGACCACGTCCTCGATGGTCTGCGGATGCGCGTAGAACGCGGGCACCGGCGGCATCACGATCGCGCCCATTTCCGTGGCGAGCGTCATGTTGCGCAGATGCGCGAGATTGAGCGGCGTTTCGCGCGCGACCAGCACGAGGCGGCGGCGCTCCTTGAGCATCACATCGGCCGCGCGAGTGAGCAGGTTGTCCGCGAAACCGTTCGCGACACTCGCAAGCGTTTTCATCGAACACGGGGCGATCACCATGCCTTCGGTCAGAAACGATCCGCTCGCGACCGCGGCGCCAATGTCGCGTACGTTGTGCACGACGTCGGCGAGCGCGTCGATGTCGCCGCGCGCAAGGCCGAGTTCCTGCGCCGCCGTCACCGCGCCGGATGCGGACACGACCAGATGCGTTTCGTGCGTGCCGAGGCGGCGCAACGCGGCGAGCAGGCGCACGCCGATCACAGCGCCGCTCGCACCCGAAATACCGACGACGATGCGCTTCTTGCGTTCAGTCATGATCGCGCGACAAGTAGGCGTCGAACGCGCTGTTGTCAGCGGCGACGAGTGTGTGCAGATCCACCGAGTCTTGCCCCGGAATGCGCACGCGTGTGAACACATGCGCGGGATACACGACGGGGCGCGTCGCATCGAGGCCCATCTTTGCGCTCACGCCTTGCAGATGCGACGGCGCGTCGTCGGGTTGGCCGACGGTCGTCGACGGATCGAGCGGCGAACCCTGCGCGCCTTCGATCACAACGAGATCGCGGTCGGCCTGGAAGCGCGTCGCGATGGCCCATTCGATTTCGGCGGGATCGTGCACGTTCACATCGGTATCGACAACGACGACCTGCTTGATGTCGTAATGCGCGCCGAACGCGCACAGAATGACGTTCTTCGCTTCGCCTTCGCGCTTCTTGTCGAACTGCACCCACAGGTGATAGCGGCACACGCCGCCGACAGACAGATGAACGTCCTTCACCGCCGGATGGCTGCGCTGCAGATGCGCGAGCAGCGTTGCTTCGCGCGGAATTGCGCCCAGCAGCAGATGCTCCATTTCGGCGGGCACGATCGTATGAAAGATCGGATCGCGCCGATGCGTCACCGCGGTCACCTCGATGACTTCGCGCGCTTCCCTCGCGCTGTAGTACTTCGGAAACTCGCCGAACGGGCCCTCGGGCTCGCGGACGTTCGGCAGAATCCGCCCTTCGATGACGATCTCCGCAAACGCCGGCACGTGCACACCATTCGTCACACATTGCGCGACCGGCAGCGGCGCACCATGCAGCGCGCCCGCAATTTCCAGCTCGTCATGATCGATGGGTGTGATCGCTTGCGACGCAAGCATCGTGAGCGGATCGACACCGATCGCGATTGCTACGTCGAGCGCGTCGCCTGCAGCTTCTGCCTCGCGATGAAATGCGTAGAGATGCCGCGGCAGCAGCAGGATCGCCATGCGATTCTGGCCATGCACCTGAATGCGGTTGATCGAAACGTTCTGCACGCCGGTGCGCGGATTGCGCGCGATCACGAGGCCCGCCGTAAGGTAGGGGCCGTTGTCGTACTCGCTGTGCGTGGGAATCGGCAGCAGCGCGTGAAGATCGATGCCGCTCGTATGCACCACTTGCTGACACGGCGCCTCTTCACGTCCGACGACTTTCGATTCGAGCGGCGCGGCGGCCGCAGCGGAGAAACGCGCGAGCAACGCGGATTCGTCGACGCCCATCGCTTCCGCAATCCACGCACGCTTCGACATGAAACCGCTGACGACGGGCACCGCATGGCCGCCCGGCTGCGTGAAGAAGGCCGCCTGCGTGCCGTCCAGGCACTTGGCGATCGCGGCGAGTTCGTGCTCGAGCGCAACGGGCTTGTCGATCGCCGCGACGCGGCCGCTCCGACTCAGATGTGCAAGCCAGTGACGCAAGGTGCGCGCAGGCCCGACGTCGTTCGCCGGGGCGCCCAGGGACGTCATCGGCGAGCTTTCGCGTGAATTCATTTTGAGTCTCTCTCCATTGCTGCCGGCCTCGGAGGTGCTAACACCGGCAGATTGAAGAGCAGAATATCGACGCCACGGTATAAGCGATAATATTAATTTTTGAACCTAGGCATCAGAAATACTGATGTCCGTACGGATACTGATGCAAGACAGTCCCCGTTTTGATACCAAGTAAAAAAGGGAAGACGGACCGGGCTTTTGATACGCGCCAACGGTACGAATCGCAGCACGCCGGCAAACATGTTGATACCTCGACTCATCGCGTATCAGCGCATATGATTGGCGAAACAGGTATCACGACGAGCGCTGCCCAATGGATCTCAAACAAATTCAGTACTTCATCGCTCTCTTCGAAGACGGATCGGTAACTCGTGCGGCCAAACGGCTAAACATAGTTCAACCGGCTTTGAGCATGCAGATCGCCAAGCTCGAAGACGAGTTGAAGCAGACCTTGTTCGAGCGCGGCGCACATGGAATGACTCCAACTGCTGCCGGCCGTTTGATGTATCGCCTTTATTTGCCGATCATGCGCGATCTCAAGCAAGCGCAGACACAACTGATGCAGCGCGATGAGGTCGTGTCTGGACACGTTTCCCTGGGACTGATTGCGTCTGTCAGCGAGAGCGTGCTTGCGGATGCGCTTTCGCGCTTTCACGAGCAGTACCCGCACGTCGAAGTAACGGTAGCCGACGGCTACAGTGCGACTTTTATCGATCTCGTGACAGGCGGACAGCTTGAAGCCGCGTTGATCAACCGGCCACGCGCCCGCTTATCTCTCGACTCGGAGCCATTGCTGGACGAAGAAATGGTGTTGGCAACCGGCGTGAATGGCGGACCCACATTGCCGCCCGTCATTGAGCTCGCACAAGTGCAGGAACTGGATCTTGTGTTGCCGACAAAACGTCACGGCTTGCGCGGCGTGCTCGACGCGGCCGCGCAATCCGCAGACGTGCTTCTGGCGCCCCGTTTCGAGATCGATGTTCTGAGCGCCATCGTCAAGCTCGTCGAAAACACGGGGTTCGCCACGATCCTTCCTCGCATCGTGGTCGAACGTTCGGTGCAGCGCGGCACCATGCGCGCGCATCCGATCCTTGCGCCGCGAATCGTGCGGCACATCGTGCGAATCAGTCACCCTCGCCGTCCGATAAGTGCTGCTACGGAAGCGCTAACAGCGATCATTGCCGACGAACTACGGAAGGTATCGGCCGGCGCATCCGACCCTGTCGATTCTTAACAACCACGCCCACTGGATAGTTAAATGGAAAGAGACGCTATGAATTGGATCGCCGGCGAATGGGCCGGCAAGCCCGTGCTCGCAAGCTCCGATCCTTCGAACGGAGAGACGCTCGGCCGGTTCGTCAGCTCGAACACGCAAGAGGCGGACGCCGCCGTCGCGGCTGCCCGCCATACGTTCGATCACACAACGTGGGCACAGGATGCCCGTCGACGGCAGGATGTTTTGCTTCGCTGGGCGCAAGCTCTCGAGTTGTCGGTGGAACCGCTAGCGGAATTGCTGACACGTGAAAACGGCAAGACTATTGGGCAGGCGCGAGGAGAAATGCGCGCCGCGATTTCGGAAGTGCGCTACTACGCGGGACTCGCGCGCCACATTGCCGGTCACGTCATCGAGCCCGAGCCAGGCACCATCTCCACGATGTTGCGCGAGGCCGCCGGCGTTGCGGCGATCATCGTGCCGTGGAACGCTCCCGCTGTGCTGCTCGTGCGGTCCCTTGCGCCCGCCCTCGCTGCCGGATGCACGGCCATCGTCAAGCCGGCTGCCCAGACGTCATTGATCACCGCGGCAATGATCCGTTGCCTCGACCACCCGGCGCTTCCCGCCGGTGCTGTCAATCTGCTTCTCGAAAACGGCGCAGAAGCCGCTGCGCGACTGGTCGAGTCCGCCGATGTCGATGTGATCAGCTTTACGGGTTCGACGGAAGTCGGCAAGCGAATCATGCGCGCCGCTGCAGACAGCATGAAGCGATTGTCGCTTGAGCTGGGCGGCAAATCGTGCTGTGTCGTCTTCGAGGACAGCGACGTTAAGGCCATTGCACCTCGTCTTGCCCGGGCCGCGACCATCATCTCCGGACAACAATGCACCGCTGCACGGCGAATACTCGTGCATGTGTCAAAGGCGGACCAAATGCGAGACGAACTTGTCAAAGCACTCGCAAGCCTCAAGGTTGGCCCAGGGATCGATCCAGCTTCCGACATTGGCGCGCTGATCGATGTTGCGTCCCGCGACGCTGTCCAGACCACGGTTGAACGAGCGTGTGACCTTGCAGATCGCGTGCTCTTGCGCGGGACTTCGAGCGGACCGGGCGCCTTTCTGTCACCGACACTGGTCGAGCACGAAGATCCTCACGCCTTCTTTTGCCAGGACGAGATCTTTGGCCCGTTCGTCACGTTAGAGACTTTTGAGACCGAAAAGGAAGCCGTTGAAAAGGCAAACAACACCGTTTTTGGCCTGTCCGCGAGCGTGTGGACCCACGACTCCGCTCGGGCTTTCCGGATTGCGCGTGCGCTGCGAGACGGGACCGTCTGGATCAACGACCACAATAAGTTGTTCGCAGAGGCCGAAACTGGCGGCTATCGGCAGAGCGGACTGGGCCGGTTGCACGGCTACGACGCGCTAGCGGACTTCACGGAGATCAAGCATATCTGTGTCGGTGCAGGAGTCCTGGAAGGCATCGAAGTGCTTGGCTCGTGACGGAATCAGATAACCGTTGACCTCGATTGCAAAAAAACGCGATGACCCAAATCAGAACACGGCACGTAAATATGGGTCCCGCGTGCATCAGGATGGCGGGCTTAAGGGAATGCGGGACGGTCTGGATCGGCCTGCTTTTCCAATATGGACGGACTTAGCCGTCGCCAGCCTACTCTCCGAACCCCACCATGTTCCGGCGCCTTAGCTGCGCCACATCGCGAAGTGGAGGCGCCCCAAACAACCGGCTATATTCGCGGCTGAATTGGGAAGGGCTGTCATACCCGACCCTGATCGCCACCGACCCAACATCGCCGTTCTGCCCAAGTAACATTCTCCGGGCCTCTTGCAGTCGCAACTGTTTCTGATATTGCAGCGGGCTCAGCGTCGTGACGTTCTTGAAGTGGTGATGGAGCGACGACACGCTCATGTTCACGTGCTGCGCGAGCATCTCCATCCGCAAAACCTCGGTGTAGTGATTCTGGATCCACTCAATCGCCCGCGCGATCCGGTTCGTCGGACTCCCGTTGACGGCGATATGCCGCAGCCGCTTGCCCTGCTCGCTTGTCATCAGCCGATAGAGCAGCTCCTTCACGATAAGCGGCGCGAGAACCGGGATGTCATTCGGAGTATCGAGCAATCGCGCGAGCCGCAGCGCCGCATCGAAAACCGGCGCCGACAGCGAGCCGACGGCGATGCCTTCGCCCGCCGACGCGGCGCCCGGTTCCGGCAGACGCACTTGCGTCGCCAGCTCGGCGATGCACTGCGGATCGAGGGCGAGCTTCACGCACAGGTACGGCGCGTCGGACGACGCTCGCGTGACCCGCGACGTCATCGGCAGATCGACGGACGTCACGAGGCAATGCAGATGATCGTAGTCGTAAGCCTGCCCCCCGACCACAACCCGCTTGGCGCCCTGCGCCGCGAATACCAACGCGGGGCTCGCCACGCCGCAGCCGAGATCGACGGGCGTGGAGTACCGGTAGAACGCCAGCGAGGGAATCGCCGTCTGATGCGCGCCGTCCACGGGCGCGAAGCGGCTGACGAGCGCGGCCAGTTCGCGGCGTGCCGTTTCGCGCGACGCCGAAGCATCCAGCCAGGAAGAATTCTGTTTCATGCGCGTTGAGCTCCGTTGACGGAACCGAGCATAACCAGGCGCTGCCGCGCAACGACGGTCGTGCTGCTCCATTTGCAGCATTGTTCAATAATTTTGCAGGATTGTGTAAGCGCAACGGCACGCACTCGGTCACACTGCCGCGTACACCCGGCGCCAAGTTCGGGCCTTCCCCACGGAGAGGTTCCATGTCCACATCGTTTGTCCTGAACGGCAAGAACGTTACGCTCGATGCCGATCCCACTACCCCGCTTCTCTGGGCGATTCGCGAGAACGCGGGCCTGCACGGCACGAAGTTCGGTTGCGGCATGGCGCAATGCGGCGCCTGCACGGTTCATCTGGAAGGCGAAGCCACGCGTTCGTGCGTGCTGCCGCTCGCCGCCGTCGCGGGTAAGCGCATCACGACTATCGAAGGTATCGAAAGCCGGCCCGCGAAAGCGATCCAGGCTGCATGGGTCAAGCTGCAGGTGCCGCAGTGCGGATACTGTCAGTCCGGTCAGATCATGTCCGCGACCGCCTTGCTCGAACGCAACGCCACGCCCACCGACGCCGACATCGACGCCGCGATGAACGGCAATCTGTGCCGCTGCGCGACCTACGCCCGCATACGCGCGGCCATTCACGAAGCCGCCGCCACCCTGAAGGCCTGACCATGACGACCGATCTCGATCTCCCGGATGCCGTGCGCCCGTCGCGCCGGACCTTCCTCAAAGCAGCCGGCGCAGTCGCGGCAGTCGGCCTCACCATCGGCTTCGAATGGGCGGGTACGGGCCGCCGCGCGCTCGCCGCCACGGCGCCCGAGGCGGCGTTCGCACCCAACGCCTTCCTGCGCGTCGCGCCGGACAACAGCGTGACCGTCATCGCGAAGCACGTCGAGATGGGCCAGGGCGCGTACACCGGCATCGCGACGATCGTCGCCGAGGAACTGGATGCGAACTGGCAGGACGTCCGCGTCGAAAGCGCCCCCGCTGACGCGAAGCGCTACGCGAATCTCGCGTTCGGCATGCAGGGCACGGGCGGCAGTTCGGCGATGGCCAACTCGTGGATGCAATTGCGCGAAGCCGGCGCGAAAGCGCGCGCGATGCTGGTCTCCGCCGCCGCCGCGCAGTGGCGGACGCCTGCGTCCGAGCTGACGACGCGCGACGGCAGCGTTCATCACGCGGCCACGAACCGGACCGCGACGTACGGCTCGCTCGCGTCGGCCGCGGCCCGGCTACCGGTGCCGGACAAGGTCGCGCTCAAATCACCGAAGGATTTTCGTTTGATCGGCCACCAGGCGCCGCGCGTCGACGTCCCTCCGAAAACCGACGGCACCGCGCAGTTCACGCTCGACGTGACGTTTCCCGGCATGCTGGTCGCGTTGCTGCAGCGTCCGCCGCTCTTCGGCGCGACGGTCAGGTCGTTCGACGCGTCCGCTGTGAAAGCCGTGCCGGGCGTGGTTTCGGTCGTGCAGGTGCCGGGCGGCGTAGCGGTGGTCGCGAAGGGCTTCTGGGCGGCCAAGCAGGGCCGCGACGCCCTGAAGATCGAATGGGACGATTCGAAGGCCGAGAAGCGCAGCTCGGACGCGATCATGGCCGAATACCGGCAGCTCGCCGAACAGCCCGGCGCATCCGCCCGCAAGGACGGCGATGCGACGCAGGCGCTCGCGGGCGCAGCGAAGAAGATCTCCGCCACCTACTCGTTCCCCTACCTTGCTCACGCGCCGATGGAGCCGCTCGACGCCGTCGTCAAGCTCACCGCCGATAGCTGCGAGATCTGGGCCGGCGACCAGTTCCAGACCGTCGACCAAGGCAATGCCGCGCGCACGGCGGGGCTCGACCCGCAGCAGGTCAAGATTCACACGCTGTATGCGGGCGGCAGCTTCGGGCGGCGCGCGAACGCGCGGTCGGACTATATCGTCGAGGCCGTGTCGATCGCCAGGGCGCTGGGCGCGAACGGCACGCCCGTCAAACTGCAGTGGACCCGCGAGGACGACATCCACGGCGGCTTCTACCGGCCGATGTACTTCCACAAGCTCGACGCGGGCCTGAGCGCGGACGGCAAGCTGGTCGGCTGGCGGCACAGGATCGTCGGCCAGTCGATCCTCGGCGGCACGCCGTTCGCGAGCGCCATGATCAAGAACGGCATCGACGCGACCTCCGTCGAGGGAGCCGCCAACATGGCATACGCGATTCCGAACATCTCGGTCGAACTGACGACCACGCAGACCGGCGTGCCGGTGCTGTGGTGGCGAGTGGTCGGCAGCTCGCACACGGCATTCGCGGTCGAGGCGTTCATTGACGAAGCCGCGCATGCAGCGGGCAAGGACCCGTTCGTGTTCCGCCGCGATCTGCTCGCGCACGAACCGCGCATGCGGGCCGTGCTCGAACTCGCCGCGAGGAAAGCGGGCTGGGACCCGGCCAAACCGTTGCCGAAAGGCCGCGGACGCGGCATCGCGGTGGCCGAGGCGTTCAAGACGTTCGTCGCGCAGGTTGCGGAAGTCTCCGTCGACAAGGACGGTAACGTGAAGATAGAGCGTGTCGTCTGCGCGGTGGATTGCGGTACGCCCATCAATCCCGACATCATCGCTGCACAGATGGAAGGCGGGATCGGCTTCGGTCTCGGCGCGGTGTTGCACAGCGCGATCACGCTGAAGGACGGCAAGGTCGAGCAGAACAACTTCGACGGCTACCAGGTACTGCGAATCGCCGAGATGCCCAAGGTCGAAGTGCATATCGTGCCCTCGGGCGAGGCGCCCACGGGTGTCGGCGAGCCGGGTGTCGCGCCGGTCGGGCCTGCGGTCGCGAATGCGATTTTTGCAGCCACCGGCGAACGGCTTCACAGCTTGCCGTTTCCGGCCGCTGCGAAGAAAAGCGCCTGACGGTCGATTCTTCCGCCCCTTTCGTGCCGAGTGTTCGGCCTGTCCTACGTGAAGGTGAGGTCGCGAACGGTTCCATACGTGGCTCCGTTCGTGCCTCGCTCAAAGGGGGGTTGGAAAATCAGGCGGTAGCGTCGCTGAATGCACCGTTGACGAACGATGAGCGCGTTGAACAGCGTCGCGGTATCGGTCGCACCTTGGGACTCGCCCGAGGGCGCCGACGGCTGGCGGCACGGATCAAAGTTCAATGTTCGACTTGCCAGCGCAGCACCGGATGCGTGGCGCCGGCCGGCATCGTTCCCGACCATCAGCTTCGTCGTCAGTACATACCCACTCAAAGGATCTCCTATGAAATACCTCGGATTGGCCTACTTCACCCCCGAAAGGTTTGCCGCGATGTCACCGGACGACGTCAAGGAACTGGTGAGCCGATGCCCCGCGTTGGACGAGAAGATGCGTGCTACCGGCAAGGTTCTGATTTCCGCGTCGCTTGGCGATCTGGACGGCTGGAGGACACTTCGCCCGCGCAGTGGCAAAACGCAAGTGACCGATGGACCGTACACCGAGTCGAAGGAAGTCGTGGGCGGCCTGTTTATCATCGAAGCAGATAGCCTTGACGAGGCGTTGCGCATCGCGTCCATGCACCCGGCCGCCACTCTGGGCGAGGAAGGCGGATGGGCCGTTGAACTTATCCCCATGGATTTCTACCTGGCTCGATAACGGCCGCAGCGCCTGTCTCAGGAATGAGTGGGCGCCTTTCCACAAACACGTTCCAGGCTTCGTCGTTTCTGCCCCACAGTGCGCGTTCCCTATCGGACCGGGAGGAATGGCGCGCGCTGGGTCCTATCAAGCAGGTAATGCGGACCAGGTCAGGTTAGAAGGTATGACGAACGCCGACCGCAAAAGTATTGCCAGTGGGGTGCGCGCTCAGCTTGTCGTAAGAGTAGATCGCGTAGATGTCCGTCCGTTTGGACAGGACGTGGTCGTAACCGAGCTCTTCGGAGTTCCAGCAGGGTGTATCCGCGGCCTTCGTGCGATCCATCTGAGGGCGACCAGGGCACTGGATGAGTTGGTGATGCTACGCGTGCCTTGTCACCCCGGCGTCGGCCACTTTCGCTCGGCCGTTGCGAAGGACTCGTTGAGTTCGTTGCCGCTCGCCGCATCCTTCGTGTAATTGAACGTGCCCTCGTCGCGAATTTCATGCGCGGCGCGCAAGAAGGCGCCGAGCGCCGCGCGCGCCAGCGAACCGCCGACGCTCACGCGGCGCACGCCCATCGATTGCAATTCATCGACGCTGAGCAGCACGCCCTGCAAGCCCATCAACACGTTGACGGGACGTTCCAGTGCGTTCACCACGGCGGCGATTTCCTCGCGCGTCTTGAGCCCCGGCGCATACAGCACGTCGGCGCCCGCTTCCTGATAGGCGAGCAGGCGGCGGATCGTGTCGTCGAGGTCCGGACGCCCGCACAGGTAGTTCTCGGCGCGCGCCGTCAGCGTGAAGGGAAACGGCTGCGCGCGGGCGGCTTCGACCGCGGCGCGCACGCGCTCGACGGCGGCCTGGAATGGATAGATGGGTTCGTCGGCGCGGCCGGTGGCGTCCTCGATCGAGCCGCCGACCACGCCCGCCTGCGCCGCCAGGTGGATGGTCTTCGCGCACTCCTCGGGCGCGTCGCCGAAGCCGTTCTCCAGATCGGCGCTGACGGGCAGATCGGTGGCGTGCGCGATTTCGGCGAGGTGGACCATCATCTGCGCGCGGCCTACTGCGTTATCCGGCAAGCCGCGCGAAAACGCGTAGCCGGCGCTGCTGGTGGCGAGCGCCTTGAAGCCGGCCAGCGCGAGCAGCCGCGCCGAGCCGATGTCCCACGGGTTAGGAATGACGAACGCTTCTTGCGCTGCGTGCAGCGCCTGGAATTGCGCCGCTTTTTCGGCCTGGTTTTTCATCGCGGATGCCATTGAGAAGCGCCGCGCCGGCGCAAGATGCCGGCACTGCGGCGCGGGTTGCCGGGAAGTTTTGAAGCGCGGCGAGGCGATGCAATGCGATGCGCGCCGGCATCGCTCGCCGCTAACCGCGTGCCGAGGTCCGCTCAGGTTTCGAGCTTCGCGTCCATCGTGATGGTCGCGTTCAGCACCTTCGACACCGGACAGCCCGCCTTCGCGTCCGCGGT
The DNA here is from genome assembly GCF_003058125.1 of Paraburkholderia sp. GV068. Lineage (NCBI taxonomy): Bacteria > Pseudomonadati > Pseudomonadota > Betaproteobacteria > Burkholderiales > Burkholderiaceae > Paraburkholderia > Paraburkholderia sp. GV068. The sequence continues at coordinate 48,377 of NZ_QBUB01000004.1, forward strand.
GGCTTTGTCGAACGCAGCCTTGTCGCCGCCGGGAATTTTCACCGCGACGTCCAGATGCACGGCGGTGATCGTGAAGCCGCCGCCGTCCTTGTCGAGCGAAACGGTTGCGGTCGTGCCGATACGTTCCGGCGTGATGCCCGCCTTGCCCAGTTCCGCCGACAACGCCATCGAGAAGCAGCCCGCATGCGCGGCCGCGATCAGCTCTTCCGGATTGGTGCCGATGCCGTCCGCGAAGCGCGTGGAAAACGAATATTGAGTCTCCTTAAGGACGCCGCTGTCGGTGGAAATGGAGCCCTTGCCGTCTTGCAGACCGCCTTGCCAGACTGCTGATGCCTTGCGCTTCATCGTTCTCTCCTGTTTGTGCCCTGCTTCGCACGCTGCACGACTGATCGCGAGTACCGCCGCGGCGGTCCAGCCCGAGGTTTCCGCGGCTTGAGGCGTCGGTCGCGAGTGCGGCGCTGCGTGACGGGCGCGGACGTGGACCGACCTTCATCATAGGCGGTTCCGTGTGCCAATGCCGTGAAGGTGTCCATGCGCCCGCGACGGCCTGGCGCAATACGGCCGCCAAGCCGTCCCGCTGCCGACGAAAAAAACTATTCGGCGAACGGCAGACTCTGTTGCCCGTTGGCGCGCATGTCGAACACGTTGAGCGTCATCGCGACGAGCGCATAGTAGCCGAGAAGCCCGACGAGATTGATCACGACCTCATGCCCGAAGCGCGCGAGCGCCCTCGCATACGTCGCGTCGGACACGCGCTTCGTGTCGTACAGTTCGCTTGCGAAGTCGTAGATAAGCGCGTCGTCCGCGTCTTCGAAGTCGGGCTGCAGTCCGTTGCGGATCGCTTCCGCGTCGGCTTCGCGCACGCCCGCTTCGAGCGCAATCGGATAGTGAATGTACCACTCGGCCTGCGCCCGCCAGCGCGCCGCCGTCACGAGAATCGCGAGTTCGGACAGACGCAGCGGCAAGCCCGTGCGATAGCGGCAGAACGCGCCCAGGCGCTGCGCCTGCTGCGCGAGTTCCGGGCTATGAATCCAGCCGAGAAACGGTCCGTTCAGGTTGCCGCGCGGCCCGGACAAAATCTCGTCGAGAACGGCCTTTTGTTCGGGCGTCGCATCGGATAGCTGGAAGGCGGGCAGGCGCTCGGTCATGGTGGTCTTTCTCTCTCTGGTGAAAATGAAGGCAACCGCGGCGGGCGTGGCCTGCGCTCAGATCGCGGCGAGCGCGCCGTCGATCGCATCGGCGAGGCGGCTCACGATTTCGTCGATGTCGCGCGCGGTGCAGATAAACGGCGGCGCGAGCAGCACATGATCGCCGATCTTGCCGTCGACCGTGCCGCCCATCGGATACACCATCAAGCCGCGCGCGAATGCTTCGCGGCGAATCGCGGCATGCAGCTTCAGGCTTGCGTCGAAAGGCGCCTTCGTCTCGCGGTCGCTGACCAGTTCGACGCCGACAAAAAGTCCGCGCCCGCGCACGTCGCCGATATGCGGATGCTTCGCATAGTGCTCGCGCAACAGCCCGCGCAATTGCTCGCCGCGCGCGAGAACGTTGGGCAAGAGCTTGTCGTCGGCGATCACGCGCTGCACTTCGAGCGCGGCGGCGCACGCGGTCGCGTGACCGATGTACGTGTGGCCATGCTGAAAAAAGCCCGTTCCGCCGACAATAGCCCGATAGATCCGCTCGCTCACGAGCACAGCGCCGATCGGCTGATAACCGGCGCCGAGTCCCTTGGCGATGGTCAGGATGTCCGGCGCGACGCCGTCTTCCTCGCACGCGTACAGATAGCCGGTGCGGCCCATGCCCGACATGATTTCATCGAGAATCAGCAGCACGCCATAGCGGTCGCACACCGCGCGAATCTTGCGGAAGTATTCGCGCACCGGCGGCACCGCGCCGGCAGTCGCGCCGACCACCGTTTCCGCGACGAAAGCCGCCACCGAATCGGCGCCGAGTTCGAGAATCTTCTGCTCGAGTTCATCGGCGAGGCGCTGGGCGAATTCGATGTCGGTTTCGTCCGCGCGCTGCTCGCGATACGCGTAACACGGGCTCACGTGATGCGCTTCGATCAGCATCGGCAGGAACGGCTCGCGCCGCCACGCGTTGCCGCCAATCGCGAGCGCTCCGAGCGTGTTGCCGTGATAACTCTGCCGCCGCGCGATGAAATGACGCCGGCCCGGCTCGCCCTTTTCGACGAAGTATTGCCGCGCGAGCTTCAGCGCGGCCTCGATTGCCTCCGAGCCGCCCGACACGAAATACACGTGCTCGAGACCTTGCGGCGCGGCGGCGACGAGCCGGTCCGCGAGTTCCTCGGCGGGCTGCGTCGTGAAGAACGACGTGTGCGCGTAGGGCAACTGTTGCGCCTGCCGTTTGATCGCGTCGATCACGCGCTGGTTGCTGTGGCCGAGGCACGACACGGCGGCGCCGCCCGATGCGTCGATATAGCGCTTGCCGGTGGAGTCGATGATCTCGATGCCGTCGCCAGCAACGGCAATCGGCAACGACTGCTTCGGCGAACGATGAAATACGGTGGACATGGCTTTCACTTATGAAGAATGGCGGCGTTCGATGAGGAAGCGGACTGAGGCGCCGTGCGGGGAATGAACGTGTCGAAGACGCGCTGGCCGTCGCGCACGACCTGCATCGACACGCCTGCATTGCCGATTTCGAAGAGCGCGGTGGCCAACGTGTTTTCGTCGTCGGGATCGGAAGGATCGTCGCGATAGACCGGCAAGCCTTCCGGCGCGCGATCTTGCAACATGGCCAGCAACGCGCCTCCATTCAGCGGACCGGCTGCGGCGCGTAACAGCGCATCCACGCGAAGCTGCCTGTCGCGCGACGACTCGGTGACGATCTGCGCCTGCGTTTCGCAGCCCGCGTGAATCATATGGTTCGCGTGACCGGCGCGCGTGCCGACGCTTTGCACCGAGCAGCGCTGCGCGGTGGCCTCAACGCTGAACACGCGCGGGTCTCCGGCGCAACCGAGCGTGTGATGAAAGCCGCTCGCAGCCGGCGCAGTGCGCAGCGTGTGCAGCGCTTCGTCGAGCGAGCCGGCGTCGAGAACGGCGCGCGCCAGAATCATGCGCGGCACGCCGACCGTGGGCGTGCGAATACGCAAGTTGTTGATCGTCTGCACGAGGCCGGCGCGGTTCGCCGCGAACGTGTGTCCGGGCAGCGAGCCTGGATAATAGAAGCTCACGAAGCCCGGCTTGCCGATGGGCTGCACGTCGACCAATACACAGCGCTCGCGCAGGAAAGGATCGCCGTCTTCGTTATGGGCGATGACGCGTGCATCGGCTTCAATAGCGGCGAGCGTCGTGCAGCCGTCGGGCGCGTGATGAATCAGTTCGCCGCGGCAGTTCCATAGCAGGATGTCTTCGACAGGCCAGCGCAGGCCCGCCGCCATGCCGTCCAGTTCGGTCAGCAACGCGGGAAAGTGGACACGGGCCGCGTCGCGCAGCGCCGCTACGAAGGACGCGCCGCGCCATCGGCTGACCGCGCGCCACGCACTGCTTTGTGCCATGTAATCGGCGAACACGGGCCTTGCCAGTTCGCCGAGGGCGTAGCCGATTTCATATGGCTCGCCTTTTATCTCCACCACCTGCAGATTTCGCATGAATCGCACCGCTCCCGCTCACTCAACAATCGGTACGCATTTATACGTTGAAACAACATTTGTTGTCAAACAGGATAAAACGACACCACCGGTCGTCGAGGAACGGAAATCAAGGCACGTAAGCGCCCTTCGCGTGCAGCGATTGTTCGGCGATGCCGAGTTGCTCGACGGCGTCGGCGCCTTCGAGTGCGAGCAGATGCGCGACCAGCGATTCGGCGATCGCCGTGGCCGCCACGAGCGACGGAAAGAACGACGGGCTCTCGTGCGAGAAGATCAACACCTTGTCGGCATTCAGCGCGATGGGCGACACGGCGCTGTCGGTGATTGCAATGAGCTTGCTGCCCTTTTCGAGCGCGGCTTCGGCGACGCGCGCGGCTTCGACGGAATACGGCGCGAAACTGATCACGATGGTGGCGCTGTCCCGCTCCACGGTGCGCAGTTGCATTTCCAGCGTGCCGGCCTCGCCGTTGAGCAGCGACACCGACGAGCGAAAGAACCGGTAGCCGTACACGAGCCCGAAGGCGACGGAGTAGCACGAGCGGAAACCGGCGACATGAACATGCGGCGCGCGCCGCAAGAGCCGCGCCGCCTCGACGATTGCGCGGCCGTTGTGCGCCGCGGTGACCTCGAGATTGTGCTGCTGCGCGACGAGCAGATCGTTGGCGAGCGCGTCTTTCGATTTGACCAGCGAGCGCGCGCGGCTTGTCAGCGGCTCGGGCCGCGTGCGCACGCGTGCGACGAACAGGTTGCGCAATTCGTTCCAGCCAGGAAAGCCGAGCTGCTGCGACAGACGCACGAGCGACGCCGGCTGCACCTGCGCGCGCTCGGCGACTTTGCGCATCGACGAGACCGCGACTTCGTCCGGATGATCGAGCAGGAAGCCCGCGCCCATCTGGAATTGCGGACTCAGTTCGGAGAAGCGCGCCCGGATCAGGGCGGCGAGCTGGTCGAAACTGTCTGGCATGCGATGGTCCGGCGAAGGGTTGTAGAGGCGACAACAAATGTTACCACTGGGGGGTGGGCACAGAAGCGCGGTGCGCCTTCTAAACCATCCCCCCTCCGGGCAATTCCCCATAAAGAACCGCCGTCGTCCGCCGATAAGACAAGGAACCTAGCTCCGCCCCGCACTAATTCGAGCGGTCTCATGGCAGTCAATCTTTCCGTTTCTGAGTCGATCCTCGCGACGCCGCCCGAACTCGGCGCAGCCGTGTGTCCGTCTATCCGCGCCCGTCTGTTGTCGACGCTTTTCGACAACCGGCGGCCGCTTGTCATGTCGATCGTCGCCAGCGCGTTCGTCGCCGCGGCGGCTTATGTGCGCTTGCATCAGCCGTGGACGATCGTCTGGCTGTTCGCCGACGTCTGGCTATTGCTAGGACGCCTGAGCATCATCCACGCTTACGTCGCGCATAGCCGCAAGGGACCGGCGAATCCGGGCCCGTGGGCCGCCGCCTACGCGCCGTTGTGCGTCGCGACGAGCCTCATGCTCGGGCTCGGGACGATGGGCTGCGTGCGCACCACCGACACCACGCTCGCAGCACTCGCCATCATGGTCGCCTCGGGCATCCTCGGCGGCGTCGCGTCGAGGAACGCCGCGGTGCCGCGCCTCGCGATCGCACAGATATGTGTGGTGTCGATACCGATCGGCGTCGGCGCGCTGCTCTCGCCGACCGATGGTTCCTGGATACTCGTGCCGCCGCTGCTTCTGTACGTCGGGGCGATGACGTCCATCGTGCGGCGCCACTACCGCGGGCTCGTCGCGCTGATGACCGCCGAGCAGAATCACGCCGAACTCGCGGCGCGTTTCGACGCCGCGCTCACGCACATGCCGCACGGTCTGTGCACGCTCGATCCCGCGGGCAAGGTGGTGATTGCGAATAGCCGCACGGCGCAGTTGTTCGGCACGAGCGTCGATATGCTCAAGCTGAATTTACCGCTGCCCGAGTTCATCAGCCATGCCGGTTTTGCGCAGTTCGACGACGCGCTGCGTCAGCAGTTCGTCGAACGATGCACCGCCTGGCTGCAGGAAAAACGGCGGCCGCTGGCGCTCGAATTGCGCAACGGACGTCAGTTGGAGTTACGGCGAAATCCGGTGCCCGACGGCAGCGCGGTCGTCATCATCGAGGATGTGACGGAACGCCGCCAAAGCGAAGCCAAGGTGCTGTATCTTGCCCGCCACGATTCGCTGACGGGACTCGCGAACCGGCGCGAACTGCGCGAGTGTCTCGACCGAATCCTGTTGCGGAGTCACACGCGGCGCGAAACGCGCACGGCGGTGCTGTACCTGGATCTGGACGGCTTCAAGCAGGTCAACGACCGGCATGGCCATACCGCCGGCGACGAGGTGCTGGAGACGGTCGCGGCGCGCCTGCGCCAGACGCTGCGCCACGGCGAATTCGCGGCGCGCCTCGGCGGAGACGAGTTCGCTGTGATCGTCGAAGAGGCGACGCTGAGCGCGATTGTCGCCATCGCGCAGCGCGTGATCCGCGAAATCGCGAAACCGTATACGCTCACGACGGGCGGCACGATCAGCCTCGGCACGAGCATCGGCATTGCGCTGGCCGAGCCGCACGAACCTGTCGACAGTCTCATCCGGCGTGCCGACGAGGCGATGTACAGCGCGAAGAACGCGGGTAAAGGCACCTATCGGATTGCTCGGAACGACGGCGAGTTGGAGACGGACGCGGATTACGACGCGAGCGTCGGCGCGGCGTAGCGCGGTGCGGCGTAGCGACGGGACGCGCGGTTTGGCGCGAGGGCTGTAGCTGCGGCGCGGCGAGATTTACGTCGTTCTGGCTCGGGCCGCTTGGTTCGGCTCGCCAGGCTCGATGCGCCGGAGTCCGCTTGGGTCCGCTGATCCGCTTGCGTCCACTGATCCGCTTTGGTCCACTGATCCGCTTGGGTCCGCTTGGGTCCGCTTGGGTCCGCTCGGGTCCGCTCGGGTCCGCTCGGGTCCGCTCGTGTCCGCTCGGGTCCGCTCGGGTCCGCTCGGGTCCGCTCGGTTCCGCTCGGGTCCGCTCGGGTGCGCTCGGGTGCGCTTGGTCCGCTCGCTCCATTCGGTCCGCTCGGTCAACGTTCGTCCGCCTCGACCCGCATCGGTCCGGCTACGTCCGCCCCACCCCACCTACTTACTAGCCGCCCCCTCGGACGCCGCTGCGCCCATCGCCCCCTTCTTCTGCTTTTTCATTGGCTTGTGCGACGAGCCCATGCCGTCGGACGGCGAGGCCATCGTCCCGCTTGCATTCGGCGTCGGCATGCCGTTGCCGCCCTGCCCCGCGCCGGCACCGCCGCCGGCGTTCGTTGCCGCTCCTTCCGCGTAGACCGCGCCCGACAAACCGAGCATCAACGCCGACATCACGACGCCTTTCGTAGTCACTCGCATGATGGCCTCCTCCATTGCAATGCGCTGGTTGCAGCCCGTGTGCAACACCTGGCGCATGCAGCGACGCAATCCGCGTGCCGCCGCCCGACGCGCAAGCGGCCAAAGCCCGCCGGTCGGCGGCTCCGGGCGAGCAGGAAAAACGGCGTATTTCCCCCGGATTGACCCGCCTCGCCGCGTGCACTAACAATCCGATATGCATACCGGCGACGCTTATCCGGCGATGCCCGCCAGCGACGCCGCGCGCGAACGCCGAAGTCAGTGGAGGACGCCATGATGCTCACGAGACTTGCCGCCGTCGCAGCGTGGACCCTCGTGATTGCGGGAACGGCCTGCGCGCAGGGGACGAACGCAGGCGCAGGCCGCCCGCGTTCCAACGCCGTCTCGACGGGCAGCGCGCGGCCGCAGGCGCCGCAGTCCGCAGCGCCTCCCACGCCGGCGTCCCTACCGACGACCGGCAGCACGTCGCTGTTGCCCGGCGCGGGCCTCATCGTCGCTCCCGAGGACGGCGCGAGGCCGCCGCGTCCCGAGGCGTCGCCGGGCACGCCTGCCAACCCGAGCGGCCTCAAAAAGCCCGACTGAGAATAGGCCAATTGGAGGCCAATCGAAGGCTTAACGAATGGCTCCATCGAGCGGACTGGCCGCCAAGCCGGATCACCGCACCGCCGCCCTCACCCGCCCCCTCACAACAACGCAACCACCCGCACGTCGCCCTGTTCCGCGGACGCCACCACCTTCTCGCCGATGCGGCGGAACGTGATCGACACCGACGCGTCGCCGACCCGCAGGTCGCCCAGTTCGAGCCAGTCGATGCCCTCGGGCAGCATCGGCTGCTCGATCAACACCTCGCGGCGTTCGGCGTCGATGGTGATACCGAGACACGCCTCGAGCATCATGAACGGCGAGCCGGCCGCCCACGCCTGCGGCAGACACGCGACCGGGTAAGCAGTCGGCGGCTCGCCGCGCCGGCGCGGGAATCCGCAGAACAGCTCCGGCAGACGCATGTCGAAATTGACCGCTGCCTGAAACAGCGCCTGCAGCAGCCGCACCGCCGCCGCCTTGCCGCCGTAGCGCGACAGGCCGCGCGCGCAGATCGCGTTGTCATGCGGCCAGACGGAGCCGTTGTGATACGCCATCGGATTGAAACGCGACTGGCTCGCGGCGAGCGTGCGCACGCCCCAGCCGGTGTGAAAGAGCGTCGAGTCCAATGCGCGCACCACCGATTCGCCGCGTTCGCGCGAAGGCAAACCGAAAGCCAGCAGATGCCCCGCATTCGACGCCATCACGCGGCACAATTCGCCGTGGCCGTCGAGCGCGATGCCGTAGAAGCCCGACTCTTCCATCCAGTATTTTTCTTCGACGCACTCGCGCAGCTTTTTCGCCCGCGCCTTGTATTGCGCGGCGGCGTCGTGCATGCCGCGCAGCTTCGCGTAGTGGGCCATCGTGTCGAACGCGGCGCTCGCATACGCCTGCACTTCGACGAGCGCAATCGGGCCATCGGGGAAGCGGCCATCGGCATGGAACACCGAATCGTGGCTGTCTTTCCAGCCCTGGTTCGCGAGGCCGCCGTCCGACTCGCGCTGATAGTCGAGCAGCCCATAGCGGTTTTTGTCGCACACGCCCGCGACCCAGCCCGCCGCGCGCTCGAGCGCGGGCCACAATTCGTCGATCAGACCGACGTCGCCCGTGCGCGCCGCATACGCGCCGGCCAGCACGATGAAGAGCGGCGTGGTGTCCACGCCGCCGTAATACAGCGCGAACGGCACTTCGCCGGTGGCGGCCATTTCGCCCTTGCGCATCTCGTGCATGATCTTGCCGGGCGCGGCATCGCGAAACGGCGAGTTCTCCTGCGCCTGATGCTCGGCGAGAAAACGCAGCACGCCCGCGGCCAGTTGCGGCTGCAACCACAGCGTCTGCAACGACGTGATCACCGCATCGCGGCCGAACGGCGTGGAGAACCACGGAATGCCCGCGTACGGATACGGGCCGGTCGCGAGGTCGGTGGTCAACAGGCCAAGGTCCGCGAGCGAGCGGTCGATCCACGCATTGAAGAGCGGATTGCTCGAGCGCACGCGCGCGGTCACGCGCCGCCGCTCGCGCATCACGAGGTGCGCGTCGACCAGCGCCGCGCGCACCGCGGCCCGGCCGACCCGCGGGCGCTCGGTGTCGATCTGCGACATATGCGCTTCGCTCAGCGGATGAGTCGGCGACGACACGCCCGCGCTCGGCGCATCGGGCGTCTTCGAGACCACCTGAACCGAGACCGACAGATAGATCGACACGCACGCCTGCGCCGGCAGCGTGACCGTGTAGTCGGCGCGATCCGCAAACAGCTTGTCGGGCCGCGGCGCGAAGGCGATCTGCACATTGCGCGCCACGTCGTCGAGGCCGAGATAGCCGAGCAGCACTTCGTCGTTCTCGACGCGCGCCGGCTCGATACGCCCCTGCTTCGCGCGGCTCAGGCCGCGCACCTCGAACATGTCGCGGAAGTCGCTGGCAAAGGAAATGGACAGCGGCACGACGGCGTCGCTCGTGCCGTAGTTGGTGAGTTCGATGGCTTCGTTCAACACCGTGCCCGACAGCACGCGCACGCGCTCGACGTGGATCACGCCTTCCGGCGTGCTGGCGCCGCCGAGCGGCGGCAACGGGCGGTTCGTCAGATGCGCGGTGAACGACGTGTTGTCGCTGCTGACACTGCCCGAGAGCAGCGACGGCGCGCGGCCGCCGAACGTCAGGCGCAGTTGCGAGAGGACGCGGGTGTCGTTGACGAAGAGGCCGTCGTCGACGCCCGTAATATCGCCGAGAGGATCGTTGACGATGAACGTGTCGCCCGACTTCAGCACATGCTGCGTGGCGCTTGCAACGTTGAGATTTTCCGTCGGGATGAATACGCCGTCCGGCTCGGATTCGCGGTGATCGATTCCGCCCGAGTGGGACAGGCCGCCGAGGGCTTCAGGCTGCTGCATCAGGGTCGCTCCTATGGTTCGCTGCTGCGTATGCTTCGCTTGCGGTTGCCGCCGGTCGGTGCCCGTTCGTGCTCATTGGTGCCCGTTAGTGCCCGGCCGCTTCCGATTGTAGAAGCTCTCGTCTCGTCAGACGAACTTATCGCAGGCGAGTTTCGGTTTTTTTTCAGTGGCATGCGACGTGCAGGCAGGCGCGACGTAAGCGACGAGATGGGCCGCTAACCGAAACAATGTTTTGCTGGCGCGGCACTGAGTGCTTGAGGGGTGCGTCTGCGATACTCGCTTCGTGTTTCGCTTGCCCGGCGAACACATCGCTGTCTTTGGCCCGCTGTAGAGGCGGGCCTCTTTTAATCAGCCAGAGCAGTCAGCCGAAAGAACAGGAAGAACCGAATGAACGCCTCTCTTGAAACGCTTTTTCCGGACCACGTCCATCGCGACGACAGCGCGGTTAGCGCGCTGAACCATCAGGACATCGTCGTCGCGTTGTCGGCGGCTTTGAAGACGCAGGATGTCGCGGTGCTGCACATGCTTTATCCGCGCACCGACGCGCGCACGCATCGCAGCCTCGATGCGCTCGTCGATGTGTTGCATGGACACGGTCTGCACGAAGTCGCCGATCTGATCGCGCACGAAGCGCACTATCTGCTGTTCAAGGACCCGGCGAAGGCGTGGAAAGCCTTCCACGAAATTCGCAACGACTCGCTCGCGATCGGCGTGCATCTCTACTATCACGGTCTCGTCGGCGAGGGAGCGGAACTCGCGCTCGACAAGGATGCCCATCGCAAGGGCTGACGAAGCCGCTCGGAACGCTCAGCGGTGATTCGCCGCGCGAGCGAGCGAGTGAGTGAGCGTGCGTGCCTATTTATGCAGGCACTGTCGCTTGCTGCCGCCTGATCGACCTTCGACTCATTCGCAAGCGAATTCGTCGACCATGCCGGTCGCGGCCGCGGCGCCCGCGCCGCGCACGGCGCAGGTCAGCGGTTCGTCGGCGACGCGCACGTCGAGACCGAGTTCGTTCGTGAGGCGCCGCTCGAGATTGCCGAGCAGCGCGCCGCCGCCGGTCAGCACGATGCCGTTGTGCGCGATATCCGTGATGAGTTCGGCCGGCGCCATTTCAAGCCCGCGCTTCACCGCGCCGATCACCTGGCGCAGCGGGCCTTCGATTGCATCGGCGATATCGTGGTTGCTCAACTGCACTGTGCGCGGCAAGCCGTCGTCGACGCTGCGCCCGGTCGCGTTCATGTGCTCGGCGGGCACGTCGCGCACGGCCGTGCCGATGTTCTTCTTCACGTGTTCGGCGGTCTGCTCGCCGAGCAGTACGCCATACAGATTGCGCACGTAACTGACGATGGCCATATCGAAGCTGTCGCCGCCCACGCGGATCGAGCCGCTGTACGCGGTGCCGCCGAGCGAGAGCACGCCGACTTCCGTCGTGCCGCCGCCGATATCGACGACCATCGAACCGGTCGCCTCCGTCACCGGCAAGCCCGCGCCGACCGCCGACGCCAGCGATTCGCCGATCAGGCTCACCTTCCACGCGCCGGCCGCGACGGCCGCTTCCTTGATTGCGCGGCGCTCGACCTGGGTCGCGCCGGCCGGCACGCACAGCGTGAACGCGGCGCGGCGGCTGAAGAATTGCCGCGGACGCGCCATGTCGACGAATTGCCGGATCATGTGCTCGGCCGCGGAAAAGTTGGCGATCACGCCGTGGCGCATGGGCCTCACGGCTTCCAGATTGCGCGGTGCGCGGCCAAGAAGCTGGCGCGCCTCGGCGCCCACCGCCGTCACGCGTTTCGGACCGCCCGCATGATCCTTCTCGAAACAGACGACCGACGGCTGATTCAGCACGATGCCGCCGTCGTCGGTATAGATCAGCGTGTTGGCGGTGCCGAGATCAACGGTCACTGCCTGGCGGAACAGTCGATCGAAAAGCAGGTGATGCGGCGTCGGTGTGGCCATAAGAAGGCTCTGTTATGTCGCTCGGTAGCGTCGCGCTCGCGTCGCCGATTCGCGTCGTTATTCCATTCGCGGCAGTGTGAAAATGCGCCCCGTCGCCCAGCCCGCGAGCATTGCGCAGTCCCGCGACGGGCGTGATTTTCGTGCTATGAGCAGTTAACGGCAAGCCGATCAATAACTTTAGCCCCGCTTTTCGTGCGGACGTATCAATCGCGCGACAATGCGCCGAGCGTGCGCTCCAGCGCGGCCTCGCCGAGCGCGACGCCGTCCGCGCTGATCGTATGGCCGACGCCCGGCAATGCGTACGCATCCACCGTGTAGCCCGCCGCGCTGAAGGCGTCGGCTGCATGTTCGAGCGCCTGCACCGGGATCACCTCGTCTTCCTCGCCGTGAATCAGCGTGAGCGGCGTGCCGTTGCGCGCGAGCACGGGCGACGCGAGCCGCCCCGAGTACGCGACGACGCACGCGGCGCCTTCCGCGCTCGTCGCCACATGATGCAGCGCCATGATCGAACCTTGCGAAAAGCCGACTAGCGCAAGGCGTCCGAAAGCAAGCTGCCAATGCGCGAGCTCGGCTTCGAGCATGCGTCGCATGGCCGCGTACGCGGTCGTCGCGCGCGCCTCGCGGTTGGCCTCGTTGATGTCGCGCAGACTGAACCACTGACGGCCGCCGAAGCCGCCGTCGAAGGGATCGGTGCCGTCGAGCGACGTGAAGGCGATGTCCGGCAGACGCTCGCTCCAGATGTCGGCGAGCGGCATGAGGTCGCGCGCGTTGCTGCCCACGCCGTGCATCAGGACCACGAGCCCTTTGGCGGGCGCCTGCAGCGGCGCACGCCGCCAGCCATGTTCGAATTGTTCCCAGGCCATATTGCTTTCCTTTCCTTTTTGCTTCAATTGATTCGCGGTTGGTTCGCGGTTGGTTCGCCGTTGGTTCGCGGTTTGATCACGTTTAACGGCGATTGATCGCGCCGCGCTCGACGTCGCGCTATGCGGTTTGGTTCTGTCCAGCCGCGAGCATACGCTGTCGGCTTCGTTCACGGCGCGTTGCAATGCCCGCAGCGGCGACGTCGAAAGATGAATACAGGTATGCTTTTGCGAGCATCCAGCGGACCCGCCGCGTAATACGGCCACACGCAAAGCCGAGCGCGAGGTCCGCGGCATATCGATCCGGGAGAATGTCTTGAGCCAATCCACGTCTGCGGAGTCGCCCGCGCCCGCGCCCACTTCCGCGCCGCCCGCGCCTCCGCCGCCGCTGAAAGGCGGCCAACTGGTGCTGGCGACCATCGCGGTCGCGCTTGCCACCTTCATGAACGTGCTCGACACGTCGATTGCGAACGTCGCGATTCCGACCATTTCGGGCAACCTGGGCGTTTCCGTGGACGAAGGCACGTGGGTCATCACCGTGTTTGCCGCGGCGAATGCCGTGTCGATTCCGCTCACCGGCTGGCTCACGCAGCGCATCGGCCAGGTGAAGCTGTTCGTCGGCGCGATCCTGATGTTCGTGATCGCGTCCTGGCTGTGCGGCATTGCGCCGACGCTGCCGATCCTGCTGCTCGCGCGGGTCTTTCAGGGCGCGGTGGCGGGCCCGCTGATTCCGCTGTCGCAAGCCATTCTGCTCGGCTCGTATCCGAAGGAAAAAGCGTCGACCGCACTCTCGTTATGGGCGATGACCGCCACCGTCGGTCCGATCGCGGGTCCTGCGCTCGGCGGCTGGATCACGGACAGCTATAGCTGGTCATGGATCTTCTATATCAACATTCCCGTTGGACTATTCGCAGCCGGCGTCACGTGGATGATCTATCGCACTCGCGAATCGCCCACGCGCAAACCGCCTATCGACGTGGTCGGCCTCGGGCTGCTGATTACCTGGGTCGCGTCGCTGCAGATCATGCTCGACAAAGGCAAGGATCTCGACTGGTTCGCGTCGCCGGTCATCGTGATTCTCGGGCTGACCGCGCTCGTCAGTTTCGCGTTCTTTCTCGTGTGGGAATTGACGGAAGAAAATCCGATCATCGACTTACGGCTCTTTCGCGAGCGCAACTTTCTTGGCGGCACGATTGCCATTTCCGTCGCCTATGGCGTGTTCTTCGGCAACCTCGTGCTATTGCCGCAATGGATGCAGGAGTACCTCAACTACCGTTCCGTCGACGCCGGCCTCGTCACCGCGCCGCTCGGCATATTCGCCGTGATTCTCGCGCCGGTGATGGGCCGCGTGCTGCCGCGCTCGGACGCCCGCATCATTTCGACGATGGCGTTTGTCGGCTTCGCAATCGTCTTCTATATGCGCTCGAAATACGTGATCGAAATCGACACCTGGCATCTGGTGATACCCACGCTATTGCAGGGTATTCCGATGGCATTGTTCTTCGTGCCGCTGACGTCGATCATTCTGTCCGGACAGCCGCCCAACAAGATTCCTGCGGCGGCCGGCCTGTCGAATTTCGTCCGCGTGTTTTGCGGCGCGGTGGGCACCTCCGTCGCGGGCAATGCCTGGAACAATCGCACGGTACTGCATCATGAACGGCTCACCGAACGCGCTTCCGTCGACAACCCGTTGTTCAATCAACAGATCGATTCGACGCAATCGCTGCTGCATCTGAATACGCAATCGGCGCACGCGCTATTCGATTTCACCGTCAATACGCAGGCCGCGATGATGGGCCTGAACGACATCTTCTTTGTATCGGCGGTCATCTTTATTCTGATCATTCCGCTGATATGGATTACGCGGCCCGCCAAAGGCGGCGGCGGGGATGCAGCCGGCGCGCATTGACCGTATCACGCGTATCACGCGTATCGCACGTATCGCGGAGCGCAATCGAACCGTTCGCGGGTGCTTGCCAGTAGAATCGCGGCTCCACCGGATTGAGCCTCATGAACTACGCATCCATTCTCGAGCAGATTCATCGCGACTTGCGGCCTTATCTTGGCACGGGCAAAGTTGCGGATTACATCCCGCAACTGGCTAAAGTCCCGGCCGAGAGCTTCGGCATGGCAATCGTCACGGCGTCGGGCGAAGTATTCCGCACCGGCGAAGCGGACACGCGCTTTTCCATTCAGAGCATTTCGAAGCTATTCGCCTGCACAATGGCGTTCCGTCTGCTCGGCGACGCGCTATGGCAACGCGTGGGCCGCGAGCCGTCGGGCAATGCTTTCAATTCATTGGTCCAACTCGAGGCGGAGCACGGCAAGCCGCGCAATCCGTTTATCAATGCGGGAGCGCTGATCGTCACCGATGTACTGTGCCGGCGTTTCGTGCAGGCCGAAACCGCACTCGTCGAATTCATGCGGCGCGTAACGGGCGAGACGAGCATCGACTACGATTCGCGCGTCGCTCAATCGGAATTGCAGCACGCTCACCGCAATCGCGCGATGGCGCATTTCATGGCGAGCTTCGGCAACATGGAGATGCCGCCGGAAGTCGTGGTGGACGCGTATTGCCGCCAATGCGCAATCTCGATGAGTTGCGTCGAATTGGCAAAAGCAGCGCTCTTTCTCACCAATCACGGCGTTGTGCCTTCCACCGGCGAGCGGATTCTCGACACGAGTTCCGCGAAACGCCTTTCGGCGCTCATGCTGACTTGCGGCACTTACGACGCCGCGGGCGACTTTGTGTACCGCGTCGGCTTGCCAGCTAAAAGCGGCGTGGGCGGTGGGATCGTCGCGGTGCTGCCCGGAGAAATGGCGGTATGCGTATGGTCGCCGGGACTCGACGCAAACGGCAATTCATTAGCCGGTGTACTCGCGCTCGAATGGTTGACGACGCATACAGGCAAGTCGATCTTTTAAGCGCGAATGAGCGGCGGCGCACAGACATCAACGATGAATAACGAGTAAGCGAATAGCGCGGCGCCGGTTTGTTTTTAAACGCAAGCGTTGCGTCGCGCTATTCGTTATTTGCTTTTCGTCTGTAGTTCGCAGCTTAGGGTAATTATCGAGCGCCGCGCCTCACGAGTTCGGCCAGTACTGTCCGATAGGCGGTCTCGCCGATCACATGCTCGTTCGCGCCGCCCTCGAAGTCGATCCATCCGGAGTTAAAGCCGTCGAGCATTTCAATGCGCGGCGTCGGCCACGCCGTGCCTTGCGACTGGAACCGCGCTTCCCATTCGGCGCGCGGCACCGCCTGAGCCTTCACGTCGCGCTCCAGTACACTGCCCAGCAACGCCGCGATCTCATGCTGCGTGTAACGCTGCGGCCCTTCTATTTCGATGACGCGCCGCCCCTGCCACGTCTGCGTGAGCGTATCGGCAATCACGCGGCCGATGTCCGCCGTCGCGACCATCGGATAAGCGCGCTCGAGTGGCTGCAGAAAGCCCGGCATGACGCCCGTATCGCGCGCCGGTGCAACGTCCCATAGCGAGTTCTCCATGAACCACGCGGGCCGCATGATCGCAGTGGGTATGTGCAAAGCGGGCAGTTCCGCCAGTGCCTGCTCCAGAATGTGCACTTGAGTAATGAGCCCGAGGCCGGATTCACGGTGCCCGCCAACCGACGACAATGCCGCCACCCGCTCCGGCCGCGCATCGACTAGCGCTTTTTTCAGCACTGCAACTGCCCGATGTGCGTTCGGATAGCCGGGCTGCGGCGCGAAATTCGGCGCGAGCATTACGAACACGCCTGCGGTTCCGCGAAATGCTGCGGCGAGCGCGTCGGCGTCTTCGAATGATGCAATGGCTATTTCGGCACCGCGCTCACGCCACTGCGCGGCCTTCATCTCGTCGCGCAATACCGCACGCACCTCATGGCCCGCAGCCAGTAAAGCGCGCGCCGCCGCGCCGCCCACCTGCCCTGTCACACCGGTAATGGCATACATATCGATCGCTCCTTGAATGGTTAATGCGGTAGTGCGACGCATTCTCGCTGTTTAACCGTCATTTCACGAGAGCATGAATGTCATTTGTCTAATGACGGACCGGCATGCATATGTTTCAGGAATGTTGCGCGCGAAACCAACGTGCTCGTTACTTGCTCGTTAAGCGGACAACCGTTCAACGTTTCGCGCCGCGCTCGACTCGCGCCGCCTCGCGATGTCTATGCTTGGTTGCAATGCAACAGATCGAACAGCGCCAGTACTTTCGTATGAATCGCTGCGGAATCAGGAGACCTTCCATGTGCGGAATCGTAGGAGCAGTGGATCGCCGCGATGTCACTTCCACGTTGACCGAGGGCTTGCGGCGACTCGAGTATCGCGGCTACGACTCGTGCGGAATCGCGGTTCTTCAGCAAGGCGCACTGCGTCGAGTGCGCAGCGTCGCGCGCGTCGCGAGTCTCGCGGCAGAAGTTGCCGAAGCTAACCTGTCGGGAATGATCGGTATCGCACATACACGTTGGGCGACTCATGGAGCGCCTGTCACGAGGAATGCCCATCCGATCTTCTCCAGCGGCGAAATCGCCATCGTGCATAACGGCATCATTGAAAACCACGAGGCGTTACGAGAAGAACTGGGAGTACTCGGCTACGTGTTTGAGTCGGACACCGATACGGAAGTTGTCGCGCATCTGATTCACCATGCGTGGAAAAAGCAAGGCGGAGAACATGAAAGCGACCTGCTTTCTGCCGTGCGCCATGCGCTCGAACGGCTTCACGGCGCTTACGCAATTGCCGTATTCGCGAGTAGCGATCCGGGCCGGGTGATCGGTGCACGGGCCGGTTCACCGCTCGTCGTCGGCCTGGGAGAGCAAGGCAACTATCTCGCGTCCGACGTCATGGCGCTTGCCGGGACGGTGGAGAACTTCATTTATCTGGAAGAAGGCGATATAGCGGAATTGACACTGGACGGTGTACGGGTCGTCGATCGCGCCGGCCATGCAGTGCAGCGCGAAATCAAATTGCAGCGATCGAGCACGAGCGCAGTGGAACTCGGCCCGTATCGGCATTACATGCACAAAGAGATCTTCGAGCAGCCAAGTGTCATTGCAGACGCAATTGAAAACGTTCACACCATTACCGCCGACCTATTCGGCGCGGGGGCGCGGCACGCGTTTCGCGAAATCGACTCGCTGCTGATAGTGGCGTGCGGCACGAGTTATTACGCCGGCATGACAGCGAAGTACTGGTTCGAATCGCTCGCCAAAGTACCGGCGCAAGTGGAAGTCGCGAGCGAATACCGGTATCGCAGCAGTGTGGCAAGTCCCAATACGCTGGTCGTGGTCGTATCGCAATCGGGCGAAACCGCCGATACGCTCGCCGCGCTCAAGCACGCTCAATCTCAGGGCCATCGGCACACGTTGGCTATTTGCAATGTCGCAAGCAGCACGATGATGCGGCAGGCGCAGTTCCAGCATCTGACTAGCGCGGGACCGGAAATCGGCGTTGCGTCGACAAAAGCCTTCACAACGCAGCTAGTTGCGCTGTTCCTGCTCGCCTTGACGCTTAGCAAACAGCGCGGGCGCCTTCCGGCCGCGCAAGAGGCGGCGTTTCTCGATCAACTGCATCGCTTGCCGGCGAAACTGAACAGCGTACTTGCGCTGGAAACACAAATCGTCGCGTGGGCAGAAGCGTTCGCGCGCACAGAACATGCACTCTTTCTCGGCCGCGGCCTGCATTATCCGATCGCGCTGGAAGGCGCATTAAAGCTGAAAGAGATCTCGTACGTGCACGCGGAAGCCTATCCCGCAGGCGAATTGAAACATGGGCCACTTGCACTGGTGACGAGCCAGATGCCGGTCGTCACCGTGGCGCCTAACGACGCGCTGCTCGACAAGCTCAAATCGAATATGCAGGAAGTCAGGGCACGCAGCGGCCAATTGTATGTATTCGCCGATGCGGATTCACGAATTGCGAGTGGCGATGGACTTCGCGTGATCCGCATGCCCGAGCACTACGGCAGCCTGTCGCCGATCCTGCATGTCGTGCCGCTGCAACTGCTTGCGTATCACACCGCATGCGCACGCGGCACCGACGTCGACAAGCCGCGAAATCTCGCGAAGTCCGTTACTGTCGAATGAGGCGTAGCGCACAGACGCACTGCGCGCATGGGTGTACAAGCAAACGGTTGCGCGGACATAAACCGCGCGCCGCAATGTAATCGGAACTCATTGGCGGGCCACTGCCTCGCTTATTCGCGCAAGGAAAGCGAACATGCAGATCTATCCGATTCATCCGAGCTTTACTGCGGGAGCCAGCTTTGAACTCGCGGTGCAGCCCGGCAGGCGCTTTAGCATCGCCATTTATCAGCAGCAGGACGACGACTCGCTCACGAGCCTGTGCGGCGTGGTGGTTACAGGTAAGAACAATGTGACCGCCAATCTGCTGGACGGCAAATACGTATTCCAATCTACAGGCAATAGCGCGGCAAAGCGCTTCGACGAGGATTGGAATTGGCCGACAATCGACATTCGCCCGAACGTCGCGAACTTGCACAGCGGCGCCTATGTGGCGATCGCCTATGAAGTCGACGCCGCAGGAAAGCCGACGCAGGAACTCGGGCGCGCGTGCGCCGCGCATCGGCCGATCTTCGCAGCACGGCCCGACAGCGACAGCATGGCGCTTGTGATCGCGCGCCCACGCACGCCCACCGCCACGCTCGCGTACATCATTCCGACGGCGACCTACCACGCCTATAACTCGACGGGTGGCGGAAGCTTCTACGACGACCGCATTCACCGTTATCGCGCCGCAAACAAAGTGAGCTTGCTCCGCCCCGGCGGCGGACTCGGCGCACGGCTCGGCGAACCGGACGATCCCTACGACAAACGCTCGACCCGTCAACAATTCGCTCACTGGGACGCGAAGTTTATCCGGTGGCTGCGCAACGAAGGCATTGCCTGCGACTTTTATACGGATCTCGACTTACACAGCGCCACTGCGCTAGACCTTACGCGCTACCGCTGCATGCTGAGCGTCGGTCATCACGAGTACTGGAGCGAGGAAATGCGCGCACATGTCGCGTATTTCGTCACGCAAGGCGGAAACGTCGCTGTTTTCAGCGGCAATACGTGTTATCGGCCTGTGAGGTTTATCGGCGCTGAACCGGGTCAACTCAGCGAGATGCGCAAGCTTGCGGACAACTGGGATGTACTCAAGGAACAGATCGATCTCGATCCGCGCGTAAGCGGCAATGAAAGCCATTTGATTGGACTGACCTATAAGCACGGCGGCGGCCACTGGGGCACGTGGTCGCGGTGGCGTCGCCGCTGGGTGAAGTGCGAGCGTCAGGCAATTGGCTTTACAGTCAAACGGCCGGACCATTGGGTATTTGCAGGAACTCAACTGCAACAAGGTGAAAGCTTTGGCGCAGAAGATCGGCTCGTCGGCTATGAAGCGGACGGCATCCCGCCGGACTGGCCCGACGATGCAATCGAAAGGCTTGCGGTTACCGAACGGCTCACAGGATGGGAAATGGGCGGTGCTGGCGCGATCGGCTTATTTCGTCCACTGCTGCGAGACGGCCGCCGCAGTGCGGGAGAAGTCTTTAATGTGGGTACGACAGACTGGGCTCGTGTGCTGACGGACAGCACGGCGCAGAGCCATGACGTCGTGCAGCAGATCACCCGCAACGTGATTCGCCAATACACCGGCGCACAAGAGCTAAACGTATCACAGCAGAAGCGTCCGCTGCACGAAGCGGCCGATGCAGGCGGCGAAGCCGCATTGCAAACCGACGCGGGTTGAGCGCAATGATGGTCATGAACGCAGTGACCGTTGCGCACACGATGTTGTCCGCTCATGACGCGCTTGAGTCGATCCTTCAAGCGTGTGAACAAACGTTTTCTAAGGCATTTTGTACCGCTTCTCAGAACTTTCGAAACGGGCTTCATTACGCGTTTTTCTTGCCACATTTCTTATCGGTTTAACGCCTTTGACACAGTACTCGAACCGGCGGTTGAGCCGTCCGGCGCCCGCGCTCGTTCGTCGCGCGGCACGCCATCGAGCACCTCTACGTTGTCAGCCAAGGTTGGCCGGTGGAGGCTGAATTTAGGTGAGCACGCAACCAGCCTTACAGCGTATCCTTCCATTCAAATCCCAAACGAAGAAAGATTGCGTAAGCATCGTCTTCTCCAACGCTTCTTCGCTCGCGCCCAACACAAGCACTGTCATACCTGAGCGGCATTACCAATAACTCGTTAGACCTCGAACACCAGGAGACAGCATGAATAAACTCGGCCCCGCTAGTTGCCTCCTGCCGACTGATAAAGCGGCACAAGTACTTCGTCTAATTAATACGAATGCACATATCGACATCGTTTCAAGCCGCGATCTTCAATCCGGCGAAAACGAAATGCATCTCGATCAATCGGCTACTGCAAACGCGATGTCTATTCCTCGCGCGCCCGAGCACGCCGATAAGATGCAAATGCTGATTGCGCCGGATACGGATGCAACTCTCGCCTCTATCGTAAGGTCCAATTTGAATTGTCAAGATTTAATTGCGCCGGTATGGATCCTGGACCACACAGTTCAGGGCGCCGTGATTGCACGCGCCGCCGAAATACGCATCAGCTTCTTTCCGCAGGCAGATGATGCAAGCGGCGCAACGTCCGTTAAGCCGAAGCGCGAAGACGAGAAGATTCACGCGCTCGCGCAGTGGCTCACTGAAAACTGCGAGCACGACATTTCAATTGCCGAGGTCGCTCAGCGCGCTGCGATCAGCGAACGAACCTTCTTGCGCCGGTTCCGGCAACAGATCGGCACGCCGCCTTCCGAATACTTGTTGAGGGCTCGGCTCGACCGGTCGCGCAGGCTGCTAGCCGACTCCGATCTTCCGGTCGACAAGATCGCTCGGCGCAGCGGCATGGGCAACGGGTCGCAACTCGCGAAGCTCTTTCGCAAGCGCTTCGGAGTCTCGCCAACGGAGTTTCGGCGCCGCGCCCGCACGGGTTCCGCCTAAGCGAGTGCGACCATGGAAGAAGGCCGGCCGCGGGGTCACTGGCGAGACCAGCCCTTGGCTTCGCGTGCCGAAAGGTTTGCGTTCACCGTGATATTGACTGGCTTTGCAACGGTTTATGTCGTGGCGGTGATTGTCGTTTTTCTGGTGGTGGCGATTGTATTGATTCCGGTGCGGATTTTCTGCTCCATTGCCGACGCTATCCGGGCTGCAAAGCGGCGCGGATAACCGCGGTTTCAGAAGATCCGCGCATTGGCGAGGCGCGACAAGCAATTGGCGGCTGCGCCGCCGATTAGCGGACTTTTACCGAATCCGCGCTCACTACAATTCAGGCTGTTGCCAGACTTTTAGTGCATTTGATAAATATATTGGGAGCCCTAATCGTGATGGATCTCGTTGAACTCTCCAGGCCGCACGTCGATGAGAAGCCCGACTGTCTGGAACCGCCGAGGCACATTGGCCTTCTCGTGTCGCAGAACTTCTTCACGGCAAGTACTGGCGCGATTGGCGATGCTTTTCGCCTTGCGAACATGGCGCA
Organism: Paraburkholderia sp. GV068; assembly: GCF_003058125.1. NCBI lineage: Bacteria > Pseudomonadati > Pseudomonadota > Betaproteobacteria > Burkholderiales > Burkholderiaceae > Paraburkholderia > Paraburkholderia sp. GV068. Next base: position 70,649 of record NZ_QBUB01000004.1, read on the forward strand.
ACTGCATCGTGGCGAAGACCCGCCGTACCGGCTTACGGTATTGTCAGAAGAAGGCGGCGTCGTCACGAGTTCGTGCGGCATTTCGATCTTCACGGAACAACTGAGCCGTTACAGCGTGGGCGATTTTCACGCGTTCTTCGTGGCGTGCCGCGACACGGCGGCGCCAACGGAACCGAATGACCGGTTGCATTCGTGGATCACGCGTCACGGCGCAATGGCATCGCTTCGCATCACGCAAGGGTCGAAGCTCGCAGTGGTTTACAAAAACGCTTCACGGCTGGCAGTACCCGTCTTTCTATTCGACGATGACTTCGTGGCGTCCCGCATCAACGGCGCAACGCCCGCCGAGCTGGCGCTTTCGCAGATCGAGCGCGACCTCGGTCCGCAGATCGCCAGAAAGGTCGCGCTTGAACTGCAGACGAATGCGATCAAGCACACAAGGCCACGCGAAGGCGACGCCAAATCGCTCACCACCGCAAGCAAGGTTCGCGAGTCGGCCCGCTGGATCCAGGAGAACTACAGCAAGCCAATTTCCGTTGCGCAGGCAGCCGAATCCGCGGCAATGAGCAAGCGCAATTTCCGGCGCCGTTTCAAGCAGGAATTCGGCATGACGCCGCTGGAGTACCTGCTGCGCACGCGCTTCGACGTGGTCCGGACAATGCTGAGTTCCACCAATATCCCGGTTGGGAAAATTGCGCGGCGGTGCGGAATGGGCGACGGTAATCGTCTGGGCCGTCTCTTCAAGGAGAGGTACGGAATGTCGCCCACCGAATTCCGTGCACAGCGGCATTTGAGCCTGTAGAGCGGCTTGACGCATGAGGAAAGCCACTATTGCACCAGGCGTATTTTTATGACGACTCCGATTCGCAACACGCTGTTCTATCTGATTCTGATTCAGGGCGGCAATTACATCGTACCGTTGCTGATGTTGCCGTACCTGGGTCATGTACTCGGTGCAAGAGAGTTCGGGGTGTTGGCCTATTGTCAGGCCGTCGCGCAATACATGGTGCTGCTGACCGACTATGGCTTCAACTTCACCGCAACGCGACTCGTATCGGTCAAGCGCGGCGACGCTCACGGGCTCGCCGAGGTCTATACGAGTACATCGGCCGCGCGGCTCGTACTCGTTGCAGCGGCGCTTCTTCTGATCGTAGCGGGCATTGCATTCGTGCCGGATCTGCGAGATCACGCCGATGTACTGGGCGCGCTATTTCTCGGCATCGTCGCCAACGCGGTTACGCCGGTATGGCTGTTTCAGGGTCTGGAACGTATGCGCGCGTTGGTGTTGCCGACGTTTGTTTCGCGGCTTCTCGGTCTCGCCTTCGTTTATCTTGCAGTGAAAGGACCGGGCGATGCCGCGCTTGCCGCATTGGGCGTCAGTCTCGGCAATGTACTGCTCGCCATTTGCGCGCTGTGGATTCTTCATCGCAACAGGCTGGTGAAACTCGTCGGCATATCCACGAGAAAGATTGTCGACGCGCTGAAAGACGGCTTTCCGTTGTTCCTCTCTTTTGTATTGATCAGCTTCTATGTGAACTTCAACTCGATTCTGCTGAACTACTTCCACGGACCGGAAGTGGTCGGTCAGTTCGCGATGGCGGACAAGATTCGCGTGGCCGCGCAGGCCATGTTCATGGTGATCAGTCAGGCTTTCTATCCGCGCATCAGTCAATACCACGCGACCGATCCGCAAGCCGCGCAGCGCCTGATGCGAATGGCGATGCTCGCCGTGTTCTCGACATCGATCAGCCTTTTTGTCGGCATCGAATTGCTCGCGGCGTGGGGTATCGAAACATGGGTTGGGCCGCAGTTTCATGCGTCCATTCCTCTCCTGAGACTCGAAGCCGTCTTGCCGCCCATCATCAGCGTCGCTGTCGTATTCGGCGATCTCGGGTTGCTCGCTCAAGGCCGGGCGCGTTCGCTCACGAATGTGTTTCTCGGCGCGACGGTTCTGCATCTTCTCTATGTGGTTCCGCTCACCCGCTACGGCGGCGCGAAAGGAACGATCGTCGCCGTGATCCTGACCGAGGTGGTCGGCGCGGTGGCCTTCATGTGGCTGTATTTCCGCGGCGTTGCACCTGCCTCGCGAGGCGCGGCGCTCATGCCGGTTGCATCCGGGGCGCGTCAGGAAGCACGCGGCGCGGATGCTGGTTGAGTTGCGGTTCTGCTATCAAACAATCGAGGTGCCTTATGCCCGCTTTTTCCATCATCGTGCCGGCCTACAACGTTGAGCACTATCTCGACGAAGCGCTCGCGAGCGTTGCGGCCCAGTCCTTCACGGACTTCGAGCTGATCCTTGTCGACGACGGCTCCACGGACGGCACCGCCGCGATTGCACAGCGCTATTGCGACAGCGACTCGCGCTTTCGCTACGTCTATCAGCCGAATCGCGGGCAATCCGCGGCACGCAATCTCGGCACTTCGCTGACCACGGGCACGTATGTGTACTACATGGACAGCGACGACCTGATCGACACCGACACGTTGAGCGTCTGCCACCGCGAATTCAGCAATCCCGAGATCGACGCGGTGATGTTCGAAGCCGCGGTATTCCCGAACGATGCGCCGATGTACAAGCAGGAAGTCAACGGCTACCGCCGGCCGCTCGGAAGCGCGACGTTGTGGTCGGAAGAGTTCGTCGTCGAATCGTTGCGGCAAGGGCGCTATTTTGTTTCGCCGTGCTGCTTTATCACGCGACGTTCGGCCATCGGCAATCTGCGTTTCATAGAAGGCATCGTGTATGAGGACAATCACTTCTTCGCTGCGTTGTTGCTACAGCAACGACTTAAGCTGGCAGTGCTGAACCAGGCGCTCTTTAAAAGAAGATTGCGCATGGATTCGACGATGTTCACGACGAAGACGCTGCACCACTACAACAGCATGTACCGGTTGCTTCACGAGGTGTCGGCGCTGTCTTTCATTGCGCTCGATCCACCGGAGCGCGCGCGCATCAAGCAGGAGATCATCGGCAAGACGCTCGGCGATCTGCATTTTGCAAGCGCGCTGGTCGGCCCCGATCTGAAGCTGCGCAGCATGAACGTGGCGGCGACATGGTATGTGGCCACGCATATCTCGCCGCGGCTTTTTTCGGCGAAGCGTCTGTTGCTCGCGCTCGTGCCGGAACTGTATCGGTTGAAGCCGGAAGTTTGAGTTGCTTTAAAGCTGAGTCGCTTTTAGAGCGCGGCGCCGCTACTTTGCTGCGCCGCGCGCTAATAGCGGTACTGCATAAAGGCACTGCCTTCACATTCCGGAAGTTGCCATATCCTCTTCCACGAAACGCAGAATCGCCTCTGTCAGTGCCTCGCGAGGGTAGGCATTTTGCGTGACGAACAACGATGCGATCGTCGTGTGCGTTCGAGAGACAGGCACGGCCAGTGCCCAATGATCCGCATTGACGTAACCCATCAAGACGCTGCCGGGCACGACCTGATCGTAGAAGATCACCTGGCTGTCGTTGCGGGCGTCGACTCGTGAGAGTTTTTCGTAGCTCGATTCGAGTATCGACGAAATGCGCTCCGGCTGCGGAAAGGTCACGAGCGAGTAGTAGCGCAGATCGCGCGGAAGCGGATGGTTGGCCATCCACGCCCTGCGCGTGACGGGCCGCAGGCTTTGCACAGCGCCGCCGTCTCCCGAGTGGCAAGCCGCGCCCGGAAAGTGCCGCAGCATGTCCGCCTGGTATTGCTCGGCGTCGTTGGCAAGCGGCGATCCGCCAACCGCCCCCGCCGCGCTGACGACAGCCGCCACGCGGCTGCGAATCTCCGGATACGCGACGACGGCCTCGAGAATATCGGCCGCGCCCTTCGAGTAGCCGATCAGCACCAGTTGCGCTGCGCCTTCGGACATCGGCATGGCCATCACGGCGTCGCGGATCTGGCGTGCATTGTTCGCCGAGCCCGACAGCCCGTCCACGTTCAGCATGATCCCGTCGTAACCGGATTGCCGCAGGTTTTGAACGACGGTGTTCGGAGGATTTAGCCACGGCCTGAAGCAGTCGTACCCGATGCCGGGCACCACTGCCGCGATGAGGTGGCGTGCCGATTGCCCGAGATCGACGGGCGCACCTGTACCGGCAGGCTCGGCGCCCACGCGTGTGAGTGCGTCTTCGCAGGGACGGTAGTCAGGCAGCGCTGAGCCGTGCGCTTCGAGCACCGCACAGTAAATCTCGCGAAAGCGGGCCCGCTTGTCTTGCACGCCGGCCTGCGATGCCGCCACGAGAGCGAGGGGCGGCGTCTCCGTCGAGTAGGGAATGAGCGGCTTCGTTGCGCATGCCGTTAGCGCAAGAATGACCGCTAGCGCCGCGCCGTGGATGCGGCGCTTGCTTGATACCCGTCGATGCAAAACGCGCCGGTGCACCGCGCCGCTTCGTTGCTGACGGACCGCCCTACTTGCCGGCATCGCCACCCTCCCGGTTCGTGGAGGACTCGCGCTGCTCGAGGTATGGCACCCACTGGAGCATTTCCACGTTCGCAAAACTGAGCGGACGAGTGGCGAAGAACATCACGGCGCGTAGTCCGTCGGTGTGATACGGCGCGCCGTTCAGCGTTGTCCGCGGGTGTGCCTGTGGCGATGGACCGACGCCGTACACAAAACCGAGCTTGTCGAGACCGCCCGAATACATCATGTCCTGAATAAGGAAGTTCCTGGCCTCGTCGACGTCATCATGAAGCGTGTCATCCGCCATATCGCGATGCGCGAAGCGGCCCCCGACAGGACGCCCGGCTTGCGCGACATACACCGGGTCGCCGTTAAAGCGAATGGGCGTGAGCCACGCGCGCAATGAAGTCGACAACGCACCCGCCTGGGCCTGCTTGCGCAGCACGACGTCGGGCGTGCGTCCGAATAGCCACTGCGAATAGTCGCTTTTCCGCATCTCCCGGCGATAGCTACGGCGCACCATCGCGGCGCCGATGTCTCCCAGTTTGCCGATCACGATCACATTCAAAGGATCGCCTTCGGTCTCGTCATTCTCGCTCGTCGCGCAGCGCGGCATCCGTTCGAGCGCGGCCCGCAGCGACGCGAGGTCGTGGTAGTCGGTCAAAGCCGCCTGCTGGTACTGGAATGGAGTGAGCGCGAAACGCGGGTCGGCGGCGTCGTCCGGTACGGGTAGAAACAGCGAGAAAGGAATCAGTGTTCTGCTTGCGAAAAGATCGATGTTAACGAGTTTGATCTGCCGGTCCGGGTTGGCGAATAGAAAGCCGCTGCGCGTTTCTCCAGCCGGGACAGGATTTTTGAATCCGAGCTTGTTCAGGTGGCTGTCGATGTCCGCGTTCGTCGCGCCGCCGAGAAGCGTGTGCATCGACCATGCGACTTCGAGTGGCGAAAAGTAGTCCGGGTCGGTTCCGGAGTGCAGCAACCATAATGCTTGCGGTGTATGGTTCTCGACTTCGATCCAGAGCGGCTGAATGTTGCTGCTGCCAATGTCGGCGCCGATCATGCGCCTGCTGTCGTCGGCGCCTAGAACGGCTACGCTGACGCGCGCGCCTTGCCTCGTGTCGCTCACCGCACGCTGACGCAGCGGCGCATCGTCGGGGCTGACGGGCGCGGTCCAGGTCGCACAGCCGCCACAAACGAATAGAAACACAACGCTGCCGGCAACGCGCGTCAACGCACGCCAAAGCGTTGACCATTCGTTCATTGATCTGCTCCCGCGGGCACGGCGTTGAACTTTGCAACCGACTCCCATGGAAAAAATTCGATACCCGAGAGCGAGGTGGGCTGCCGGTCGAATACGAGGACCTGGCGAAGGCCGTCGGTGTAGTACGGGTCGGTAGTCAGATTCTGGCCCGGTGCGTTTTGCGGGGCTGCGCCGACTCCTTTCACGAAGCCGATCTTCTGCAGGTTCTGCGAATAGGCCATGTCCTCGGTCAGCGCGGTACGTGCTTCGTCTACATCGGGATCGATCTTGTGCGTCGTCAGCGTGGGCGAGTGAAATGTCAGACGCACGCCGATATCCCGGCTGATCTGACCGACCCACACGGGCTTGCCACGGTAGCGCATCGGGCTGAGCCAGAGCCGCAAGTGATTGCGCTGGTGGATGGTGTCGCGCGCCTTCTGCAATGCGAGGTCCTGCGCCCGCCCGAACAGATAGAGATCGCTCACGGGTGCATTGACATAGCGCTCGCCGGAAAATGCGGACGTGACGGTCTTCATGATCGAGCCGGACCATTTCTGTTCGGTCGGACTCCAGCCTCGTCTAACGAGTGCGGGAAATGCGTCGTCGAGACCGCCCACGATGACGAGATTGAGCGGGTCGCCATTCTTCGCGCCGTCTTCGCTGGTTGCGCAGCACGGAAGCGATTCGAGCGCGGCGCGCAACGCGCTGTCGTCGGTGTAGTCCACCATCCTCCCCGGCGGATAGACCTCACGGCGAAACACCGCGCTAACGTGGTAATCCGCGTAAAAGCCGGGCACCACCATGAGGAAGGAAAATGTTTGCGCCCGACCGCTTGCGACAAGATCAAGCTGAATGAGCTTGGCGCCCTCGGAGAGATTGGTCAGGATATAACCGGACACAGTGTGGCCCGGCAACACGGGGTTACGGAAGGCGAGTGCGCGAAAGCGTCGCTCGATGTCATCGCCTGCCACCGACGATTTGCTGCCGGCGAATGCTTCGGCCGCTTCGGAGGCGGGAAAGAAGTTGGGGTCGAGGCCCGGCGACATCAGAAAGTAGCTGGACGTGTCGTCGTTTTGCACCTCGACCCATACGGGCTGAATGCCCTTTTTTGCGAGCGCTACGCCATAAACGCTCTCGCTCTCTTCGGCCGAAAGCACCGAGCCGGAAACACGGAGTCCTCGTTCACTACGCGTGACGGCGCGGCTTTGATAGTCGAGTCCGCCGGCGCCCGGCAACGTAATAGCGCAACCGCATAGCACGAAAGCAACGACAACTGCAGGCAGCAGTCGATTCACGATGTGATCCATCGCGTCACCCATTTGCCGCGACCCGGGGCGGCGTTCCCGTCAGTGAACCGGGGTGAATGCTTCTGGAGGCAGAGTCATTTGAGTACCTGTTCGCCGCCTAAAGGCAGCCTCCTACATCTCCCATCGCATTGCTGCCTCCCCCGCTACCTGCACGGAAGCCGACCGACGTTTTGCTATTACCCGTCCACGATGGCCGCACCACGGCGGCTGCGCCACCCGGAGGCTGCTGACCTGGCACATAGACATCCATGGCCTGGTCGTTCGCCACGATCACCTGCGATATGACCTGTTGTTGCGACCGGTCGGCCCAGTCCTTCGCGATGCATTGCGCGACGACAGGAGCAGACCGTTGGCTTTCTCCGACCGCTTGCGCGCCCGGCGGCATGGGTTGGTTTGCACAGGCTGACACAGCAACGGTCACGAGAAGAAGCGATAACGGTTTCATTTTTCACGTCCGGTTGAATGTTGCTTTTGAAAAGGCGCGTGGATCAACGCCGCGGTGGTCCTCGAGTTACTGCTGACGGGCCGGCTCCAGAGCATGGGCACTGGATACGGTTACCGTCGCGGCGGATTCAGAGGGTGGTGGCAACGCGACCTCGCTAGCCGCGATAGAGCCAACGGCAGACGGCGTCACGGCAGCGACGGCGGCAGGCGGTTCCGGTGTACGCGGAGCCGCTATAAGAAAGCCACTCGATGTCAAAAAGATTGCGAGTAACAGGACAAATTCCACGGCCACTCCAGTTCGATATCATTGCAGGCTCGCATGGCACCTGTGAGTACTTGGCAGCTCATCGGTCCATCCGCTCGCTCTTTACAAGCTTAACCAGCCGATATACCAGGCCAATAGGACCTTGGTCCTACACTTCGCGGGCCGGCTTTGAAAACCGGGCCGCGTGGCGCCTTTCAAGCTGCGTAGTTATTTGCAGAATGACATTTGATCGGCGCGCAACGTTGGCTATCTTTGATTCACGAACGTCGGAATCAACAGGAGAGGCAATCATGAAAACACCGCACGCCGTGAGTTGTTTTGTCTTCGCGGGATGTGTCGCGTTAATGCCAAACGTCCATGCGCAAACCGCCAACGCCATGCCGGTGGCGTCGAATCCCGGCGCAGGTTCAGGCAGTGCCACGCAGGCGGACAAGAAGCTGGCCCGCGACGTTCGCAAGGCGTTGTCCAGAGCGCCCAACTTCAACGTATCGAACGTATTCGTCAAGGCGCGTGGCGGTGTCGTGACATTATCCGGAAGCGTGCCGGACGGTCCTCAGATCGAGCAGGCAGCAGAGGTGGCGATGAGCGTGCCGGGTGTAACGTCGGTGAGCAACCATCTCTCGCTTTACACGAAAGGGTATTAACGCTTCGCCGCGGACAAGCGTGGCGCTTGCGACGATCCTCAAGCCGCTCGCGGCTCGAATGCAAACCGCTCGACCTCGCCGCCGCGCGCAACCACCGCCGTGCTCTCCGGAATCTCCTGCCACCAGCCCGGCAAATCGGCGAGCGGCTCCGACACGACCAGAAACGCGTCCTGCCCGGCCATCGCAATGCGCGGATCGTCGGGATACAACTCGTGCATTTGACGGAACGACGTATTGTGAAACAGCGTGCGGGACTGCCGTTCGCTCGAATAACGCACAGCGATAATCTGCTCGCCGTCGGTTGCACAGACGGTCATGTTCAGCGGCTCTTCAACGCCGTGGCGGCGGCCCGTTTCTTCGACGAACGCGACCATCCTCTCGAGCGCAGTGACAGGCGCGAGTTCCAGACCAAAGGTTAGCGCGAGGAAGAACAGCACTTCCGAGTCGGTCGAGCCCTCGATAGAAGCGAACAGTTCGGGCGCAATCGCGACCATCAGGTCGCGGCGCACGGCCGGATACTTGCGCACTACTCCGTTGTGCGCGAACAGCCAGCGGCCATGACGAAACGGATGACAGTTGGTCTCCTGTGACGGCGTGTCGGTCGCGGCCCGGATGTGCGCCATGAACATCGGCGCGTGGATTGCCCGCGCCGCTTCGCGCAGGTTGCGGTCGCTCCATGCCGGCTGAATGCAGCGGTAGCGAAACGGAATGTCGGTCGGATGGCCGTACCAGCCGATCCCGAAACCGTCGCCATTGGTGGTCGTGTGGCCGAGACGCGAATGAAGGCTTTGATCGATCAGCGAATGCTTCGCGTTGAAAAGCACCGTTTCAAGCTGAAGGGGATTGCCGGAATAAGCGAGCCAGCGGCACATGAGATGTCTCCGTGTATCGGATACGCGTTGATTCCGCCAGCCAGTTGCAGCGGAGCGCTATCCAGAACGTCATCAAGAAGGGAAAGAACACACCGCCCGCGCCACTCGGGTGAGAAGCTGGTCCGCAGCACGCACAGTGCTATCGCGAGACCGGCTTCTTTTTGCTGGAGAGGCCTGGAACGGATATCAGGTTGAGCGCAATCACCGCGATCGCGATACCCAGAAAAACCGCGAGTACGCCATAGCGGAATTCGGGTTGGCGGTCGTACAGCAAGCCAGTGATGGTCGCATAGAGACCAGCCAGCCAGATAGCGACGCCGACCAATGCGATCGCAACCCGTCTTTCCGATTTTTTCATCACGACCTCGGCAATCAGCGCTGGTTCTCTAAACATATTAGTGCGGCGGAGCCATGTTTTCCAGAACTGGTCGTATACGTGCCGAAGAAAACCAGCGCCGTTCAACGCGAGGGCCGTGCAGCGGTGGCAGGAAGACATGAGTCGCATTCTTCTCGCCGCCCGCTGCGTTAAAAACTCACAGCGAAGCCGATCGAAACGCCGTGCACGTTGTGCCCGAAAACATATCTTGCGATCAACCGTGTGCGGGTAATGACAACGGGATACCTGCTGCTATCGAGTTCAAGCCCCACACCCAATGACGTCAGGTCGTTGAATCCGAGCACGCCTGCGCTGTCCCCGAAATAGTGCGAATAAGCGGTTTCGAGCACGTAGCGCACGGGCCGGTCCAGTGCGTGCCAACCGGTCGGCGCGCGCCAGCGGCCCCACAGGCTGAACTGCTGCGCGGTCGCCGAACCCTGCACCGCCTCGGACGAGCCACCGAAACTGCGAAGGTAGATATCGGTCGCACGCAGTTCGACGTCGATTTCATAGTTCTCCCGATAGTGCTCGTAATCGAGCATGAGCGAGCCACCATAGCCGTATGCGTCGAGTGAGCCGTTGTCGAGAAACTGCAGATTGCTGTCCGTGACGCGATTGATAACCGTCTGCCCTACCCTCAGATCGCTCGAAACGCGCCCGATGGTGCCGTTCAGTATCGGCCGAAAAACCAGCTCGTCTGTGATGTGGAAGTCCCACCCGATGCCCGCCGTCGTGCTGAACGTGTTCCAGCGCGTCGGCAACGGCCGCTGTTGCGCGCCATCCGTGGCGACGAATGTCGGATCGTAGCGGCTATACGCCAGCGTGCCTTCCAGATACAAAGGAAATGACTTGCTGAGCGTGAAGCCACCGCCCAGTTGTGTCTGGCCGAAGCCGGGATTGCCAGTGGTGCCGCTATTGATCGAAAGCGAACTGGTGGTCACATCGGGTACTGTCGTGTAGCTCATGACGGCGAGTACCGCATCTGCGTGCCGTTTCACGTTACCGCCTACAACGGCGCGGCTCGACAGCGCATCCGGCGCGACCTGCGCGCGGGACTGCAAGGAGATCACAATCAGGACGATACCCGCGCACGTTATCGCCCTACTGTTCGCACGGTGGCGCCGCGCGCGCAACTGGTTTGAAGCCGACTTCATGGCTGTGCTGCGCATACGCACTCCAGTTCGTATCGGCACCTCTCGGGCCGGCGGTACATTTCAGACATCGTCATGAAAAATCCGCCAATCGCCCGTGAAGCCATTCAATGAATGAACGGCGACCGTGTCACGCTCTCGCAATTGCCCCGAGCGCCGCATCGATTAACGAAGCGTAGCGGCTCGCGGTGAATAAAACTTCGCGATCTGCCGCATGAAATCGGCAAATGATATCGGCATTAAGGTTCCAACATCCCGGGGATGTTCTAAGATTGTATTAAGCACTATTTCGTGTTCAGCATAGTATCTGCAATTCACCGTCGTTCACAACCGGCCCGATTATTTCGGACACCTTCTTACCATCCCGAAGGAGCGGCCATGTTCCTGTGGAATCAACGATGGAGCACGGCGCTATGCCGGTGGTCACTGGTCGCCCTGACCGTCGCCCTGACCGTCGCCATGACGACAGGTATCGCGCATGCGCAAAACGACGCTGCACCGCCAACGCCGCCCTTCAAGCCCGAAGAAATAGAGGCGCTGGTCGCGCCGATCGCTCTCTATCCGGACTCGGTGCTGTCGCAGGTGCTCATGGCCTCGACGTATCCGCTCGAGATCGTGCACGCAGCGCGCTGGGTCAAATCCAATCCGAAAGTCAAGGGCGACGCCGCCGTGAAAGCCGTCGAGAATCAGCCGTGGGATGTCAGCGTTAAATCGATGGTTGCCTTCCCGCAGATTCTCGAGCCGATGAACGACAAGCTCGACTGGACGCAGAAACTCGGCGACGCATTCCTGGCACAGCAGAAAGACGTACTCGATGCCGTTCAGAGACTCCGCGCCCGCGCCAAGGAATCGGGCAACCTGAAGTCGAACGAACAGCAGAACGTCGTGGTGGAGCAGGCGCCCGCCGGTGGGCAAACCATCGTCAAAATCGAGCCTTCGAACCCGCAGGTCATTTACGTACCCGCGTATAACCCGACTGTGGTCTACGGCTCGTGGAGCTACCCGACTTATCCGCCGACCTACTGGCCGCCCTACCCAGCCTACTACCCGGGCGGCGCGCTGATGACGGGCTTCGCATGGGGCGTCGGGCTGGCGGCCGCCGGTGCGATCTTCGGTAATTGCAACTGGGGAGGCGGCGACGTCAACATCAACGTCAACAAGGCCGCCAACATCGACCGCAACTTCGATCGCACCAAGGTCCAGGGCGGCGGACGCTGGCAGCACGACGGCAGCCATCGCCAGGGCGTCGCGTATCGCGACAATGCCACTCGCGACAAGTATTCGCGCAACGTCGGTGGGGCCGAGGGGCGTAACGACTTTCGCGGCCGCGACTCCGGCAACGGCGCACGTGCCAATACTGCCGACCGTGCGAACGCCGGCGATCGAGGCCGAACCGGCGACCGCACGAACGCGGGTAATCGCGATTCGGCAGCGGACAGATCGAATGCGGGTAATCGTGATTCGGTAGCCGACAGGTCGAATGCAGGCAATCGCGGAGGAACAGCGGACAGGTCGAACGCAGGCGATCGCGGCGGCGTCTCGAACCGCCCGAGTACCGGCGAAGTGTCCCGCGCCAGCGACCGCGCAGGCGGCACAGGCGGCGGCGTAGGCGCAGGCAGCGCAGGCGGTGCTGCCGGCGGAGGGCGCGACAATGCCTTCCAGGGCGTAGGCGCGGGCGGCGCAACTCAGCGCAGCGCCGATCGCGGGCGTTCCAGCATGCAAAGCTCGAACTTCAGCCGCCCGAGCGGCGGAGGCGGAGGCGGAGGTGGCATGCGCGCGGGCGGTGGACGCGGTGGAAGACGTTAGGGAGACCACAACATGTCATCGATGTCACGAATCCGGCGGCGCACCGCAAACAGCGCGTTGCGCATCTTCACGTTTGCATGTGCAATGGCTCTGGGCGGATTGCCCTCGGCGCATGCGGAGCAAGACTTTCGTTCTCCCGATGCCGCGATGAACGCATTGGGCGAAGCGGTCAGCCGCAACGAAGAGACGGCACTGCAATCCATTCTGGGTCAGAACTTCCGCACGCTCATTCCACCCGTCGGCGCCGAGATCCGCAGCCGCTTTCTCGATGAATGGGCTCAGTCGCATACAGTGCAGCAGATCGACGATCGACACGCGCGCATTGCGGTCGGCACCGACAACTGGACCTTTCCCATCCCACTCGTGAAGCGGACAACAGGATGGCAGTTCGACATGAAGGCGGGCGCCGAAGAAATGCGGGAACGCCGGATCGGCCGCAACGAGCTTGCCGTCATCCAGACGATGCTTGCTATCTATGACGCTCAGCATGACTACGCGCTCACGGACCACGATGGCGACGGCCTGCTTTCCTATGCGTCGAAGCTCGCGAGTTCGCCCGGAAAACAGGACGGCCTCTACTGGCCGACGCAGGCAAACACGCCGGCCAGCCCGTTGGGACCCGCGTTCATTCAGGCGCGCGCGCGTCAGTCAGCGGATGCCGGTTATCACGGCTACCAGTACAGGCTGCTGACCTCGCAAGGACCGCACGCACCAGGCGGCGCTTACGACTATCTCGCACATGGCAAGCTCTATGGCGGCTTTGCTGTCATCGCGTGGCCCGTGCGATACGGCGATACGGGTATCAAAAGCTTCATGGTCAGTCACGCGGGCCAGGTCTACGAGCGTGACCTGGGTCCGGACAGCGCGGCCAAGGCGAAGGCGATGACGTCGTTCGATCCCGGACCCGGCTGGGCAGAAGTGCAGCCACAGCGTTGATAATCAGCCGGACCTGGCGTTCGGCCGCCACAATCGTCAGGCCCCGCTCTGTCGAGCAAATTGCGCGATACGTCGCGTGACTGGCGCCGCCGCCCTGCAGAGTGGCGACGCATTGCCGGCTTCTGTTCGCCGCAACGCTCGTGAATGCACAGCACACCAGGCCGACGCATTTCCTATTGAGGCGCGCTCGTCTGAATGGCCGCGGCAATCTCGCGGCTCACGCCGCCGAGCGCCCGGTCGCTGGCCGACACCAGAGCCTCGTAACCCGGCGTGCTCATCTCCTCACGCACAAGCGACTTTCCGGCAAGGGGCACGGCTTTGCCGGGGGGCAGCACAGTCCACAGCGCCTCGATCGTGACCGATTCGCCCAGCATTGCATCGAAACGCATCACGTCCACCCGCACGCGCCACGTACGCGTTGCGTCCAGACCGGTATCGAATATCGACGCCCGTTGAGATCCAAGCAGCGTCGCCAGGTTGCCGGCGACCGCACGCGCGATGCCGCCCTTGAGCGGCTGCCCCCAGCGGGCAAACTCGTCGAGCGTCACCTGGTTACTACCGAGGCGCGTCACGATCTGCGGCCTGTCCAGTATGTCCGGCACGGTGACCGGACTCACCACCACGTTCACCGGCGTGGCCGGCGTAAGCGGCCCGAGCGTGCGGTCAGGGCCGAGCGTGTAGAAGCTCGCCGTAGCCGACCTGCCGCACGCGCCGAGCAGCGAGCCTGCGAGCACCGGCAGCACGATTAGTGCGGCTAACATCGCGACGATAAACAAAGGCCCGCGTCTCATGGCTGATCCTCCCGCTTGCCGCGCACCAGCGCCTCGGGGTGGCGCTCGAGGTAATCCGCGAGGGTGCGCACGGCGGCGGCCGTTTGCGCGAGCTGATTCATCGCGTCGCCGACATTCTGCTGCAACGCCGAGTCCGGCTGCAGCGCGCCGTTCGCGGAAGTCATGGTTCCCTGGGCTGCGGTCAACGCGTCTCTCGCTGACGGAACCACGTCCTTGTCGACATGCGTAAGCAGCGAATTCGCGCTTTGCAGGGTTGCTTGCGCGTTCTTGCCGATCGCTTCGAATGGAATGGTGTTCAGTTTCGCCACGAGCCGCGACATGGAATCCTGAAGCGACTGCAGCGTGTTGGGAACGGTCGGGTATTGCGGTGGATTTTTGTTCCAGTCTATTTTGCTCTTCGGGGCATCGGGGAAGAAGTCCACTGCGAGGTAACGCTGCCCGGTCAGCAGATTGCCGGTTCTCAATTGCAGGCGCAGGCCTTTGGAAACGAGGTAATCGGCGAAATCGCGCGTGTTCTTCACCACTGGGCCGCCGGTCGGTCCACTCTCATAACGGTTCGTGAAGCGTTCGGGATAGAAGGCGACCTCCACCACGATACTGAGCTTTCTCGCCTCGCGGTCGAACCGGGTATAGATGCCGCTCACCTCGCCGATCGTGATGCCGCGAAAATCGAGCGGCGCGCCGACCGTCAATCCACGCACCGAGTCGTCGAACTCGGCGACGAACCGGGTGACAATGCGGTCTTGCCGCTTCATGGCTTCGCCGAGGTTCTCGAACAGCGTGAACGATGCGCCGGCGGCGGCCGGCGGCTCGTTAAGCGAATGCTCGAGCGTGTCGAAAGCGACGCCGCCCACCAGGATCGACACGAGCGATTGCGTGTTGATCTTCACGCCGTTGGTGTCCAATGCAATGTCCACACCGCTCGCATGCCAGAAGCGCGTATCGGGTCTCACGAACTTGTCGTACGGTGCATTGACGAACACGTGCAAGGTCACGCTTCTGCCATCCGGATCGAGAGCGAAGGAGGTGATCTGTCCCACCTGCAACCTGCGGTAAAAGATTGGCGTGCCGGCATCCACCGAGCCCATGTCCTTGCTTTTGAGCACGAAAGCGCGCCCTGGAATATCGCTTGCGATGACGGGCGGCGTCTCGAGCCCGGTGAATTGCTGGCGCGCCTTGGGCGAACCTCCCGCATCCATTCCGACGAACGAACCGGAGAGCAGCGTCCCAAGGCCCGATACCGTGCCGCCGGAAATGCGCGGGCGCACGACCCAGAAACGCGTGTCGTCCACGAGCAGATCGGACGCGTCCTTCACGACCTCCGCGGTCGCGATCACATGCTTGTGGTCTCTCGACAAACTGACTTCCTTGACGACGCCGATATCGACGTCGCGGTATTTGATCCTGGTCTTGCCCGCCTCCAGCCCTTCGCCAGTGATGAATGTGATGGCAATCTTCGGCCCCTCGTCGAGAACCGCCTTCACGGCCAGCCATCCGCCGATCAGCACGGCGACGATCGGCACGAGCCATACGACTTGCAGCCGCCAGCGTGCGCGCGGCGCAGCCACGGCCTCCGGAAGATCCGGCAGCTCAGGTGTGTTTCCGGATTCCGGCATGATCTTGCGTGGCCTCGTCCCAGATCAGACGCGGGTCTAACGACATGGCGGCGAACATGGTCAGTACGACGACCGCGCCGAACGCGACGGCGGCCGGTCCTGCCTGGATCGTGGCCAGCGCCTTGAACTGGACAAGAGCGACCAGCATGGTGATGACGTAGATATCGAGCATCGACCACCGTCCGACCAGTTCGACCACCCGATAGATGCGCGCGCGCTGTTCGGGATTCCAGCGCGAATGAAACTGTATCGAGAGTGAGAGAAACGCGATCGCCAGTATCTTCAGCATCGGCACCGCGATGCTCGCGATGAACACCACGAGCGCGAGCAACCACGAGCCCGATGTCCAGAGATAAACGACGCCGCTCATGATGGTGTCTTTCGCGGCCCCGAAAAGCGAACTCGTGTACATGACCGGCAGCACGTTGGCGGGAACGTACAGCACCATTGCGGCGAATAGAAACGCCCAGGTGCGCGCGAGGCTGTCCTGCTTGCGACGATGCACCGAGGCTCCGCAGCGCGGACACGACAGCTCGTGCGCATGGGCGGGCGCCCTCGCAAGCAGGCCGCAGTCGTGACATTGCACCAGCCCGCACTCGGCCGCGCTCAGCCAGCCGCGCAGCACGGAACGCTCGCCGGACGCGTTGCTGCCGCCCTGCTCCAGCGCACCGATGTGCAGCCACAGGCTGCGTGGATCGAAGGCCGCGCCCACCGCGGCAAGCGTCAGCGTGAGCGCGCCGAACGACCACAGGCCGATGCCCGGAACGACGCTGGCAATGTGGGAAAGCTTGACGAGCGCGACCAGCAGTCCAAGGATCAGCACCTCGATCATGCCCCACGGCTGAACCAGACGGGACAGCCGGAACACGACGCCGGCGGCCCACGGCACGCGATTCAAACGCAACGGCACGAGCAACCACAGCACCGTCGCAATGTGCAGGATGGGCGTGAGAATGGTGGTGGCGAAAACGAGCCCGGCGATCGGCCACATTCCGTCCCTGTACAGCACGCGGACCGAGCCGATCAGCGTGGTGTTGACCAGCGTGCCGTTCACCGAGAGCCCCACGATCGGAAACGAGTTGGCGATCACGAGCAAAACGGTCGCGCCTAACGAGAGCGCGAACGCGCGGCCGAGCCAGTCAGCCCGATTGCGGTAAAGCTCGCCATGACAGCGCCGGCACCGGAGCACGCCGCCTTCGGGAACACCTGCATCCCGTTGCAGCAGGTCGCATTCGTGACAGGCGAGAAGAGTGGCGCGCGTCATCGTTGGGCCTCGGCTGTCGGCGCGCCCGCTATCGGCTGCTGGACGGCGGGCGGCTGCGTCAGTTCCTGTGCCTTGATAACCCAGCCGCCGCCCATTGCCTTGTACAGATTCACGAACGACGTCAACTGGACGCCCTGCGTCTGCGTGTAGCTCAACTGCGCGTTGAAGAGACTTCGCTCGGCGTCGAGCACCTCGATGTAACTCGTATATCCGCCTTCGTAGCGCAGCCGCGCGAGGTGTGCGTACATGGCGAGCGCGTTCACCTGGTCGCCCTGCACGCTCAGTTGTTCGCCCGACTTTTGCAGGTTGATGAGCGCATCGGAGACTTCCTGGAACGCGACCTGAATCGCCTTTCGGTAGGCGAAAAGCGCTTCCTGTTGCCGTGCCTCCGCCTGATGCACTTGCCCTTCGATATTGCCGGCCGTGAAGATCGGCAACGACACCGCACCGGCGAACGACCATATGCGCGCGGGTCCGGAAAACAGGCTGGCGAAGTCGGTGCTGAGCGAGCCGAACAGCCCGGTCAGCGAGATCGACGGGAAATACAGCGCACGCGCTGCGCCGATCAGCGCATTTTGTGCGACCAGATTCTGCTCGGCCTGCAGCAGATCGGGGCGGCGTTCGAGCAGATCGGACGGCAGACCGGACGGGATTGTCGGCGCGGCCAGCGCATCGAGATCGTGGCCGCGCACGATCGGTTCGGGATTGCGCCCGAGCAGCACGGCGAGCGCATCCTCCTGCACTGCAATCTGCGCTTCGAGTTGCGGAAGCGTCGCGCGGGCCGCCTGATATTCGGACTGGCTCTGCGCCAGTTCCAGTTGCGATACCTCGCCGCCCTTGAAGCGCAGCGTGAATACGTTGACCGAGTCGGCGCGACTCTGCACGGTCGCTTTGGCAATGTCCAACTGTTTGTCGAGGCTGCGCAGATTGATGTAGGACGAAGCGACGGAAGCCACGAGAGAAAGAATCGTCCCGCGGCGGCCCTCTTCGCTGGCGAGCAGATTCGCGCGCGCGGCTTCGCTTTGACGCCTGATTTTGCCGAACAGATCGATTTCCCACGACGCCGACACGCTCGCATCGACCTGGTTATAGACGGCGCCGACACCGGCCGGCAGCGGCACCGCGCCGCTCTGCGACGCGCGCTGGCGCGACGCATCGAAGTTGGCTCCCACTTGCGGAAAGAGTCCGGAGCGAGTCGTCACGAACTGACCGCGAAATTCTTCGACGCGCGCAGCGGCGATCTTGACGTCGAGGTTATCGGCGAGCGCCGCGGCGATCAGTTCGTTCAGAACGGGGTCCTGAAACTGCTCCCACCAGACGGTGTTCGCGGTCTCGGCGGTTTGTTCCATGCTGAAGCGGAACGTGGCCGGCACCTCGGTTTTTGGCCGCTCGTAGTTCGGCCCGAGCAGACAGCCGTAGAGGCTGGTCAGCACAAGAACCGCGAGCAGGCGCTCGAATGCCGGTCCACGCATGTCAGTCGTCCTCGTGCCTGGCTGAAGGCGTGGCGTTGGGCGCACCGGGACCGCCCGCAGCGGGCACCACGGGCACCACAGGCGTTACGGGCACCGGGGTGCCGGCGTCCGCCCCCGGCTTGGTCTTCGGTCCGCTCTTGCGTGACGACCACGATTCGAGCACGTAATAGAACATTGGGATGAAGAACACAGCGATGACGGTTGCGCCCAGCATTCCGCCGATCACGCCGGTGCCGATCGAATGCCGGCTGTTCGCCGACGCGCCCACCGCGATGGCGAGCGGAACGCAGCCGAGAATGAACGCGAGCGAGGTCATGACGATCGGGCGCAGCCGCTCTTCGGACGCGCGCACGGTCGCATCCAGGACCGACGCGCCCGCCTCCCGGTTGATCACCGCGAACTCGAAGATGAGAATCGCATTCTTCGCCGCGAGCGCGACCAGCATCGTGAGACCGATCTGGAAATAGATGTCGTTTTCGAGGCCGCGCATCATGATCGCGAGGAATGCCCCGAACAGCGCAAACGGAACCGCCATCAGCACGCCGACCGGCAGCGACCACTTTTCGTACTGGGCGGCGAGGATCAGGAACACCATGATCAGGCCGAAGATGAACACCGCGCCGGAGGTCCCGCCAGACTTGCGTGCTTCATAAGCCTCACCGCTCCACGCTACGCCGTAGCCGCCGGGCATCTGCGCGGCGAGTTCTTCCAGCGTGCTGATCACCTGGCCCGAGCTGTAGCCGGGCGCCGCATTCGCCGTGACCAGAACCGCTGGGAAATTGTTGAAACGCGTCAGCAGATCGGGACCCGTGACGTATCGGTAAGTCGCGACCGCCCTCAGAGGAATCATCGATCCGCTCTTGCCGCGCACGAAGATCTGATCCAGATCCTGAGGCCTGAGGCGGTATACCGGATCAGCCTGCAAGATGACCTGCCACAGCCGGCTGGAGCGGTTGAATTGCGAGACATAGAGGGAGCCGAACATCGTCTGCATGGAGCTGTAAATGTCTTCAATCGGCACGCCGAGCGTCTGCGCCCTCTCACGGTCCACCTCGACCAGCAACTGCTGCGACGAAGCGTTGAACGTCGTCGTCACGCGCGAAAGTTCGGGGCGCTTGCGCGCCTGCTCGATGAATTGCTGAACGACGCCGGCGAGCTGATCAATCGTCGCGTCGCCCTTGCTCTGTATCCAGACTTCGGTTCCGCCCGTTGTGCCGAGGCCTGGAATGGATGGCGGATTGACCGGAATGACGAGCCCGGCCGTCACTTTCGACAAGGTCCGGTAAGCGTCCGTCAGCACCGCTTTTGCGTTTTGCGTGCTGCGGTTCGCGCGCGTGTAGCGCTCGTCGAAACCCTTCAGGCCGACGAAAAAGGTGCTGGCGTTATTCTTGTTCTGGACATCCAGCAAGCTGTAACCGTCGACCGTGGTGATGCTGCCGACCGCCTCCTGCTTCATGAAGTACTCGGTGACCTGGTCGGATACGGACGCCGTGCGATCCAGGCTCGCGGCATCGGGCAACTGGACCGCGCCGAGCAGATAGCCCTGGTCCTCGGGCGGCAGGAACGCACCCGGAATCGCTTTAACGATCACCACGGTCAGCGCGATCATGCCCACAAAGATCAGCAAGCCTAGTACGAAGCGCTTGATGATGAACTGGATCGCGCGCGAGTAGCCGCTTGTCATTCGCGCGAACGCATTCTCGAACCAGCGGAAAAAGCCCTTCTTTTCCTTGTGGGTGCTCTTGAGCAGCACCGCGGCCAGCGCCGGCGACAAGGTCAGTGCCACGAGACCGGAGATGACCACCGAGATCGCAATCGTGATAGCGAACTGCTTGTATAACTGACCGGTGATTCCGCTCACGAACGCCACTGGCACGAACACCGCGCACAGCACGAGCACGATCGCGATGACCGGTCCCGCGACCTCGTCCATCGCCGCCTTGGCAGCTTCCTTCGGAGGAAGCTTGTGGACCGTCATGTTGCGCTCGACGTTCTCGATCACCACGATCGCGTCGTCAACCACGATGCCGATCGCGAGCACCATCCCGAAGAGCGTGAGCATGTTGATCGAGAAACCCAGCAGCGCCATGCCCATGCACGTCCCGACAATCGAAATCGGCACCGCCAGCACCGGGATGAGCGTCGCGCGAAGACTTTGCAGGAAGATGTACACGACGATCACGACCAGCACCAGCGCTTCGAAGAACGTGTGGATCACGTCGGAGATGGACGCTCGCGTGAACTCCGTGGTGTCCATCGCGATGTCGTATTTGATGCCCTCCGGGAACGACTTGCTGAGTTCCGCAAGACTCGCGCGCACCTGCTTCGACACATCCAGCGCGTTTGCGCCGGGTTGCTGATAAACCGCGATGATCGTGGCGGGCTTGCCCTGGAAACGGCTGCGGATCGAATAGTCTTTTTGCCCGAGTTCGGCCCTGCCTACGTCCTTCAGCCGCACGATCGCCGAACCTTCGCTGGCCGCGCGCAGGATGATGTTTTCGAACTGCGCCGGCTCGGCGAGGCGGCCGCTTGTCGTCACCGCGAAAGACTGTTCGACGGGCGATCCCGTAGGCGACTGCCCGATGCGGCCGACCGCGAACTGCTGGTTCTGGTTCTGCACCGCGGTTTGCACATCGGTCGCCGTGATCGCGAGCTGCGCCATGCGGTCGGGCTTTAGCCACACTCGCATCGCGTAGTCAGGCGTACCGAAGATGCTCGACTGGTTGGCGCCGGGAATGCGCTTCAGTGCATCGAGCACATAGATGTTCGCGTAGTTCGCGATATACGTGCTGTTAAAGCGCTGGTCCGGCGAATAGATGGCGATGACCATCATGAATGCCGACGACTTCTTCTGCACCTGGACGCCCTGCGCCTGAACCGACTGCGGCAGTTGCGGCAGTGCCAGGTTCACGCGGTTCTGTACGTCGACCTGCGCGAGTTGCGGATTGGTGCCGATTTCGAAGAACGCGTTAATGGTCAGGTTGCCGGTCGACGAACTCGACGAGTTCATGTAAATCATGTTGTCCGCGCCGTTCACCTGCTGCTCGATCGGTGCGGCCACATTGTTCGCGACAACATCGGCGCTCGCTCCCGGATAGGTGGCGGAGATCGTGATCTGCGGCGGCGTGATGTCCGGATACTGGGCGACGGGCAATGAGAACATCGTCAACGCGCCTCCCAGCGTGATGACGATGGAGATCACGGACGCGAAGATCGGCCGGTCGATGCAGTAGTGGGAAATACTCATCGTTGCCGTCCTTTATTGCGTGCCGCCGGCGCTTGTCGGCCGCTGGACGATTTTTAGCGGCACGCCGGCCGTCACGCGGATCGCGCCGTCGACGACGACACGCTCGCCGGCCTTCAGTCCGTCTGTGATGAACCAGTCGTCGCCTTGCCATTCACCGACTTCGACGACCCGCTGATGGCCCTTCGATTCGTTGTCCACGACCCACAGAAAGTGGCTCTTCGAGCCTTGCAGCACCGCGCGCTGAGGCACGAGAATCGCGTTGGGCCGGATCGCGCCGGCCACGCGCGCGCGCACGAATTGTCCGGGACGCAGGACGGACTTCGCATTGTCGAACACGGCCCGCACGAGGAAGGTTCCCGTCTCCGTGCTGAAAGCAGGATTGGCAAAGTCGATGGAGCCTTGCTCCGGATAGACCCCGCCGTCGGCCAGGACCAGCGACACCGTGAAGCCGTTATTCGGAGGGAAGCGCAGACGTCCGGTGGCAATCTGATCGCGGTATCTCAGCATTTCATTTTCGGAGATGCTGAAGTTGACCCACATCGGGTCCAGCTGATAGACGGTCGTCAGCAATCCCGATTGCGTCGCCGTAACGTAGCTGCCATCCTGTTGCCGCGCGAAGCTCGACAGGCCGGTCAGCGGCGATTTGATCGTCGTATAGCTGAGGTTCAGATTCGCGGTGTCCACTTCCCCTTTGGCGGCGATAACCGCCGCGGCGGCTTGCGCTTCGCCGCCGACCGCGTCGTCGAGATCTTTTTTGCTCAACGCGTTCTGCGCCACCAGCGGTTGCACGCGCGCCAGGTTGGCCTTTGCCACCTGGTGCCGCGCCTGCTGCTGCGCCAGTTGACCTTTTGCGGTACGCAGCGCGGCCTCGAACGGCTTCGGGTCCATCAGAAACATGGTCTGCCCGGTCTTCACCAGCGAGCCCTCGACGTACGCGCGCCGATCGAGAAAGCCGTCGACCCGAGCGCGTATCTGAACTTCACGCGAGCTCTCTGTCTGCGCGGTGAATTCAAACTGCACAGGCGTGTCGCGCGGAGTCACCGTCATCACAGTGACTTCGGGCGCACTGGGTTGCGGCAATGCCTCGCTCTTGCCGCAGCCCGCGACGAGCGCGAGCAGCGCAAGAGCCAGCATCGACATCAGCAACGGGATCAGCAACTGCCGCAGTGTCGACTGCGAATGCCGGATAGGCCCAGCATCGTCGGGCGTGCCCGTCAGCGCTCGAGAAAGGCGCACCGGCAGCCCTGGCAGCAAGCAGGTAACGGAGGCAGTATTCATCGCATGCTCCGGCTAAATGCGTCCGGGGTCTTTATCACCGTATTCTCCGGATGGCGTCAGCGCGGCTGACGGCTGCGGGAATTCCAGTTTGGTCATCGCGCAAAGGCAGGGCAATGGGACTTTGGTCTCATATCGCGGCGCGTGCGCCTCTGCGTAGCAGACGCGGCAACAGCGGCGTCAGGGCGTGAGCGGAATGCCCAGCGCCATCTGGACCGTGCGGATCAGGACCGAACCGTTGAATGGTTTGCGCAAATAGCCGACTGCGCCTGCGGCCAGAACCTGCTCCCGCACGGCGGCATCGTCGTGAGCCGTTATGATGACGACGCGAATCAGACTTCCCGCCAGCCGGCGCTGCACATCGAGTCCGCTGATGCCGGGCATCTGAACGTCGAGAACCGCGCAGCCAGGACGGAATGACGGAACCGACGACAGCCTGTCGAGGAACTGTTCCCCTGTGGTGAAGACCTCGGCCTCCATGCCAACCGACCTCAGCAGGCGCTTGATCGCCCTTCCGACCGACTCTTCATCGTCGACCACGGCCGTTGTTGGTGTGGCATTACCCATATGGTGTGTCGGACCTTTCAGACGGTGCGGCAAAAAGGCGATTGAGTAGAGAAGCGTAGCCGTCCGGCGCGTAGACGGAAATAGGACTTTGGTCTCGTCCCTGACGGATTGCGAAGGATTACGAGGAATTGCAACGATTTGCGGATAGGCAGAACGCCCGTACACGGATGACACGCGTGCGTTCCGCTAGCGCCCGGGGTCTGCGCTCTGTGCCAAACGAGCCTTCTCGGCAAGACGGACGAGCTCAGCAAGCGAACCGGCTTTCATCTTTTCCATCACACGTGCGCGATGGATCTTGATGGTCTTTTCCGCCGCCCCGAGTTCGCTCGCCACCTGCTTGTTCAGATAGCCTTCCACCACGAGCATCATCACCTCGCGCTCGCGCGGCGTAAGCTGATTCAGGCGGCTATGGATGTCGGCGAGTTCCGCGCGCGCGGCGAAAATGCGCCGTGCCCGTTCCAGCGCGCGTTCCAGCACGTCGAGCAACACGGCGTCATGGACAGGCTTCGGCAGGAAGTCAGCCGCACCGGCCTTCATTGCATCGATAGCGGAATCCAGGTCGCCATGACCGGAGATGACGATGACCGGCACGCACTCGTGCAACCGGCGTTGGAGCGCGAGTCCGCTCAGATCGGGAAGTTGCAGGTCCAGCAACAGACATGCCGGAGACGCTTCCAGATCGGCGTCTTCGATAAACGCTTCCGCACTGGCGAACGTTTCCACGCGATGCCCCGCGGAGCGGATCAGTCGTGCCAGAGCAGTGCGGACGTGTTCGTCGTCATCGACGATGAACACCACGGGAGCGGAAGCGTTCACGACGTATAGCGAGAACCGGATGCCAGGCCTTCAGCGCCGCCCGCCGATGGAAGCAGGATGTGAAATGTTGCACCCCCATCATCGTTGTTGTCGGCCCACAGACGGCCGCCATGCATCGAGATTATCGAACTGCTGATCGACAGGCCAAGGCCGAGCCCATGCATCTTCGACGTGAAAAAAGGTTTGAACACGTCGCCGACCTGGTCCGCATTGAGCCCCTGCCCCCGATCGTTCACGGTGATGCTGACGCCTGCCTGCTGAGGCGCTGCTCTGATTCTCACCGAGACCACGCGATGTTCCGCACTGCACTGTTCGACGGCGTCGAATGCGTTTTGCAACAGATTGATCATCACCTGCTGCAACTGCGTGTTGTCGCCGCGTACTTGCGGCAAATGCTTCTCGACGTCGAGCGTGACGCTTACGCCAAGTGCGAGCGCACTGCGGCGCATCAGGTGGGTCGCGCCGCGCACGAGCGTATCGATAGCGAGCGGCCGCGTTTCGGGCGTCGCGCCTCTGACCAGTTGGCGCAGTTTTCGAACAATTTCAGTGGCTCTGAAGCTGTCGTCGACGATGTCCGCGAGCGCTTCCCGCAAATTGTCAGGGTCGCTTACGGGCGACTGGAGAAATCGCTGCGCCGCCTGCGCGTTGCCGAGAATCGCGGTGAGCGGCTGATTGATTTCATGCGCGAGAGCCGCCGCCATTTCGCTCAGATCCGACACCCGCGCGGGTTGCACACTCTTCAGGTCGTCTGCGGAGGCGTGCGCGTGTTCGCACGGATCCACGATAGTCACGATCCACGGCGATGCGCCCGCTTCATATCGCGTGCATTGCACGCTGACCGGACGCTCGCCGCCGTCCCTGCACCGGGCGACCGCCATGCGTCGCACGCCTGCGGTCCCAGCGCGCGAACCCGGCACGAAGGCGCCCGAGGGTATGGCCTGCTTATCTGTGTCGTCGGCTGTGTGATCGGCTGTGTCGTGCGCTGCGTCGTCCGCGGTGTCGTCCGCCATGCGCGGACACAACTGCATGAAGGACAGGCTGCACAGTTCGTTTGTCGTATACCCGAACAGCGCCGCCGCCGGTTCATTGACCTGCATGACCCGATAGTCGTCATCGACGACCATCACCGCAACCGGCATCGCATCCAGCAGCGGCCTCAGATCGGCGCCTGCGTAGGCAGACGGCGCGTCGTTCGCGCGGCGGTGCCACCAGGGTATATATCCGGCTAGCACAGCGCTCAATCGGCTCGCCCGTCCGGCTTGAGCTACCGCGGAATGCCTGTGCGCGCGTGTGCTGCGCGGGTCCCGACGCACGGCATTCTGACCCGCTGCCGACCGGTCGCGAGGGAGATGGAATCCTGCGTCGTGCAGATGCATGGGTGTCCTAATTGTGCCCGCCATAAGCTCGAGCGCTGAACCGGAAGCGGCGGCGCGAACCCGCCCTGGAGAAATGAGCCGCTCAACTGCTGCCACGACTTCGGATACTACGTTGCGATGATGATGCCTGAGACCATTCATGATCGAACTCTCCGTAGGATGCCTTACGGTGTCGAGCAGCAACGTCGATTTGCAGCAGTTTGCAGCCGATGCTTGCCGCGTGGCCGCGAACCTTCTCGCTGACGAGCCAGCGCACCGACCTGTGAATTCAGCAGCGATCCACTAATAGCGAAGTATTCGACCGCGGACCCGGCTAAGACGATGTTCCGTCTGCGCGTCTTTTGAGAAAGATATACTTAAGCGTAATGAAATGACAGGCTTGTTGTCAGATTTTCCCTAATATTTGACTGACCCTCGATCTCGACCAAGTAAAAAAGACTGAATGATTCACCGGGTCTATTGAGGCTGTCCGTACATAGCCTGAACGCCGTTGGAATGGCGCGCCGCATTGCGTTTCAGGGCTGGAATACGGGCATGAAGCGCCGTCACACCACCGAAGGTTCGAAGCGCTGATATATCGTGCGCAAGTCGTCTGGATACGCAAACCGTATAACCCGTGTCAGAATTTTTCGGGTACATATTTATACGGATAAGCGGGCTCCTGATAGCTCTTCGCCTTCTGTCGCGACGGCAATTGAATTGCTTCGCGTCGCACGGGCTCATACGGAATCTGGCTCAATAGATGGCTAATGAGATTCAGGCGTGCCCGCTTCTTATCGTTCGAGATCACGACATGCCACGGTGCGAATTCCGTATCGGTCATCGCGAACATATCGTCGCGGGCGCGTGAATAATCGTACCAGCGCCGGTACGATTCGATGTCCATCGGAGAAAGCTTCCAGATCTTGCGCTCGTCCTTGATGCGCGCTTCGAGCCGCCGCGTCTGCTCCTCGGGACTCACCTCCAGCCAGTACTTGAGGAGAATCACGCCTGAATGAATAATCGCGCGTTCGACGAGTGGCACGACGCGCAGAAACTCCTGCACCTGTTCATCGGTGCAAAAACCCATGACACGCTCGACGCCCGCCCGGTTGTACCAGCTTCGGTCGAACAGCATGATTTCTCCCGCTGCTGGCAGGTAGGGCAGATAGCGCTGAATGTACATCTGACTCTTTTCGCGCTCGGTGGGTGCAGGCAGTGCGACGACCCGGAAGACGCGCGGACTGACGCGTTCTGTAATCGCTTTAATGGTGCCGCCCTTGCCCGCGCCATCGCGGCCCTCGAAGATCACGCATATTTTCGCGCCGCTTGCTTTCGTCCATTCCTGAAGCTGGACCAGTTCGACATGAAGCCTCGCAAGCTCCTTCATGTACGCCTTGTTGTCGAGCTTGCGCGCACGTCCGGCGTCTTGGACGTTGCTGGCATCGGCCATTCTGGACATAGTCTCGCCTCCATATTCCGTGCCCGCGCGGCACCGTTTGCCTTCTCGACTATCGACGCCGGATAAGACGCGGGCAATAGGACCTTAGGCCGATGTTGGCGAGCGGCCACCATGATCCAATGCATGGCGTAGCCGGTTCAACGCAGCGCGCATCTGTCGATAGCGCGAATAGCCGCGCCCGAAGAAGCCGTCAGGTAATGAACAATGAACAATCGGTAAGAGGTGTTCATGGAGCAGGATAAGCGTGTGCCGTTGCTCAATCTCATCGATCGCGTCTCCGAAATCCTGTTCGGCCTCCTCATGGCCGTGACAATTATGGGCTCCGTATCGATAGCTTCCACCTCGCGCGACCCGGCCCGTGCGGCGACCATTGCCGCCCTCGGCTGCAATATCGCGTGGGGACTTGTTGACGCAGTCATGTATCTGATGCGGACCGCGACCGAACGCACGCGGATACGCCGCATCGCACACAAGGCGCTCGGCGCGGACGTGAACGGCGCACGCCGACTGATTGCCGATGAATTGCCGGAGCACGTGCGGGCCATTACGGGCGACGACGAACTCGAAGGTATGCGCAGGCGTTTGCAGACGATCGAGCCGCTTCGTCGTCACGCACTCGGGCCGCGGGACTTTGTCGAAGCCGCCGGCATCTTCGCGCTAGTGGTCATTGCCACTTTTCCGGTCGTCGTCCCTTTTCTGCTGTTGAGCGACGTGAAGGCCGCCATGAACACGTCACGGGGAATCACCGTCGCCATGCTGTTCGTGCTTGGCGTCGCGCTGGGTCGCTACGCGGAATATCTGAAGCCGCTGCGCACGGGCCTTGCTATGGCCTTGCTCGGCGTCGTGCTCATCGCGGCGGTGAAAGCGCTGGGAGGCTAGCGTGGCTGCATCGGGACAGAGGCCATGCGGAGAACCGGTGCATTAGAGCGACCGCCGTGCGCGTGTAGGACTTTGGTCTAATTGCCAGGGTCAACTGCCGCCTTCAGGATCAAAGCGATGGCGAGCCGCCCCCCGCTGATCCCGCGCTTGGCCCGAGAGCCGCCGTATAGCGGCGGCGGCGTCAACCTCATGGCCCGACCGATGAATTGACGGACACTCAAGGAGCGCATCATGGCCGATCTCTGGATAGGAAACGTCGAAGAGAGCACTTCGGACGACGAAATCAGGGACTTTCTTATCAAGTACGGATTTCCGCCGTTTGATCAGGTCATGCGCTATCACGGAACCGGAGCACGGCCCGCGCTCGTGCTCACCTTCCACGACACTCCGCCGGACGCATTGCGCCGCCTGCAGTCCCGAATCCACAACATGTTCTGGAAGAGCCGGACCATTGTCGCGCAGGTCATGCCGGAGCACGACGACAGCTAGGAGAAGCCGCGCACGTGGCGCGGCGCGTTCATATCGTCAGCCGGGTCACTTTCGCGCCGTTGACGGACGCATCGGCCATCAGACCGACATTGGTCAGCACGAGCGCCACGACTTGCGACGACGCGGACGTCGTATCGATAGCCCCGTTGGCACCGACCTTGGCGATCGAAACGCCCACATCGCCACCCGCCGACCAGCCTGCCGAGCTTTGGAACGCAGCGAGCGAATCCTGGGTCATGAAGAGGAAAATGACCGCGGTCGACTGTGCCCCTGCCTGGAACCCAAACGACGCTCCCGCCACGCTGAAGTAGCCGGCCGTCTTGCCGCCGGAACGCAATGCGCCCTCGCCATACTCGGCGCCGACGATAAACGCCGCCTTCTTCACGTCCGGGAACACGAGGATGCCTTGAGCCTTTGACATGAGCTCGCGCGAACCTTGCACCGTCGATGACAGCCGGCTCAACGTGCCATCGACGCTCGCATCTATCGCCTGGCGCTTCGAAGCATCGGTCTCACCACTCTTGCCGCTGCTGGACGTCATCGTGCAACCGGCAAGAACCAGAGTCCCGGCGGCCGCGGCAGCAGTAGTCGTCAGCACAAAATGCCGTCTGTTCATTGTTCACCTCCATAGTGTTGCCGTGGCGAAACTTTCCGTGCCCGATTACATGATGTCATGGCGGCCGAATCGGCGAATCGGACTTTGGTCTTACAGCGCGCTCGTATCCGCGTCGCGGGAGGCGCGCAACTGGTTGTGTCGCTTAGGATGCCTCTTTCGCCTCATTTCACCGAATATCCGCGCCCCTGCATGCATGCGGCCCATGCGCGATCATAAGTATCGATAGCCCCTTGCGATTGAGCCTGAGTGGAGGCCGCTGCAGCCCGTTGATTGTTGCGAGCCCGCGCGCCGCCGGCCATCGTGCCACCCGCTGCACCGATTGCGGCACCCTTGCCCGCGTCACCGGCAATCGCGCCTATCGCTGCGCCTCCAGCGGCGCCGCGCGCGGCGCCTCTAACACGCTCGCCGCCGCCGACCGCAGGTCCCGAAGGTGGTGGCGGGCTGGTGTTCACCGTCGCTGGATCGATGCCCGTGTTGCTCTTGGCCCACGAATAGCATGCGCCGTCGTCCTTCTGCTGCTGTTGCTGGCTTTGCCCTTTGGCGGGATAGGCAACCGGCTTGGCCTGCACGGCGGAGCCAAACAACACTCCGCTCGCAAGCACCGCGCAAAAGCAGCGTTCCCTGTAAGTGTTCACAGCGACTCCTCGATTGGGCGCGCGATGACGGCATCGGATTGCATCTGCCGGTGCGTGCCGCGCCGTCGGATACAGCGGCCCGCATGCGGCGCCGTCGACGCATATCGTCATGGACGCTGACGAACCTCACCGCCGCGCCGAAGCCCATCGACCGTCGGCCGCCGTCAGCGTGTCTGTGCGACTCGTCCCTATCCGTCACGCACTCGCGCAGGTCGCGCAGGCGCGCCGCGAACCTGGGAACGCACAGTCCTGCTTCGAAGATTGTGTCGCCTGCCGGGCGAACACAATCGGACCATGGTCGTATCCGTTCGACGATGCCATCGGACAGCCGCAATCTGCACCAGGACCAAAGTCCGATGTGCACCGGTTCTCCCCCGCACTATGCTGAACAATCGGTACATGATCGTCGCCGTGAATGGGTGACGCCCGGACGGCTCTGTTCGCGCCCCGCTACGAGCTCGAACCGGCTCCGCGAAAGGAGACCTCGCGATGAGCGACCCGCCTCGCCCACAGCCATCCATGTTGAACCCGGAGCGTGTCGCCGGCTGGCGTGCGGTATTTCCCGTCGCGCAGTGGCTTCCTGCCTATCGGGCCGAGTGGCTGAGGCACGACGCGATTGCGGGCGTGACGCTTGCGGCCTACGGCATTCCAGTGTCGCTCGCGTATGCAACGCTTGCCGGGTTGCCGCCCCAATACGGCATCTACTGTTATCTGCTCGGCGGCCTCTGCTACGCCATCTTCGGATCCTCGCGGCAGCTTGCGGTTGGACCGACATCGGCCATTTCAATGCTCGTCGGCGTGACGGTCGCGGGCCTCGCAGGTGGAGACCCTGAGCGCTTCGCGTCCATCGCGGCGCTGACGGCAATACTGCTGGGAGCGATGTGCGTCGTCGCATGGATACTTCGGCTCAGCTCCCTCGTCAACTTCATCAGCGAAACGATTCTGCTTGGCTTCAAGGCCGGCGCGGCGCTCACGATCGCGCTCACGCAGTTGCCCAAGCTGTTCGGTGTCCAGGGTGGAGGCGAACAGTTCTTCGAGCGCATCGTCGTGCTCGCCCGGCAACTGCCCGATACGAATTTCACGGTGCTCGCGTTCGGGCTAGCCGTCATCGTCCTGCTGCTGCTCGGAGAGCGGTATCTGCCGGGGCGCCCTGTCGCGCTGCTGCTAGTCGTGGCCTCCATCATCCTGATGTCGGTCACACCATTCGCATCGATGGGCGTCAAGGTCGTCGGTGCGATCCCACAGGGCTTGCCCGCGTTTCATGCGCCGGGCCTACGCTTGCGCGACGTGGACGGAGTGATTCCGCTGGCCTTCGCCTGTCTGCTGCTCGCTTATGTAGAAAGCGTCTCCGCCGCGCGCGCCATCGCGCACACGCGAGGCTATGAGATCGATCCGCGTCAGGAATTGCTGGGCCTCGGCGCTGCGAATCTGGCGGCTGGCTTTTTTCAGGGTTTCCCCGTGGCCGGCGGACTCTCCCAATCGTCGGTGAACGACAAAGCCGGCGCAAGGACGCCCCTCTCGCTCGTGTTCGCTTCCGTGACGATCGGGCTTTGCCTGATGTTCCTGACAGGACTCCTCGCCAATCTGCCTAACGTGGTTCTCGCGGCGATCGTGCTCATCGCGGTTAAAGGTCTCATCGACATCGACGAACTGCGCCACGTATGGCGCGTCAGCCGCTATGAATTTCTCGTTGCGATGGTGGCTTTTGCCGCGGTGCTGCTGCTTGGGATTCTGAAAGGCGTCATTTTCGCCGTGCTCGTCTCCATGTTGCTGCTCATCAGACGCGCTGCCTGTCCGCACGTCGCGGTTCTGGGCCGCATTCCCGGCACGCGCCGCTATTCGGACATCGAGCGCAATCCCGACAATCAGCCAGTACCTGGCGCGTTGATGTTCCGGGTCGAAGCATCGTTGCTCTACTTCAACGCCGACTATGTTCGCGCCACGGTGTGGGCACATATTCGCGCTTCCGCGCAGACACACTCGCTCGTGATATGCGATCTCTCCGCTTCGCCGTTCGTCGATCTTGCGGGCGCGCGCATGCTGTCGGCGTTGCACGCCGAACTGGCAGCGGCCGGCATACGCCTGCGGCTCGTCAGTGCTCATGCAAGCGCGCGCGATATCCTGCGCGCCGAGGGAGTGGAACAACAGGTGGGTTATATCGGACGGCGCGTGTCGGTGGCCGATGTCATCGACGAGTGGCGTGGCGTTGCCAGCGCCGGCGTTATCGCGCCACCCAACTGACAGCCACAGGGAGGAACTGCAAACAGACAGAAGAAGGCGTCCAACGATCCGGCATGCCAATGCCTTGCTTGCCCTGCTTTGCACCTGGTGGTCCAAGGCATGGCGGATTCCCGGCATGTCCGGACTGTCAACGAAAGAGTGTCCTCACCCAATGGAGAATTCAATGAAGCACAGAACAGCGCTACTCATCGCCACGATGATCGCCATCGCCCCGACAGCGTGGGCACAGACGGAAAATGTGGAGACGATGAAAGCTCCCGGCCACGCCAGCATTAAAGGCACCAGCCGGATGACGGCGACCGTGGACTCCATCGATGCTGCGACCCGAACTGTCACGTTAAAAACGCAGCAAGGAAAAATGGTCGAAGTCGAAGTCGGCCCCGAGGCGCGCAACTTCGACCAGCTAAAGGTAGGCGACGTGGTGACAACGGTCTACCGCGAATCGCTAAGCCTCAGTCTCAAGAAAAACGGCACTGAGCCCGCGTCGATTTCGGAACAGCCTTCAATGGAGCGCGCGGCCAAAGGCCAAAAACCCGGCGGCACATTAGGGCGACAAGTCACAATCGTCGCCGACGTAATCGCAGTTCACCCCAAAACCAAAACCGTCACGCTGAAGGGTCCGAAGGGCAACATAGTAGACCTGGTTGTCGAAGATCCGGAACAGATCGCGAACATAAAAAAGGGCGATCAGGTGGAGGCCGTGTATACCGAAGCGCTTGCCATCTCTGTCGAACCGGCCGTCAAGAAGTAGTGCTCTCGCGCTGACTTGGGGTCTCGCAAAAAAACGGCAAAGCCGACGAAACTGCACCAAATAGGACCAAGGTCCGATACATCGCGAAATGTCGGAAATGTAATCTTGATAGGGTCGCGAAAACAAGGCGTCGCAGAGAAACTGTATCGGACCAACTGCTTCCTTTGGACGGAGTACTTTCCATCAGGAGTGCGTATGTCATGGCTCTCGGAAACACTACGCAGTTACCCGGAAATTGCAATTTTCCTGTCTCTTGGAATTGGCTATTGGGTCGGCGGAAAAAGCTTCAAGGGATTTAGTCTCGGCGCGGTGACGGCAACGCTTCTCGCCGCCATAGCGATAGGCCAGCTAGGCATTACTGTTTCGCCGAATGTGAAGTCAGTTTTCTTCCTGATGTTCCTGTTCGCAGTGGGATACGGCGTGGGTCCGCAATTCGTACGGGGCATCGCGAAGGACGGCATTCCGCAAGCGCTTTTCTCCGTGGTTCAGTGCCTGCTATGTCTGGCGGCGCCTGTGGTCGCGGCAAAAGTCGCGGGTTACAGCATCGGCTCGGCTGCCGGGCTGTTGGCCGGCTCGCAAACAATCTCGGCGTCGATGGGCCTTGCCACCGACGCCATCAATCGCCTCCGCTTGCCGGCGGACGAGAGCAAGGCGCTTCTCAATGCCATGCCGACCGCCTATGCCGTCACCTATATATTCGGCACGATCGGCTCTGCACTGATACTCGCCACGCTCGGCCCCCGGCTATTGCGCATCGACCTCGTGGCCGCCTGCAAAGAGTATGAAGCAAGCCTTGGCGCCACGCGCGAACTGGGCGGCGCTGGTCAGGCATGGCATAAATTCGAATTCCGCGCATATCGTGTTCAAAGCAACGGGCCTGCCGCAGGGTTGACAGTTGCACAGGCCGAAACAATGGCTGCGGTAAACAGCAGGCTTTTTATTGAACGCATCAGACGCGACGGCCAGATACGGGACGCCACACTCGATCTGGTTTTACAACCCGACGACATCGTCGCGGTGGCGGGACGCCGTGAACAACTTGTCAACGCCATCGGGCCCGCGGCACTGGAGATCGACGATCCCGATCTTCTCGCGGTTCCCGTCGAAGGCGTCGACATCTACGTGACCAGCAAGGCAATCGACAACAAGACGCTGCAGGAACTGAGCACACTCCCCGCTGCAAGAGGAGTGTTTTTACGGAAGATCAAGCGCGGGCCGACTGAGACGCCCATTCCGATACTGCCCAACACCAGGTTGCACCGCGGCGATGTGATCACCGTCGTCGGACGCACGCAGGATACAACCGCCGCAGCCGAGGCCATCGGCGTGCTGGACCGGTCGACAAGCGTAGCCGATATGGCTTTCGTCTCGCTCGCCATTGCGGTGGGCGCCCTGATCGGTGCAGTGGTGATCCGTGTCGGCGCGATTCCAATTACGTTGTCGACGGCGGGCGGCGCGCTCATCGCCGGCATCGCATTCGGCTGGTTCCGTGCGATACATCCGACGTTCGGCCGCATTCCCGAGCCGACAATCTGGTTCATGAACTCGGTGGGGTTGAACGTGTTTATCGCGGTGGTGGGCATCACGGCCGGTCCCGGTTTCGTCGCCGGATTGCAGCAACTCGGCGTCAGTCTGTTTCTTTGGGGCATCGTCGCAACATCGGTTCCGCTGATCCTCGGCATGTTCATCGCCAAATACATATTCAAATTCCATCCCGCGCTGCTGTTCGGCATCTGTGCGGGTGCCCGAACCACGACGGCAGCGCTCGGCATGGTCTGCGATGCTGCAAAAAGCCAGGTGCCCGGTCTGGGATACACCGTCACCTACGCGGTCGGCAACACACTCCTCACGATCTGGGGGATGGTGATCGTGATAGTCCTTTCATGACAGCGCAATGCGTGCGTGGCTACCTGAATACGCAATACTCGATCTGGAGGTAAGTGATGGAGAAGTCCCGCAAATCGGCGGCAGGCGATACTTCGAAACTGGCCGCACTCAGCCCCTTCGAGCTGAAAGATGAACTCATCAAAGCCGCTGGCGGCAGCGCGGTGGAACGCCCAGCGAATCTGGCCATGCTCAACGCGGGCCGCGGCAACCCGAACTTTCTCGCGACGATTCCGCGCCACGGTTTCTGGCAACTCGGTCTCTTTGCGATGCGCGAGTCGGAACGTTCATTCGCGTACATGCCGGAGGGCGTCGGCGGATTTCCGAAGCGCGATGGGCTCTCCGAACGCTTCGAGCTATTCGTGCGTGAGAACAAGGGCACGCCGGGCATCGACTTCCTGGCGGGCGCCGTTTCCTATGTGCGCGACCAGCTCGGGCTTTCCGCCAACGATTTTCTGTATGAGATGTGCGAGGGCATTCTCGCGTCGAACTATCCGGTGCCCGACAGGATGCTGAAGCTGTCGGAAATCATCGTCGGACAGTATCTGCGACGCGAGATGATCGGCAAGCATCCGTTCGTCGGCGAATTCGACCTCTTCGCGGTTGAAGGCGGGACGGCGGCAATGACCTATATCTTCAACACGATGCGCGAGAACCGGCTCATCAAACCGGGCGACAGGATTGCGCTCGGCATGCCGATTTTTACGCCTTACATCGAAATTCCACGGCTAAACGACTATGAGCTCGACGTAGTCAATCTGAACGCCACGGTAGAGAACAACTGGCAGTACTCGAATGAGGAACTCGACAAACTACGCGACCCAACGGTGAAGGCATTCTTTCTCGTCAATCCGAGCAACCCGTCGTCTGTCAAGGTCAGCGACGACAGTCTCCGGTATATCGCCGACATCGTGAAAGAACGCCCCGACCTGATTCTGCTGACTGACGACGTGTACGGCACATTCGCCGATGACTTCGTGTCGCTCTTTGCCCTCGCGCCTCACAACACGATTCTCGTCTATTCGTACTCGAAATACTTCGGCGCGACGGGCTGGCGGCTTGGCGCGATCGCGACGCATCGTGACAATGTGCTGGACCGTCTGCTCGCCGAATTGCCGCAAGACGTCAAAAAAGTGATGCATCACCGATACGAGTCGATCACGACCGAGCCCGATCAACTGAAGTTTATTGACCGCCTGGTGGCCGACAGTCGTACTGTGGCACTCAACCATACGGCCGGGTTGTCGACGCCGCAGCAGGTTCAGATGGTGCTGTTCTCGCTGTTTTCGTTAATGGATACGCCCGACGCGTACAAGAACGCATTGAAGCGGCTCATCCGCAACCGCAAGAAAGCACTCTACGACGAGATCGGCATTTCATTCGAGGATAGCGATCCCAATCAGGTCGATTACTACGCGGTTCTCGACCTCGAGTATCTCGCCGAGCGGGCGTACGGTCGCGAGTTCGTCGAATGGCTGCTCAAGAATACCGCGCCCACTGAGCTGCTGTTCCGTCTCGCGCGTGAAGCTCGTGTCGTGCTGCTGCCGGGGCGCGGCTTTGGGACGATGCATCCATCGGGTCGCGTTTCACTCGCCAATCTCAACGAGTCGGACTACAGACAGATCGGCAAGGCCGTACGGCACATGCTTTCCGAGCATGTCGACCGATACAACAGTGAAACAGGCAACACGCTCGACCGGAACAAAACCTTATAGATCCGTCTCGAGCCGCACCGCAATGTCTGCGCGCGGGTCCGCAAGCAGCCGACCCGCGTCCGCTATTCCTGTTGAGGAGACGCATATGACTACGCCCCCCGAGAAGATGACCCCGTATGACGAATTCAACCTGGAGGTGCCTGAAAACGCATTTCCGCAACAGGGCATGTCGGCGAAAGCGGCAGCAGCGCTCGTGATCAGCGACGAATGGACCGACGCGAATCCGATGCTGAACATGTCGTCGTTCGTGACGACATGGGCCGAGCCCGAAGCGGCAGAAGTCGCGAAACGCAACATCTTCAAGAACTACATCGACCACGACATGTACCCGCAGGTTTTCGCAACCGAAACGCGCATGGTGAAGTGGCTGCATCAACTATGGAATGGCCCGGCAGGAGTCGAGCCGTACGGCACGGCTACCATTGGATCGTCGGAAGCCTGCATGCTCGCCGGGCTCGCACACAAGTGGAACTGGCGCCAGAAGCGCGAGCGTGAAGGCAAGGATGCGACCCGGCCTAATATGGTGACGGGCGGCAATGTGCAGATTGTGTGGAAAAAATTCCTGCGCTATTTCGACGTCGAGCCCCGCATCGTTCCGCTCAGGCCGGGCAACTATCGGCTAACCGCGGAGCAACTGGACAAGTATGTCGACGAAAACACGATCGCCGTAGTCGCCATTGCCGGCCAGACTTTCACTGGCGAAGACGACGACATCAAGGGCATTCATGACTGGCTCGACGCCTATGAGCAGAAGACCGGCATTTCGGTTCCGATGCATATCGACGGCGCGTCGGGCGGATTCGTTAATCCGTTCCTTTATCCCGACTACGAATGGGACTTCAGGTTGCCACGCGTGCAATCGATCAACGCGTCCGGTCACAAATACGGACTGGCGCCGCCCGGACTCGGCTGGGTGGTTTTTCGGGAACGGAAAATATTCAACGAAGATCTGGTCTTCTACGTCAACTACCTGGGCGGCGAAATGCCGACCGCCACTTTGAACTTCAGCCGCAACGCTTTCCAGGTCGCGGTTCAGTACTACATGTTCTTGCGCCTTGGGTTCGACGGCTATAGACGAATCATGAAGCACACCTTGAACAACGCCATCGCGCTGCGAGAAATGATCGTGAAGAGCGGCTATTTCACGATCATGAACGAGACGCAACGCATCCCCGTTGTCGCCGTGACGTTGGACAAACGAATCACGAACTTCAACGAATTCGACGTTTCGAACAAGGTTCGCGAAAAAGGCTGGGTGCTGTCCGCCTATTCAATGCCGCCCGATGCTGAAGAGGTCAAGAGCCTTCGGATCGTGGTGCGGCCTCACATCAACCGCAACTCCGCTTTGCTGCTCGGCGGCGATATCATTCGCGCCTGCAGATTCCTCGCGGAACACGGCGGAAACGCGACCCCGCCCAGGCTGCACACGCACAGCGTGGAAACGTCCTCTACAGTGAAATGCTGAAGTGCTTATCGCGACGTGGACGCGAGCCGGCGCCGTGTGGCAGCGTCACGAATGCTTCGGTACTTCGGCTGTCTCTGTCTGCACGAGGCGCGCGGGCTCGTTCTCGTCGATCCGCTCGGCCTGCGGCTGGTCTTTCACCCATCGCCAGAACAACTCGTAACCGACAGCAAGCATGACGGGGCCGATGAACAGCCCAATGACGCCGCCTGTCACCATGCCGCCCAGCGCGCCGATCAGCACCACGGGCATCGGCACCGCGACGCCGCGGCCCAGCAGCAACGGCTTGAGCACGTTATCGGCCAGGCCCGCGACGAACACATACGCGGAGAAGGCGATCGTCGCCGTGCTGACGCCTTCCGTGAGCATCACGAACGCGATCACCGGAAGCGTAATCAGCGTGGCAGGCAATTGCATGATGCCGATAAGCAGTACGCCGAGCGCCAGCAAGCCCGCGGCCGGAATACCCATCACCACGAACCCGCCGCCGATCAGCAACATCTGGATGAACGCGATGCCCACCACGCCTTGAGCGACCGCGCGAATCGTCGCCGTACAGAGATCGGTGATCTGCGCGCCCCGTTCAGGGCCGGAGATGCGTGACGCAATCTGCTGCGCGCTGCGGTGGCCCCTTTCGCCATACGCCATGAGAATTCCCGCGACGATCAGCGCGATGAAGAAAATGAGCAGTCCCGCGCCTAAGCCAGTGACGGTGCCGAGCAACGCACGGCCGGCT
This sequence comes from Paraburkholderia sp. GV068, assembly GCF_003058125.1. Classification (NCBI taxonomy): domain Bacteria; kingdom Pseudomonadati; phylum Pseudomonadota; class Betaproteobacteria; order Burkholderiales; family Burkholderiaceae; genus Paraburkholderia; species Paraburkholderia sp. GV068. Next base: position 109,337 of record NZ_QBUB01000004.1, read on the forward strand.
TCTTTGAGTTGCGGCGCAAACCGCTGCGCGAGGCCCGTCAGGTCTGTCGAGGCCTGCTGCCAGAAGTCGTGCACGTGCTGGCCGACCAGCGGCCAGCCTGCAACCGATTCTGCCGGCGGCGGAATGCGGAAGCTGCCGCTTTTCACCACCGCCATCACATGCTCGATCGAATCGCCGACCGCGACGCCCAGCAGATAGCTCGGCACCAGAATGACGCCGAACGCGACGAGGACGATCAGCGTGGCAACGAGACCGTCCCTGTTGCGCAAGCTCCTGCGCAACCGGATGTGCAACGGATAAAGCGTGATCGCAAGGATCAGTCCCCAGACCATCAGGTCGAGGAACGGAACGACGATCCGGAAGCAAAATACGGCAAGAACAGTGATCAGCCCGGCGCGAATCAATACGTCGAGCATTTCCCGGGATAGCGTTCTGTGAACGGTCGGTGTGGGCAGCATCGGTTATCTCCGCGCAGGAATAGCGCAATGCACGCGTGCGCGAGAAGAAGCGTCAGGTTCAGGATCGCAGCACGGGATTGGCCGAAAGCGGCATCGTCCAGCGGAACAGGCGCAAGCGTCGCTCGCTGCCACAGCGAAGGCAATACGCGACGCTGTAACGCAGCGTCGGGCCGTCGCTCTTCACTGCCGCTACTACTGGTCCACGCCCTGACGCGCAGCGGCTACAGCCACGTCGCGTTTCTTTTTGGCGTCGCTTTTCTTATGGTCAAAGACCTTTTTGGCAGCCGCGACTTCCCTGTCGTACTCGCGATTCGCCGCAGCGACCTGCTGGTGCATTTTCACGATTTCATCGGGATGGTCAGCCGCTGACGGTGCAGTTGTTCCAGAAGCGCCTTGCGCCCAGACACCAGGAACGGATGCCAGTGCAAGAGAAGCGGCCGCCGCGACCGCGATCAGGTGTTTCATGACGGACTCCAGACGTTATGCTCGCATCGTTGAATCTGCCGATTAAAGCCGGCGAGCTTCCAGCCTATACACGTCCAGACGAAAGTTGTATTGGACTTTGGTCCCATGATCGGGCTGCCTGGCTGCGCATTCGTCTTCCTGGCACGCGGCGGTGCGTGTGCGCGTCACCGCATGAAATGCGCGAGTGCGAACACATAGACCGCCGACGCCGCCAGTTGCGCAACGGTGACAGGCAGCCCGTAGCGCAGAAAGCGGACAAACGTAATGGGCTTGCCTTCGCGTGCGCAGATTCCCGCTGCCACTATGTTGGCCGCGGCTCCGACAAGTGTCGCGTTGCCACCGAGCGTCGCACCGAACATCATGCCGACGAACACTGCAATCGTAGGCGCAGGCCACTGCGTGAACTGATCCGAGAGCGCGACTTCGGGCACGAACTCCGCCGCCACCAGGTAGCCCTTTACCATCACGATAGACGCCGCCGCTACGGGCACGTTGGCAAGCAGTGACGAAAGCAGCCCGATGCCCGCGATCATCGCGAGCGCGACGAGCGTAAGGCGCGTGCCGAACAACTCGTACAGCTTGACCGACATGACCTGAAGAAGCCCCGTCTTCGCCATCGCCTGAACCAGACAGAAAATGCAGGCGAGGAACAGCAGCGTTTTCCAGTCGACATCGCGCAGCACGTTGTCGGTCGGTTCGACTTTCGCCGCGTAACCGACGAGTAGCGCCAGCGCACTGGCAATCAGCGCGACCATGGGCGGGAGGAGGCGCGTCGGCAGCGCTTCGCCGAACACGAACAGCACCATCATTGCGGCCAGCACCGCGAGCGACAGACCGGCGTATGCGGGCCTCGCGATGCGCGCACGCTGTTCCGCAGGCGGCAAGGTCCGCCGCACTCGCCAGATGTCGGGCATCAGGAACGGCAACAACGGCACCACGACGGCGAGCGCCAGCAGGCCGCCAAGACTTACGTGCTTCAAATAGTTGCCGAACGTCATGCCGATCGAGCTGCCGACCAGAAACGTCGCCGGATCGCCCACCAGCGTCAGCAGTCCGGCGGCATTGCTGACGATCGCCGTGAGGATCATCGGCAGCACGATATCCACTTCGAGCGCCACCGCCACGCGAATGATGATGGGTGCGAGCAGGATCACCGTCGTGGCATTCGGCAGCAACGCGCACAAGGGCGCGACGACAACGATGAGAAGCAGGAGAAAACGCCTGCCGCTGCCGCCGGTCGCCCGCAGATACACATCGCCGATCAGATCGAACACTCCGGTGGTCGAGAGGATGCGCGCGACGACCATGCCGCCGAACAGAAGACTGATCGGCCCGGCGGCGATTCGCACCGCAGCGAGAAGATCCTGCTCGTCGAGAATGTTCAGCACGATCAGCACGCACATGCCGACGAGCGCCGCCACGGCCATGTCGATCACATTGAACGCGATTGCGAGTATCACTGCCGCAAACACGCCCACCACGATATAGACCTGCATTGCGCTCATGCCAGCCCTCGCGCGATTCAACGAATGGGCGGCGCGTACATCAGGCCGCCACGGGTCCATAAGTCGTTCGTTCCGCGCGCGAGACCGAGAGGACTGTGCGCGCCGACGTTGCGATCGAACATCTGCCCGTAATTGCCCACGCTTTCGAGAGCTCGCACGGTCCAGCCAGGCTCAACGCCGATTGAGCGGGTCACCGTGTCGTCCGGCACGAGAGCCCTGGATACCGATGGATTGCGCAGGCGAATCTCAAGGTTCTCCCGCGTCACGTCCATCTCTTCGGCGGCTATCAACGTCAGCAGCACCCAACGCACGAGCGTGAGCCATGCCTGATCGCCCCCGCGCACGACGGGCCCAAGCGGCTCTTTCGAGATCCGCTCGGGAAGGATCGCGAAGGCCTGCGAGCCGCCCGGTGCGTGCAGAAGCAGCGCGGCAAGGTACGATGCGTCCGCTGTGTAGGCGGCGCAGCGGCCCGCGAAGAATGCCCGGCTCGCCTCGTCCGCGGAACCCGCCACGAGAGGCTTGATGTCCGCCCCGCTTGTATCCGAATACGCGATGAGATGGCTAAGCGTAGACGTGTCCTTCTGTACGCACACCGTTGCCCCTTTTAGCGCGTCAGCCGATTGCGATGCGCTTGCGGCCGGAACCATGAAAGCCTGGTTGTCGTAGAACAGCACGCCTGCGAACTGCGCCTTGAGTGCGCCTTCGCGCAGCAAAGTCCAGGTGGTGTTGCGGGAGAGTACGTCGATTCGCCGCGTCTCGAGTGCGGGAAATCGCTCCGACGCCTTCAACGGCACGAACGCGACTTTGCGGCTATCGCCAAGCGCTGCTGCTGCCAACGCCCGGCAGAAGTCGACATCGATACCCGACCATTGTCCGGCGGCGTCCTGAGAGGAGAACCCCGCGACGCCTTCGCTAACACCGCAACGCAGGACGCCGCGAGTCTTCACGCTCGCCAGGGCTTCGCCATCGGCGGCATTCGAAATTGAAGGCACGCTCGCCAGCGAGAGCCACAGACCCAGCAGTACTGCACCGGCAATCGGACTCGCGGCCGCCATGATTGTGTCCTCTTGCTGCCTGTAAGAGACCATCAATGCAGATGCGGTCCGACGGCAACCGCTGACTATCTGTAATCGGCGGCGTATTGCAGCCGGACACCGCGAGTGACAAAGCAATCGACAAAGCAATCGACAAACCAACTGAGGGCGCAGCGAGATGGACGCGCATGCGGATTCCTTCCGGAGCGTGCATGACTGGCGCGAGCCGGCGGTCTGGTCCTGTACGTTGAGCAAACTGCGTGCGACGACAGTGCGAAAGCAGATGTGCTTCCAGCCTATATGGGTCTATACGAATGTTGTATCGGACTTTGGTCCGATGACGGGATAGTCGCGTGCTGTCCCGGCGAGGCCGAACCGAAACGGCACTGACAACCGCCTACGCTAATCGCAGATCCCACAAGACATCGAGTACGTGTTGAGTGGCACGCTCAACGTGCCCTGCACGATGTGCAATGCCGAGTCGGCGCCACAACGCCGGGCGCAGCGGACGCATGACAACGCGCCTGTCGGGTAATGGCGTGGTCGCCTCGTGGGGCAAAAGCGCTGCGCCGTAACCTGCCGCTACCAGACTCTTGATTGCGTCGTTGAAGTTGAGCTGAATGCGCGGCGCAGGATGATGCCCTGCGGTCGCAAACCACTCCGCCGTTAAGCGCGAGAGCCGCGTGGTCGCGTCATTGAGAATGAGAGGCTGTGCGGCAAGCCATGCAGGCGTCACACGGGCGGGACAGCGCCAATGCGCCGGCACGAAGGCCATCACGGGGTCGCGCCGCCAGGCCTTTATCGCGAGTCCGGCCACGGGAGGCTGAGGCAGTGCGACCAGCCCGACATCCAGCGTCCCATCCGCCAATCGGGACAGCGTTTCACGCGATGTGAGCACAGCAAGCTGAATATCGATTGCGGGATTGCGCTGGCGCAGTGCCTCGAGCGCTTGCGGCAACAGGTACGCGATCACACCGGTCGACGCACCGAGCCGCACGCGCCCTTCGAGCCCCTGCACCTGGCGTTGAATATCGTCCAACGCCTGCTCCGCATCGGCCAGCAGTCGACGCGCGCGTTCCACCAGCACCTCTCCTATCGCCGACGGCCTTACCTGCCCGCGCTTGCGAGACAGGAGCGGCGCCCCGATGCGGTCCTCCAGCTCGGCGATATGGAGGCTGACCGTCGGAGGGGCGAGATTCAATGCACGCGCTGCGTCGGCAAATGAGCCACGCTCGGTTATCGCAATCAAAGTGCGCAGGCGGTCCAGGCTGATCTCTCGCATGTCGGCGTCCCGATTCAGGAAAACTGAACTTTATGGTCATCAAATTCAACTTTCCCTATTCTAGCCGCTCAGGGAACATAGGGCTCATTCTTCCCTTAGCCACCACCCGGAGTATTCCGCGTATGAGCGCTCCCCTTGTTTTCATCGATGGCGACCAAGGCACTACCGGACTGCAGATCCACGAACGGCTGCGCGATCGGACCGACATCTCGCTGTTCACGCTCCCCGCCGCCGACCGCAAGGATGCGCGCCGTCGCGCGGAAGCCATCAACGCCTGCGACATCGCCATTCTCTGTTTGCCCGATGCCGCCGCACGCGAGGCAGTGGACGCCATCGTTAATCCTGCCGTGAGAGTCATCGACGCAAGCTCGGCGCACCGGACACAGCCGGGCTGGACATACGGCTTCCCGGAAATGACGCCGGGACAGGACGAGCGCATCGCGAGCGCCCGTCGCGTCACCAATCCCGGCTGCTATCCGACGGGGGCAATCGGATTGCTGCGTCCGCTGTTGCAGGCTGGGCTGATACCAGACAGCTACCCCATCAGCATTCATGCAGTGTCCGGCTACTCCGGACGCGGTCGTGCCGGCGTTGAGCAACACGAGGGACAAGATGCCGTCGACGCGCCTCCGTTCCAGATATACGGTCTGGAACTCGCGCACAAGCACACCCCGGAAATCCAGACGCACGCAGGACTCGCGCAGCGGCCCATTTTCGTCCCCGCGTATGGCGCGTTTCGCCAGGGCATTGTGCTGACGGTGCCGCTCCAGTTGCGGCTGCTCGGACCCGATGTGGACGGCGCCAGGTTGCACGCATGCCTCGCACGCCACTATGCGGACGCAGCGCACGTCCATGTTTCGCCGCTGCATGAATCGGAGGTCTTGACGCACCTGGATCCGCGAGCGTTGAACGGTACGGACGACATGCGCTTAAGCGTATTTTCTAACATGGAACACGGACATGTCCTGCTGTCCGCGGTTTTCGACAATCTCGGCAAAGGCGCGTCGGGCGCTGCGGTTCAGAATCTGAATCTGATGCTGGGCCGGTAATAGTCGCCGATGGCTCGAGCTAACGGTCGGCCGCAAGTGCGTTCAACGAGTGTCGGGAATCTCGCGCTCGCATTGTCATGACGCAGCTTCAACCAGCGCATCCCGTGACGGCAGACTGGCGTTGTTCAAGCCGCGTCCTGGCCACCACGAGGCTTAAGAGCGTCGTCGCAAACGCGAGGGTCACCGCGATATGCAGCCCTGCAACGATATCGTTGGACTCGGGCCTGACCAGCGAGCCGAACACTCCGACTCCCACCACGCCGCCGATCTGGCGCGCGCTATTCAGCACCCCCGACGCGATCCCGACGCGGGACGGCCCGGCATGCGTGAGCACCGCCGTGTTGATCGATGGGACCGCGAGCGCAACTCCACTGCCCACCGCCAGTAACGGCAACGCTATCGCCAGCGCGCTGCTGTCCGCGTGCACGAACACGAGCGCAAGGTAGCCGAGCGCCGCCAATGCTTGACCATAGAGCATCGGCAGGCGATAGCCGAAGCGCGCGGTGAGCCTGCCGGATACAAGGTTCGCGACTGTCACTACGGCAGTCATCGGCAGGAACGCGAGGCCGGTTTCAAGCGGCGTGTCGTGGCGCACGCTCTGGAAAAACAAACTCATCGCGAACATCAGGCCGTAGTACCCGAAGTTCAGCGACCACCCCGTCAGCGCGCTCACGCTCACCGCGGCGCTGCGAAACAGCGCGAGCGGCAACAGCGGTTGCGCAGATCGCGCCTCGACGGTGATGAACAGCGCAGCCATGACGACCGATATCGTGAGCCCCGACAGCACGATCGTGCTCGTCCATCCAAGCCGGCCACTCTCGACGACCGCATACGTCAGCGCGGCCAGTGTGACAACGGCGAGCGTCTGCCCGGCCAGATCGATCCGACGCGCTGCATGACGCAGCGTTTCGGGCGCATGCGCGAGCGTCAGCCAGATGCCCGCCACGCCAATCGGCACGTTGATCAGAAAGATGGAAGGCCAGCCGAACCGGTCGACCAGCAACCCGCCCACCAGCGGCCCGGCACCGAGCGCTAACGCCGCCGTGCCCGCCCAGATGCTGACGGCCTTGGCGCGAGCATCGGCGTCCGGAAACGCCGCGCCCAGCAGCGCCATGGACGACGGCACGCACAGCGCCGCGCCCACGCCCTGCACTGCACGCGACGCCACGAGCACGCCCGCGCCATCCGATAGCGCGCAGCCGATCGACGCACACGTGAAAACCGCGAAGCCGCCAACGAAGACGCGCCGCGCTCCCAGACGATCCGCTAATGCACCGGCCGTGAGCAGCAAGCTCGCGAACGCGAGCGTATATGCGTTGACGACCCACTCGAGCGCGGTCGAGTCGATCTGCAGGCCGTCGCGCATCCTCGCTAGCGCAACGTTCACGACCGTGACGTCGAGACAGATGATGACGAAGCCAAGGCTGGTCGCGAGCAGCGCGAGTCTTGGAGACCGGTTGGATGAGTGGATGTGTGTGCGCATGATGTCCGTGCATGGAATGGCGCGAAGCGAGCCGGACTGGCCCGCGCGTCGAGCGTGGACACACTCTATTACCTTCGCAAAAATTGATAAACGCACGGCGAATGGCAACAGAACCAATTATTATGGGGGAATGGATCTTCTCAAAGCGATGACCGTATTCGTGCGGGTGGTGGAAACCGGCAGTCTGACGGCAGCCGCGGTAGCGTGCGAGCTCTCGCCGACCATGGTCGGCAACCACCTGCAGGCACTGGAGACGCGGCTCGGCACGCGCCTCATCCATCGCACGACTCGCAAGCAGCAGGTCAGCGCGTTCGGGCAGGCGTATTACCAACGTTGCGTCGAGATTCTCGGGTTGATCGACGATTCCGAGCAGCTCGCGCTCGACCATCTCGCGACGCCGCGCGGCCGCCTGCGCGTCACCGCACCCATCGTGTTCAGCAACGAATGCCTGATTCCGGCGATCGCGGATTACTGCGCGCGTTATCCCGAGGTGAAGCTCGACATTGTCGCCACAGACGCGCTCTCCGATCTTATGGACGATGGCTTTGAAGCGGCGATCCGTATCGGTGCGCTGGCCAACCCGGACCTGGTCGCACGGCCTCTCACGCCGTACAGGCTGGTGCTGTGCGCGTCGCCGGCTTATCTGAAGGCGCATGGCAGTCCCGCGACGCCCGATGAACTCTCGGCGCATCAGTGCCTGACGTATGCGTATCCGCCGCGTTCGGAATGGCACGCGGCACAGGCCGAATGGATCTTGCATGGACGGGACGGCCGCACGAGCGTGCCAGTAGATGGCCGCCTGAAAATCGACAACGCCGAGGCGTTGCGCAAGGCCGTTTTGCGTGGCCTCGGTATCGCGATGCTGCCGGCAATTCTCATCGACGACGATCTGCGCGCGAAGCGGTTGCGCAAAGTACTGCCTGAGTATTCGGCGCCCGAGCGGCAGCTAAGTCTGCTTTATCTGCGCGAGCGGCAGATGTCGCTTAAGCTGCGAAGCTTCATCGATTTTGTGGTCGAACGGTTTGGCGCGGATGAGGACCGCTGAGTCTACGTTGCGGAGTGTCGCAGTCCTTCCGCCTTATCGACGGAGCACTCCTGCCGCAGATACTCGATGAAGCCCGACTGCACCGCTGTGCCGAGCCAGTCCGCCCGCACCGTGTAGCCGACCGCACGATCGGCTTCCGGCGTTTTCAACTCGAGCGCAACGATCTCGCTGCCCGGATAGGCCTCGCGAATCTGCGAACGCGATAGCAGTGTGATGCAATCGCTTTCCACCAGCATCGCCATCATCATCGCAAGAGAACTCGTCTCGACGACGACCGGCGGCCTGATCGGCAACCGCGCGAAGATCGAATCGATCACCGAGCGGCGCGGTACATTCTGCTGCGGGACGACCCACTCGTAATTGGCGATGTCTCGAGGCGCGATAGACTTTTTACGCGCGAGGCGATGCCCCTTACGCACCGCGACCACATACGGATCGGCAAACAGCTCGGTCTCCCGCACGGCTCCGGTGAGACGTGGCTCACGCAACCCGCCGACGATGATGTCGATCGTGCCCATCCGCAGATCACGAAGCAGCGCCGCGTGCGAGCCCTCATCGACAGTGACGTGCGCGGACGGATAGCGCTCGCGCAACCGCTGGATCACACGTGCGACGAGACGCGGCGGCATCAGCGGCAACACGCCGATCGCCACCTTGCCGCTCAATTGTCCCCGGGCGTATGCGATCTCCTCGCGCGCCTGCGCAATTTCATAGAGCGCGAGGCTCAGGCAGCGAGCGAATTCGAGTCCAGCGGCATTGGCCGACACGCTATGCACGCGTCGCCGATATAACGACACGCCGACCGTCTGCTCAATCTGCCGCGCCGCGCGATGCACGGCGGGCTGCGAAATGCCAAGCTGCTGTGCCGCTTCCGACGCCGATCCGGCGCGTGCGATCGCGATATGACAACGGACTTGCGTATCGGTCAGATGGCGGCAGACGTTGCGCGCATTCATGGCCGACGAATTTTGCCCCGTCAGGCCCATGACCGCGCGCTCCATCTGATCGAGCATGCGCCGTACGCGCCGTTGCAGTATCGCGCCTTGCGCAGTCAATTCGCAGCCGCCAAAACCCCGCTCGAAAAGCACGCCGCCGAAACTCGCCTCCAGCTTGCTGATTGCCAGGCTGACGGCCGGCTGCGTGCGGCCCGCGCGCGTCGCAGCCTGGCCGATGCCGCCTGCCTCGCACACTGCATCGAACAGAAATAAGCGCCTCAGCCGCGTCAGATCGTCGTCGGGCGATTCGTCCGGGTGCTTCGCCATCGCCTTCCCCATGCCCCGTGAAAGCCGTCAGCTTAACTGGAATTTATGCCTTATGCCGAAGTTCGTATTAAGGGGTTTTGCTTCAGCAGGCTTACAGTTGAGGCCATTCGATCGAGACGTTTTCAGCAAGGAGCCCGTTTATGTCCGTCGTTATCGACACTCACACGCACGCCATTTCCCCGGATAAGCAGCGCTATCCGCTCGCGCCCGTCGGCGGTCACCAGTCGGAATGGTCGGCCAAACGCCCTGTCAGCTTCGAAGGCTTGCTTGCGTCGCTCGACGAGGCCAGCATTGACCGGGCGGTCGTCGTGCAGGCATCGACGGTTTATGGCAACGACAATAGTTATGTGGTCGACGCGGTGAGAAACCACCCGGACCGCTTCGCGGGCGTGTTTTCGATCGACGTGCTGGCAAGCGACGCCGTGATGCAGATGCAGCGCTGGCTCGACGCGGGCCTCTCCGGCCTGCGCCTGTTCACGACCGGCAGCACGATGCCGGGGCAAGCAGGCTGGCTCGACGACGAGCGCTCCTTCCCGGTGTGGGACTATGCGCAGCGCCATAACGTCTCGATCTGTTTGCAGATGACGGCACAAGGCATTCCGGCGCTGCTGAATATGCTGGCGCGCTTTCCGGATATCCGCGTCCTGCTCGATCACCTTGCGCGGCCCGACTTGGCGGGCGGCCCGCCGTATGAAGCCGCCGCGCCGCTCTTTAGCCTCGCTTCGCACGAGGGCGTTTATCTGAAGCTCACAAACCGCACGATCGCCGAAGCATCTCGCGGCGCGTCGACGCCGGACGCATTCTTCCCGCGTGTGCTCGACGCGTTCGGTGCACATCGCATCGCATGGGGCTCGAATTTCCCGGCCGCCGAAGGCACGCTGCCGCAACTGCTTGCCGATGCGCGCAATAGCCTTGCGATGCTGCCCGCCGACGCGCGCGACGCAATCTTCGGCGGCACCGCGCGCGCGGTCTATCCGGTGCTCGCCGCGTGAGGATCGACTCAATGACACAAGAACATACGGACGCGAGCGCTGAGATGCCACCGCTTGAATTGAAAATTGCATTGAAGACTTATCCGCACACGCGGCCGCTGAAAGATGGCGAACTCGCCGATCCCGACGTGCAACTGATGTTCGAGGATATCGAACCGATTCACCGCGCCTTCGCACCGATGGCGCGCCGCCAGGCGTATGACGTCAGCGAAATGGCAATCGTCACGTATTTGCAGGCGAAAGCTTATAACAAGCCCGTCGTGCTGTTGCCCGCTGTAGTCGCCGCGCGCTTTCAGCAAGGCTGCATTATTTATAATGCTCAACGCGGCAGGCTCGGCGTAAGCAACCTGGTGGGCAAGACAGTCGGCGTGCGCTCGTATTCGCAAACCACCGCAATGTGGGTGCGCGCGATTCTCGCGAACACCTATGGCGTGCCGCTCGAGGAAATCGACTGGGTCACGACCGAGGGCGCGCATCTCGAAGAGTATCGCGATCCGTCCTTCGTGCGTCGCGCGGAACCGGGCAAGCAGCTATTGCCGATGCTGCGCGCGGGCGAGATCGACGCCGCCATCCTCGGCAACGATCTGCCCGACGAAGCCGGCCTTGAACCCGTGATCGACGATGCGGCCAGCGCCGATCTCGCGTGGTACGCGATTCATCGCTACGTGCCTCTGAACCACGTCGTGGTAGTGACGCAATCGCTTGCGGATACACATCCGCGAGCGGTGCGCGCAATGTACGACCTGCTGTGCCGCGGCAAAGCGTCAGTGGCCTCGCACAACGCGGGCAAACCCGACAAGCTGCTGTTCGGCTACGACGCGTTGCGCGGCCCGCTTGAGGAAACAATCGCGTTCTGCGAGCAACAGCAACTGCTGCCGCGTAAGCTGAGCATCGACGAAATTTTCGCTGACAGCATCGATATTCTCGGCGGCATCGCGAGCTGAATAACGGCTCTTTCAACGTTTTCGAGCGGACTCCAGTTCGCCAAAGCTTCACCGCAGCCCATCGTGGATGGGCCTAAGCAAGGAGACACCATGAGCTTGCCTCGCACGGGCGCCATGAAACCGAAGCCACGTCAGCCGTTCTATCGCGACCTGTCATTCCAGGTGCTGGCCGGCATGGCGCTTGGAATCGCCACGGGCTACTTCTTTCCGAAGTTCGGCATCAATCTGCAGCCCGTCGGCGACGCCTTTATCCGCATCATCCAGATGCTGATCGGGCCGATCATCTTCTGCACTGTATGCAGCGGCATTGCGGGCGTCAAAGACTTCGGGAAGGTCGGCCGCGTCGCGATCAAGGCCCTCTTCTATTTCGAGGTGGTGACTTCTCTTGCGCTGGTGCTGGGGCTTGTGACGATCAACGTGCTGAAGCCGGGCGTCGGCATGAACGTCGACATGCATAGCGTGCACTCGGCCGCCGTCGATGCCTATGTCGCGAAAGCTCATCACGCGGTCACCACGAGCGACTTTCTGCTCAATGTCATTCCGCACACGGCGATCAGCGCATTTGCTGGCGGTGACGTCCTGCAAGTGCTGTTCTTTTCGGTGCTATTCGCCTTTGGGCTGGCCGCAATCGGGGAACGCGCGCAGCCCGCGCTCGACTTCATCGATTCGGTATCCGGTGCGCTGTTCTGGGTAATCGGCCTGACCATGAAGATCGCACCACTCGCAGCGTTCGGCGCCATCGCCTTTACGGTGAGCAAATTCGGTTTCGGCACGCTGCTCTCGCTCGGCAAGCTAGTGCTGGAGTTCTATCTGACATGCGCGCTCTTTTTCCTGCTGATCCTGTGGCCAATCGCAAAGGTAAACGGCTTCAGCCTTTTGCGCCTGATGCGCTATATCGGCGCAGAACTGCTTCTCGTAATCGGTACGAGTTCTTCAGAAACCGTGTTCCCACAACTGATCGACAAGCTCGAACGCCTTGGCTGCGAGAAGTCGGTGGTTGGCCTGGTGCTGCCAACTGCCTATACGTTCAATCATGACGGCACGTGCCTTTACTTCGCCGCAGCCGCCGTGTTTCTCGCTCAGGCAACCAATACGCCGATGAACTGGCACGATCAGTTGGTGTTGCTCGCGGTGCTGCTGCTCACGTCGAAGGGAGCCGCCGGCGTGTCGGGCGCTGCAATCGCAGTGCTTGCTGCAACGCTGGCTGCGTCGAACACGATTCCGGTCGAATCCATCGCGCTGATTCTCGGCGTTCACAAGGCCATGTCCAGCGCGTTCGTCTTCACCAACATCGTAGGGAACAGCGTAGCCACTATCGTGGTGGCGAATTGGGAAAAGGCACTCGACCGCGTCACCTTGCGCCATGAACTGAAGACGGGTTTCAACCCCGCCGAAACCACGCACTCGCTCGAACAGCCGGGCAGCACTTCAGCCGGCCACTAACGCAGGACCGGCGGTACGTCCGCGTTGTGCCCGCCGGTCCCGGCAAGTAGATCAAAAGTAATCCCAATAGGCAATTTAATTAGGGTTACGTATCAAACAGTACATTAAAAACACAACGAAAATCAGGAGACAAGCGGTGGACAAGGTTTGGAAAATCATCGGATTCGGCATCTCGGCCACTGCGGGCGCATTGGCAACGAATCCCGCACACGCGCAAACGAGCGTGCAGTTATACGGAACGGTGGATGGCGGCATACGTCATCAGACCAACGCCGCAAAAGGCGGCGGCTCGGTGACGACAATGAACTCGAACGGCTACTACAGTTCGAACAAGCTCGACTTTCGCGCGAAGGAAGACCTTGGCGACGGCTGGAATGCGCATTTTCTGCTGGAAAGCGGCTTTAACGTCGGCAATGGCCAGTTCGATAACACGACAGGCACCGAATTCAATCGCCAGGCGTTTGTCGGCATCGGCCATACGAAATTCGGCTCGCTCGATCTCGGCCGGCAGTACACCATTGCGCATGACATCATCAGCATTTACGATCCGTTCGGCTTTCATTTCACGCCGATCATTCCGCTGACCACGGCCTCGGACGGTACTCGCAACAATAATGACCTCAAATACAAGAACACGTTCGGGCCGCTGCTGTTCGAAGTGGACAACTCCTTCGGCGGCGTGGCAGGCAATTTCAGCAGCGGCGCAGCGCGCGCCGTGGGCGTGAGCTATGCGACAGGTCCTGTTGCGATCGGCGGCGTCTATGGGCATCGCAGTGTACTGACTGGCTCGACCTATCTGGGCGACAGCTACTACATGGTCGGTGCCAGCTACAAGATCGGGCCGGTGCGTTTGTCGGGCGGTTTCATGTCCGAGGACTTGCAGAATCCAGCCACGCCCCACCAGGTCACGAACAATGGGTTCGGCGGCCTCTCGTGGACCATCACGCCGACTCTGGTTTTCCGCGGCAGCTACTACCAGACCACGGTAACGAACGACAAGTCCAGCCGGCGCGGACTCTCAGTGCTCTCGCTTGGCTACCTGCTGTCCAAGCGCACCACGCTTTACAGCGAACTCGACTACACCTCGTACAAGCATGCGGTGGTGAGCACGCTCAACCCGGCCGGCGTGAAGAGTCAGACCGCGTTCACCATCGGCATCGACCATTTGTTTTAAATGATCTGCTTCACCGAGTGCTTTCTTCGGAGGCGCCCAAGACGCTGCTGACTCAGACCTACTCGCTTCCATTCGATCGGATTGTTCAATGCCTCGAGATATCGACTATTGATATCCCAGATATCAATGCAGGCTCTGTGACTGCCGCCTGTTAATATCTATCTCAACCATAGGCGCAGGCATGCAGCGCGCCGTTCCGGTCATACGAGCAATCGTCGATTCAGGCGTGCCACGACACGCACTACGAGATCATGCAACTCATTCGCGACGGCAATGTGCGCAAAGCCTGCACCGAACTGCGCAACCACATTCGAAGCACGGAGGACTCGTATATCCGTGCAAGCATCAGCGGAGAAGCGCCATGAAGCACGATCTTGTCCGTCTGCTCGGCGACATCGTCGGTAGCCAGTTCGTCTTTACGGGCTCGGCTGAAACGCGGCGCTTCCGCCAGGGATATCGCTATGGCAGCGGTCCACTATTGGCTGCTGTGCAGCCTGGCACATTGGTCCAGATGTGGCAGGCGCTAAAGGCGTGCCATGATGCGAATGTCATCGTCATTTGTCAGGCCGCCAACACCGGCTTGACCGGCGGATCGACGCCGGCTGCGGACGGCTACGATCGTCCGGTAGTCGTGATCAATACGATGCGGTTGCGCCGGCTCGACGTGATTCGCAATGGCGAACAGGTCGTTTGTCAGCCGGGCGTTACCCTGGACCAACTGGAAAGGCGTCTCGCGCCGCTCAAGCGCGAGCCCCATTCTGTGATCGGATCGAGTTGCATCGGCGCGTCCGTGACGGGAGGCGTTTGCAACAACTCGGGCGGGTCTCTCATTCGCCGCGGTCCCGCGTTTACCCAGCTTTCGATACATGCCCGCGTCACAGCCGACGGCGAACTGAAGCTGGTGAACCACCTGGGAATCGATTTGGGCGATTCCGCCGAAGCCATACTTGGCCGCCTCGACGCAGGCGAACTGCCGGACGATATTCCGCCAGCGATGGGACTCCTCGCCTCCGACCACGAATACAGCACCCACGTGCGGGATATCTCGGCATCGACTCCCGCGCGCTTTAACGCAGACCCGCGCCGCCTTTACGAAGCGTCGGGCTCGGCCGGGCACCTCGCGGTTTTTGCCCTTCGGCTGGACACATTCGCGGCGGACGAGCGCACCCAGGTGTTCTACATCGGCAGCAATGATCCGGCCGAGCTCGAATCAATCCGCCGCGATATTCTGGGCGGTTTCCAGAGTCTGCCGATAGCAGGCGAGTACATGCACCGTGGCGCGTTCGATATCAGTCGCCGCTACGGGAAGGACATGTACCTTTACATTCGGGCTTTCGGCACCGACAAAGTGCCGCTAGCCTTTGCGGCGAAGAGCCGGTTCGACGCCATGACCGAGAAGATGGGTCTTGGTACGGCCATCAGTGACAGACTGCTGCAGGCAGCGAGCCGGCTTTTGCCCGAGCATCTGCCGCGGCGACTCATCGAGTACCACGATCGCTTCGAGCATCACCTGTTATTGAAGATGGGCAATGAAGGAGTAGACGAAGCGCGTACTTATCTGAAGTCGCGCTTTCCGACGGCTCAGGGCAATTACTTCGAATGCACGCGAGAAGAAGGCGACGCGGCGTTTCTCAACCGCTTCACGATTGGTGGCGCAGTGGTCCGCTATCGGGCCGTTCATTCTCGGACCGTCGAGGACATCGTGGCGCTCGACATCGCGCTGCCGCGTAATGCAACCGACTGGTTCGAACAGTTGCCGCAGCATATTTCGAAGGACATCGAATTCACCATGTATTGCGGCCACTTCTTCTGCCATGTGCTGCATCAGGAATATCTGGTGAAGAAGGGAGTCGACTGCGACCGCATCAAGGACGACATTCTCGCCCTACTCGCCGCGCGCGGTGCGGAGTATCCGGCCGAGCACAACGTCGGCCATCTGTATGAGGCGAAGGAGTCGCTCAAGCAGTTCTACGAGGAACTGGATCCGACTAACTCCTTCAATCCCGGTATCGGGAAAACCTCGCGGCTCTTCAACTGGGGAAGATCGCCGTATCGCTGCGGTTGCGAGGATCGGCCCGCGGTAAGTCAGCAGACGCTCTAGCGTAGCGTTACGCGAAGACCACCAGATTTTTTGCGCGCAAGGACGGTGCTGCCGACCTTGCGCCCGCCCTTGCGTGCGCAAGTCGCTTACACACCCAGGATCCTGCCGACCGTTTCGTTAAATTCGGCCGTCGCATCTGCGATCGCCTGGTCGGCCTCGTCGTCGAGGTTGTCGACGTTCTCGTCGATCACCTCCTGCAGGCTCAGGTAAGCCGCGATGATGCTGTCCAGCTGGTCGCTCGCGGCCCGGGCGTAGACGGCCTCGCCAAGCGCCTCCATGAAATCGCCGCGACTTCCTCCGATCAGGCCATCCGCGTTGTTTTCCAGGTCGTCCTTGAACTGTTCGACGTCTGCCATGCTTTTCTCCAGAAGGTCAGGTGCAGCGTTGCCGGAATGAGCGTTCGCACGCAAGGCGCGCGCCTGGTCGTACAGTGTCGCGACCGTCACGCCAGCGACGCGCGCGGACCTTGTTGCGTCCTTGCATCCCGATAGCGCCCAAAAGAAAGTTTGACAAACCATCTTTAGATATATATCTTACGACACATCTTAAGACATAAATGGAGGACGCAAGATGCGTCATCACCATCGTTTTGACCGCCGTCACGGCGCGGATCACGCTTCTTTCGACGCCGGCTTCGAGCGCCCCTCACTCCATGCGCTGTGGCACGCGTTCGCTCATCACCACGCAGTTCGCAGCGAAGACGCCGAGCGCGTCGGCAGCGCGCATCGCTTTTCGCCCTGGGCGTTCTGGCATGCAATCGGACGTCATCACGAGCATCGCGGCGGACGCGGCGGGCGCGGTCCGTTCGGCGGCAGCCCTGGCGGCTTCGGCGGCGAAGGCGATGGTTTTCCGCGCGGCCGCAAGTTCAGCTCCGACGATCTGCAACTGCTGCTGCTCTCGCTGATCGACGCGCAACCGAGTCACGGCTACGAGCTCATCAAGGCGCTGGAAACGCGTTCTAACGGCTTCTATAGCCCGAGCCCCGGCATGGTGTACCCGGCGCTCACGTACCTCGAAGAACTGGGCTACGTCACGGTGCAGCTCGAAGGCAACCGCAAGCGCTACGAACTCGCGCAAGCGGGACGCGAGTACCTCGCGGCCAACCGCGAGCGCGTCGAGTTGATGCTCGCGAAGCTGAGCCACATCGCGCGCAAGATGGACTCGGTGCGCCGCGCGTTTGCCGGTGAAGAACCGGCCGACGTGAGCGAAGGCGGCTGGCTGCCCGAGCTGAACGCCGCGCGCCGCGCGCTGAAAAATGCGCTGCTGCGCCGGGACAACGCATCGGCGGAAGAACAGCGCCGCATCGCCGCGATCCTGATGCGAGCCGCGAAGGAAATCGAAGGCGAACAGGATTCAGGCAACGGCAAGCGCGACGATGCGGCCACTGCGTGACATCGACATCGACACTTCGACCAGACAGGAGTAACAACTCAATGCCGACTCAAGAAAAACGACCCGACCTCGCCGTAGAGCGCGTGCGCCATCCGCTCAGGTTCCGTCTGCTGCAAGTGAAGAAAGTGCAGGCGCTCACGCCGCATCTGATCCGCGTGACCTTCACGGGCGAAGACCTGCACGACTTCGTGTCCGCTTCGTTCGACGATCACATCAAGGTCTTCTTCCCCGAACCGGGCGCCGACAAGCCGGTGCTGCCGCAAGCCGGCCCCGACGGCCCCGTGTTCCCCGAAGGACGTCGCCCGACGGCGCGCGATTTCACGCCGCGCCGCTTCGATCGCGACGCGCGCGAGCTCGATATCGAATTCGCGATGCACGAAGCCGGTCCCGCGGCAACGTGGGCGGCGCAGGCGAAAGCCGGCCAGTACCTGGGCATCGGCGGGCCGCGCGGCTCGCTCGTGATTCCCACCGCTTTCGACTGGCACCTGCTGATCGGCGACGACACCGCCCTGCCCGCCATCGCGCGCCGCCTCGAGGAATTGCCGGCCGGCAAGCGCGTGGCCGCGGTGATCGAAGTGGCCGATCCGTCGGCTCGCATCGAATTCAGGACCGACGCCGAGCTGCATCTCGTGTGGTGTTATCGAAGCGAACGCGAAAACGGAAGCGGAAGCGAACACTGCACGCGCGGCGAGGCGTTGCTGCAAGCGGTGCGCGCAACCTATCTGCCGGATGACGGCGAAGGTTATGTGTGGGCCGCGGGCGAATCCGCGACGATTCGCGCGATTCGCTATCACCTGTGCACCGAACGCGGCGTCGACAAGTCGCGGATTCGCGCGGCGAGCTACTGGAAACAGGGCGCCGTGGCCGTGCATGAAACCATCGACGACTAGGCCATCGGCGACTAAAAGACGACCAGGAGACGATCCCGGCACCACGTGCCGGCAAAGACCCGTGCTTTTCTCGACTTCGCGATCGAACGAAAACTGCACTAGAAACAGGTCGCCACTCAACTCACAACGGCGCCTCAATCATCGAATAAGCGCGCCGATCTTCTCTCTCTATTGCTCTGCCGGCATCTGTTGATCGTAGGCTTTTTGCGCCTGATCGATCTCATGCAAATGCTTGATCGACCATTCATAGACTGCTCCGAACGGAACCTGCAGGGTACGCCCGAGTTCTGTGATCGAGTATTCCACCGCGACCGGCGAAGTATTGAGCACATTCCGCGCGACGAGGCCATTGCGTTCGAGACGCCTCAACGCCTGCGTAAGCGCCTTATGCGTGATTCCTTCCAGCCTGCGCTTGATCTCGTTGAAGCGAGTTGGCTTCCTGGTCAGCAGCGTGAGAATCATCACTGACCACTTGTTCGCCACCTGATCGAAAAACGAGCGTGCGGCGCAATCCGCAAAGAAAACCTCGTCAACCTCGCAAGTCATGTCGGTATCTTCCTGTATATCTGCGCACCTGAAGGTGCGTAATTGACCGTAGATATCCAATGTATAACATGGAGTCCGGTCAATTGCTTGGAGCTCGGCGTCACACAGCCCAGCGAGCCAGGCGTTTGATGTACTCGTGATAAATAAGGATAGCGAATGAAAATGATGGAACACGAACTGTCTCGACGCGACATGCTGAAGGTCGCCGGTGCGGCAGCGATTGCGACCACTCTCGGGAACCATGAAGCCTTTGCTGCAACGAAATCGCCGGCCACACTGTTCGCGACCGAGGTAGGTACGGGAAAGAACGTCATGTTTCTCCACGGCTGGACTTGCGATTCGCATGACTGGAGCTGGCAACTGCCGCTCTTCGAAAGCAGGTATCGCGTCGTCGCTGTCGATCTGCGCGGGCATGGCAGATCGGAGCTGATGCCGCCCGGCGCTTATACGCCCGCCGACTACGTCGCGGACATCGAGGCATTTATCGCAACAAGGTATCCCGGACAGAAGTTCATTCTCGTCGGGCATTCGATGGGTGGCCAGATCGCAGCCCGACTTGCCGCGAAGCGCCCGGATCTGGTCAGCGCGGTGGTGTCCGTCGATGGCGCGCTCGGTTTTTCCGGCGCCGCCGCCGAACTTTTTGCGAAAACTACGCATGATTTGAATGCGGGCGATCCTGGCATCGTGGTGCCGGCCTTGTTCCAGCTTGTCTATGACCGCATCACTGAGCCGGCATTCAAGTGTTGGCACGCGAGGCGCGTCCAGGGCATGCCAGTGCATGTCGTGCGCGAGTCGTTCGGTCCGCTGTTCTTCGGCAACGATCAGGTCGGCATTGGAGAAGCGAGCGCAACGTTGTGCAAGAGCCTTACCGTTCCCTTCTATCAGATGTGCCGCGACCCCGAGCAGGCGAACCGCATGCGCTCCTGGTTCTCGCATTCGAAATCGAAGGTGGATGTATGGACCAGCACAGGCCATTGGATCATGCAGGATCGCGCGGACGACGTGAACACCGCGATTACCGCATGGATCGACGCCCTATAGCCAACGGTGTTTGCCAACTCGAATCCGGAGAACCCGATGCCCGATCTCGACATTCTGCTCACCCCTTATCGACTCAATGCCCTCACCGTGCCTAACCGGGTAGTCATGGCTCCGATGACACGGTCTTTCTCCCCAGGCGGCATACCGGGCGCCGACGTCGCCGCGTACTATCGGCGACGTGCGGCGCACGGCGTCGGTCTCGTCATCACCGAAGGAACCGGTGTTGGTCGCGCGGCCGCGCTCGACGATCCGGACGTCCCGCGCTTTCATGGCGAGGCGGCGCTGGCCGGCTGGAAGAAAGTAGTCGACGCGGTCCACGCGGCTGGAGGACGCATTGCGCCGCAACTGTGGCACGTGGGACATAAGCCTTCGAATGGAGCGGGCGAGCGGGCGTTGGCTCATCGCTACGAGAGCCCGTCGGGTCTCTCCATAACCGGCGAACGCGTGGCTCAGCCGATGAGCGAGTCAGACGTCGCGGACACAATCGACGCATACGCGCGAGCCGCAGCGGATGCAGAGCGGCTCGGCTTCGACGGCGTCGAACTGCACGGCGGGCATGGCTACCTGATCAATCAGTTTTTCTCGGAGGATCTCAACCAGCGCGGCGACCGATATGGCGGAGCGACGCTCGTCGAACGCTCACGCTTCGCTGTGGAAGTGCTGAAGGCGATCAGGGCGGTGGTGACACCGGGGTTTCCAGTGATTCTTCGCCTCTCGCAATGGAAGCCGAAGGACTTCCGCGCACGGCTCGCGGGGACGCCAGCAGTGCTCGAAGAGTGGCTTGGCCTGCTTGTGGATGCCGGTGCGGATGCTTTCCACCTCTCCCAGCCGGCCTACTGGCAGCCCGCGTTTCCCGAAGCCGACGCAAACCTGAACCTGGCCGGCTGGGCGAAAAAAGTCACGGGCGTCACAACCATTACAGTGGGATCGGTGGGACTTGGAAGCGACGTCTACGACTCGTTTGCGGGCAAGGACGCGCAATCCGCTCCGCTGGACGACCTGTTAGCGCGACTGGAACGAGGAGAGTTCGATCTGGTAGCGGTCGGACGCGCGTTGCTGCAGGACGCGGCATGGCTCGAGAAGATCCGGCAAGGGCGCATCGACGAGATTGGGAACTTCACCCCGGACGCTTTCTCGACCTTGGCCTAGGAAACCGCTGATGGCACCGGCCTGCAACCCTACGCGATCGGGCGGAGTTGCAGAGGGTCGGTCATCTGACCGATGCCGCCGGAACGAGCAAGATGCGATGCTTACCACCGATCCTAACCAGACGGAGCATCCATGTCATTTCGTTTCCAAGTTGTCGTTTCACTAATCGCGCTGGCGTTCGCCAACGCATCGTTCGCACAGACTTCCGCTGACAAGCCTGAACGGATCAGGGGCACCATTCAGTCGTACTCCGGCGGCGTGCTCCAGGTGCACCGGCGTAGCGGCGAAACGGTCGGCATTGCAGTAGTCGATGCAAGCGGACTGAATGCGGTGAAAGCCATACAGCTTTCCGATATCAAACCCGGCGCCTATGTCGGAGCCGCTGCGATGCCCGGCGCGGACGGCAAGCTGGAAGCGAAGGAGGTTCTTGTATTTCCCGAAGCCGCACGCGGGATGGCAGAGGGCCATTTTGCATGGGACCTCGGCGCTGGCAGCTCGATGACGAACGCCAACGTCGACACCATCGTGCAAGGTACAAGCGGCCGTGACCTGAAGCTCTCGTACAAGGGTGGCACCAACACGGTCACCGTGCCTGCGAACGCGCCGGTAGTGACGCTCATTCCCGCGACGCGCGACGAACTGACTGCGGGCAAGCGGGTGTTCGTGGTGGCAACGCACGGCAAGAGCGGTGCGTACAACGCTGTGCAGATCATCGTCGAAAAGGATGGCGCGGCTCCGCCGATGTAAGGCGGTTCGAGCCGCGGTTCGAGCCGCGGTTCGCCGGCGGATTGCGGCGGTCAATCAGCGGCTCGCGCATCGCCGGTCGACGGGTGCGATCGTGACAATCAGGAGAAGTTGCTATGAATGAACGCCAGATGAGTGGCATAGCCGCTCGCGACGAATGGTGGCTCATGCGCTATTACTTCGTTCGGACTGCGTTTTCCGCGCTGTGGGTCGCGCTCGCTTTTTCGGTCGGGCAGCGTTCTCCGGAGGCGACGGCAGTGCTGCTGTTCGTCTATCCCGCGTGGGATGCGCTTGCCAACTACTTCGATATGTCGCGCAGCGGCGGAATGACCGCGGGCCGCACTCAGGCAATCAACGCCGTCATCAGCGTGGCCGCGGCGGTCGCGGTCATCGTGGCCTTGAATGCGCGCATGCACTGGGTGCTCGGCGTCTTCGGGGTGTGGGCGATACTGTCCGGGCTCCTGCAACTCGGCACCGCTATGCGGCGCTGGAATCGCTTTGCCGCGCAATGGGCGATGGCTCTCAGCGGTGCGCAGTCGGCGCTGGCAGGCGCGTACTTCATCGTGCAGGCTCGCGCGCCCACGCCGCCGGCAATCTCGCGGGTGGCGGCGTATGCCGCGGTGGGCGCGATCTATTTTCTGGTGTCGGCGTTATGGCTGTACGTGCGTCGACTGCGCCGCGAGACCGCGTGACTGGGTCATCGATCTCCGCATGCTGCCACCGGCTTCGCGTGATCGACGCGACGGGTCCCGCCGGTTCAGACGCCGCGCGACATGCGCCGGCGTCAGGCCACCTCCGCGATCATCGCCCTGACTTCCCGAGCCGCCTCGCGGCGCAGTGCGCCGAGGTCGACATCCGGCAGCACGTCGTTTCGCACGATGCATTGACCCGCGCAGAACAGCGCGGCGAGTTCGGGGCGCCCGCCCGAAACCACCGGCCCTATCGCCACGTCATGCAGGCCGAAGTAGCGCGGATCGTCGAGCCGGTAGACGGCGATATCCGCTTGCGCGCCCACCTCGATCCTGCCGACGCCTTTGAGCCCGAGCACGCGCGCGCCGCCCGCCGTGCCCCAGTGCACGACCTCTTCCACCGACGCCGCATCCGCTCCGCCTTCGAAGCGCCCTCCCCGATATTCGGGCTGCGCCGCCATGCCGCGCCGGGCCCGTTGCGCAAGCCACGCCATGTGGACTTCGGAGATCATGTCGGCGGCTTCGTTGGAGGCCGCGCCATCCACGCCGATCGAAACCGGCACGCCCGCATCCGCCAGTTCACGCACCGGCGCAATCCCGCTGCCTAGCCGTCCGTTCGATTGCGGACAATGCGCAATGCCGGTTCCGGTCGCGGCGAGCAGATCGATCTCGCTGGCATCGAGCTTGACCAGATGCGCATACCACACGTCTTCGCCGAGCCAGCCGTGCTCGCGGCAAAATTCGACCGGCGTGAGCCGGTGCATCGCCTGCGCGCTGTCCTGATAGTTGACGGTCTCCGAGAGATGGCTGTGCAGACGCAATCCGAGCCTGCGCGCCTCGCCCGCAATCGAGCGCATCTCGGCGGGAGAGATGGAAAACAACACTGTGGTCGGCGCGGCGACCACGCGGCGCATGGAATGCGGCGAGGCGTCGTGAAAACTGGAGGCGAGACGTTGGAGATCGCTCATGAAGGCATCGATCGATTCGGGACGCATCGCGGTGGGCAGCCCGGCTTCGAGCTGACGCGTGCGCGTCGCGCCGCCGCGCAGCAGCACGAAGCGCACGCCGAGCTTCTGCGCTTCCTCGAACAGAATGGCCGAGCTGTCGAACGGCATGTCCGGGTAGTACACGTAGTTGTGGTCCGCGATGGTCGTGCAGCCCGAGCGGACCAACTCAATCATGCCGATGCGCGCAGCGAGCCGGAAGCGCTTTTCGTCGAAGCGGGCGCGATAGCGGTATGGCGTAGCCGCGAGCCACGGCGTGAGCGATGCGTTGATGCCCGCCGGGTCGCCCTTCAGCAGCGCCTGAAACAGATGATGATGAGTGTTGACCCACGCGGGATAGACGACGCAGTCGGTGGCGTCGACGATCGCTTCGCCGGGCATAGCGGCAAGCGCGCCGACGGCCTGAATGCGCGTGCCTTCGATACGGATATCCGGGCCGGCCGCGCGCGCCGGTTCGTTTGCGCCGCCGCCCGTCATGATGGCCGCCGCGTTTCGAATCAGAGTAGTCGTCATGCGGTGTCGTTCCTCATAGTTCGCTTTCATGCCAGCCGCGCAAGCCCAGGCGCGAAACCCAGACGGTGATGCCGAACAGCACTACGCCCGTGACGGTAATCAGCATCAGCGCGGCAAAGAGGCGCGGAATGTTCAACTGGAAGCCTGCCTGCAAGATCTGATACGCGAGCCCGGAGCCGGTGCCGCCCGTGCCCGCGACGAATTCCGCCACCACCGCGCCGATCAGCGACAAGCCGCTCGAAATGCGCAGTCCGCCGAAAAAATACGGCAGCGCGCTCGGAACGCGCAGGCGCGTGAGCGTCTGCCAGCGCGTCGCGCGATTGATACGGAACAGGTTGACGAGCCCCGGATTGACGCTGCGCAAACCCAGCGCCGTGTTCGAGATGATCGGAAACAGCGCGACCAGCGTCGCGCAGATCACCAGCGCGAAGGTCGTGTCCTTCACCCAGATAATGATGAGCGGTGCGATGGCGACGATGGGCGTCACCTGCAGCAGGATCGCATACGGAAAAAAGCTCGCCTCGATCAGCGGACTCTGCGCGAACACGAGTGCGATCGCCACGCCAAGCACAGTTGCGAGTGCAAAGGCCAGCAGCGTGATCCTGAGCGTGGCAAACAGCGCGGCGAACAGCATCGGTGCATCGACAACAAGTTGCCGCGCAATGTCATGCGGCGCGGGCACCAGATACACGGGCACGTCGAAGACGGCGCACGCCGCCTCCCACATCGACAGCATCAGCACGCCGACCACCCACGGCGCGAGCGCCTTCATCGCGCCGGGACGCTGCAACAAGGGCCTGCGCGGGTTGACGGCTTTCCGCTCGTTCGCGGCAGCCCGGTTGACAATGGTTTCGCTCGTCATCGTTACGCTCCTTGCAGTTGATGCGCGTCGGAGATCAGATCCGATAGCGTCTTGCAGTGCGCCAGAAACGGCGCGGACACGCGATACGCTTCGTCGCGTGCCTCCTTGCCGTCAATGGGCACGTCGGCGATCACGCGCCCTGGGCGCGCCTGCATCACCACCACGCGGCTCGACAGATACACCGCTTCGTAAATGCTGTGCGTGACGAACACCACCGTCATGCCGCGCGACTGCCAGAGCTTGCGCAGATCGGCATCGAGCTTGTTGCGCGTGAATTCGTCGAGTGCGCCAAACGGTTCGTCGAGGAGCAACAGGTCGGGCTCGGTGACAAGCGCACGCGCCAGCGACGCGCGCATCTGCATGCCGCCCGACAACTCGCGCGGACGCGCATCGCCGAAGCCCGCCAGGCCCACGTTGGCGAGCGCATCGGCCACGCGTGCGTCGGCTTCCTTGCGCGGCACGTGTGACAGATCGAGCGGCAACCGGACGTTCGCGGCAATGCTGGCCCACGGCATCAGCGTGGCTTCCTGGAACACCATCGACATGCGGCGCCCCTTCGTGCGCACCGTGCCGGTCATGGCGAGCGGCTGGCCCCACCAGCGCATGTGGCCGCGCGTGGGGCTCTCGATGCCCGCGAACATCTTGAGCAGCGTGCTCTTGCCGCAGCCCGACGGACCGAGCAGCGAGACGAACTCGCCCGCGCCGATATCGAGCCGCACGTCGGTAAGCGCGGTGGTGCCGTTCGCATAGATCTTGTCGACGCGCTGCACCGAGAGCGCCGGATTGTGCTGTTCGTTCATGGCTCACGCCTCCGCATCGATACGAAACACTTCCTTCTCGCCGTGATCTTCCAGCAGCTTGAGCAGCATGCGGCGCATCAGCAGGCCGGGCTGGTCGGAGACCATGTGGCATTCCTGCTGACGGCTCACGTCGATGCAGGCGTCGTAATCGGTGGCTTCGAGAATCTCGCGGTCTTCGTCGGTGATCGGGCGGTCCCAGTCGATCAGCGCCTGTGTCGAGCATTGCTCTTCGGTGTCGTTGCGATAGAGCCATTGCACGAGCATCATCGTTTTATCGTCGATGGGCGTCGCGCAGTTATAGATGATGTGGTGAATCCCACTCGCCGGATACATGCAGCCGAAGCGCCGCGCGAAGGGCATGAACCAGCGGTTCACGAGATGCCGCTCGGTGATGTCGTCGGTCGTGCCGGTAATGCGAAAGCTCGCCTGCGGATTGCGGATAGGCACGCGGGTCTCGGCTTCGAAGCCCCATTCGCCTGGACGGAATTCGTACTTCGACGGCCTCGGCTGATCGAACAGGCCGAAATTCGACTTATGCACGAAGCTGAAGTGCGCGTTGTCGAACGAGTTCTCCATCATGCGCAAGGGGCTCGTGTTCCACTGCTCGTAGAACTGGAGAATGCGGCGATAGCCGGGTGCGGTCTCTTCCGGAAACTCGGGAATGGGCTGCAGCGGCTCGTCAAGCGCGACCCACGCATAACCGTAGCGTTCCTCGCAACGGTACGACTGCACGACGGCACGCGAGGGAATCTCGCCCGCGCCGTTCTGCGGAATCTTCACGCACTGGCCGGTGCAGTCATAGGTCCAGCCGTGATAGCCACAGGCGATGTTGCCGTCCGAATCCACGAAGCCCTTGGAGAGCTTCGCCGTGCGATGGCAGCAGCGGTCGCGCAATGCGTGCGGCTTGCCGCCCGCTCCTTTCCACAGCACGATGTTTTCGCCGAGCAGCGTGAACGGCTTGGGGCCATCGTCGAGATGGGACATGGGAACCACTGCGTACCAGAAGCGGCGCAGCACTTTTTGACGGGTGACCAGCATAATGTTGTTCCTCGGTTTGGTGGGCGCTTTGCCGGATGTGTTTAAGGCATCACCTTTAAGGCATCACCTTCGCGTTCTGCACATACTTCAGCGTGTAGGCGCTTTTATAGTCCGTGCCCGGCTTGAGCAGCTTCGCTGACACCATGTAGTCATAGGTCTTCTTCCAGCGCGCATCGGTCATCGCGCCGATGCCGAGCGTGGCCGCATCGCCGCCGGTCACGAGCTTGAGCGTCTTCAGTTGCGCGACGCCGAACGCGAGTTGCGCATCGGTCATCTCCGGGTTGTCCTTTCTGATGAGTTCGTTGCCCGGCGCAGGATTGGACAGATAGCTCTTCCACCCTTCCATCGAGGCCTTCACGAAACGCGCGACCACGTCCGGCTTCGCGTCGATGCTCTTCTTCATGCCGACGATGGTCGTGTTGTAGGGCGGATAGCCGTCGTCGGCGAACAGGAAAAAGTGCGTCTTGACGTTGGCGCGTTCCGCCTGAAACGGCTCGGAAGACGGATAAGCCTGCATCGCGACGTTCCTGTCGACAAAGAACGGTTGCAGGTTGAAGGTGTAAGGACGCGTCTGGCCGTCGGTGTAGCCGTACTTTTCCTTGAGCCACGGCCACCACGAGGTGCGGCCCGAGCCGGCGACCAGGATCGTCTTGCCCTTGAGGTCGCCGAGGCCTTTCACGTCGTCGTGTGTGAGCATGCCTTGCGGGTCGAACTGGAAGGAGGCGGCGACGGTCTCGACAGGAATGCCTGCCTCGATCGAGGACAGCACCTGAAAGTCATAGCCGAGGATGAAATCCGCCTGCCCGCCCACCAGCAGTTGCATGCCGTTGACCTGCGGGCCGCCCATCCTGATGGTGACGTCGAGTCCGGCTCTCTTGTAGAGGCCGGTGGCGACAGCCTGATAGAAGCCGCCGTGCTCGGCCTGCGCGTACCAGCTTGTGAGGACGGTGATGTGGTCGTCGGCGTGAGCGGCAAGCGCGGCGAGACCGAGAACAGCGGTGCAAAACAGGCGACGAATGAAACGCATGAATGGCTCCCGAATGAGGACATTGGAAGACCATGAGGACGTTCGAAAGTCAGGGGCGATACTGCGTGTCCTGTCGTTGAAATCGGGCGATTTCATTCGAACGCCGACACAGTCGACGCGGGTGCGCGATGCACCCCAGGAGCAATGCCCCACGCCGAAGCGAACCTTTCGCCCGGCGCTAGCCGCTTATACTCCGCACGACGGTTATGCGAGAAGCGTGCCAGACGATCGGGCCATGAAACGTGGGCTTACGCCTGGCCGAATGCATGGCCGCATGCGTCGTCACGGGGCATCCGCGCCCCGCGATCGCGCACGACAGCACCGTGAGCGTGGATTTAATCGGGACTCACGCAAAACATTAATAGGCGCTTAGACGAATCACACCTCTTCTCCATATAAGGCATGATTGTCGAAAACGCGTGCAACACTGAATCAAAAGATCCGGCAATATGACCCTTCACTCCCGGAGTTCGAGATTGAATCCATATTTCTATCGCTTTTGTACTGAACCGTACCCGAATGAGCAACGATTTGAAGTATGGCGTGAGGAGGTGAACGCGATATTCGACGTCGATATCGAAAAGTCGGTTTCTTCCAGTTTCAATTACGATCTTTCCACCGGCTATATCGGCTCTCTATTGATGGGTTGCGGCACCTGGGCCGGACAGCAGGAACCGGTCGCCTATGGCGTAAAACGGTCAGCGCAAATGATCCGCAGGGACGGCCTCGATCATTTTTATCTCTGCCTCGGCATTACTCATTCTCTATCCGGATATGCGGCTCGCACGCCGATCGAAGCAGAGCCGTCGAAAATCTATGTACTCGATCTGGCCCGCGAACTCGATTCGGAAATCGTAGCCGGTGACACGGTTATTCTGACGATCGCCCGCGATCTGCTCGAGCCGCGCATCCGCTCGGCGAATCTGCATGGCGCCGTGCTGCAAGGCCCGATGAGCGCCTTGCTCGGCGACCACATGATTTCGCTGCGGCGCCAGTTGCCGTACCTGTCGCCCGCCGACATGCCCTATATCGAGCAGGCGACACTGGCGATGGTCTCGGCGGCGCTGGCGCCATCGGCTCAAACGCTCGCCGACGCCGAAAACGAGATCAACCACGCGCTGCTGGTCCGCGTGCGCCGTTATATCGATGCGAATCTGACGGCTGCGCAGCTTTCTCCACAGCAGATCTGCCGCGACGTGGGCATTTCGCGCGCTCATCTGTACCGGCTGTTCGCGCGCGAGTCCGGCGTCGCCGCATATATCCAGCAGCGCAGGCTGGCAAAAATCCGCGAGATACTGGAAAGCCCGAAGGGCCGGAAACAGCGGCTGTCCACGCTGGCGTTCCAGTACGGTTTCAAGAGCGAGTCGCACTTCAGCCGTAGCTTTCGCCAGGCGTTCGGCTGCTCGCCGAGCGACGCCCGCGAGCGGGGGGCAGCGGAACCTGCGCAGCCAGCCGCGTCTCGCCGCAGCGGCCACTCGCCAGGCTCGCTGCGCGACGTGCTGGACAAGCTCGACAAGTGAACATGCACTGAGACGCACAGACAAGTAATAGAGACGCTCAGGCAAAAGCGCGCAACGCGCAACTGCTACTATTTTTCCGCCTGTCTTAGTTATGAAGATACGCGTCAGGAAAACCCAACGCTAACCTCGGCTTGCGTTTCCTGGCGCGATTTCACAATCAGAACCGGGGATCACAAATGGGGTATCGCCAATTGGCGCCATCGGCCGTCCTGATTCTGGCGGCCTGTGCGCATGGTCAGTCGGCGAGTCAGTTCGTGCGCATTTGCGACGACAGCGGATGTGCCGAGCGGCCAAAAAGTCAGATTGCCTTAGACGCTTCGCGCAACGGCCACGATTCGGCCGAAACAGATTCGGACCGGCGCATCGCCGCGCTGGTAAAAGCCGGGGAGACCAACCCGCGTGCAGCTTACGACCTGGGCCTGCGTTATTTTCGCGGCGACGGCGTGCGTCAGGACAGTTATCAGGCGCTCAAATGGATGCGCAAGGCGGCCGAAGGCGGCGACCTGCAAGCACAGAAAGCACTGGGCCGTTTTTATCTGTTCGGTCTCGAAGAGATGGGACCCGATCCTCGTGAGGCCGAGAAGTGGCTGATGATCGCATCGGAACGCGGCGATAAGGAGTCGGGAAAACTACTCGCGCAAGCGCGAGCGGCCAAGCAATCCGATCAGGATTACTACCGGTGGCAGACAGAAGCGCGTGCGCTTTACGGCAACTGGTATGCCGATTATCCCTACCAGGGTTATTGGCAGGGCCGGGGCTGGTACTGGTATTGACGCATCTCAAACAGAACATATGCGCTCGGCCATCTCATTGATATTCCGTCAACTGCATCACGCATCCTCCAAGAACATCAAAACATGAAGCTCAATTCGACATATCGGAGCGCCAAGGGCGTCTTCTCGATCATTTTGATCGGATCTCTAAGCGCCTGCGGGGGCATGGTATCCACTGGCGGACAAAGCGCGGGTGTCTCCGGTGCAGCCGGTGGCTCGACAAGCGCGGGCGCCGACGAAACGCTCGAGCGCTGCAAGGCGCCGCTCGGCACGATTGCAGTCGACGACGGACGCAATGCAGACTGGTTCGGTCCATTCGGCAGCGCGACTCAGGTCACGACGATCGAACCGCTGCTGCGTCTTGCAGTACAGCAATCGAACTGTTTTGTGATCACGTCGATCGGCAATCAGAAGACCGATGCACGGCTGTCGCGCATCACGGGTTTGCAACGCAATTCCGGCGAGTACCGCGCCGGATCGAAACAGCAGAAAGGTCAACGGGTCGCGGCAGACTACTACATGGAACCGCAGATCATTATCAACGACTCGGCGATTGGCGGCGTCAGCGGCGTGCTGGGCGGGTTGATCGGCGGCAATGCGTTGGGCAAGATCGCGGGCGGCATGCAGTCGAAGGCGTCGGTGGTCACACTGACGCTCTTCGATGTGCGTTCGGCGCTGCAAATATCGGCAGCCGAAGGCAACTCGACCGCGACCAACTATGGCGCGGCGTTGGCCGGCCTCGGCGGCGGCGCAGGAGGCGGACTGAGCGGATTCTCAAGGACGCCGGAAGGCAAGGCGACGGTCGCGGCGTTCATCGACGCATACAACAAGATGGTCGTCGCGCTCCGTAGCTACAAGGCACAGGACGTCAAGGGCGGCCTGGGAAGAGGCGGACAGTTGCAGGTGAACTGATCGCGTTTTCCGTTCCATGTGCCGCGTTGGCCGCTCCGGTCATCGCGGCTCATGGTTGGTCGTGAATCTGGCTGGTGCATCAGTTCGTATCGACACCCAGATCGCCCAGCGGATGCGCTTCCCGCTTCCACGGCGAAGTCAGAAAATGCCTGACCCGCTCGGGCCGCACTTCGGCGAGCGTGGCCGGCGCCCAGCGTCCCTTGCGGTCCTTGTCGATCAACTGCGCGCGCACGCCTTCGCAGAAATCGCCCTCCTCGATCGCGCGTTTGACGATGCCGAGCTCCATCCGGAAGCATTCGGCGAGTGTCATCTGCCGGCCGCGCAACAACGCCTCGCGCGTCACGTAAAGCATGGTCGGCGAGTGCGCGACGAGCGCATCGTAGGTGGATTGCAGCCATTGCTTCACTTCACGCGGCGAGTCGCGGTCGAGATCGTGCCGCAACGTCGCCACGATTCTGTCGACGGCCGAACGCCGGTCGAAATGCCGCAGAACCTGCGGCGTCAACTGCGCCAACGCGGCGTGCGGCACAATGTTGCACGGCGGCTCGAACACGCCGCGCAATGCGCTCATCAGATCGCTGTCATGCGGCATGCGCCGCAAGCGCTCTTCGAAAGAAGCGAGCCAGTCGGCCGGCACGCACAGATCGGCGAGTTGCAGCCGCAACGCATCGGCGCCGGACAGGGTCGCGCCGGTCAGGCCGACATACAGTTCCAGTTCCGCGGACATCGCGGCGAGAAAGCGCGTCGCGCCAACGTCGGGCAGAAAGCCGATGCGCGTCTCCGGCATCGCGATCTTGCTGCGCTCGGTGACGATGCGCAGCCGCGCCGCCTGGCCGAGCCCCATGCCGCCGCCCATCGCAATGCCGTCGAGCAGCGCGACGACCGGCTTCGAAAAAGTGTGCAGCGCGTAATCGAGCCGGTATTCGTCGATGAAAAATGCGAGCCAGCGGTTGTCGCCGTTCTTCGCGAGCCGGTGCACCTCGCGCACATCGCCGCCCGCACAAAAGCCCTTGTTTCCAGCACCTTTCATCACGAGCGCGACGATGCCGTCGTCGTTGCGGCAATGTTCGACCAGCATCGCAAGCTCGCGAATCATCGCGTGCGATAGCGCATTCAGCGCAGCGGGCCGGTTTAGCGTGATGATCGCGACGCGGTTGACGACGCGAAACAGGATCTCGCGTTCCGGCTCTGCGCCGGCTTCGGATGCGAATTCTGATGCGACGCTTTGCAAGGCGCTCATCGTTGCGTCTCCTCGTTTGCGCGGGCGGCATCTACGCTTTGCATGACCTCCCAGCGCGGCGCGCGTTTTTCGAGGAACGCATTGACGCCTTCGCGCTGATCGGCTCCATCGAACAGATCGACGAAACGTTCGCGCTCCAGCGCGAGCGCAGCCGAACGCGGCACGCCGTTGCGCGCCTGATGAATCAGCGTCTTGCTGAAGCCGACCGCCTGCGGGCTCAGCCCTGCGACGCGCGCCGCCATAATCAGCGCGGCCTCGCGCGCTGCGCCCTTTTCCACGACCTCTTCGACGAGACCGATGCGCAACGCGGTCGCCGCGTCGACGCGTTCGCCGGTGAGAATCATGCGCTTCGCCCAGCCTTCTCCGACGAGCCACGGCAGCGTCTGCGTGCCGCAACCGCAGGGCAGCAAGCCGACCGCGGTCTCGGGCAGCGCCATCACCGCGTGCTGTTCGGCGATACGGATGTCGCAAGCGAGCGCGCATTCGAGCCCGCCGCCCATTGCATAACCGTTGATCGCGGCGATCACCACGGGCCGCGCATTCTGCAACGTTTCGAACGCGGCGCCGAAGCGGGCCGCCGCGACACGCGCCACGTCGCGATTGCCGTCGGCGAAGGTGTTGAGGTCGGCGCCCGCGCTGAAGAACTTCGGCCCCTCGCCAGTGATGACGATTGCACGAACGCGCGCGTCGCCGTTCAGCCGCTCCACCGTCTGCTGCAATTGCAGCAAGCCTTCGGGCGTGAACGCATTCGCGGGCGGGCGCTTGAGGGTGAGTTGTGCGACGGTTCCGTTGTGCGCGTAGTCGAGTTCGATCATTACGCGTCTCCCTTCGTGCTGTCGCTGCCGTTGTCACTCAAGCTCCCTTGACGATAAAGCTTGATGACCACCGAAAAGTCCAGACGTCCCGCGCCTTTTGCGCTCATCGTTTGATAAAGCTGCTGCGCGAGCGCGCCGAGATAGACGGGTTGACGCGCGAATTTGGCCGCATCCGTCGCGAGGCCGAGATCCTTGAGCATGAGATCCGTGCCGAAACCGCCGCTGTATCCACGCGAGGACGGCGCGCTGTCGATCACGCCCGGCATCGGGTTATACGTGTCCGAACTCCAGCAGCGCCCCGTCGACGTATTGACGATGCCGGCAAGCACCTTCACGTCGATGCCGAGCGCTTCGCCGAGCGACATGGCCTCGGCCACGCCCGCCATCGTGATGCCGAGCACGAGGTTGTTGCAGATCTTCGCGACCTGGCCCGTGCCCGTGTCGCCGCAATGCACGATATTCTTGCCCATCGCCGACAATACCGGCTTCACCGCTTCATACGCGCTCGCGCTGCCGCCGACCATGAAGGTCAGCGTGCCCGCGGCCGCGCCGCCGGTGCCGCCGGACACGGGTGCATCGACAAACGTGTTGCCGTGCTGCCGCGCGAGTTCCGCGAACGCTTTCACGCTGGCGGGATCGATCGTGCTCGAATCGACGATGGTCACGCCTTTGGGAATGCCGGCCAAGACGCCGTCTTCTGCCGTGAGCACACTGCGCACATGCGCCGCCGCGGGCAGCATCGTGATCACGCATTCAACGTCGGCGACCGCCGCTTTCGGCGAAGCGGCCGCCTTAGCACCCGCATCGACAAGCGCCTGCAGGGCTTGTGCATTCAGGTCGAAAACGTTGACCGCATGGCCCGCCTTCAAGAGGTTGTGCGCCATCGGCGCGCCCATGTTGCCGAGTCCGATAAAGCCTATTTTCATGATGCCGTCTCCCTGTTTGCGGCTCGCTCAGCGCAGGCTGATCGTGGTGTTCACGCCGTCGTTGATCGTGTCGTCGTCAAACCAGTGCGCGGTGACGGTCTTGGTTTGCGTGTAGAACTGCACGACCTGTTTACCGTACGGACCGAGATCGCCGAGCTTCGAACCGCGCGAACCCGTGAAGCTGAAGAACGGCACGGGCACCGGAATCGGAATGTTGATGCCGACCTG
This sequence comes from Paraburkholderia sp. GV068, assembly GCF_003058125.1. Taxonomy (NCBI): domain Bacteria; kingdom Pseudomonadati; phylum Pseudomonadota; class Betaproteobacteria; order Burkholderiales; family Burkholderiaceae; genus Paraburkholderia; species Paraburkholderia sp. GV068. The sequence goes on from NZ_QBUB01000004.1 coordinate 143,683, forward strand.
GCCGACGTCGATTTCGCTCTGGAATTTGCGCGCCGCCGCGCCGCTTTGCGTGAACAGTCCGACGCCGTTGCCAAACGGATTGCGGTTGACGAGCGCGATCGCGTCGTCGAGCGTCGCGGCGTTGAGCACCAGCAGCACCGGCCCGAAAATCTCCGTGCGATAGATTTCCATCTCCGTGCTGACGTCGCTGAAAATCGTGGGGCCGATGAAATTGCCCTGCTCGTAGCCAGGCACTTTCACGTCGCGGCCGTCGAGCGCGAGCGTCGCGCCTTCCTTCACGCCCGCTTCGATCAGCCCGAGAATGCGCTGCTTCGCGGCGCGCGACACTACCGGACCGACATCGGTGTTCGGCTCGTGGCCCGCGTTGACCTTGAGCGTCTTCGCCTTGGCGACGATGTCCGGCAGCCATTGCTGCGCCGCGCCCACCAGCACGACCACCGAGGTCGCCATGCAACGCTGCCCCGCCGCGCCGAAGCCCGCACCCGCGAGCGCATTCAACGTTTGCTCGCGATTCGCGTCGGGCAGCACGACGGCGTGGTTTTTTGCGCCCATCATCGACTGCACGCGTTTGCCGTGCTCGCTGCCGAGGCGATACACGTGCGTGCCGACCGCCGTCGAGCCGACAAACGAAATCGCCTTCACGAGTTCATGTGTGCAGAGCGCGTCGACCACGTCCTTGCCGCCGTGCACGACGTTCAGCACGCCCTTGGGCACGCCTGCCTCCAACGCGAGTTCGACCAGTTGCATCGTCGATAACGGGTCCTGCTCCGAAGGCTTCAGCACGAACGTATTGCCGCAGACGATCGCCATCGGGAACATCCATAGCGGGATCATCGCGGGGAAGTTGAACGGCGTGATGCCCGCGCATACGCCGAGCGGCTGGCGCAGCGTGTAAGTGTCCACGCCGCCCGCGACGTTTTCCGCGAATTCGCCCTGCTGCAAGGTGCCGATCGAACACGCATGCTCGACGACTTCGAGTCCGCGAAAGACGTCGCCTTCGGCGTCGGCAATCGTCTTGCCCTGCTCGGCGCTCAGTGTCTTTGCAATGCGCGGCAGATGCTCGCGAATCAGCGCCTGGTACTTCAGCATGATGCGCATGCGCGCGCCGATCGGCGTGTTCTTCCATGTGCTGAACGCGGCATGCGCCGAGCGGATCGCTTCGTTGACTTCGTCGGCGGTCGCAAACGGCACGCGCGCCAGCACCTGTTGCGTCGCCGGATTGACGATGTCGCGCCATTCGGTGGTTGTCGATTCGACGAATTCGCCGTTGATCAGCAGCTTGACGGTATCCGGGGCAATTGCGCTCATGCTGGAAACTCCTATGCGGTGAATCGGTGGTGGCTCTGTGGTGTGCGTCGTGGCTCAGTGACCGACGCACAGTAAGTACGGTCGAATAAAAGTGCTTAATGACGCCTAGCGCAGATCGGGGAAATCTTCTTCCCAGTACTCGTCGGGCAAGCGTGCCGGCTCGGCTTGCCGCTCCATTTCACGGCGCCGCAACTCGACGCGGCGAATCTTTCCGGAGATGGTTTTCGGCAGCTCGCTGAATTGCAGACGGCGAATCCGCTTATACGGTGCGAGCTTTTCGCGCGAGAACGCGAACACGGCGCGCGCGAGTTCGGGGCCGGCTTCGTAGCCCTGGCGCACGGTGACGAAAGCCTTCGGCACCGACAGGCGCAGCGCGTCGGCGCTCGGCACGACTGCCGCTTCGCCGATGGCCTCGTGCTCGATCAACACGCTTTCGAGTTCGAACGGACTCAACCGGTAATCGGACGATTTGAAAACGTCGTCGGCGCGGCCGACGTACACGTAGTAGCCGTCATCGCGTCGCAGCGCCACGTCGGACGTGCGGTAGAAACCGTTGCGCATGGCCTCGGCGGTCGCCTTCGCGTTGTTCGCGTAGCCGGTCATCAGACCGAGCGGACGGTCCTTGCCATCGGCGCCGATCGGCAATGCGATTTCGCCTTCGGTGACAGGGTGATCGTCGGCGTCGATCAGTTCGATTTTGTAGCCCGGCAACGGACGTCCCATCGAACCGGCCACAACCGGTTGGCCCGGCGAATTGCCGATCTGGCAAGTGGTCTCGGTTTGCCCAAAACCGTCGCGTATCGTGATGCTCCATGCGTGCTTCACGCGCTCGATAATCTCCGGATTGAGCGGCTCGCCCGCGCCGACAATCTCGCGCAGCTTCACCGGATAATCCGCGAGCGGCTCCTGCACGAGCATGCGCCAGACGGTCGGCGGCGCGCACACGGTGCTCACGTTGAAACGCACCAGCACGTTCAGCGTGTCTTTCGGCACGAAGCGCGCGAAGTTGAAAACGAACACACAGGCCTGCGCATTCCACGGCGCAAAGAAGCAGCTCCACGCGTGTTTGGCCCAGCCCGGCGAGCTGATATTCCAATGGATGTCGTTCGGTTGCAGGCCGATCCAGTACATCGTCGACAGATGGCCAACCGGATAGCTCTGATGCGTATGCTCGACGAGCTTGGGCTTCGACGTGGTGCCGGACGTGAAGTAAAGCAGCAGCGGATCGGTGGCGCGCGTGATGCCTTGCGGCGTGAATTGCGGCGATGCGTCATACGCGGCCGCAAGATCGATCCAGCCGTCGCGCGGCGTGCCGACGGATAGACGCGTCAACGGCACATCGAGCGAATCGAATTTGGACAGCTCCGCGCTGTCCACCACGACGAAGTTCGCGCCGCCTATCTGCACGCGGTCGCGCACGTCGTCGGCGGAAAGCTGCGTGGTGGCGGGCAGCACGATCGCGCCGAGCTTCATTGCGGCGAGCATCACGTCCCACAGTTCGACGCGGTTCGGCAGCATCAGCAGCACGCGGTCGCCGCGTTGCACGCCCACGCCGCGCAGAAAGTTGGCCATGCGCGCGGAGCGCTCCGACATTTGCGCGTACGACAAACGCAGGCCCTCGCCTGCCGGATCGTCGACGATCCACAACGCCGGGTTGTCGTTATCGCGCGCGATGACGTCGAAGTAGTCGAGCGCCCAGTTGAACTCGTCCAGCACCGGCCACGCGAACTCGCGGTATGCGCGCTCATAGTCGGTTCGATGGCGCAATAACAGATCGCGTGCGTCGACAAATGCTTTCGCTGCAGTCATGGTCGTCTCCTGATGGGCGCGGTATTGGTCCGCGTTTGCTCGGGTTTAGTTTTATCCGCAAGCTATTTTGCGCTCAAACTCGGCTCGCGCAGCGTTCAAACGTGACGCGCGATCACCATGCGCTGCACTTCGCTGGTTCCTTCGTAAATTTGCGTGATGCGGGCGTCGCGGTAATGGCGCTCCACCGCGTAGTCCTCGAGATAACCGTAGCCGCCGTGAATCTGGATCGCGTTCGAGCAGATCTGCTCGGCCATTTCCGACGCGAACAGTTTCGCCTGCGATGCCTCCGACAAACACGGCTCGCCCGCCGAGCGCAGCCGCGCTGCGTGATGCACGAGCAGGCGCGCGGCGTTCAGGCGCGTGGCCATGTCCGCGAGCATGTTGGCGATGGTCTGATGATCCTTCAGCGCCTTGCCGAACTGCATGCGCTCGCTGGCATAGGCGCGCGCGGCGTCGAACGCGGCGCGCGCAATGCCCACGGCTTGCGCCGCGATGCCGATGCGTCCGCCCTCCAGGTTCGACAGCGCGATACGCAGGCCCTCGCCCGCTTCGCCAAGCAGATTCGCTTCGGGCACCGCGCAGTCGTCGAGCGAAATCGGGCAGGTGTCGGACGCGCGAATGCCGAGCTTGTGTTCGGGCTTGCCGACGTTGAAGCCCGGCGTATCGGTCGGCACGATAAACGCGGACAGGCCGCGCTTGCCGCGATCGGGGTCCGTGACCGCGAATACGATGGCGATGTCGGCGCGCGCACCGTTGGTCACGAACTGCTTGCTGCCGTTGAGTATCCACTTGCCGTCGCGCAGCACCGCACGCGTGCGCAGGTTGTTCGCCTCGGAGCCCGCCTGCGGCTCAGTCAGACAGAATGCGCCGATGCGCCGGCCGGTCGCGAGGTCCTGCAAATAGCGGTCTTTCTGCGCGTCGCTGCCGAAATTCAGAATCGGTCCGCAGCCGACGGAGTTATGCACGCTCATCAGCGTCGCACACGCGGCGCAGCCCGCGGCGATTTCTTCGAGCGCGAGCGCGTAGGCCACGTAGTCGGTGTATGAGCCGCCCCAATGCGGCGGCACGATCATGCCGAGAAAGCCGAGCTCGCCCATTTGTCTCACGACGTCCGCGGGCAGTTGCGCGTCGCGATCCCATTGAGCGGCGTTCGGCGCAAGGCGCTCGCTGGCAAAGTCGCGCGCCGCGTCGCGGATCATGCGTTGTTCTTCGGTGTAGAAACTGTCCATGAGCGTGAGTCCTGTGCTTGCGTTCGAAGCAAGTGTAGGCAAGCCGGCCGCCGGCTTCGATGCTCAGCGCGATCATTATGTGTGAGCGCATTTGCCATACTGATACCATGCAGTGCGGCAACGGCCGCGTTTTTGCCGCATTAGAGCTTTTCTGATAAGCAAAACGTTGAGCGCGATTGCCACTTCAACTACCCTGCCGAACCATCGCCGATGAAAACCGAAAAAGGCACCATCTCCGTTGCGCTGGTCAACGAAACGCTTGCGCTCGCGGCGGCGCGCGGTGTGGATGCGCTGCAGCTTGCAGAAGCCGCCGGCATCGCCGCGCCGATGCTGGCGTCGCCGAAAAGCCGCGTGTCGTCGGCGCAATACGGCGCGTTGTGGGTCGGCATCGCACGCGCGCTCGACGATGAATTTTTCGGTCAGGACTCGCATCGCATGAAATTCGGCAGCTTCATCGCGATGACGCAGACGGCGCTCACGGCGCGCAACGGTGCGCAGGCGCTGTCGCGCGCAATCGGTTTCATGCGGCTCGTGCTGGACGATCTCGGCGCGCGCGTCGAGACCGACGCGGAGCGCGTGCGTCTCACCTTCGTCGAACGCGAGGGAACCCGGCCGCCCACGATGTTTGCGTATGCGACGTATTTCATCGTCGTCTATGGGCTGTTGTGCTGGCTGGTCGGACGCCGCATTCCGCTGATCGAAGCGCGCTTCCGCTGCGCCGAGCCGCCCGCCGCGCACGAGTACCGGCTGATGTTTTGCGACGACATGGCGTTCGATCAACCGGAGTCTTACGTGGACCTCTCGCCGGCGTTTCTCGAACTGCCGGTGATTCAAACGGCGAACTCGGCCAGGCCGTTTCTGCGCGACGCGCCGGCGAGCTTCGTCGTCAAATACCGCAATCCGGGTTCGCTGGCCGCGCGCGTGCGCAAAACGCTGCGCGCATTGCCGATGGCGAGCTGGCCCGCCGCCGACCAGATGGCCGCGCGCCTGAACGTCGCCGAGGCGACCATGCGGCGCCGTCTGAAGCAGGAAGGCCATACGTATCAGTCGATCAAGGACGACCTGCGGCGCGACATTGCGATTGGCGAATTGCAGCAGTCGCGCCGCACGATTGCGGACATCGCGGCGTCGGTGGGCTTTGCGGAGCCGAGCGCGTTTCATCGCGCGTTCCGCAAATGGACCGGCATGCGGCCCACCGACTATCGTCCGGCGCGCGCGGACCTCACGCGGCGCGCGGAATCGGACTAAGCTGTAAGAAGCAGGCCAGTCTTCCTGGAGGGTCGGCCCGCGCCGGTCCGTCTTCGTATCCGTCGACGGCACGCGGCGCCCGTTAGCCATGAGCACGTCTTCACGTCGCCCGTTCCGGCAGTCTGGCGCGCGCCGGCCGTTTATCCGCGGCGGTGTCGCGCGCCGGTTCCTGCGCGGCATGACCGCGTTCGGGATGCTTTTGACGTTCGCGGTTGGGGGTCTGTTTGGGCCTGGGTTCGTACCTGGGTTCGCGTCGGGCGAAGATGCGGCTGTGGCTCAGGCCGCGCCCGTCGGTGGACAGAACGCCGTTGCGCAAGCGCTCAACAGCGTGGTCGTGATTCCCGTCAGCGGCGCGATCGGACCTGCGAGCGCCGACTTCATCGTGCGCAGTCTGCAGCGCGCCGCCGACAGTCACGCGCAACTCGCGGTGCTGCAACTGGACACGCCGGGCGGACTCGATACGTCGATGCGGCAGATCATCAAGGCGATCCTCGGCTCGCCGGTGCCGGTCGCGACGTTCATCGCCCCGAGCGGCGCGCGGGCCGCGAGCGCGGGGACCTACATCGTCTACGCGAGCCATATTGCGGCGATGGCGCCGGGCACCAACCTCGGCGCGGCCACGCCGATCCAGATGGGCATCGGCGGCACGGAGCCTTCGGGAGGCGGCACGCCGCGCCTGCCGGGCACGGGCGATCGCACGCCGCAAGCGCCGGCGCCGGGGGCCGGCGGTTCGGCTAGTGGCGTTGGTGCCGCCAGCAGCGCAAGCGGCGCGAGCGCCACGACAAGCCCGGCATCAACCAGCTCCCCCACCACACTCCCGCTCGACACCCAATCGACGGAACTGCGCAAGCAGGTTCACGACGCCGCCGCCTATATCCGCGGCCTCGCGCAAATGCGCGGGCGCAACGCCGACTGGGCCGAGCGCGCGGTGCGCGAGGCAGTGAGCCTCACGGCCGCCGACGCGCTCGCGCAGCACGTCGTCGACCTCAACGCGCGCGACGTGCCCGATCTGCTGCGTCAGCTCGACGGCCGCACCGTCGCAACGAGCGCGGGCAACGTCAAGCTCGCGACGGCGCATGCGCCCGTCGTCACGCTCGAAGCCGACTGGCGCAGCCACTTCCTCGCGGTCATCACCGACCCGAACGTCGCGCTGATGCTGCTGATGCTCGGCATGTACGGCCTCTTTTTCGAATTCGCGAACCCCGGTTTCGTGCTGCCCGGCGTGGTCGGCGCGATCAGTCTGCTTATCGGGCTGTTCGCCATGCAGATGCTGCCGGTCAACTACGTCGGCCTCGGCCTGATCTTTCTCGGCATCGCGTTTCTGATCGGCGAGGCGTTTCTGCCGACCTTCGGTTCGCTCGGCTTCGGCGGCATTGTCGCGTTCGTGATCGGCGCGTTGATGCTGATCGACACGGACGTGCCCGGCTACGGCATCCCGCTGCCGATGATCGCCGCCGTCACCGTATTCAGCGTGCTGTTCGTGCTGGGCGTATCGCAGCTCGCGCTGCGGGCGCGGCGCAGGCCGGTCGTGACGGGTTCCGAAGGGCTGATCGGCAGCGTCGGCGTGGTCCTCGAAGGCGGTCTCGTCGCCGCCTCAGACGCGGCCGCGGACCCAGACGCGGCAAACAGCAGCCTGGCCGGCTGGGCGCGGATCAACGGCGAGCGCTGGCAGGTGTCGAGCGCGGTTCCGCTCGCGGCCGGCGACGCGGTTCGCGTGACCGCGCGCCAGGGGCTGACGCTCACGGTCGAGCCCATCGCCGCCGCCCAGGCGCTGCAACAACAGCAAGCACAACAGCAACAGCAACACCCCTCTCTCGGAGGAAAAACCTCATGATCGGTTTCACATTCGGCTTCAGCAGCATTCTGATTCTGCTCATCGCCGCGCTGATTGCATCGTCGATAAAGATCTTTCGCGAGTACGAACGCGGCGTCGTGTTCATGCTCGGGCGCTTCTGGAAGGTCAAGGGGCCTGGGCTCGTGCTGATTATTCCGGTCGTGCAGCAGGTGGTGCGCATCGACCTGCGCACGGTCGTCTTCGACGTGCCGCCGCAGGACGTGATCACGCGCGACAACGTTTCGGTCAAGGTCAACGCGGTGGTGTACTTTCGCGTGGTCGATCCGGAGAAGGCCGTGATCCAGGTGGCGCGCTATTTCGAAGCGACGAGTCAGCTATCGCAGACCACGCTGCGCGCGGTGCTCGGCAAGCATGAACTCGATGAACTGCTCGCCGATCGCGAACAGCTCAACGCCGACATCCAGAAAGTGCTCGACGCGCAGACCGATGCGTGGGGCATCAAGGTCGCCATCGTCGAGATCAAGCATGTGGACATCAACGAAACGATGATCCGCGCGATTGCCCGTCAGGCCGAAGCGGAGCGCGAACGGCGCGCGAAGGTGATTCATGCGGAAGGCGAATTGCAGGCGTCGCAGCAATTGCTGCAGGCCGCGCAGACGCTCGCGCGCGAGCCGCAAGCCATGCAGTTGCGCTACCTGCAAACGCTCACGACAATTGCCGCCGACAAGAACTCGACCATCGTGTTTCCGCTGCCAGTCGATATGCTGAACGCCGTGGTGGACCGTCTGACGAAGCCACGCGAGCCGTAAGCCGCGCGCACCGTTGCCTGGCGACATCGTAAATTCGCTTGCGGCTGCGCCCCACGCGCTGGCAAGGTATCATCTCGCCCCTACGACGAGAGACCCGCCATATGGATTCCATAAAACGCTATTTCGGCCTCGACGCCGCCGGCACCAATCTGCGCACGGAAGTGCTGGCCGGCCTGACCACTTTTCTGACGATGGCCTACATCATCTTCGTGAACCCGGCGATTCTGGGCGACGCGGGGATGCCGAAAGACGCCGTGTTCGTCGCGACCTGCCTCGTCGCCGCGCTGGCCTCGCTGATCATGGGTCTGTATGCGAACTACCCGATCGCGCTTGCGCCGGGCATGGGCCTGAACGCGTACTTCGCGTACACGGTCGTCAAGGGCATGGGCTTTACGTGGCAAGCCGCGCTCGGCGCGGTGTTCATCTCCGGGTGCCTGTTTCTCGTCGTTACGCTGTTTCGCGTGCGCGAGGTCATTGTCACCGGCATTCCGCACTCGATACGCATCGCCATCACCGGCGGCATCGGCCTCTTTCTCGCGATCATTTCGCTGAAGACGGCGGGCGTCGTGGTCGGCAATCCGGCCACGCTCGTCACGCTCGGCGATCTGCATAACCCGCATGTGGTGCTCGCGATCATCGGCTTTTTCGCGATCGTCACGCTCGACTATCTGCGCGTGCGCGGCGCGATCCTGATCGGCATTGTCGGCGTGACCGTATTGAGCTTTTTCTTCGGCGGCAATCAGTTCCACGGCATCGTGTCCGCGCCGCCGTCGATTTCGCCGACGCTGTTCCAGCTCGACATTCGCGGCGCGCTGTCCACCGGCGTGCTGAACGTGATCCTGGTGTTCTTCCTCGTTGAACTGTTCGATGCAACGGGCACGCTGATGGGCGTGGCCAATCGCGCGGGTCTGCTGGTGGAAGGCAAGATGCATCGGCTGAACCGCGCGCTGCTTGCGGACAGCACCGCCATTCTGGCGGGCTCGATGCTCGGGACGTCGTCGACGACCGCGTATATCGAAAGCGCGTCGGGCGTGCAGGCAGGCGGGCGCACCGGCGTGACGGCGGTCACGGTGGCCGTGCTGTTCCTTGCCGCGCTGTTCTTCGCGCCGCTCGCGGGCGTGGTGCCCGGCTACGCGACGGCGCCGGCGCTGCTCTACGTGTCGTGCCTGATGCTGCGCGAAATGCTCGACCTGCCGTGGGACGACGCAACCGAAGTCGTGCCGGCCGCGCTCACGGCTCTGCTGATGCCGTTCACTTACTCGATCGCGAATGGCGTCGCGTTCGGCTTCATCTCGTATGCGGGACTGAAGTTGCTGACCGGCCGCGCGCGCCAGGTGAAGCTCGTCGTGTGGATCATCGCGGCGATCTTCCTGTTCCGCTATTTCTACCTCGGCAGCGAGTAAGTTCTTGCGAACCGCGGCGTGCCGATGCGCTCAGGCACGCCAGTTCGCTTCATAAAAGCGCACATAGCCGCTGCGCAGCACGACGCATTGCGCGCTCGTCTCAGAGAGCAGACGACGCGTGGCGGCTTCGATGCGCTCGCGGTGCGTGTCGAACGCGCCGACCATGTCTTCCAGACGCGGCGACGCGGCGCCGAAATGATCTTCGAGCGCTTCCGCGGTGATCATGCACTCCACCCTCTGCCCATCGACCAGCGCCGGAAACGCCAGGGTGAGTTCGCGACCTGAATACTCAGGATTTTCATTCGGGAAAAGGATCTGCATGGGAGTCACCTGGAAGTTAGGCGCCGCGCATGATTCGCATGGGTAATGCGCACGCCGGTTACATCTGATCGCGCCCCGGGCTGCCTCCTCCTTGTCCAATGCCGGCGACGCGGGCTCGTCATCCGTCGCATGCGGAAACGCGCCATTCGCGCGTCGCGAGGATGATTTGATTCACTTTAGACGAGTTCCTGCGCGGCGCAAGTTTTCCTTTCCGCCGCTTGATCCAGGTGCGAAGTTGCCCGCGAATTGCGCACGCGATTGCGCACGAAGCGTGCATGGCGCTTGCGTGCCTACCGACCCGCGCCGGGTGTTTTCCCTGCGACGCGCGCGGCTTCGGCTCCTGTAATATCGGTATTCGCCCGCAAGCGCGCATGCTGCGCTGCGGCATCGAACGGCGGGCAACGCACCCGCCGCATCCGAATACCGGAGACATGCCTTGAGCCATCGCCCCGCCACGCCGTCCCGCATCGGTCGGCCCGATGTCATCGCGCAAGCTCATGCGCGCTCGCTCGAACTCGGGCTGCGCGCGTCGGAAATGCCGGATTTTCAGCCGCTGCGCCGGCCTGCGCTGCGCGAACTGGTCGAGTGCAATCAGTCGCTGTATACGCATGCGCTGCCCGTCATGGAAACGCTGCATGCGCAGATCGTCGACACGCAAAGCATGGTGCTGCTCACCGACAGCCAGGGCGTGATCCTGCATAGTCTCGGCGACAGCGATTTCGTCGCGAAGGCGAATCGCGTCGCGCTGTGTCCGGGGGTGTCATGGGCCGAGGCCGACCGCGGCACGAATGCAATCGGCACGGCGCTAGTCGACGGACAGCCGACCGTGGTTCACGCCGACGAACACTTCCTGCACGCAAACCGCATTCTCACCTGCTCGTGCGCGCCGATTGCGGATCCGTTCGGGCGCACCATCGGCGCGCTCGACGTGAGCGGCGACACGCGCGGCTTTCATAAGCACACACTAGCGCTCGTTAGAATGTCGGCGCAGATGATCGAAAATCATCTGTTCTCCAATCAATTCGCCGATGCGTTGCGCGTGCACTTTCACGCGCGCGCCGAATTCATCGGCACGCTGTTTGAGGGACTCGCCGCGTTCGCCGCCGACGGCACATTCCTGTCGGCCAACCGCAGTGCGCTGTTCCAGTTCGGACAAGCGCTCCCCGCGTTGCAGGTGCAGCCGTTCGAGGCGCTGTTCGGCGCCGCGTTCGCCGACGTGTTGCAGCGGATCGCGCGCGCGCCGGGCGAGAATATCGTGCTGACGTTGCCGAGCGGCGTGCGCGTCGTCGCGCGCGGCGAGTATTCGGCGCAGCGTTATGTCGCGCCGGCAGCGGATGTTGTCGGCACGGCGCGTGGCTTGACAACGCATGGCGCGCGTCACGCGGCGCGGATTGTGGAATCGCCGTCCAATGTCACGCCCGCCACGCTTGAAACACTCGACACCGGCGACGCGCAAATGTCCGCGATTCTGCGGCGCGTCGGCAAGGTGCGCGGTCGCGACATTCCGATCCTGATCCTCGGCAAGACAGGCACCGGCAAGGAATGGCTCGCGCGCGCGATCCATCACGATTCGCCGCGGCGCACGGCGCCGTTCGTCGCGTTGAACTGCGCGTCGCTGCCCGACAGCCTGATCGAAGCCGAACTGTTCGGCTATGAAGACGGCGCGTTCACCGGCGCAAAAAAACGCGGCAGTGTCGGCAAGATCGTGCAGGCCGACGGCGGCACGCTGTTCCTCGATGAAATCGGCGATATGCCGCTCGCGCAGCAGGTGCGGCTCATGCGCGTGCTGCAGGAGCGCAGCGTGGTGCCGCTCGGCGGCACGCGCGCCATTCCGGTCGACCTGCGGATCGTCTGCGCGACGCACCGCAATCTGCGCGCGATGATCGAGGAAGGCATCTTCCGCGAGGACTTGTACTACCGCATCAACGGACTCGTCGTGACGTTGCCGGCGCTGCGCGAGCGCACGGATCTGGAAGCGCTCATCGCGCGTGTGCTGGAACTTCAGTGCGAAGGCGACGGCGTGCCGCGCCGCGTTTCGCCGCAAGTGCTCGAGCGCTTCATGCAATGCCGCTGGCCCGGCAATCTGCGGCAACTGGCGAACGTGCTGCGCACCGCGAGCATCATGGCCGAAGGCGCGGATCAAATCGAACTCGACGATCTGCCGGAAGACTTTCTGCATGATTGCGCCGATGCCGCGGCGAACGACGACTCGCGCTCGTCTCTGCGAACCTGCGACGACGCGATGGACAACAACCTGGCTAGCGCTCAGACGCCCGCGCCGTCGCGCATGGAAGACTGGCAGGCCACGTTGATCGCGCAGACGCTTGCGCGGTTGGACGGCAATGTGTCGGCGGCGGCACGCGAACTGGGACTCGCGCGCAATACGGTGTACCGCTATTTGCGCCGCGCCGGCACGACTCATTGAAGCGTCGATACAGCGACGGCCGCCAGGAAACACCGCGCGACCGTGTAAAGTGTGACGAGCACAGTCACACATTCACACGATGTCCGATTCACACCGCCCACCTGTCGTGCGCGTCGAGCCGCTTGGCCGCAGCTTCGAAGCGCCCGATTCGCTCACCATTCTGGAAGCCGCCGGCTTCGCCGATCTGCGCTTGCCGCGTTCATGCCGCAACGGCACGTGTCGTACGTGCATCTGCAAAATGACGGCGGGACGCGTGCGCTACACGATCGAATGGCCAGGTCTTAGCCGCGAGGAAAAGCAGGAAGGCTATATGCTGCCGTGCGTCGCGATTGCCGAAACCGATGTGGTGATCGAAGCGCCGGACGCTGTGGAGCTGCAGTCGTCGTCGTTGTCGTCGCCGCGTTGAGCAGCGAGGCTTATCCCCTCAATCGATCCTGGCGAAGCGCGGCATCGTCGCGCCTTCATGCTCGATCTGCTCGAAAAACACCGACGCCGGACGTGTCCAGATCGTGCCGTTGCTCGCCTTGTAGACGATCATCGTGACAGTCGGATCGGATTCGAGCGTCGCCTCGCATATCAGTTCGTAGAGGCCGCCTTTGTAATGGCGGTAGCGGGTGATTTCAGCCATCGAATTCTCCCTGGGTTGGACAGTGCCACGACTCAACCGCCTTCCTTCATCTGCTTGAGGATTTTGTAGACGGTTGCGCGGCCCATCGTCAGCACGGCGGCCACATAGTTCGCCGAACTGCGGCCGCGAAACGCGCCTTGCGCATGCAGCGCCTCGACGATCTCGCGCTTGTGTTCGCGCGTGAGCGCGTTGATGCCGATCTGCCGCTCGCGCAGCCACGTATGCAGATACGTGTTGATGCGGTCCTGCCAGTCGTCGCGGAACAGGTCTTCAGCGGGCGCGTCCGTCAGATTCCCGCCGCGGATGAACAGATCGAGCGTGGAACGCACGTCTTCGAACACCGCGATATTGAAGTTGATGCACAGCATGCCGGCCGGCTTGCCGTTGTCGTCGAACAGAATGTTGCTCACGCAGCGCATGCGGCGGCCGTCCCAGTTGAGCTTCTCGTACGGGCCGATGGTGCGCCCGCGCGCCGCATAGTGCACTTCGTCGAGCACCGACGGACCGCCCACTTCGAGCTTCGACAGATTGTTCACCAAGTACGCGATGGTCTGGTCGCGCAAATCGTGGATCACGACTTCGGCGCACGGGTAGAAGAGCGCCGCGATGCCGTCGGCGATGGGAGCGTAGCGCTCGAGCAGCAGGTCTTTCACGGGGGTCGCGGTTGTCTGGCGCATTGGATGACGATGTGACGGTGTTCGGGGGCGCGTGCTGCCTCGCGCGGCAACTCGCCATTGTAGCGACCGGCCGGCCCCTCTGTTCGTGGATGGAACTTTTTACTATCCAATCAGACGTATTTAGTGCATCATATTGGAATAGTTGTATTCCGCATTCGCAGCCTGGCTGTCTCATACCGCATCTGCGCAACACCCCCGACTGTTCGACCGCCGCCCGTCGGCGATCCCGTCACTCCGGCAATGCGCCGCCAGCATTAGCCGTCGCGAGTTGTGTAGCTGAGTTGTTCAGCTGAGTTTCAGCTTTCACCCGCCTGGTGTCCGCGCGACATCAGCGTGTTTCTTCTCCATCGAATCCGCGAATTTACGCGGCGCGCTCAAGCCCTCGCTATCGGGCCTGCGCTAACTTTTTCAATGGCGGCGCGCCTTTCCGGTGCTGCGCTGCCCGGCCTGCGGTGCCGCGCGTAACACGCGTGACATGCCGGCCACGTATTACAGGACATCTATGCTAATGAACTCGGCAGTCAAGACGTACAAAGGTTATGAGATTCACCCGCTCGTCTATCCGCGCCGCCCCACCGACGGCCAGACGAGCCGCAATCCGGACGCGGGCTACGACGCGTCGGTGCGCATTTGCCGCGTGGGCGCGAATCCGGCCGCCGAGGGCCGCGTGTTCCGCCTGCAGTATCTGTTTCCGTTTGACGGCACGGGCAAGGCGCGCATCGCGTGCATGGCTCACGCCGAGCAACTGATCGACGGCCGCGTGGACGGCCAGTCGGTCGCCGATCTTTGAGCGGTCACGGCGGCGCATAAGCCGTTGCCGCACGGCGGGCCTGCCGCCCGCTTGCAACCGTATCTGATGCAGTGCCGCCCGCAAGGCGTCGCGCAAACCCTTATCCCATCGACCAGGAGTTATGCATGGCGAAAGAAGAACTGCTTGAACTTGACGGTATCGTCGACGAAGTACTTCCGGACAGCCGTTACCGCGTGACGCTCGACAACGGCGTCGTGGTTGGCGCTTACGCGTCCGGACGCATGCGCAAGAACCACATTCGTATTCTCGCGGGCGACCGCGTGACGCTGGAACTGTCGGTCTACGACCTGACCAAAGGCCGGATCAACTTCCGTCACAAAGACGAGCGTGCAGGCGGCGGCGCCGCGCGCAGCAATTCGCAATTCCGTCGCCGTTAAGGCGAGCGGCACGCGCCGGCGGTTTTTGCGCGTGCCTGCGTGGGCCTCTGCCTTGCGGCCCTGAAGTAACGTTGTACGCGAAGCCATTGGCGCGCCTTCTCGAGTTCGGCCCGGTTCGAACCTGAGCGGCGCGCAGCGGCGGCGCTTTTTAGGCTTTTTTAACGGCGCGTTTTTCGCCGCGTTTTTAGCCGATCTCTTGTCGCGACGCTCGTCGCGATGTCTTCCGAGTTGTTGCCTGCTGCCTCGCGATTCTTGTCGCGGGTTCTGTTCGTCTCGCCTTCTTAAGAATTCTCAAGAATCGCCCACTGTGCGCCGCTTCGGTGCATCCGCGACGCATGCCCTTTCCCGGTGCGCCACTCGTCACGAAAAAGCTCGGCCTCAGTGCGTAATCCCTTTGTACACAAGGCTCCGCGGCCACTGGCATCCAAGTTGCTTTACCGATGTTCAGCCGTCGATTGCCACTACCCCATGCTGCGTGTCCTCCTCGTCACCGATACCGATAAGCCGATAAGCGACCTACGTGACGCGCTCGCCAGGCTCGGTTACGAGATGCTGGCCAGCACCGCGACGCCGCACGCGCTGCACAGCGCGGTTCAGGGCGAGCGGCCGGACGTCATCATTATCGATACCGATTCGCCCTCGCGCGACACGCTCGAACAGCTCGCGGTGATGAACGCGACCGCGCCGCGTCCGGTGCTGATGTTCAGCCACGACTCGAACCAGCAGTTGATCCGCGATGCCGTCGGCGCGGGTGTGACCGCGTATCTCGTCGAAGGGCTCGAAACCGAGCGGCTCGCGCCGATTCTCGAAGTCGCGCTCGCGCGCTTCGCACAGGAATCGCAACTGCGCGAACGCCTCGCCCAGGTCGAGAACGAACTCGCGGAGCGCAAGCTGATCGACCGCGCCAAACGCCTGCTGATGGATCAGCAGAAAATCACCGAGCACGCCGCCTACGCCACGCTGCGCAAACGCGCGATGAACCAGGGCGTGAAGCTCGCCGAGGTCGCGCGCGCGGTCGTCGCGGCGGCTGAATCGCACAAGTGAAGCATGCCCATGAACTCCGTTAGCTCACTCGTATCTTCGTCGGCTTCGTCGTCGGCTTCGTCGTCGGCTTCGTCGTCGGCTTCGTCGTCGGCATCGCCTGCTTCGTCGTCGGCATCGTCGCTCGCTTCGTCGTCTGCTTCGCCTGCTTCGTCGCTCGCTTCGTCGTCGGCTTCGTCGTCCACATCCGGCCAGCTCGAGAAAACGCACCTTCGCCTCGGCTTCGTCGCGCTGTCCGACGCCGCCCCGCTCGTCGCCGCGAAGCTGCTCGAATTTGGCCACGCGCACGGACTCACGCTCGAACTGTCGCGCCAGCCGTCATGGGCCGCCGTGCGCGACAAGCTGCTGTCCGGCGATCTCGACGCGGCGCATACGCTGTACGGCCTCGTCTATGGCGTGCAACTCGGCCTGGGCGGTCCGCAAACGGACATGGCCGTGCTGATGGTGCTCAACCGCAACGGCCAGGCGGTGACCTTGTCGAACCGTCTCGCCGATGCGCTCGCCGCGCACGGCACGTTGCCGAAGGCGCTCGCCGCGCTCGGCCGCAAGCCGGTGTTCGCACAGACCTTCCCGACCGGCACGCACGCGATGTGGCTGCATTACTGGCTCGCCGCGCAAGGCGTGCATCCGCTGCGCGACGTGGAAAGCGTGGTGATTCCGCCGCCGCAGATGGTCGCCGCGCTTGCCGAAGACGGGCTCGACGGCCTGTGCGTGGGCGAGCCGTGGAATGCGATGGCCGAAGCGCAAGGCGTCGGCAGAACGGTCGCTTATACGAGCGAAGTGTGGCCCGACCATCCCGAGAAAGTGCTCGCGTGCCGGCGCGATTTCGTCGACCAGAATCCGAACACGGCGCGCGCGCTCGTGCGGACGATGCTCGAAGCGTGCCGCTGGCTCGACGGCCCCGGACATCGCCACGAGATCGCGCGCTGGCTCGCGCGGCCGGAATTTATCGGCATCGACGAAGCATTGATCGCCGCACGTTTCGGCGACGCGATTCCTGAGTCAGTGCCGCACGGTTTGCCGGTGCGTTTCTTCGACGATGGCGCGGTGAACTATCCGCAGCCATTCGAGGGCGCCTGGTTTCTGACGCAATTCGAGCGCTGGGGAATGATCGACGCACGCGCCGATTACGCGCAAATCGCCGAGCGCATCAATCAGACGCAGTTGTATCGCGAGGCGGCCGCGCAGGTGAAAGTCGCGGTGCCGGCGCAAGAAACCACGCAACGGTTCATGGACGGCGCCACATGGAATAGCACGACGCCGGCCACGGGTTTCGCACGCAGTTTTCCGATTCACAGATAACGCATCGATAACCCACGGGCAACGCAGCGATAACGCACGAGCCCGCCTCACGCCGCCCCTTGCACAAGCGCAGGAAACCACACGCTCACCACCAGCCCGCCGCCGCGCGCATCGCCCAACTCGACGCGCGCGCCATGAACCCGCGCGATCTCGCGCACAATCGACAACCCCAACCCGCTGCCCTCCACCGCCTGCGTCGCCTCGCTGCGGTAGAAGCGCTCGAATACCGCATCGCGTTCGCTCGCGGCAATGCCCGGCCCGTTGTCGATCACCTGAAGCAAGGGCTCGCCGTGCTCGCACGCGACCCGCACGGTAATGACCGAGCCATCGCCCGAATAACGGATCGCGTTGTCGATCAGATTGCCCACGAGTTCCGCGAGCAGATCGGATTGCCCCGTCACGTCGACGCGCGTCTCCTGCTCGAAGCCGAGGTCGATGCCGCGCGAGCGCGCCACCGGCGACCAGTCCAGCGTCACGCTGCGCGCGACCTTGTGCAGCGGCACCGCGGCATGCCTGACCGTGTAGCCGCTGTCCGCATCGAGCCGCGACAGCGACAGCAACTGCTGCACGATACGCACGGCCTGCTGCACCGCGCGGTTCAGCCGCCGCAAATGGACGCCGTGACGCCTCGGGCCAGCACTGTTCGCATCGACGCCATCGAGCCCGCGCTGCGCCAGTTCGGACTCCGCCTGAATCACCGCGAGCGGCGTTTTCAACTGATGCGCGGCGTCGTTGAAAAAGCGCCGCCGCGATAACTGCATCTTCTGCGTGCGGCCGATGTACTGATTGATCGAATCGACGAGCGGCGCGACCTCGCTCGGCAAGCCGACGGTATCGAGCGGCGTGGGATCGTCGTCGGCGCGCGCCGCGACTTTCGCCGACAGACGATTGAGCGGCCGCAAGCCGCGCGCGACACCGAGCCACACGATGCCGAGCGCGAGCATCACCAGCAAGCCTTCCTGTTGCAGCGAGCCGGTGAGGATCTCGCGCGCCAGCGCCTGGCGCGCCTCGATCGTTTCGCCGACTCTCACCAGCACCACGCGCGTTTGCGCACTCGGCACGTCGTGCACCGGCAGCCGCAGCATCGCGATGCGCAGCGGCCGGCCGCGGAATACGTCGTCATAAAACTGCACGCTGTACGGCTCGGCCGGCACCTTCTTCGTCTCCGGCAGATCGGGATAACCGGTCACCACGCGGCCATGTTCCTCGCGAATCTGATAGTAGATGTTGCCGCCGCCATTCGATTCGAACATCTCGAGCGCGAGATAAGGCAAGTCGACTTCGATGCGTCCTTCGCGCAGACGCACGCCGTCGCGAATCGAGCGCAACGAAAATTCGAGCGTGCGATCGAATGCCGCATGTGCCGCGTTCATTGCGCGTTGATAGGTGAGCCAGGCATCCAGCGCGAGCAGCAATAACAGCGGCACCAGCAGCCATAGCGCGACCCGCACGCGCAGATTCGGCCGCGTCATGGCGTCCTGGCTTCGAGCAGATAGCCGAGCCCGCGCAGCGTGACGATGCCGACCGAACTGCGCTCGAGCTTCTTGCGCAAACGGCACACGTAGATTTCGATCGCATCGGCATTCACCGATTCGTCGAGCCCGAAAATTTTCTCCGACAGCGTTTCCTTGTTGATCGCGCGGCCGTTGCGCAGGATCAATACTTCGAGTACCGAACGTTCGCGCGGCGTGAGCGCGAGCGGTTCGCCGTCGAGCGTGAAGCCGCGATCGACGCTGTCGTAAACCAGCGTGCCGCATTGCGCGACCGATGCCTCCTGACCATGACCGCGGCGCAGCAGCGCACGCGCGCGCGCTTCGAGTTCGGTGAGCGCGAAAGGCTTCGCGAGATAGTCGTCGGCGCCGAGATCGAGGCCGCGCACGCGCTCTTCCACCGAACCATGCGCGGTCAAGATGAGCACCGGCACGGCATTGCGCCGCGCGCGCAAACGGCGCAGCACTTCGAGCCCGTCGAGCTTCGGCAAACCGATGTCGAGGATCACGAGTGCATAGTCCTGTGTGCGCAATACGTGATCGGCAGATTCGCCGTCATGCATGCAGTCGACAGTGAGTTTGGCATTGGTCAGCGCGTCGGTTAACGAGCGGGAAAGAATTGGATTGTCTTCGACAAGCAGCACACGCATGAACAGAATCCCAGGGAAATCCATGAGGCGAATTCGTCCATTGTGACGCATTTCCCTCGCAAATTGAAAGCGTTCAGAAAGCGCGCGTCTCTTACCATTCGCCTTCACAAAATCAACATGATGTTTTCTGGAGGAAGACGTGCATATCTCTTTAAAGCTTCTCGCCGCCGCTGCCGCATTCGCCGCACATTCGACGTGGGCAGCGTTCCCAGCCGGCTATCCGGGCGATTATCAGGCCACTGTCGACGCAGCGAAAAAAGAAGGAAAGCTGATCGTCTACTCGGTCACGGACACCGCGCTCGTGCGTCCGCTGATCAAAGACTTCGAAAGCCTGTACGGCGTGAAAGTCGAGTACAACGACATGAACAGCACCGAGCTGTACAACCGCTACATCAGCGAAAACGCGGCGAGCAGCACGAGCGCCGACGTGCTGTGGAGCTCGGCCATGGACCTGCAGGTGAAGCTCGTCAACGACGGCCTGATGGCGACTTACGAATCGCCCGAGGCGAAGCAGTTGCCGCAATGGGCGCAGTACCAGAAGCAGGCGTACGGCACGACCTATGAACCGCTCGCGATCGTCTACAACAAGCGCCTCTTGTCCGCGGGCGAAGTGCCGCAGACGCGCGCGGACCTCATCAAGCTGCTGCAATCGAAGCCCGATCAGTTCAAAGGCAAGGTCACGACGTACGACATCGAGAAGTCCGGCGTCGGCTTTAACTATCTGACGCAGGACGCGCGCGTGAACCCGCAGGTCACGTGGGATCTCGTCAAGGCAATGGGCGCGACCGGCCCGAAACTGCAATCGAGCACGGGCGCGATGATGGAGCGCATTTCGTCGGGCGAGAACCTGATCGGCTACAACATTCTCGGCTCGTATGCGCTCACCAAGGCCAAGAAAGATCCCTCCATCGGCTATGTCTATCCGAAGGACTACACGCTGGTGGTGAGCCGCCTCGTCACCATTTCGAAGAAGGCGAAAAGCCCGAACGCCGCGAAGCTGTGGGTCGACTATCTGCTGTCGCAGCGCGGCCAGACCCTGCTCGCGAACCAGGCGAGTTTGTTCTCGATTCGCTCCGACGTGGAAGGCGAAACGTCGATGGCCGGCCTCACGAAGCAGCTCGGCGATTCGTTAAAGCCGATTCCTATCGGCGCGGGCCTGCTGGTTTATCTCGATCAGTCGAAGCGCCTCGAATTCCTCAAGCAATGGCAACAGTCGATCAAGCGCTAAACCCTCGCGCCTGACACAGAGGCGCACACGTTCGCGCCGCCACGCGCGAACGTCTCTGCTTTTTCGTTGAACACCTGCCGATATGCGGCTTTTGCGCCGCAGGGGGACACTCATGCTTTTTACTAGCGCAACCGGGCCTCGCGACGCCGCGCCGCTCGCGGCTGACGACGGCCCCATCGGCGCGTTGCCGCGCGGCCGTCTGCAACCGTTGGCGGGGATGCTGCGCTGGCTCGTCGTCGCCGTGCTGACGGTCGCCGTGGCGCTGCCGCTCGGCTTCATCCTGTTTCAGAGCGTGCTCAATGCGCCTTTCTTCGACGCCAACCGCACGCTCGGCCTCACCGGCTTCGAGTTTATCTTCAGTGATCCTGATTTCTGGTCCGCGCTGAAGAACTCGTTCGTGATCGCGAGCGGCATGCTGTTCATTTCGATTCCGCTCGGCGGCATTCTCGCGTTCCTGATGGTTCGCACCGACCTGCCCGGCCGCCGGTGGCTCGAGCCGTTGCTGCTCACGCCTGTCTTCGTTTCGCCGATGGTGCTCGCGTTCGGCTACGTCGTCGCGGCCGGCCCGGTCGGCTTCTATTCGGTCTGGTGGAAAACGCTGTTCGGCAGCGCCGAAGCGCCGTGGACCGTCTACTCGATTCTTGCAATCACGGTGATCGTCGGCCTCACGCATGTGCCGCACGTGTATCTGTATTCGTCGGCGGCGCTGCGAAATCTCGGCTCGGACGTCGAAGAAGCCGCGCGCGTCGCGGGCGCGCGCCCGTTTCGCGTCGCACTCGACGTGAGCCTGCCGATGACCTTGCCCGCCCTGCTCTTCGCAGGCGTGCTGGTGTTCTTCCTCGGCTTCGAAGTGTTCGGCCTGCCGCTCGTGCTCGGCGATCCCGAAGGCCACCTCGTGCTCGCCACTTATCTGTACAAGCTCACCAACAAGCTCGGCGTGCCGTCGTATCACCTGATGGCCGCGGTCGCGGTGTGCATTGTCGCGATTACGTTTCCGCTCGTGCTGCTGCAACGCAGCCTCCTCAAGCGCGCGAACCGCTTCGTCACCGTGAAAGGCAAGGCCGGACGTCAGACCGTGCTGCCGCTTGGCGCATGGCGTTGGGTCGCGCTCGCGATCGTCGCGCTGTGGCTCTTGTTGACCGTGTTCGTGCCGATCTCGGGCATCACGCTGCGCGCGTTCGTCACGAACTGGGGCGAAGGCGTGAATCTCGCCGACGTGCTCACGCTCGCCAACTTCACCGAACTGTTCGAACAGGACAACCTGGTTCGCGCGATCCTCAACACGCTCGGCATCGGCATATTCGGCGGCGCGCTCGCGGTGGGCTTCTATTCGCTCGTGGCGTTCGCCGGTCATCGCCGCAACGACTGGGCGACGCGCCTGCTCGATTACCTCGTGCTGCTGCCGCGCGCCGTGCCCGGTCTGCTCGCCGGCCTCGCGTTCCTGTGGATCTTTCTCTTCGTGCCGGGCGTGAAAGAGCTGAAGAACTCGATGTGGAGCATCTGGATCGCGTACACGGTCGTCTGGCTCGCGTACGGCATGCGCCTGATTCAAAGCGCGCTGCTGCAAGTCGGCCCCGAACTCGAGGAAGCGGGACGCAGCGTCGGCGGCACGCGTGCGCGCGTGAGCCTCGACGTCACGCTGCCGCTCGTGCGCTTCGGCCTGCTCGCCGCATGGCTACTGATCTTCATGATCTTCGAGCGCGAATATTCGACCGCCGTCTATCTGCTGTCGCCCGGCACCGAAGTGATCGGCGCGCTGCTCGTGTCGCTGTGGGCGACCGGCGCGGTCGATCAGGTCGCGGCGCTTTCTGTCATCAACATCGCGATGGTCGGCGCCGGGCTCGGCGTGGCCCTGCGCTTCGGAGTGAAACTTCATGGATAAGCTCTCGGTCGACAACCTCTTTCTGAGCTATGGCGACAACCCGATTCTGAAGGGCGTGTCGTTCGAACTGAATCCGGGCGAAGTGGTGTGCCTGCTCGGCGCGTCAGGCAGCGGCAAGACGACGCTGCTGCGCGCGGTCGCCGGTCTCGAGCAGCCTTCGTCGGGGCGCATCGAACTCGACGGCAAAGTGTTCTTCGACGGCGCCACGCACGCCGATCTGCCGGTCGAGCAGCGCTCGCTCGGTCTCGTGTTTCAGTCGTATGCGCTGTGGCCGCACCGCACCGTCGCGGAAAACGTCGGCTATGGATTGAAGCTGCGGCGCGTGTCGGCGGCCGAGCAGAAAAAGCGCGTGCAAGGCGCGCTCGATCAACTCGGTCTCGGTCATCTGGCCGCGCGCTATCCGTATCAACTTTCCGGCGGCCAGCAGCAGCGCGTCGCGATTGCGCGCGCGCTCGTCTACAACCCGCCCGTCATTCTGCTCGACGAGCCGCTGTCGAATCTCGACGCCAAACTGCGCGAGGAAGCGCGCGCCTGGCTGCGCGAACTGATCGTGTCGCTCGGTCTCTCGGCGCTTTGCGTGACGCACGATCAGACCGAAGCGATGGCGATGTCCGACCGCATCCTGCTGCTGCGCAATGGCCGCATCGAACAGGAAGGCACGCCCGCGGAACTGTATGGCGAGCCGCGTTCGCTTTACACCGCGGAATTCATGGGCAGCAACAACCGTATCGACGCGCGCGTGGCCGCGATCGACGGCGAGCGCGTGACCTTGGCCGGCGACGGCTGGCAATTGCAGGCGCAAGCGCGCGAAGCGCTGACGGCCGGCCAGCAGGTGCAGGCGGTGATTCGCCTCGAGCGCGTGCAGGTCGCCGACGGTCCGGGCGCGAATCGCCTCGAAGCGGACCTGATCACGTCGATGTATCTCGGCGACCGCTGGGAGTACCTGTTTCATTGCGGCGAGCTGCGTCTGCGCGCATTCGGCAACGTGCCGCGCGCGGCCGGGCGCCACTGGATCGAATTCCCCGCGAACGATTGCTGGGCGTTCGCCCACGCGAGCTGACGCACTCACCCACCGAAGTAAAAAAACCAGCTACAGGAGACTGTCGATGAAGTTGAGCATCAAAAGAACGACCTTCGGCGCGAGCCGCGCAGGCCTCGCCTATTTCGCAGGCTTTGCGGGACTCGCCGCATTCGCGACCGGCGCGCACGCGCAATCGAGCGTGACGTTGTACGGCATCGTCGATGCGGGCGTCGAATACGTGAATCATGCGAGCGCGGACGGCGGCGCAACGCGTCTCGTGTCGGGCGGCAAGAACACGTCGCGCTGGGGTCTGCGCGGCGTCGAGGATCTCGGCGGTGGATTGAAGGCCGTGTTCCAGTTGGAAAGCGGCATCAACATCGCGAATGGCCAGTTCGACGACGGCCCCGGCGCGATCTTCGACCGGCGCGCGACCATCGGCCTGAAGAACCGCTTCGGCCAAATCACGCTCGGCCGCAACTTCACGACCACTTACGACTACATGCTGCAGTTCGACCCGATGGGTTATGCGCCGAACTACTCGTGGGCGACCTCATCCACGGCAACGGGCGGCCGCAAGGACGGACTGTTCTCGCGCTCGGCCAACGCCGTGCGCTACGACGGCACTTTCGCCGGCTTTAAATTCGGCGCGATGTACGGCTTCGGCAATGTGCCCGGCAGCATGAAGTCGAGCTCGAAATACGACTTCGGCCTCGGCTACGAGAACGGCCCGTTCGCCGCCGTGGTCACCTTCGACCGTCAGAACGGCGCGAACGACAGCGTCACGCCCGCGGACACCACCAACTACATTCAGGGCATTCATGCCGGCTTGAGTTACGACTTCGGCCCGGTCAAGGCAATGGCCGGCTATCGCAACTATCGGCGCACCTTCCACACGGCCACGCCGACGCTGCGCAGCGACATGTACTGGATCGGCGGTCAATACGAAGTGACGCCGTTCTTCTCGCTGTTCGGCGCTGTTTATCATCAGGACATCAAGAACGCGAGCGACGCCGACCCGACGCTCTTTTCGCTGCGCGGCCAGTACGCGTTGTCGAAGCGCACGGTGCTGTATCTCGCGGGTGGGTATGCGATGGCGAAGCATGGCAACGCCGTCAGCCTGTCGCGCGATCTGACCGGCGCGGCGGATACGCAAGCGGGTGTGACGGCGGGTATTCAACATCGGTTTTGAGTGGCCGAGTTTAGTTCGCGTGTGACATGCGACGCGAATACATGACGCTCCGCCGCGATCAGCGCATCGTGGCGGAGCAAAAAAAGGCCCGACGCGCGGCCGAGCCTGTAAAAGATGGAAGCGCCAGTGCACGGCGATCATTCGACAAGACGTGAAGCCACCACTCAGACACCACCATCTGCGTGGACTGGTAAAAAGTTGTCCGTCAGGAAGAAGTCCCCGGTAAAGGACTCGAAACGAAAACCGCGGCGACAATAAGCACACCGGCCAGCACGACCGACTCAATCTGAAGTACTCGCGCAAAGCGCCTCAATGCAACGCGCGACTGCATCGCATGCGAGCCCTTCAATGACATGAGTACTTTCGGCATTTCAACGATCCGGTTATGTCCTCCAAGCGCCGCTGCAATCAGCACAAGCGCGAGCTTCAGCACAAGAACCTGCCCGTAAGTCGACGTCCAGAGATTGACGGGACTGTTCACGCCGCGCCAACCGTTGTACGTGCCCGTGATAGCCAGCATCGCGAGCGCAACAGTGGCTGCGTTTGAAAGCGATTGCACGAATGCCGCGCTATTGGGCGCGTCGTCTTCCGGGGCCTTGCCTAACCGCGGCACCACGATACTGGCCGCCACGAGCACGAGGCCGACCCATACGCTGATAGCGAGCACGTGTACCCAGTCGGCCCATACCGGCCGCGAAAAGGTACCGGCATCGACCGGATGTCCCGTATTGCTTCTCGCGAGGGCCGCGCCCGCAGTGGCGAGTGCAATGACGACTGCGTATGGCCCGCGCTTATGCACGTTCGCCAGCAGAAGCACAAGAACGACGAGCAGTAGAACGCAGTTCACGAGCCAGGCATGACCGAATCCGGTCTCCTTCAGCATCGATACCACTGCCGGCCCCGCTTCAAACAAAGACGATTCACTCATCAGCGCGCAGTGAGCCCAGAATGCCGCGAAGCTCGAAAGCAATACAACTAACGCCGAAATCCTCATGGTCATCAGGAGTCGCCGACTGACGCCCGACTGCCATCGCGACGCGCGTCGCGACAACCACATGTCACTGAGCATCGCTCCAATAAGCACGGCAAAGCTCACGTTTTGCAGCGCTACCGATATCAGCCGGACAACGCCGAGGAAGCCTTCGTTCATCACTTCACCGCGAATGTGTAGATGCCTTTGGTCTTGTGCGCGTCATGCGTCATCACAGCCCATTGCACGGTGTACGCACCCGAAGCGAGCTTCGGGATCGCGACGGCCAGTACGCGCGGATTGGCTGTGTCGACGGTTGCTTTTTCTTTAGTAACGGGCGCGCCGCTCGCATCGGCGACCTTGATCGTGCTGAACGAAGACTCGAGGTCCTCGTTGAACGTCAGCCTGAGTAAATCGGGCGATACATCGACTGTGCTGCCCGCCGCCGGCGTCGCCGTTTCCAGCTTGCCGTGCGCAAACGCGAGCGCGGATGAAAGCATGAGTGCAGTGGTTGCGACCGCACCAAAGAACGTTTTTCGCATGTTGGTATTCATGATGTTGCCTCCCGGAATTTAACCAGGGCGCCGTGCGTGCGTCATGGGCGGCGCCCATTGCATGTCACTGCTTTTGCAGGCTCGTCACGGTCAGTGAGCCATCGACTTCTTCGGCGACGAAATCGATCTTGTCGCCGACCTTCACCTGAGACAACATCGCCGGGTCTTTAACCTTGAAAACCATCGTCATGGCTTCCATGCCAAGGTTCTCCAGGGGACCGTGCTTGATGGTGAGTTTGCCCGCGGCGGTATCCACCTTTTTAACTTCGCCATGCGACATGCTTTTGTTCGCGTCCGCGTTCACGTCCGCGCTTTGCTGTGCGCCACTCGCCATGTTCATGCTTCCCATATCGGCGGCTGCATAAGCGGTCGCGGAAACCGAAACAGCACAACACATTGCAATGAAAGCCACTACGTTCTTCATACGTTCCCTCAACAGTCAAAGTGATAAAAAATCCGGCCGAGTCCAATCATCCGGCTTCGGGCTAATTCAGCTTTCCGGCATTTCGCCGGTGTACTCGTACGCGACGGTGCCCTTCGGGTGTTTGAACCAGCCGGGGTCGTGATAATCGTTGCGGCCGAGACCGTCGCGCACTTTCACGACGCTGAACATGCCGCCCATTTCCAGCCGGCCGAATGGGCCTGTACCTGTCATCATCGGCAGCGTGTTGTCCGGCAGCGGCATTTCCATATTGCCCATCGCGCCGCCCGTCGCGCCCATCGCCATGTAGTCCGGCACCAGCTTGTTGATGCGCTTCGCGAGATCTTTTTGCGGTACGCCGATCAGGTTGGGAACCTGATGCCCCATTGCATTCATCGTGTGATGCGACTTGTGGCAATGAAACGCCCAATCGCCGGGCCGGTTAGCGGTGAACTCGATCGCGCGCATCTGACCGACCGCGACGTCGGCGGTGACTTCGGGCCAACGCGCGGACGGAGGAATCCATCCGCCATCGGTTCCTGCCACCTCGAAGCTGTATCCGTGAAGATGGATCGGATGATTGGTCATCGTCAGATTGCCGAAGCGAATGCGCACCCGGTCGCCGGTGCGAACGGGCAATGGATCGATGCCCGGAAACACGCGCGCATTCCACGTCCACATGTTGAAGTCCGTCATTTCGTTCACGCGTGGCGTGAAGCTCCCCGGGTCGATGTCGTAGGCCGACATCAGGAACACGAAGTCGCGGTCGACCGGCATGACGCCGCGATCCTTCGGATGAACGATGAACGTGCCCATCATGCCCATCGCCATCTGCACCATCTCGTCGGCATGCGGGTGATACATGAATGTGCCGTGTTTCTCGAGCTGAAACTCGTAGACGAACGTCTTGCCAGGCGGAATATGCGGTTGCGTCAGACCGCCGACGCCGTCCATTCCGCACGGCAGCAGCATCCCGTGCCAGTGAACGGTCGTGTGTTCCGGCAGCTTGTTGGTCACGAAGATGCGGACCTTGTCGCCTTCCACGGCCTCGATGGTCGGGCCAGGCGCCTGGCCGTTGTAGCCCCACAGATTTGCCTTCATGCCCGGCGCCATTTCGCGCACGACCGGCTCGGCGATCAGATGAAACTCCTTCCATCCGTTCTTCATGCGCCACGGCAGCGTCCAGCCATTGAGTGTGGCAACGGGCGTATAAGGCCGGCCATTGGGCGGGACGAGCGGCGGCTGCGTGGCGGTTTTTTGCATCGTTGGCGCTTCCGGAAGCGAAGCCGCGCCCGCCTTGCTGACCAGCGCTGCACCGAGCAGCGCGGCGCCTGAGCCGCCAAGAAAATTTCGACGTGACACCATGTTCATTTACCTTCTGAATTCGTCGGCGACGCCGGTTGAGCTGCGGACATCGCGGCAAGCGGCGGAAGACGGCCACCAAGCGACTGCTGAAGATCCGTCTCGGCAACCCAGTAGTCTTTGAGCGCATCGATATATCCGTTGACGGCCGCCACCTGATCGCGCGAATCGGCGAGCAGCTCGAACACGCTCGCGAGCATGCCGTTGTAGCGCAGCAGCATTTCGTCAGAGATGGTCTTGCGCACGGGCACGACTTCATCGCGGTAATGCTTCGCGACGTCATAGCTCGTGACGTAAGCGGAATACGACTCGCGTACTTCGGAGCGTGCATCGATTGCCGTCTGTGCAAGCCGGTTAGCCGATTGCATGTAGATGGCTTCGGCGCGCGCGGTCTTTGCACTGCCCCAGTCGAAGAGCGGAATCTCGACGCTGATTTCGTAGCCGCGCTCATGTCCCTTGTCGGTCTCGAAGTTGTTGAGATAACCGACATCGAGTGCATTGATGAAGCGCGTTGCTTTCGTCAGTCCCAGAGAACTCGCGACGCTTTCGGTTCTCAGCTTCGCGGCCTGAATGTCCAGCCGATTTCGCATCGCAAAGCTCTCGAGATCGTCGAGTTGAGGCTTTTCCTTTGGCAGTTCCGGCAGACGGTCGGGTAGTTCGAATTGCGTTCCCGAACCCCATAAGCCGATCGCGCGCGTGAGCTTCTCGCGCGCCATGACTGATTGCTGCCGGGCCTTTGCGAGTTGCGCGACGGACTCGGCATAAAACGCCTGCTCGCGCGCGTAGTCGAGTCTGCTGAAGTTGCCCGCCTGGCGCATGCGCAGCGCGAGTTCCGCGCCGGCTTCGGCCGAGTCCTTGACCTGCTCCGCGTAGAGCGCAGCCTGTTGCGCAGCCACCGCGTTCACATAAGCCTTGCGGGCGTCGGCGGCCACGGCAAGCATCGCATTGGCCGTCTCGAGCTTCGTCTGCTCGAACCGCCTGCCTTCGACGCGTGTCGCCAAAGGCAGCGTAAGCAGACCGAGCACGCCCATCGAGAAAGTACGGCTAATGCCGAATCCATCGCTCCAGTGCGTTCTGCTGAAGGTGAAGCCCGGATTCGGCAGACGGCCCGCCTGCACGAGGTCGGCCTCCGAGACGCCCAGTTCTCCGTAAGCCGCCTGAAGTCCGCGGTTGTTCAGCAACGCGAGCTGGACGGCGTCGTCCATGCCGAGCGGCTTTGACAGCAGTTCCCGCGTGCGCTTGAAAACGGCTTCGCGGTCCTCGTCGGTCTTCACATAGACCGCGTCCTTGCCGAGCCGCTGCGATGCAGTCGTCGATACGGCGCCGAAGCCGCCGTCGTTTGAAAACGTTGTGCAGCCGGTGAGCAGAATCGCCGCGACGGCGATGCACGCGACGCGGGTCTGCGCGAGGTGACGCATCATTTGGAGTCGTCTCCATGTCCGGAGCCGCTTTCGTCGGCCGATGCGGCATTCGCGTGCTGCCCGTGTTTCGCGTGTTTCGCACCAGTCGCTGCCCGGCTCGGTGCGACTTCGCGATTGAGCTGTTGCCAGCTCGGCGCTTCTCCATCGTGCCAGGGCTTGTAACCGTCGAATGCCGACGACGTTGCAGGCGGCGGCACCGACGCTCCCGCATCGGCCGGGTCCGGCAAGGTCGTCGCGGCGTGCGCGAGCAGCGGCAACGCCGCGGCCGCGCCAAGCAGCGCCACAGAAATTTTTCGCATGAGTTGTTCTCGTCGTGAATCATCCGGAGGCCGGTTGCCGGTCTCCAGGAACATGCCCGTTGCAGCGAACGGCTGCGAGGGCGCGGACTAGACGGGAATCGAGCGGGGAGGTCGTTCAATGCCGCCCGTCAGGAACGACACGACGGGCGCGGAAGAATACGGGGACAAGAAGAAGTGAGCGGTTTCAGCCGTGGGCGGCAGGATCGGCACGAACAGCATGACTGCACCGGAACAGCACGATGCGCAGGTTGCGCACGCGTGCCCTTGATGACCATCGTGGTGATGATCGCCGCTTGCGTGAAGATGCTCTGCACCGGACATGGCTGCATGATGCTCGCCGCCTTCCGGCGCAACATGCGCACTATGATGATGCGCCTGGCCGACGCCACATTTCATCGCGACGGCCGCGAACGACTGAGCCGGAAGGCTCAGTGCAAGCAGAACGACGATGAAGAGTTTGCGCCAGTAGTACATGGGGCCGGAGTCTAGCACGCGAGTTTGGGCGGTTGTAAGCTGAAACGTGTCAACGCGTAACGGCACGGCCGACGCTCAGGACCAAAGCTTACTGCGGGCCTTCTGACGCCGCGATGGCCACGAGATGACTGATTTTTCATGCTCGCGAAGATGAAAAAAATGTCATGCTCCCGTCATCTCACGACTGCCGAGCCATGTCTAAGCTGACCACACTCCCCTCCTTCCGCGAAAAGATGAACCGTTGACCGATGCGCATACTCATTATCGAAGACGAGCCGAAGATGGCCGCCTATCTCAGGAAGGGATTGGTTGAGGCCAGCTTTACGGTGGACACTGCCGACAACGGCGTCAACGGTCTGTTCCTCGCGTTGCACGAGGAATTCGATCTGATCGTACTCGACGTGATGCTTCCCGGAATAGACGGCTTCGAGTTGCTTCGGCGGCTGCGTAAGGAGAAGCAGACGCCGGTTCTTCTGCTGACCGCGCGCGATACGGTCGCGGACAAAGTCGAAGGTCTCGAGTTGGGCGCGGACGATTATCTGTCCAAGCCTTTCGCCTACGCCGAGTTCCTCGCCCGAATCCGTTCGCTGCTGCGGCGGGCGCCGCGCGCGGTCAAGGACGTGCTGCGCATCGCCGACATGGAAGTGGACTTCATCAAGCGACGGGTGAAGCGCGGCGATCTGCGCATCGACCTGACAGCGCAGGAGTTCTCGCTATTGCAGTTGCTCGCTGAAAGGCAGGGCGAAGTACTGACGCGCACCTTCATCACGTCGCAGATCTGGGACATGAATTTCGACAGCGATACCAACGTGGTCGATGCCGCCGTCAAACGCCTGCGTGCAAAAATCGACAACTCGTTCGAGACGAAGCTGTTGCACACCGTCCGTGGAATGGGCTACGTACTCGAGGACCGTTCGTGACCGCGAGGACGGTTCCCTATTCGCTTCTCAAGCGATTGACCGCTGCATTCGCGGTAGCGGCGCTTATCGTATTTGCGCTCATGGGTGCATTCCTTTATCGCTCGCTATCGCAGGAATTGCAGCGGCGCGACGACATTGAGATTATCGGCAAGCTCGCGCAGTTTCAGCAGCTCGTGCGCGATGCCGGATCGATCGACGCCGTTAAAGCGGCGCCCGCAATTTTCCATGAAGTGCTGCTGTCCCATCCCGGCGTCTATCTCGGCATTTTCGACGCGCAGAATCGCGTGCTGGTAGAGCACGTTGGCCAGGAACATCTTGATCTTGCGGCTGCGTTTTCCGGCAAGCATGCCGCCGGCAGTCCGTTCACCTGCGAGATCGCGTCAATAGGTTCATCGCGATGCATCTTCTCCGCGGCAACGCTGCCGTCGCATGAAACCGTGCGTGTGGTGCTGGCGCGCGCCGCATCGGACCGGCAATCGCTTCTCAAGAGTTATCGCGTCGACGTGCTGATTGCCGTCGCGCTCGGCGCCGCGCTCGTCGGCACGGTCGGCTATGCCGTTACGCGGCGAGGACTGTCGCCGGTTAAAAGCATCGGCCGTCAGACTTCGCGCATCGAAGCTCACAACCTGAGCGAGCGGCTCGATATACACGGCGGACCCGTCGAGCTTCAGGCTATTGCGCTATCGGTCAATCGGATGCTCGACCGGCTGGAACGCGCATTCGTGCGTCTGTCGCAGTTCTCATCCGACCTCGCACACGACATGCGAACACCGCTCGCCAATGTCATCAGCTCGTCGCAGGTCACGCTGTCTCGCACGAGAACCATCGACGAATACGAAGCACTGATCGACTCGAATATCGAAGAGTGCGAGCGGCTTCAGCGGATGATCGAGAACATGCTGTTTCTCGCGCGCAATGAAAACGCGCAGCAGCTTATTCACGTGGTCAAGCTGGACGCGACGAGCGAATTGAGTAGGCTCGCATCGTATTTTCAGGGCCTCGCGGAAGAAGCCGGCGTGAATCTCGCCGTGAATGGAAATGCACAATTATCCGCGGATGCGACGCTGTTCCGACGCGCTGTCAGCAACCTGATGTCCAACGCACTCGACCATGCTTTTGCGGGCTCTTGCGTCGAGTTGCGCTCGTTCGAATCGCCGAAGTACTCGGTCGTCGAAGTAACCAACCGGGGGCATGCGATTGCGCCCGAACACGTCGAGCGGATTTTCGAACGTTTCTATCGCGTCGACGCGTCGCGGCACCGTTCGGCGCGAAACGCGGGTCTCGGCCTTGCTATCGTCAAATCGATCATGGAATTGCATCGTGGCAAAGTCGAGGTCGCGAGCAATGACGAGCGCACCACTTTCACGTTGTACTTTCCGCGTCCGGTCGACGTATAGCCAGTTCAGAAGTTTTCCACGCAGGAGGTTGCGATGCAGATAGTTACTGCTCTCGGTCACGCGCTATGGATGGCTTTCACCATGCTGTGGCAGATCTTCTGGGGCCTCAGTCTCGGCTTTCTCTTCTCTGCCGTGATTGAAGTCATCGTCTCGAAGTCGGAGATGTCGAAGCTTCTGCCCGATTCATCGGCCAAAACGCTGACCGTCTCCGCGCTGTTAGGCGCCGCGTCGTCCTCATGTTCTTATGCGGCAGTCGCGATGGCCCGCTCTATTGTGCGCAAGGGCGGCGACTTTACCGCCGCAATGGCGTTCCAGTTCGCCGCAACCAATCTGGTGCTTGAACTCGGCGTTTTGATGTGGGTGCTCATTTCGTGGCAATTCGCCGCGGCTGAGTTTATCGGCGGCCCGATCATGATCGTCGTTATGGTGCTCTTCTTCCGTTTCTTTCTCAAAGACTCGCTCAAGCGCGACGCGATCGAGCAGGCGGACAAAGGTATTGCCGGCAGTATGGAAGGCCATGCGGCGATGTCGATGAGCGAACAGCAAGGCACCTGGAAAGAACGCCTGTCGTCCAGAGAGGGATGGATAGCGATCAGTCACAGCTATGCGATGAACTGGGCGATGTTGTGGCGCGACATCGGCGTTGGCTTACTCGTCGCGGGAGCTTTGGGCGCATGGGTGCCCGACAGCTTCTGGCAGAAGTTCTTCCTCGTCAGCCATCCAACGGCCGCGATGATTTGGGGCGCGTTTGTCGGGCCACTCATTGCCGTCGCGTCGTTCACGTGTTCCGTAGGCAATGTGCCGCTTGCAGCAGTACTTTGGAATGGAGGCATCAGTTTCGGCGGCGTCGCGTCTTTCATTTTTGGCGATCTCATCATCCTGCCCATTCTGAATATCTACAGAAAGTACTATGGCGGGCGAATGACCGCTTTTCTCGCCGTGACGTTCTACCTTGCGATGGTGTCGGCGGCACTCGTTGTCGAAGCTCTGTTCCAGGCGCTAGGCTGGGTTCCGCACGAGCGGCATACGGCTGTCGTGGATGCAGCGATTACCTTCAACTATACGACCGTACTGAATATCGTCTTTGGGATTGTGGCTGTCATTTTGACGGTGATCTTTTTTAAAACCGGCGGGCCAGAGATGATGCGCATGATGGAGGGCGGTGAGCACCATCATGCGGACCATTACGGCCATCAGCACCATCACGGTCGCTCGGAATGACCTTCAGAGAGCGCCCAGCGGGGCGTTCTCTGCTCTGATTCACGAATCTATCGCGTCGTGCTCGACCGCTCTAGAAATTGAAGTTGTCGATATTGCCGGCATCGAATGTAGTCGGCGGTCCGAGAATGATCTCGCCTTGCGGGCCGATGGTGCGCTTGCCGAGTTTGCCCGCATCGAAAGACTCGCCCTCCTTGCCGCTGATCGTGCCCGACGCGAGCGCCGCGGCCGCATAGCCGGCGAGGTAACCCAACTGGTTCGGGTCCCACAACTGGAATGCCTTCACCGTGCCGTTCTTCACGAACGCGCGCATCTGGTTCGGCGTGCCGAGCCCTGTCACCGCCACCTTGCCCTTGCTCGACGACGACGAGATATAACGAGCCGCCGCAGCGATGCCCACCGTGGTCGGCGCGACGATCGCCTTCAGGTTCGGATACGCCTGCAACAAACCCTGTGTCTCGACGAACGACTTCTGGTCGTCGTCGTTGCCGTACGCGATCTTGACGAGCTTGATCTTCGAATACTCGGGCTTCTTCAGTTCCTCCTGCATCCACTTGATCCACGTATTCTGATTGGTCGCATTCGGCGTGGCCGACAGCACCGCGAATTCGCCCTCACCGCCTATCAGCTTCGACACGAGTTGAATCTGGCCGCGGCCGATGCCTTCCGCGTTCGCCTGATTGACGAACAATTGACGACCTTCAGGCGCCGTGTCTGAATCGAACGTGACGACTTTGATGCCTTGCGACATCGCCTTCTTCAGATACGGGACGACCGCGTTTGCGTCGTTGGCGGCGATCACAATCGCGTCCTGACGCTGCGTGATCAGCGTATTGATGTATTGCACCTGCGACGACGCGCCCGCATCCGACGGACCCACCACCTTGCCCACGCCGCCGAACTCCTTGATCGCGGCGAGGCCGCCGTCGTCGGCGATCACTTCATACGGGTTGTTGATCTGCTTCGGCAGAAACGCTATTTTCAGGCCGCTTTTCAGGCCCGCAGCGGGCGCCGCGCAACTGATCGCGAGCAACGCGACGCACAGCGCGGCCGCGCCGGTGTGACGAAGAGGTTTGAACATGAAGTGTCTCCTGCTTGTTGTTGGACGTGGTGATGTCCGGGTTTGGTGGTCAAGCAATGGTCACGTTACGGGGAAGAAACCGACTTCGCGATGAACCGCCGGTCGTGTGCCGCGCGCCAGCGCGCAACCAGATTCGGTATCAGCACCGATGCAAGCAGCAGCACGCCGGTGACGATGGTGAGCGTCTCGCTGGACACGTCGTCGAGCGTCAACGCGTTTTTCAGCACGCCGATAATCAGCAGCGACAGCAGCACGCCGATCATCGAGCCGCGTCCGCCGAAAATGCTCACGCCGCCGAACAGCACGGCAGCAATCACCGACAACTCGAAGCCTTCGCCGTTATCGCCGCGCGCGCTCGTGAAGCGCAGCGTGTAGACCACACCGGCCAGCGCGCTCATCAAACCCGACAGCACGAACAGACGCAGCCTGATCTTCGCGACCTCGATGCCGGAGAACGCGGCCGCGGTCGGATTCGCGCCTATCGCATAGAGGCTGCGGCCAAACGCGGTAGCCTGCAGCAGCACCGTAAACAGCACGGCGCCGACGATCACGATCGCAAACGGCAACGGGATGAAAGTCGCGCCGAGCGTGTCCATGCCGAACGCCGTATAAGCAGGCGGAAAATCGGCGACGGCCTGATCGCCGAGCAGCACATACGCGAGCCCGCGAAACAGCGCGAGCGTGCCGATCGTGACCGCGAGCGACGGCAGGTTCAGCTTCACGATCACGAGGCCGTTGAGCAGCCCGGCGACCGCGCCCGCGACCAGCACGAGCGCGATCACGACCGGCATCGGCAAGCCCATATGCCACAGCACGCCCATCAATGCGCTCGATGCACCGAGCACCGAAGCCACCGACAGATCGATTTCAGCGGCGACGATAATCAGCGTCATCGGCAGCGCCATCAACGCGATCTCGGTGAGATCGGCCAGCACGTTGCTCAGATTTGCGCCGGTCAGGAAGACGGGCGACAGCATGCGTCCGAGTGCAAGCGACAGTATCAGCACGATCACCAGCAGCGCTTCCCATTGCAGCGGCGTTTCGCGTTTGCGCGTGAGCAGCGCGGAATCGGGTTTAGCCATGATCGCGTTTCCTCATCATGCGTTTGGCGACGGAGCGGGCCAGCAAGGTATCGGCGGTGATCGCGGCGACGATCAGCGCGCCTTCGATCGCCTGCTCCCAGAACGGCGAAACGTGCAGCACGACAAGCGCAATGCTGATCACGCCGAGCACGAGCGCGCCGAGCGTTGCACCGAGTATGGTGCCGACGCCGCCTGTAATCGCCACGCTGCCGACCACGGCCGCCGCCACCACTTGCAGCTCGATGCCCTTCGCGGTGCTCGCATCGACGGTGCCGAAGCGCGCGAGCCACAATGCGCCCGCAAAGCCGGCAATCGCGCCGGACAGCAGAAAGCCCGCCATCACGCGCCGCTCGACATTCACACCGGCAAGACGCGCCGCTTCAGGATTCGAGCCGATCGCATAGTGCTCGCGTCCGCCGCGAAACTGCTTGAGGTAGATCGCGAGCGCGAGCAGCACGACGGCGGCGATCAGCGCGAGCGTCGGTATGCCAAAGAAAGTGCCTGTGGCAAGGCGCGAATACGCTTCGGGCAAGCTCGTTGCGTTGATCTGTCCGCCATGCACCCACGCGTAATCGGCGCCGCGAAAAATGTACAGCGTGGAGAGCGTCGCGACGAGCGACGGCACGCGGCCCACCGCCACGAGCAACGCGTTGATGCCGCCCGCGACGAGGCCAATCGCGAGTCCCGCCGCGAGCGCGACGATTACCGGCATCTGCGGAAACGCAACGTAGAGGCTGCCCACTGCATACGCGCTGATGCCGACCGTCGAGCCCACCGACAGGTCGATATGACGCATCAGGATCACCACGGTCATGCCCGCGGTCAACAGGCTGATGATCGACACGTTGAGCAGCACGTCACGCAGATTCTGCAAGTTCAGGAACTGCGGCCTCGCGAGCGCGGTGCCCACGATCAGCAGAATCAGCACGACGAAGAGCGTCGTCTCGCGGCTCTTCGCGAGGCTCGCGACGAAGCCGCCTGGCGTACTCGCGGAGCGCTTCGAAGATGGCGGCGGCGTCTGCACCGGCGCGGCATGAGTCGATGAGTGGCGCATCATGCGGCCCGTCCCAGCGGTGGAATGGGTTGTCCGAGTGCCGCCGCCATGATGCGTTCCTCGTCGGCCTCGGCGCGCGCGATCTCCGCGCTGATGCGTCCTTCGTGCATCACCAGCACGCGGTCGGCCATGCCGAGTACTTCAGGCAATTCGCTCGAAATCATCAGCACCGCCATGCCGTCCTGCACGAGTTCGGCAAGCGCGCCATATACCTCGGCTTTTGCGCCGACGTCGATACCGCGCGTGGGTTCGTCGATGATCAGCACTTTCGGGCCCGTTGCGAGCCACTTGCCGAGCACCACCTTCTGCTGATTGCCGCCCGATAACGTGCCCACTGGCGCATGCGGATCGCCCGCTTTCAGACGCAGCCGCGTGCCCCATTTGTTCGCAAGCTGCGTCTCGCTGCGCGTCGTGATCAGGCCGTGTCTGACGAGCCTGCCCAGCACCGTCATCGACGCATTGCGCGCGATGCTCAGCTCCAGCGCGAGTCCTTGCTGGCGTCTGTCTTCGGGCACGAGCGCGAGTCCCGCGCGCACCGCGGCCGCTGCGTTGCCCGCGGCAAGGCGCTTGCCGCCGACCAGGATTTCGCCGGCATCCAGCGGGTCGATGCCGAAGATCGCGCGCGCGACTTCGCTGCGCCCCGCACCGACGAGACCCGCGAGCGCGACGATTTCGCCTGCGCGGACATCGAACGAAATGTCCTTGAAAACGCCGACGCGCGTGAGGCCGCGAACCGACAGACGCACTTCGCCGGGCGGCCGCTCCGCTTTCGGATAGAACGTCTCCAGATCGCGGCCGACCATTTTTGCCACGATGGCGTCGGTGTTCAGATCAGCGGTGAGGCCGTCGAACACCTTCGCGCCGTCGCGCATGATGGTGACGCGCTGCGTCAGCGCGAAGACCTCGTCGAGCCGGTGCGTGATGAAAAGAATCGCCACGTCCCGCTCGCGCAGCTTGCGCACGATTGCAAAGAGCCGTTCGACTTCGGGCAGCGACAACGCGGCGGTCGGTTCGTCCATGATCAGCACGTTCGCGTTCAGCGACAACGCCTTGGCAATTTCAATCACCTGCTGATCCGCAATCGACAAACCGCGCACCAGTTGATCGGCACGCAGATCGACGCCGAGCGACGCGAGCAGGCCGTCCACTTCGCGGCGCATCGCGTCGTACTGAATGCGGCCGATGCGGTCCACGGGCTGCCGTCCCATG
This sequence comes from Paraburkholderia sp. GV068, assembly GCF_003058125.1. NCBI lineage: Bacteria > Pseudomonadati > Pseudomonadota > Betaproteobacteria > Burkholderiales > Burkholderiaceae > Paraburkholderia > Paraburkholderia sp. GV068. Next base: position 181,788 of record NZ_QBUB01000004.1, read on the forward strand.
AAGATGTTTTCCGCAATCGACAGGTCGAAGAACAGCGTCGGCTCCTGGTAGATCACGGCGAGTCCGGCATCGCGTGCTTCGGCGGGCGTCGCAAAGCGGCGCGGCGTGCCGTCGACGAGCATCTCGCCGCTATCGGGCTGATGCACGCCCGCGAGAATCTTCACGAGCGTCGACTTGCCCGCGCCGTTTTCGCCGAGCAGCGCATGCACTTCGCCGGGCCACAGCACGAGATCGCCGTCGGACAGTGCGCGCACGCGCCCGAACGATTTGCTCGCATGCCGCAATTCGAGCCTCGGCTGAGCGGTTGAGGGTTGCTGCACTGCGTGTCTCCTTCGTTTGCGTTTATCGGGCGCTTTTGTTTTTTTGCCGCGGTTTTTCAGATCCGATAGAAGCGCTCCGCGTTGCCGCAAAAGAGCGCCTCTTTCTCCGCGACACTCGCGCCTTCCACAATCGCGGCATACGCATGCCACAAATCCGTATACGACCCGAACAAACGGTCGACGGGAAAGTTCGACGCGAACATCGCGCGCTCGGCACCGAACGCGTCGATCGTCTCGAGCACATAGGGCCGCAGGCTTTCCACCGTCCATTGATGATCGAACATCGCGAGCCCGCTGATCTTCACGTACACGTTGCTGCAACCGGCGAGCATGCGCAGGCCGTCGCGCCACGCGCGATAACCGGCGACGCTGCTTCGGTCCACGAACATGCCCGCATGATTGACGGCGAACAGCGTGTCCGAATGCGCGCGCGCCAGAGCGGCGGCCTCTTCCATTTGCGACGGATACAACTGCAAATCGAACGACATGCCGTGACGGCGCAGCAACGCAAAGTTCTCGCGCCACTGCGGCTCGCGCATGTAATGGCGGCCGACGTAATCGAACAATCTGTTCTCGTGCACATTGAGAATCTGCCGCACGCCGCGCGTATTCGCAAACGACGCATGCGCTTCGAGCACCGCGGGCGCATTCGGCGAAGCGAGATCGACGGCGGCGACGATCGCGTTCGGCATGCCGCGCGATTCGGCGCGATCGGCGATGCCTTGCAGCCAGCGCGTCTCCTCGACGGGATCGGCGGGATCGTGATTCGCTTCAACGTGTACGAGTTTTTTCACGTCGATGTCGCCCGCTTCTGCAAGCAGGTTATCGAGCAGATAGTCGTGCTTCAGAGCGCGCGCGTCGCCGACGAACGACACGCCCGGATTTTCCAGCCAAGGGTAACGGTGCGTCTTCAGATCCCACAGGTGGATATGCGAATCGACAACCTGCATGCGATGCCTCCGTCTTTATAGCGTGGCAAGCAATCAATTAGCTGAGCGAACTCAGATGAAACACCTGTTCGAGCGGCTGCTGAAGCGGCGTGTGGTCCGCGGCGGTATGCATGATGTCGGCCATGTAATCCCACCATTTGCGCATGACTTCGAGTTCGGGAAGCGCGTCCATCGTGTGATGCGTGGTGCGCGTGAGCACCGCGAAAAGATGATCGGTGCCGGGATCGAAGAAGATGCGGTACTCGCGCACGCCGGCGTTGTGCAATGCGTCAACCAGTTCCGGCCAGATCTGTGCGTGCCGGCGCTCGTATTCCTCGCGCATGCCGGGGTTGAGCACCATCCGGAAAGCGATTGTCTCCATTGCGGCTGTCTCTTCGTTGTCTGTTCGTTATGGGCGCTTTCGCGGCGAAGCGCCTGCAAAGACTATAATTCGAGCGTCGATAGCATCTCAATCCGTTGTTGGGATTGGGCGATCCACAATCCGAATCGCACCGGGACCATGAGCCAACTCTCAGCAACCGTCGCACTCGTCAATCGGCTCAAGTTCAAGCACCTCGCGCTGCTCGTCGCGCTCGACGACGCGCGCAATCTCCATCAGGCCGCCGAAGCCGTCAACGTCGCGCAGCCGAGCGCGAGCCGCATGCTCGGCGACATCGAGGAAGCGTTCGGCTTTCTGCTGTTCGAGCGCAATGCGCGCGGCATGACGCCCACGCCGCTCGGCGTCGTCACGCTGGCCTACGCGCGGCGCGCGCTCGCCGAACTCACGCGTTTCGCCGAAGACCTCGAAGTCAAGCGCCGCGGCGGACACGGCCAGTTGACGGTCGGCGCGATCATGGGCGCCGCGCCCGATCTGATGGCGATGGCGGTGGCCGCGCTCAAAACCGAAAGCCCCTTGCTCAACGTGCGCATACTCGGGGAAACCAGCGACCAGGTCGTGCAGTTGCTGCATCGCCGCGAAGTCGATCTCGCGCTTGGACGGCTGACGAGTCCGTTGCAACACAACGACTTCAGTTTCGAGCCGCTCGCGCGCGAGACCTTGATGCTCGTGGTGCGCTCCGTACATCCGCTCGCGAGCCGCGCGCGCATCACGTTGCGCGAACTGATCGACTGGCCGTGGGTTGCGCAGCCCGTCAGCAGCCCGGCGCGCGTGCTGTTCGAGGAAGAACTCGCGCGTGCGGGGCTCGCGACGCCGGTCAATCTCACCGAATGCGCGTCGATCTTCGCGACGCTGCAATTGCTCGAGAACTACGATGCGGTCGCGATGCTGCCGGAGTCGGTCGTGCGCGATCACCTGCGCGGCAAACTGCTGGTCGCATTGCCGCTCGAAATCGGCAAGAGCCTTGCGGGTTTCGGCATTCTCACGCGCAAGGAAGAACCGCTCGCCGAGCCGGCGCTGCGCTTCATCGAACTGCTGCGCGGTTTCTCGCGGCGCCTCACACGCGATGGCGGCACCACGTCCACGCTGGCCGCGAATGCTTCCGCACCGGTTAGCTGAAATCGGCATCGCGCGTCATTGCAGATTGACGAACAGCCCGCCGTCGACGAGCAACGCCGCGCCCGTCACATAGCGCGCACGGTCGGACGCGAGAAACACCACGCAATCCGCCACATCGTCGGGACGGCCCAGGCGCCCGAGCGGAATGCGCTTTTCGAAGTAGGCTTTCTTCGCTTCGTCGGCGAGGTCTTCCGCGTTGAGGTCCGTCGCGATCGTGCCTGGCATCACCGAGTTGCAGCGGATGCCATACGGTCCCAATGCAACCGCACACGACTGCATCAGCGAGTGAACGCCGGCCTTGGTCGGCGTGTAATGCGTCTGCATGCCGCCGCCGACGAGCGCGCTGATCGAACTCGTCGCGACAATCGCGCCGCCCGTGCCCTGCGCTTTCATTTGCTGCGCGGCGGCTTGCGTGACGTAGAACGCGCCGTTCAGATTCACCGCGACGGTGGACTCGAGTACTTCCGCCGGCATGTCGAGAAACGCATGGAACGGGCAGATGCCCGCGTTACTCGCGAGCACGTCCACCTTGCCGAATGCCTGCACGGTTTCGCGCACCAGTTGCTGGCCCGTCTCGCGCGCGGCGACATTGCCTTCAATAGCGATCACGCGCCGCCCGAGCGCCTCGATTTCCTCGACCACTTCGGCGACGGCCGAGCGGCGTCCGTACGACGCGTCGTTATCGCCCCAGTAGTTGATCGCGACGTCCGCGCCTTCCGTTGCGCACGCAACGGCTATCGCGCGCCCGATGCCGCGCGAACCGCCGGTGACGATCACGACCTTGTCCTTGAGCAGCACGTCATTCTCCTTCGCTGATTGAATCGAAAGAAGCGCAGCGCATTAGCGCGGATAAGGCCGCACCAGCGTGCATTCCGGATTGAGCCGCACGCCGAAGCCCGGCGTGTCGGGCACTTTCATGCGTCCATTGACGGGCACCGGTTCGTCGAGCAGAAGCGGCGTGAACATCGGCACGACTTCGTCGGCTTTGGGCGCCATCATCAGAAACTCGGAGAACGGCGAGTTATGACGCGTGACGACGAAATGATAGCTATACACCGACGAACCATGCGGCACCACCATCACGTTATGCGCATCCGCAAGCGCCGAGATCTTGATGAGCTCGGTAATGCCGCCGCACCAGCCCACGTCCGGTTGAATCAGATCGCAGCATTGCATCTCGAGCAGCATGCGAAAGCCCCAACGCGTCGCCTCATGTTCTCCCGTCGACACCATCATGCCGCGCGGCACGTTGCGCCGCAGTTCGGCGTAACCCCAGTAGTCGTCGGGCGACAGGCACTCTTCTATCCATTTCAGTCCGTACTCGTGTGCGGCATGCGCGAGCCGCGTCGCATACGGCACGTCGAGACTCATCCAGCAGTCGTACATCAGCCAGAAGTCGTCGCCGACGCGGCTGCGCATGTCGGCAAGTTTCTCGAGGTTGAGCTTGAGTCCCGCTTCGCCTTCGGCGGGACCGTGCTGCAACGGCAGTTTTCCGCCGATAAAGCCCATTTCTTTCGCGAGATCGGGACGCGCGCCGGTTGCATAGAACACCAGTTCGTCACGCACCGGACCGCCCAATAGCTGATAGACCGGCTCCTTGCGCACTTTCGCGAGCAGATCCCACAGCGCGAGATCGACGCCGGAAATCGTATTGAGCACGACGCCTTTGCGCCCGTAATAAAGCGTGGCGTAGTACATCTGATCCCACATCTTCTCGATGTCGGTGACGAGCTGGCCTTCGAGAAAACGCGCCAGATGTTTTTCGACGATGAATGCGCCGATCTCGCCGCCCGTCGTCACCGCGAAGCCGACTGTGCCGTCGCTCGCTTCTATTTCGACAACCAGCGTACCGAGTACATTGATGCCGAACGACTGGCGGCTCTGACGGTACTCCGGATAACGCGCCATCGGCGTCGAGATGTGATCGTCGATCCAGTGTCCGCCGGGTTGGTCGTGATAGTCCGCTCCGCCGCCGCGGACGATGAAGGCACGCACGTGCCGGATTGTGGGCATGGCCATGAGAGAGAGGCTCCGTGATGGGCGTCGAAGGTGTCGCCGGAAATGCGCCTAGCGGGCGCGATGCAGCAGGTCGTGAAATGAATCGGCAGGCTGCGCGCCGTCGCGGCGCAACAGCGTGCCGATCAGCAGCGCGGCGAGCAGACTGGACGCGCCGAGAACGACCAGTCCCGCCGATGTCGAGGAAAACGCGCGCTCGGCCGCGGTGCGCAAGCTCGGCGCAATGAAACCGCCGAGGCTGCCGAGCGAGTTGATCAGCGCGATGCCGCCCGCGGCGGCGGCACCGGTCAGGAGGCGCGTCGGGAATGTCCAGAACAGCGGCTGGGCGGCAATGAAACCGCTTGCCGCGCAGCACAGCGCGATGAGTCCGATGACCGGGTTATGCGCGAGCCCCGATAGGCCGATGCCGAGACCCGCCATGACGAGCAACGCGGAAGCCCAGCGACGATGCCCGCCCGTCCGATCCGCGCGGCGCGGCACGTACCAGGTGACGGCGAGCGCACACAACCACGGCAATGCGGCGACGAGTCCGACGTGAAAACCCACGGTCGTTCCAAGCAAAGCGGCGACCTGTTGCGGCAAATAGAAGATCACGCCATAGACGCTCATCTGAATCAGCAGATAGATGAGCGACAGCAGCAAAACGCGGCGATCCACCAGCGCGGCAAGAATGCGATGCGGTCCATGTGCCGAGGCTGCGCGCGCGTCTTCATCGAGCGCCGCGCGCAAGCTCGTGCGTTCGTGCGAATCGAGCCAGCGTGCGTCGTCGGGACGATTGTCGAGATACCAGAAAGCCCATATACCGACGAGCGTGGCGAGCAAGCCTTCGACGAGAAAAAGCCACTGCCAGCCCGCGAGGCCGAACGCGCCATGCAGTTCGAGCAGCGAGCCCGACAACGGACCACCGAAGATAAACGCCAACGGCGCGCCGAAATAAAACATGCCGACGGCGCGGGCGCGCGCACGCTGTGGGAACCAGTGTGCGAGGTAATAGATGACGCCGGGAAAGAAGCCTGCTTCGGCGACGCCTAATAGAAAGCGCAGCGTGTAGAACATCGTCGCGGTATGCGCCATGCACATCGCCGCCGAGACGAGTCCCCACGTCACCATGATGCGGCACATCCATGCTCGCGCGCCGACGCGATGCAGCAGCAAATTGCTTGGCACCTCGAACAATGCATAGCCGACAAAGAAAACGCCCGCGCCGAACGCAAAGGCCGCGTTCGAAAGCCCGGTGTCGTGCTGCAGCGCCTTCTGTGCGAAGCCGATGTTCGCGCGGTCGAGAAATGCCAGCACGTACATCAATAGCAGGAATGGCAGCAGCCGGCGCATGACCTTGCCGGTGATCGCCTCCAGCGAAGCGCTCGCTTGCGGGTCCATGTCATCTCCTTCGCGCAGCTCGCGTTCGCGGCCTCGCGGTTCTTGTGTGATGTGACGCGTGCGCCTTGAGCGGCGCCGCGTTGGACGCTCAGTAAGTCGCGCGTCCGCCCGACAGATCGAATACCGAGCCGGTGCTGAATGCGCAGTCTTCTGAGGCGAGCCAGAGAATCAGCGACGCCGCTTCTTCGGGGAGAAGAAAGCGGTTCATCGGAATCTTTGAAAGCATATAGTCGATGTGCTGCTGCGACATTGAATCGAAGATCTCGGTCTTTGCGGCTGCGGGCGTGACCGCGTTGACGAGAATGTTCTTCGTCGCGAGTTCCTTGCCGAGCGATTTTGTGAGGCCGATGAGCCCCGCCTTCGACGCGCTGTAGTGCGACGCGTTCGGGTTGCCCTCCTTGCCCGCGACCGACGCGATATTGACGATCCGCCCATAGCCTTGCTTGAGCATCTGCGGGACGACGGCGCGGCAGGTGAGATACGGGCCGATCAGATTGACGTCGATGACGCGCCGCCACATCTCCGGCTCCAGTTCCCATGTCGTGCCGTTGCCGCCGGTAATACCCGCCGAATTAATCAGCACGTCGATCGCGCCGTGATCGAGAACGGTCTGCGCAACCGCATGCTGGACGGCCGCTTCCTGGGTAAGTTCGACGGTGACCGCGGTCACCTTGCCGAGTGCGCTGAGTTCGCGCTGACTGCGCGCGAGCCGCTCGCCGTCGATGTCCCATAGCGCGACCGATGCACCCGAGTTCAGCGCCCGTTGCGCCACTGCATAGCCGATGCCGCGCGCGCCGCCCGTGATGGCGACAACGCGTCCTTCCAGATCGATTCGGTTCATTCGCGTCTCCAGCGTCCGTGTTTTCGTAGTGGGCTTTACGGCAATATACGGGCGCCGTGATGCGGCAACAATCCGAGAAATGGAAAGGTCGATAACAAAACTGGATCGGTGAACGGGCCGTGCGGACGTGCGGGACGATTGGCGAAGTCCGCAGGAAGAGACAGTATGAATCCGGTCAGATCGCTTCCTGGCACAGCGCCATCATGCGCTGAACCATCGTGCTCGCTTCGTTCAGTTCCATTTCGCTGGTAAAGAGCGCCTGCACATTCGACAGGCGCACGGCCACGCCCGCGTCGATGAGATCCTGGCTTGCGATTTTCAAGGCGAGTTGCCCGATGCGCACACGCTCGAGCCAATGCATGGTCGTTCTATTTTTTGCGAGCCACTGGCGGCAGCACTGAACGACGTGATCCACGCGCCACTCGGCGCTAAGCGCATACGATGCCGCCGCGATCGCCACGAGAAAGCACAGCAACTCCGCACGCGTCGCCGGAGTGTGTGTCGAGTCGACTTTTTTCATCCGCGTGATTTTTCCACCTGTCCTGTTCAACTGTGAGCACTTCGACTCGCACTTGCCGGCCGTATCCGGCCGTATAAATAGTCAGCTTAGTGAATTGAGGGCGCGCGCGTCGAAATCAACACCCGCGCCTTCTGAATGACCAAAAGCTACACGCGGCAGTTGCATTCGGTGCACGCCACCGCTTCTGGCGCAGGCTTCCTCTCGCCGCTTCTACCGAAGCTCGCGAGCGCCGCCAGTCCGAGCAACGCGAGGCCGCTGCCGAACAGAAAGTCCGTCGCAATGCCCACGTGATCGACCACGATTCCGCCGACGAGCGAACCCACCGCAATCGCCACCTGAATGATGCTCACGAAGAGCGCGGAGCCGGCTTCCGGAGAATCGGGCGTCGCGCGCTGAATCCAGATGCTGAAGCATAGCGGCAGCGCGCCGAACGCCACGCCCCACGCGAGTACGAGCGCAACGACGCCGGGCGGCGAATGCTGTAATACGGGCAGCAGAACAAGCGCGAACAGGAGCAGCGAGATCATCGCGCCGAGCGAGATTTTCAGACTGCGCGTAACCGTCGACGAAACAGCGAAGTTCGAAAAGAAGCCGATGATGCCGAAGCCGAGCAGGAGCCAGGTAATGGTCGGCATCGTCAGGTTCGCATTGCGCAGCAGGAACGGCGTGATATACGTGTACGACGAGAAATGCGCGCCGAACACGAGCCCCACCATCATCATGCTGCGGCGCGGATGCGGCCTGCGCAGCAGCGAAACGAGATCGTGCAAACGCAATGCGGCGTTCGAGGGCAGCGACGGCACGAACAGGAACTGCGCAATCAGCGCACTCGCGACGAGCCCGCCGGTTGCCATGAACGATGCGCGCCACGACGCGAAACTCGCGATGAACGTGCCGAGCGGCACGCCGATCACCGTTGCACACGTGACGCCGGTGAGGATCGTCGCCATCGCGCGCGCCGAGTCTTTCGGCAGCACGAGACGCCCGGACGCGGCAGTGGCGAGCGTCCAGAAGCCGCCGAGCGCGGCGCCGAGCAACGCGCGACCCACCAGCATCACAGTGAAATTCGGCGCGAACGCCGAAATCAGATTGGATGCCAGCAATAAAGCCGTGAGTAACAGGAAGACGCGCCGCCGATCCATGCGGCCCGCGACCAGCATCAGGCCTGGCGCAGAAATCGCGGCGATTACGCCGGGCACCGTGACCATCAAACCGGCCGTGCCAGGCGACACGCCGAGATCGGCGGCGACGCGCGGCAAGAGTCCGACCGGCAAAAATTCCGTCGTCACGAATGCAAAGGCACCGATTGCAACGGCCACAACGGCGAGCCATGAACGCAAGGGCGACGACGCTCGGTCGTCGTCGGGCGCGACCTCGCTCGCCGGCAAATTATCTTCTCTCAACATGGGTGACGCATGCTCCATCGTGATTCGTTGAAATCAAGGAAACCTCGCGAACAAAGGGGTTTTTTCATTGCCTCGCTGTCCGGTATCCTTCAGCGCAATTGAGCAAGATACAGCAGTTTGGCGGACTTCGTTTGGACACGAACGCTCTCGCGGCAAGCGTCGCGAATGACAAACACGCCGCGCGATTGAGCACTGTCCTTATCGAGTTCGCCCCGTAAAGCCGGCCTTCAGTGCATCGACGACGAGTTCAACCGCCCTCGACGACTTATGACGGCTCGGATAGTAAACATGGTGGCCGACAAATGTCGGAAACCAGTCTTCGAGAACCCAGGCGAGACGCCCGGCTTCGACATGCGGCTCCACCAGTTTCTTTGGCACGTATGCAAGCCCAAAGCCGGCGAGCGCGGCCTCGACCATCTGATAGACGTTATTGAAAGTCAGTTGCCCCTCTACGCGAACCTGTAGCTCGCGCCGCCCCTTACTCAACTCCCAGGCCAGCAACGAGTTCATGGTCGGCAGCCGCAGATTGATGCAGTTGTGCCGGGTCAGATCCTGCGGTGTTTTCGCCACGATTCTCGACGCGAGATATTCCGGCGATCCGACTATCGACATCGTCATATCGGGCGCAATGCGCATCGCGATCATGTCTTTGGCGACCTGGTCGCCGAGGCGCACGCCAATGTCGTACCCGTCCGCGACCAGATCGGAAAGACCATAGTCGTACACGAGCTCGATTTTGATCTCCGGGTATTGGTGCAATAGCGTTTGTACTCGCGGCCAGACGTATTCGTTTGCCGCGTAGTCCGTCGTAGTGATCCGAACGCTTCCGGCGGGCCGGTCCGTCATTGCACGCAGCGATTCAAGCTCTGCCTCGATGTCCCTAAGGCGCGGTCCGATTGACGAAAGCAGCCGCTCGCCCGCCTCTGTCGGCGCGACACTGCGCGTCGTGCGAGTGAGCAACGGCACGCCCATTCGCGCTTCGAGCGCGCGCACCATGCGACTCAGAGCCGATTGCGACATGCCTAGCTGCGCGGCCGCACGCGTGAAGTTCCGCTCATGCGCGACTCGCATGAACGCGGCCAGTTCGTTGAAGTCTTCCATTTCGATTCATGCACCATTGCATAAGACCATGCCAAGTTTGCCACCTAGTCGCATGAATGGCGAGACGTTACATTGATGTAATGCACCGACCCACCTCGACGGAGAAGCAGCACGATGGAATTGAAGCGCGCGGGCTCGCAGCCCTCTATTAAAGGCCCTGACGAATGGTTCACCGGCACTGTCCGCATCGATCCTTTGAATGCTCCGCCGCCGCCTGCACGCGTGTCGTGCGCCAGCGTCACGTTCGAGCCGGGCGCGCGGACCGCGTGGCACACGCATCCGCTTGGCCAGACGCTGCTCGTGACGGCCGGTTGTGGCTGGACGCAATGCGAGGGCGAGCCGCGTGTCGAGATTCGTGCCGGCGATGTGATCTGGTGCCCGCCGGGCCACAAGCACTGGCATGGCGCGACATCGACTACCGCGATGACTCACATCGCAATTCAGGAAGCGCTCGACGGCAAGAATGTCAATTGGCTCGAGAAGGTGACGGACGAGCAGTACCTCCAATCGGTCGGCGATGAGCAACACCGCCAGCCATAACCTCGTTCTCCGCCGGCCAGCGTTAATCGCGGCACTGAGCGCGTCGCTCTTCGTCTGCGCCTGCGCATCTATTAAAGGGAGTGGAAGTATGGAACAAGCACCGTCCGTTGCGGACTTGAAATCGGTATCTCCAGCGTTCGCGCGATACACCGCGAACACTGTGTTCGACGGTCTATGGAAGCGGCCGCTGCTCTCGCCGCGCGACCGCAGCATCGTCACGCTTTCGGTAATGATCTCGCGCGGGCAGACCGCCGACATGCCGTTTTACTTCGGGCTTGCGCTAGACAATGGCGTTAAACCAGCCGAGATCTCGGAGATGATCGCGCATCTGGCGTTCTATTCCGGGTGGGGCAATGCAACCGCTGCATCGAGCGTGGCGACGCGCATCTTCGACGAAAGAGGCATTGGACCGGATCAGATTCCTGACGCCGACGTGACGTTACTGCCTTTAAACGAAAGCTCGGAACAGCAGCGCGCGCGGATGGTCGAGGAGAACTTTGGCGAAGTCGCGCCCGGGGTCGTTCAATACACGACCGATGCACTGTTCCGCGATTTGTGGCTGCGCCCGGGACTCGCGCCGCGAGACAGGAGTCTCGTGACAGTGAGCGCACTGGTTGCAAACGGTCAGGTCGCGCAGATTCCGTATCACCTGAACCGCGCGATGGACAATGGGCTCACAAAGGAAGAAGCGTCCGAGGCATTGACCCAATTGGCCTTCTACGCGGGATGGCCGAATGTATTCTCGGCAATGCCTATGTTCAAGGATGTGTTCGCAAAGCGTGCGGTGTGACGGATCAATTGCGGCGCTGCCCGCTCATGTCTGCGCAGACCGATGCTCATCCCTCGCAGCGAGCCAAACTTCCTTCGCGGCGTCCGCATTGATAATGGCGATTCCGAGTCCGACCAGAAGATCGGGCCAGCCCGAGCGCCATAACAACGTGACCAGTCCCGCGAGAATGATCGCGATATTCGCGAATGCGTCATTGCGGGCCGACAGGAATGCCGCGCGAGTAAGGCTGCCCGAATGGTGCCGGAATCTGGCGAGTACAACCGCACACGCGAGGTTGACCGCTAAAGCTCCGAGTCCGGTGCCCGACAGCAGCCAAGGCTCCGGCGGTGTCGGTGCATTGAACTTCTGCCATGCGGTCCAGAGCAGCGCCAACGCAGGGACTAATAGAATTGCCGCGAGCACCATGCCGGCACGCGCTCTATTGCGCACGGACCATCCGAGAGCGGCGAAAATTAAAAAGTTGACCGCGGCGTCTTCGAGAAAATCGATGCTGTCGGCGAAAAGCGAAACCGATCCAATTTTCCGGGCAACAAAGAACTCGACAAAAAAATACGCAGCGTTTGCCAGAGCGACGCCGGCCACGACCCGACGCAGTAGCGGCTGCGTCATTGCAGATGATGCGTTCGGCCGCATCGCGTCAAGCCTGCGTCGATTCGCCGATAGGAACAGCCTCCACCCCTCGCGCCGGCCCCACCGACTCGCGCATCGTCACGCTGACCGGAAACTCGCGGAATATCTCCCACGTGGTTCGATAGCACTGGTTGATGAGCCAGCGCACCGCGTTCTGCGTCAGTTCGGCAGTCGGAATATGGACCGACGTGAGGCCGGGCGCGGCATAGGCAGCGGAGTAATCGTCGTCGTAACCGATCACCGACAATTCGTGCGGCACTGAAACGCCCGCCTGATGAAAACGCGCGAGCGCGCTGACAGCCATCGTGTCGTTCGCGCAGAAGAGACCCGTAAAACGCTGCTTCGAATCGAGCAGTTTTTGCGCGGCCGCATAACCGCCTTCCGGCGAGAAGTCCGATTCGATCAAGGTCACGTCGCCCCGCGCAATGCCCGCGCGCGCGAGTTCGGCGAAGAAACCTTCGAGCCGCGTCATGTTGTCCGACGCGGTAAAAGGCCCTGAAATCACGGCGATTTCGCGATGCCCGTGGTCCAGCAGTGTGCGCGCAGCCAGTTCGCCGCCATGCCGATGATCCGCGCAAAACGACGCTTCTGGAAACTGATCGAACGCGCGATTCAGAAAAACCATTTTCGGGTGCATCCGATGCAGCATGATGAGATCTTCGTCATGCAGATCGTGGCTGATTACCACGACGCCATCGCAGTCGCGGCCAATCAGAAAACGCACGGCCTCGATGGCCTGCTCGCGCGGCGACACTTCGCCGCAGCCGGTTGCCACGACCACATGACGTCGCACGGCGCGCAGTTCAGTGTCGGTCTGCTTGAGGATCGTGCCGTAATACGAGCCGAAGAACGTCGGCACGAAAATGCCGATCATGCCGAGCGACTGCGTCGCCATTGCGCGGCCAATGGACGACGGGCGGAAGTTGAGCTGCTCGATTGCGGCCCGCACGCGCGCGGCCGCGTCGCCGGAAACCGGCCCTTTGCCGGAAATAACGCGCGATGCGGTCGACATGCCGACACCGGCCAGCGCCGCGACATCTTTCAGTGTTGCCACACGGTTCTCCGTCACCCAGGCGGGTTTCATCCCTACTCTGACCGGCGCTATAAACGCGCGCCGCCCGCTGCGTCGAAGAGCGAGACGTGTGTGCTGTCTAGCGAGAACGATACGGTGTCGCCCGGCATCAACGGCGCTTTGCTCTGATCGATCGACGCGATCTGCGCTCCATGATAGTCGAGCCAGACGACGCGGTGGTTGCCCATCGGCTCGACAAGCGAAACTTTCGCGCGCTCGCCGGCCTGCTCGCCGCTCTGCGTTGTGTGAATGCGCACGTCTTCCGCGCGAACACCGAGCACGCATGACTGAGGCTGCGCTCGTGCATCGCTACGCGGATTCGTGAAGGCATACTTCGACACATCGAGCCGCCAGTGCGCAGTGCAAAAATGCAGCGCCCCGTCGCGCTGCTCGAGCGTACCGTCGACGAGATTCATCGCCGGTGTGCCGAGAAACGTTGCAACGAACAGGTTGGCGGGCCGCGCATAGACTTCGGCGGGCGTGCCGAACTGCTGGATCGCGCCGCCGCGCATCACGGCCATGCGCGTGGCGAGCGTCATCGCCTCGACCTGATCGTGCGTCACGTAAATCATCGTTGCGCCGAGCCGCTGATGCAATTGCTTGAGTTCGCGGCGCAATTCGGTGCGCAGTTTCGCGTCGAGATTCGACAGTGGCTCGTCGAATAGAAACACGTCCGCTTCACGCACGATCGCGCGGCCAATCGCGACTCGCTGCCGTTGTCCGCCCGATAATTGCGCCGGCTTGCGCTTGAGCAGCGGTCCGAGTTGCAGCATCTCGGAAGCGCGCGCCACGCGCCGCGCGATCTCCGCCTTCGGCGTGCCGTTGATGCGCAACGCGAACGACAAATTACGCTCGACGCTCATCGTCGGATACAACGCGTACGACTGGAATACGAGCGCAATGCGGCGATCTTTCGGATCGGCCCACGTCATGTCCTCGCCGGCAATTTCAATGCTGCCCTCGCTCACGTCGATCAGCCCCGCGATGCTGTGAAGCAGCGTCGATTTACCGCAGCCGGAAGGCCCGAGCAGTACGACGAATTCGCCCGCCTGAACGTCGAGATCGAGGTTTTCGATCACGGTATTCGCGCCGAGCCGGATAGTCAGATCGCGCACCGCGACGTTTGCGGCGTGCGCGACGTCCGCCGCACTCGCCACGCCCGGCGCCTCGCTGTTGCGCGGCACGCTGCCCAGCGGACTGGTCAGCGCGTTTGTCTCTTTCGCCACGTATGTCATCGCCCTATCCTTTGACCGCACCGGACGCAATGCCGCGCACGAACCAGCGGCCGGAGATGAAGTACACCGCGAGCGGCACCAGCGAAGTCAGAATGGTCGCCGCCATGTTGACGTTATAAAGCCGCTCGCCGGTCGTCGTATTGATGATGTTGTTCAGTTGCACCGTCATCGGCAAGTTTTTAGTGCCGGCAAACACGAGGCCGAGAATGAAGTCGTTCCAGATACCCGTCACCTGCATGATGATCGCCACGACAATGATCGGCGTCGACATAGGCAGCATCAACTGGATAAAGATACGCCAGAAACCGCCGCCGTCGATGCGCGCGGCCTTGAACAGTTCTTGCGGAATCGACGCGTAGTAGTTGCGAAACAGCAGCGTCATGACCGGCATGCCGAAGATCGTATGAATCACGACGATGCCCGGCAACGAACTGAACAGATGCACGCTCGCCAGCACGCGCACGAGCGGATACACCATCACCTGAACCGGGATAAAGGCGCCCATCAGCAATACGCCGAACAGCACGCCCGCGCCGCGCGGCCGCCAGAAAGACAATGCATAGCCGTTCACCGCGCCGATCGCGATGGAGAAAACCGTGCTCGGCACGACGATACGCACGGAGTTCCAGAAGCCGACTTGAATACCGTTGCAGTCGAGTCCGGTACATGCGGACTGCCACGCGGCGCTCCATGCTTGCAGCGTGAAATGCGTGGGAAAAGCGAGCAGATTGCCGAGACGGATTTCGCTCATCGGTTTAACCGACGTCACGAGCATCACATAAAGCGGCAGTAGAAAGAACAGCGCGGCGGTGAGCAAAAATGCGTACACGCCGACGCGCGCCGGCGTGAGCGCCGCGCGGCGCCGGTGCTTCAGCATGGGTCGCGGCATGCCGCTCTTCAGTGCAGAGCCGGGCGTGTTCATCACACCTCCTTGCGTAATGCCGCACGGCTGCGCGCATAGAAGAACGGCGCGAGAATCGCGAGCACGGTCGCGAGCAAGACGATCGACGCCGCCGACGCGAGACCGATATTCGCGCGGCCGAACAGATAGTCCATGATGAACTTCGCCGGTACTTCGCTCGCGGTGCCGGGGCCGCCTTGCGTCATCGCGACCACGGCGTCGTAGAGCTTCACGACCATCACGAACAGCAGCACGAAGGCGGTCGAGATCGACGGCCCGAGCATGGGCACGACGATGCTTGCATAGACCCGCCAGCGCGGAATGCCGTCGATACGCGCGGCTTTCCACAGCTCGTCGTCGATGCCGCGCAGGCCCGCGAGCAGCAAAGCCATCACGAGTCCCGAAGCCTGCCACACGGTGGCAATGACGATCGTATAGATCGCCCAGTCCTGGTCGACGATCCAGTCGAAGCGCGCATGCACGAAACCCAGCTTGTGCAGCACAGCCTGCGCGCCGAGTTGCGGATTCAGAATCCATTGCCAGACGAGACCTGTCGCAACGAACGACATCGCGTAAGGATATAAAAACACCGTGCGCAATGCGCCTTCCGCGACCACGCGTTGATCGATAAAGATCGCGAGCAGCAAGCCGATCACCATGCACGCGACAATAAAGCACGCGCCGTAAATCACGATGTTTTGCAGCGACAACAACCAGCGGCCGTTGTTGAAAAGCCTCGCGTATTGCGTGAGGCCCGCGAAGTCGCCGGATGGAAACGTGCGCGAGTTGCTGAGCGAAACCCGCGCGGTCCAGATCATCGTGCCGAGATAGGCGAACACGACGGTCAGCGCCATCGGCAGCAATGCAAGCCATGCTGCCAACGAAAAGCGCCTTTTTAGCGGCTTTTCCGCGGGGTTTTTACGCAACTCAGAACCCGAGCGCGACGACGCATGCAGCTTGAGCGCGTGCATGTCGAGCCTAGCTCTTGAGCGCGCTTGCGAACGCCTTTTGCGCGTCGTCGACCGACTGGTTTTTATTCCAGAAGTTAGTGACGACGTCGATCAGCGCGCCTTGCATATCCGGCGACAACAGCATTTCCGGATTCGGCAACTGGCGCGACTTGTCCTTCATGATCGCAATGCCCTCCTTCGCGCAGATGTCGAGCGTGCCCGCGTCTACGTCGGGGCGAATCGGAATCGAGCCTTTCCTTGCGCTGAATGCGACTTGCGCGGACGGCGAGGTCATCACCGTGGCGAGAAGATTTTGCGCTTTCACGGTGGCGGCGTTATCGCTCTTCGGAAATACGAATACGTCGCCGGCGACGAGATACGGCGAATGCGGACCGAAGCCGGGGAAACAGCCGAATTCCTTACCCGCGCTCTGCTTCGCCGCGGAGAACTCGCCCTTCGCCCAATCGCCCATGATCTGCACGCCGGCCTTGCCGGAAATGACCAGTGCCGTCGCATCGTTCCAGTTGCGGCCGGGCGAACCGGGGTCGACGAAATCGTGCAGGCGCTTGAATGCAACCAGTACTTTTTTAAACGCGTCGGACTTCACCGCATTGGCGTCGTGATCGCGATACACCTTCAGGTAGAGGTCGGGACCGCCAACATCGGCGAGCACGGCGTCGAATGTGATCTTTTCCTGCCAGGGCTGGCCCCCGAACGCGAGTGGAATGATGCCTGCGGCTTTGAGCTTGCCGAGATCGGCAATGAACTCGTCATAGTTTTGCGGCTCGGCGGTAATGCCGGCTTTCTGGAATGCGGGCTTCGAGTAGAAGAACCACGCGGGCATATGAATGTCGACCGGCGCCGCATAGTAATGGCCTTTTACTTTGATGCTGTCGAGTATCGATTGCGGGAATACGCCGTTCCAGTTTTCTTTTGCGGCGACGTCGTCGACATTGTTGAGCAGTCCCTGATCGATCAGATCATGAAACTGCTTCGACGTATTGAACTGCGCTGCCGTGGGTGGATCGCCGCCGACAATGCGGTTGATCGCCGTGGAGCGCGCCTGGTCCGCGCCCGCGACCGCGTTATCGACCCACTGGCCGCCGGCTTTGTTATACGCATCGGCGAACTGGCGAATCGCGGCTGACTCCCCGCCCGAGGTCCACCAGTGAATCACATTCGCCTTCAAAGGCTCGGCGTGCGCGACGATGCCATACAACGCGAGTGCTGCAACCATCGCCCGCAAGACCGTTTTTCTGCTGTTCATTCCGTCTCCTCCAAAGGCTCGCGCCCGTGTTCCAGGTCGACATGCAAACCAGCTTTCGTTGCCTATATGTGTTGCTTCAGACGCGTTGCTTATATACGTAGATTCCGTTCCTTGCGCTCTTTCAGGAAGCGCGACACCAGTTCGGCACTCCGCTTTATCGTGCGCTTCTGCGTCGCGTAATCGACATGCACGATGCCGAAGCGGCGCTCGTATCCGAATGCCCACTCGAAGTTGTCCATCAGCGACCACAGGAAATAGCCGCGTATGTCGACGCCCGCCTTGATGGCTTCGTCGACGGCCGCAAGATGGCGCTTCAGAAACGAAATGCGTTGTGTGTCGTCCACGCGGCCGTCGATCACTTTATCGTCGGAGGCCATGCCGTTTTCGGTGATATAGACCGTCGGCAAATTCGCATACTCGCCCTTGAAGCTGATCAGCAGATCGCGCAAACCGTCGGGATACACTTCCCAGCCCATCTGTGTGCGCTCGACGCCTTGCAGCGGCACGTCCTTGAAGCCGTGAGCACCATCGCTCGCGACATTCGTGCGGAAGTAATAGTTGATGCCGAGAAAATCGAGCGGCGCGGAAATGGTCTGCATGTCGCCATCGAGTATCAATGGCTCGGTGCCTGGCCACAGTTCGAAAAGCGCCTGCGGATACGTGCCCTTTAGCAATGGATCGAGAATCCATGCATTGTGCTGAACCTCGAATAGATGCGCGGCGCGGCGATCGTCGGCACTATCGCTATTCGGCGTGCCGCGTCCGATGTTCGCGACGATGCCCTTTTGCGAAGCCGGATCGTTCGCGCTCAATACAGGTACGGCGAGACCGTGCGCGAGCAGCAGATGATGCATCGCCTGCGTGGCAAAGCGCCCGTTGGCAAGACCCGGCGCGTGATGGCCATTTCCATAGCCGAGATACGCGGAACACCAGGGCTCGTTGAGCGTCGCCCATGCATCGACGCTGCCGGCCAGTTCCCGGCTCATCAGATCCGCGTAATCGGCGAAACGGTACGCGGTTTCGCGATTCAGCCAACCGCCGCGATCCTCAAGATGTTGCGGCAAATCCCAGTGATAAAGCGTGACGAACGTCGTGATGCCCTTCTCTTTCAGACGCGTGAGCAGGCGCTTATAGAAGTCGAGTCCCTTGCGATTGGGCGTGCCGTCCAGATGCATCACGCGCGGCCACGCGATCGACAATCTATAGCCTTCGAGCCCGAGCCCCGCGAGCATGTCGACATCCGCTTCCCAACGATGATAGTGATCGCAGGCCACTTCGCCGCTGTCGCCGGCAAGCACCTTGCCGGGCGTCGCGCAGAAGGTGTCCCATATCGAAGGCAGGCGGCCGTCTTCGTTGACAGCGCCTTCGATCTGATACGAGGCAGTGGCCGCGCCTAATAGAAAGTTCTCGCGCCACAAAGTAGAGTCGGCGGGCGGCGTGAACGGATCGGCGGATGAATGAGAGGAAAGTGCGTCGTGTGCCACGGATTCTCCATGCAAGCGAGTTGCTCGGCTGAACTGACTGAACCGGGTACGGCAATGACGAAAAGCGACTGCGGAAAAGCGACTGCGTTGGACGTCGAAAGACCTGAGACTGGAAGCGCTTCCACACAAGCGCCCGCGAACAATATCAGTGGGCTCTTTGGCGCAGCAATCAGGGTTTGTCTGGAGGGGCGCTGGCACGCGCGCTTAATGCATGTGCGATGCATCGCGACGCGTGGCGATGCATTAAAGCGGAAGCTTTGCGCGCGTGGTCAAAGACGAAGACGGTATCGATTGTTCTTCTTCCGCCATCGTCGCGAGAACATCGGCAAGCGCACGAATCTTGTGCTGCGGCGCGCGTTGCGACGGATAGACGAGAAAGTAGCCGAGGCCGTTGCGCGCGACGTGATCGAAGGGCGTGACGAGCACTCCGGCTTCGATTCGGTCTCTTGCCATCCGCGCATCGCCGATAGCGACACCGTGCCCTTGCGCCGCGGCGGTGAGTGTCAACTCCAGTGTGTCGAGAACCAGCCCCCTGTCGGCATCGACATCTTTAGCAAGCGCACTGTCTAGCCAGCATCGCCATTCGTCATGACTGGGCCCGGGATGCAGCAACGTGAGACGCGCGAGGTCGGCTAAACATGTCAGCGATGCGGCCACCTCCGGCGTGCACATTGGAGTCAGCGTCTCTGCAAACAAAGGTATCGCATTCAGTCCCGCCCACTGTCCGCTGCCGCGCACGACAATCGCGTCGATGTCGGGCGTAGTGAATTCCGGCGTGTCGTCGGATGAAGTCGAGATGCGCAACTCGATTCCCTTGAGCGCGCTATTGATGTCCGAAAGCCGCGGCAGCAGCCATCGAATCGCAAACGTCGATGGTAATCGCAGCGTGAGAACCGCGCCCGTTGCAGCGTGTAGATCGGCATGCTCGACGAGCCGCGCAAGTACATCGACTGCGACGGCCTGCAGCGCCTGTCCCTCGGCGGTCAGTGTCAGCCCCGACGCATGGCGCACGAAAAGCGCGCAGCGATAGTGCGCTTCCAGTTGCTGAATCTGGCGACTCACCGCGCCTTGCGTGCGGCACAGATGATCCGCGGCTTTGCTGATGCTGCCGAAATGCCCGGCCGCCACGAATGACTGCAATGCCGCGAGTGGCGGCAAGCGGCGCGTGAGGTCGGCAAGCGGATATGCGAGCGCGGCATACCCGGCTTGCAAATTTTTCGATGGTTCGGTCATCGGTGCATCGCTATGGTGTCGATACCGGATGCCCGTTTGTTCAGACGGGTCGGATTGCCAATAAGGAGGACGATCGTGAATTCATCGTCGAAAGAACTATACACGGAGCAGATTCGTACTTACCTCGCAGCGCTGGAACGCGGCGACGTCGGCGCGATTTGCGCATTGTTCACACCGGACGCGCAAATCTTCTCGCCGTTTCTCGGCTGGATGAAGCCGGCGCCGTTCTTTGCAAAGGTCAATGCGGCGTCTGGCAAAAGCACGATCACACCTATCGACATTTGCGTGAGTGCGACTGGAGCTCCGCGCGCGACGGGTTACTTCATCTACGATTGGGGACTGAAAGACGGCTCGGCGGTGCGCTTTGAATGCGTCGATGTATTCGAATTCGATGAGAACGCAATCATCGAACGGATGATCATCGTCTACGACACCTATCCGATTCGCAGCACGGTCGGCGATAAGTACGCGTAGCGGGAAAGACGCACTAGGCACGCTAACGCGCTGGGCATGGTGCTTGCTGACGGGAAACCACATCCAACGTACTCATTGCTCGATTAGAGGACATTGAACATGGTGAACAACCGCCCTTGCACCGCGACCTGCGTTATCGACGGCATGCCGGTTACTCTGACTTTCTATCCTGACAGCGGCATACTGCGAATCGCCGATCCTTCGGGCGCGTGCATCAAGGAAACGCGCTGGCACGCGTCGTGGCGCTCGCTGCTGGACGAGTTCCGCCGCTTCGGCGAGCGCGCGGCGATGCAAGGGCCGGGCGTGGAGGCAATGGTGAGCCGCATCGTCGACAGCACCGATCACTCGACGACGCAATCCGCTTTGGCATAAAAGAACCGCGAGGCAGCGGCGTCGAAACCCGCTGCCTCATGCACTGCTTCGAATAGCAACGCCGAGCGCCTTTATTTCACTGGCCAAAGTAAATAGTGCATTGCGGGCCGCCGGAACAGCGCATATTTTGCCGGCTGCCGGCTTCTGAGTGCCCTGCCGCGACGCCTCCATAGGAAACGTTTTGCGTCGGCTGCGAAGCGCCTCCGGTGGGCTCGCTCAACGACATGTCGGTCGTGGCCTGTGCCGATTCGTTCGCATGGTTCATCAGCCTTTCGCTGGCGGGCGTCGCCGTCGATGTCCCAACGCCAGGCTCGCTCGTCATGTCGCCTGCGCTCGCAGCGCGCGGCGCGAGAAAAAGAAGAGCGCTCACAAACACCATCAATAATCGTAGTTTCATGTCCAGACTCCTTGAATCCGGCGCAGCAGTGTCGTCCCTCCTCGAGAATCGATCCGTGTAAAAAGCCAGCGTGGCCAAGCCTGGGACCAACGAAAAACCAGTTGTGACGCGGGCCTGCTGCATGGACTCGTCGAATGAAACGGATAGCGAGTCGCCCGCACCTGGCGGCCGGCGTGCCTGCGCGTACGATGATTGGCGCTCGGACGCCGCAGCCGGAAAAACACGGATTGTCCTCTCCGCTATTTCTTTTATAGTTCGGCCGGCGCGGAATTCAATCCGGCGACGCGGAACCGGTGAACGATCCCGGTTGCGCAGCCGGCAGTCCCAGTCGACGCTTAAATGCGAGAAAATCAGTTCAAACGGTGCGTGCATTACGCTCGCAGTGCGTTATGATGACGACATAACCACAAGACTGGCCCCGCACATGCACCGTTGCGAAACGGAGCGTGCACATGAGACGGCCGCCCAATGTCAGTGCATCGCCCCCATCGTTTTTTCCAATTTCGATTAATGACCTCACCGCGGACGGACGCCATTTAAATGGACTCCAATCTTTCGCGGGTTTTCCTCGCAATCTGCATTTGACAGAACGCTGACGCTTTAGAAGGACGAATATCTTATGGACGAAAGGAAGCGAGATAGCATGATTGCGTATCTCCGCCATCGCATGGAAGAGTTTGGCATCAAGCCGGAAGACCTTGCCGCCGTGCTGGCATCCGAACCGGTCGCGGAAAAGAACGCACGCTACCGCAGCGCGACGGGAGACAGTTGGGACGGCCAGGGCGAAATGCCTCAATGGTTGAAGCAGGCCATTAGCGCAGGACAATCTATCGACCACTTTGAATTATCGGCGCCGCCCGCGCCCACGCCGCAGCCGAAGAAACGCGTCGACTGGAAAAACGACCCGTTCGCAGGCAGTCCGCTCGCGCGCTCGAACGAACACTAAGCGGCAAGCGCCGCGCTAACGCGGCACATCACAGATTGGCAAACTGGCCGGTGCACGAGTGCTTGCACTGCGTCGCGGCGTCGCTCGCTCTGGGCACGGCATACTGCGGCGCGTCGATAAAGGCGCTCAACTGACGCACAATTTGCCAGAACACCTTGTCGAATAAACGAGCCCGTTCGGGTTCGGTGACGTCGTCCGCGAGCGGATTGGCGAGATTCCATTGAGAAAGCGCGGGA
Source organism: Paraburkholderia sp. GV068 (assembly GCF_003058125.1). Taxonomy (NCBI): domain Bacteria; kingdom Pseudomonadati; phylum Pseudomonadota; class Betaproteobacteria; order Burkholderiales; family Burkholderiaceae; genus Paraburkholderia; species Paraburkholderia sp. GV068. The sequence continues at coordinate 204,344 of NZ_QBUB01000004.1, forward strand.
CTGCCGGGAAAGACCGGCGCATGCGGCGCAGCGACGCCCGAGTCGAGCGCGACGACGAAATCCATGCGCGGCGCCCATTCGCCGGTGAATTCAAGCCAGCTTTTCGGGCATAGCACGCCGAGGTCGGAAACGCCCGGCCGCAATTGCGTTATCGCAAGCGGATGCACTCGCGCGGCCGGTTCCGGGCCCGCGCTGAAAGCCTCGAACCGGTGTCCGGCCAGTTCCCGCAACAAAGCTTCGGCCATGATGCTGCGTGCTGAATTCTCTCGGCAGAGAAACAGCACTTTATATTTCTTGGTCACGCTTACCCCGTACCGTGTTTTTAGTCTCTTGTATGTGCGATTGTGCCCGCAGAGTCTTGCGCCCCCGTGACACTACGATGTCTTTATTCCGCGCGCTACGGGAATTTGCCCCTGGAGCGGGCGGATGAAGAAGCGCGTGATCGGATAATCAGAAGCGCAGCCCGTTGAGGAACTGGAACCAGAGACTGGACAAGCCACCGGCTGTATCGGCTTCTTTCGCCGTTTCTTTAGCAGGTTCTTTAGCGGCACGCGCGCGGCGACCGGCAGTGTCTTCCGCGCCGGCGCCCATCGTGGCCGATTCGGGCGAGCCGGCGGCACTTGCGTGCGAGGCGGCATCTGCCGCTTCCGCGGCCTCTGTAGAAGCATTATTGGCCGCCGCCTCGCGCCTCGAAGCGTGCAAGGCGGCCACACTGTCGGCAATCTGCGCGGCGCGCCCCGGCTCGCATTGGCGTCCGAGCAATACGCCGAACACGACATCGCGGTTGTGGCCTTCGTCGGCAAAACGCATCGCGAGCGACACCATTTCGGCGTACGCGGCCTCGTCCGCGGCACGCGCCGCCGCCTCGCGCTCCGCCTGCGCCTGTTGATGGCGCGCGCGCTGCGCTTCCCATTCGCGCATCTGCTCGGTGTACACGGCGTCGTAAATCTTGCGCTGCGCCGCGTCGGAGAGGATCGCGTAGGCGTCCCTGATCTCCTGAAACGTGGCGCGCGCAACTTCCTCGGAACCCGCGTTGCGGTCCGGATGCCACTTCATCGCGGCCTTGCGGTACGCGCGTTTGATCTCTTCGTCGGTGGCGTGCATGGGCACGCCGAGCGTGTCATAGAGAGTTGCCATTTGCGTGCTGGACCTTGCCGGGTATCGTGTCGCGGATCATCGTAGCACGCGATAAACGGCGCGATCGTGAAGCGGCGCGCATGCGCCTGACTGCAGAACGCGCCAATAGAGCCCACGAAAAATGCCAAAAAAAAGGCCTCGCCAGCAATGTGGCGAGGCCGAGTCCCATGTCAAGGAGTGTCATGGAGGAGACGCTTCGATCATAGCGGCCTGCCCGCTCCAACCTAAACAATTGTTCGCCATATGCTTATCGGCGCGGCATGGTCGGCGATCGCGGCATCGCGGCCATCGCGGCATGCACGTCGCGGTTATATCGTTAGAACAAAAAGTCGCTTCGTGCGGCACGCCTCGCTGATTAAGATGGTGCTTCATAGTCCGGTTCGCCCCGGCGCGCTTGTGCGCAACCCGCGCGAAGCGCCGTGAGCCGCTACCGAAGGAGCATTTCGTTGACCAGTTTCGATCATCACCGCCGCCCGCTCGTCGTCGGCATTGGCGGCACGACCCGCGCAGCTTCGTCGACCGAACGCGCACTCGGCTTTGCGCTGCGCGGCGCGGAAGCCGCGGGCGCCAGGACCCGGCTCTTTGGCGGCACGTTTCTGCATAGCCTGCCGCACTATGCGCCCGAACACAGCGAACGCACCGACGAACAGCTCGAACTGATCGAAGCCGTGCGCCACGCCGACGCGCTGATCATCGCGACGCCGGGCTATCACGGCGGCGTCTCCGGTCTCGTCAAAAACGCGCTCGACACGCTCGAGGAACTGCGCGCCGACGAGCGTCCGTATCTCGACGGCCGTGCGGTTGGCTGCATCGTCACGGCTTATGGCTGGCAAGCGGCGGGTTCGGTGCTGACTTCGCTGCGCTCGATCGTCCACGCGTTGCGCGGCTGGCCGACGCCGTTCGGCGCGGGCATCAACACGCTCGAGACGCGCTTCGATAGTGTCGATACCTGCTCCGACGCGAAGGTCGTCGACCAGCTCGCCACCGTCGGCCAGCAAGCCGCGCAATTCGCGCTTGCGTTCACCGCTCATCGTGCGCCAGGTCCGAGCGCATCGGGCGTTCAGGTTCAGCAAGCGCAGTCCGCGCGTCTGCTGCACGCGGTTTAAAGCTCGGGCTCGAAGCCCCCGTTAGAAAGTTATCGTTTACAGCGCCCCTGGTTTCGCGTCGTCTCGCTACGCGAAACCAGGGGCGCCTGCATTCGTGCGCATGGTGCAGATCATGTAGACCGTGCGGCACATAACAGACTCATCGGCCGCCTGGCGCCATAGTGTCTGCGAACCCACCAAACGCGCCGTTATCCGGTGTTCCGAAGAGCGTTGCGGAACTCCCCTGATTTGCTTGCGAAGAATGATTGGTTCACGGGCCCTTCAGTGCGGCCTACGCTTGAGCCAGCCCGCAGACTCATCCGCCGCCTGATGCAAACGCGCATGCCACGCGTCATCTGTACCGGCTTCCTGTAAAAACGCGGGCATATCCACTGCCACGATCATGAATTCACACATCCGCTATAAAGGCTACGAAGTTGCGCCGGCCGCGCAGCGTTTGCCCAATGGGCTGTTCGCCGCCAACCTGACCATCGAAAAAGCCAGCGCAAGCCACGGCCCGGCCTATTGTTTCGACGCGCTCGACTATTTCTTCGACGAAGAACATGCGCTCGCCTATGCATTCCGCTGGGGACGCATGTGGGTCGACAATCATCAGTGAGTTATTCGCAGTGACCCATCGGCAGTAACCCAACGCCAATGACGCGGCATCCACGCTGACGCGCGCCCGCGATCGTGCACCGTAGACGCCGCGTTGCGGGGCAATGTGACAGAATAGGCGACACATCGAGTTCGCTCTCTGTATGCTTGCCATGTCCGACACATTGACAGATGTAGCCGAAGACCCCAGCCTGCGCCACTGGACATTCACGGGCACTGCCCGCGTGAAGATCGGATCGGAGGCGCACAAGCACATGTTCTGCCGCATGCTGCTGGAAACTCACGATCCCTACAAACCCGCCGTGATCGACTGGCCGGCGCTGCCGCCCGACGCTCTCGCGCGGCTCTGCTCGCTGCCGATCTGGGACATCGCCGTGCAAACGGAAGGCCGCGCGTCGATCAACGTTCACACTTACGCCGCGCAATTGCAGGACCCGCTGCTGCGCGAAGCGATCACGATGGACGGCGACGAAGAAGCCCGTCACAAGCGCGTGCTCGCGAAGCTGATTGCGGCCTACGGCATCGAGATCGCGCCCGAGCCGAATTATCCTGCGCCGCGCGATCCCGAATGGGCGTGGATGCGCACAGGCTATAGCGAGTGCATCGACAGTTTCTTTGCGTTTGGCCTGTTTCGCGCCGCGCAGCAATCCGGCTATTTTCCAGAAGCGCTCGTCGAGACTTTCGAGCCCGTGATTCAGGAAGAAGCGCGTCACATTCTGTTTTTCGTCAACTGGGTTGCATGGCATCGACGTAACATGCCGCTATGGCGCAGGCCGTGGCACGCATTGCGTGTGGCCGCGATCTGGGTCGTGCTGATCTGGGATCGCGTGGCGATTGCGAGAGGCATCGACGCAAACGGCGTGGCACGCGATTCGAATTTTCTGCCCGCGAACAGCAGCGTGATCGGCAAGGGGCTGGACACGCCCGAACTCATCGAGCTATGTCTCGCGGAAAACGAGCGCCGCATGAGCGGCTACGACGTGCGGCTGCTGCGTCCGCGACTCGTGCCCGCGCTTGCCCGATTCGCGCTGCGCTTTTTTATCCGGCGTTCGCGCGGCCCGGACACTGAACCATAAGGAGAACGGCCATGACATGGACCGTCGATGAACAGCTCGCGTTGAGCGCAACCGAAGCCGTCGCCGCGATCCAGTCGGGCCGGCTCAATGCAACCGATTATGTCGCGACGTTGCTCGCGCGCGCGGCCGCACTTCAGACGCTCAACGCGCTGACCGTGATCGATCTCGACGGCGCGCTCGCCGCGGCACGGCGCATCGACGCGCTGCCCGCCGAAGCAAAAGCGCAACTGCCGCTTGCCGGCCTGCCGATCGTCGTGAAGGACAACATCAATACGATAGGGTTGCCGACCTCGGCGGGCACACCGGCTCTCGCAGGCTTCGTGCCGCAGACCAATGCGCGTTCGGTGCAACGGCTTCTCGATGCGGGCGCAATCATTCTCGGCAAGGCCAACATGCACGAGCTCGCGTTCGGCATCACGAGCAGCAACCTCGCGACGCATGCGGGCCCTGTGCGCAATCCGTACGACCCTGCGCTGATTCCGGGCGGCTCGTCGGGCGGCACTGCGGCGGCGATTGCCGCGCGCATCGTGCCCGCGGGACTCGGCACCGACACCGGCGGCTCGACGCGCATTCCCGCTGCGTTGACAGGCACCGCGGGCTTTCGTCCGTCAGTCGGCAATGGCGGCGCCGAGCGGCGCTATGACGACGCGTACGGCGTCGTGCCGATCAGCCACACGCGCGATACGGTCGGTCCGATGGCGCGCAGCGCAGCCGACATCGCATTGCTCGACGGCGTGATTACCGGCGCCGCTCCGCTGCCCGCCGTCGCGCTGAACGGCTTGCGTATCGGCTTGCCCGCGCCGTTGTGGGCAGGACTTGAACGACAGGTCGAGGACGTCGCGCGCGCGGCGCTCAAAAAGCTCGAGGCAGCAGGCGTCGTTTTTGTACCGGTCGCGATGCGCGAACTCGCGGATCTCAACGGCATGGTCGGCGGACCGATCGCGATTCATGAAGCGCGCGTCGACCTGCAAGCGTGGCTCGCGGCCAATCAGGCGCCGGTGCAAACCGTTGCGGAGATCGCGGCCCGCATCGCGAGTCCGGACGTGCGCGCGATCTACGACGAAGTGCTCGCCGGCACGCTCGACCCGCACTATGAGGCAGCGCTCAATCACTGGCGGCCGCTGTTGCAGGCTTATATCGCCGCCACTTTCGCCGACGAACGTCTCGACGCGCTGCTGTTTCCGACCACGCGGTTGGCCGCTGTGCAGATCGACGAGATCAACGGTTCGTCGACGGTGTCGATAGACGGCGCGCCGCCGATCGACACGATGGAAGCCTTCTTGCGCAACACCGATCCTGCGAGCACATGCGGCATTCCTAGCTTGTCGTTGCCTGCGGGAATCAGCGCGCAAGGCTTGCCCGTCGGCCTCGAAATCGACGGGCCGCTCGGCAGCGACCGGCGCCTGCTCGCCATCGGCGTTGCAATCGAACAGCTACTCGGCGAAATACCGCCGCCCGTGTTATAGACCCGACACAAGATGCCGCTAAAAAAAGCTCTGATTCACGCGCCGACCGACACACTGGCGAATCCGCAATCCGTTGTTCAATCTCATCATCGCAGTCCTGCAAATCGCGGCGCGCGCCATGTCAGGCGAACCGCGGCGCTGCTTGGCATAGCGCTTGCCGCCGCGGGCTGCGCGCGTCTCGCGGCCATCGATTCCAACGCGTTATGGAAGATCGTCGATATTCGCTGCGTGCCGGCAGAACAGGCGACCGGCACGCCGGGTCAATGCACGGCGGTGAACCTCGAGAAACGCTACGCGATCCTAAAGGATATTGTCGGACGCTCGCAGTATTTGCTGATTCCGACGGATCACGTGAGCGGTATCGAAAGTCCGCAGGTGCTCGCGCCGCATGCGCCAAGCTATTGGGCCGACGCGTGGGCCGCGCGGAGCTACGTGAACGGCGCCGTCAAACGGACGCTCCCCGATAATCAGTTGGGCCTGGAAATCAATTCGCAATTTCGCCGCACGCAGAACCAGTTGCATATTCACATCGACTGCATGCGCGCCGACATCAGCGACGCACTCGCGCGGCACGCGAAAGACGTGCCGGGCACATGGCATTGGGACACGCTCGACGGCGACCGATACCGGATCATGCGCGTGACCGCGCTGACCGGCGCGAGCGATCCGTTTCGCCTCGTCTCGCTCGACAACCCGGACTCCGATGCAATGGCGATGCAAACCATCCTCGTGACGGGCGCGGGGGCGTCTGCGGAGAAAGACGGCTGGCTCGTCGTGAACAGCGGCCTCGATGCGGACAACGGCAGCGGTTCAGCCGAGGGCTTGCTAGATCATGCGTGCCGTGTGGCGGACGCGTCGTAGCCGTCTCAAGTGTTGCTGTTGCAGCATGTGAGCAAACACGCCATCACCAGGGCCGGCGCACCGAGTCCTGATAGTGCGTGAGAATGAAATGCGCGACGTCGTCCGAGTGATACGCGGCCACCAGTTGCGCGACCCACGGCTGGCCGCGATCGGCGTCGCGCACGGTCAGCACGCCGGCATAGGGCGAGCGCGCGTCTTCCATGCCGATGCTGTCGCGCGCCGGATAGAGTCCCGCCCGCTGCGCGCTCGCACTGTCGATCACGACAACGGCCGCACCGTTCAGCGCCGTTACGAGCCGCTCACGCGGCAGCGCACGCAGCTTCAGATTCAGGCGGTTGGCGGTCACATCGGGCAGCGTCGCGTGAAGACCGGCGCGGTCGTTGAAAGTCAGCAGCGTGTAGTTTTGCAGCAGGATCAGCGCGCGTGCCATACCTTCGCGATCGGCGGGAATCACGATGGACGCGCCTCGTTGGATCTGCGTGAGGCTCGTCAGCTTGCGCGAATAAAGCGCCATCGGCAACGTGACGGTTGTTGCTACTTCGGAGAGCGCGTAGCCGTGTTTGTCGCGCGATGCTGCGAACGCGGGGCCGTCCTCGAAGCTCGCGGCGTCGATCCGATGCGCGGCGAGCGCGGCATCGATCCGCGCACCGTCGTCGAATGTCACGACGTCGATGTCGAGTCCGCGCGACGTTGCCACGCGCCGCACTTCGGCCATGATTTCAGCGTGCGTGCCGCGCGTTACACCGACTTTGACGGCGGCTTTCACATCGCCGCTGTTTGCTTCAGGCTGCACGCCATACGCGGCGATTGCCGCCCCGCCGAGCAATGCGGCAGCGATCGTGGCACGCATATAACCTCGCAGTGTCATCCGTCGACATCCCGCAAGAGAGTTCTAAAGCCGATATGCGACGCCGGCAGATCCGCTTCCTGTTGTTCACGCGACGAGGCGCGATAGCGCACACAGTAATCGCGCGAGCAGAGGAACGAGCCGCCCTTGATGACCATAGGCGTGTCGTGCCTGCGCGTGGACGGCGCGACCGCCGCGGTATCGCCGTTCGTATGCGGCTGATGCGCGCCGGTGTAGACGTCCTTGGTCCACTCCCACGCATTGCCGATCATGTCGTACAGCTTGAAGCCGTTCGCCGCGTAGCAGCCGACGGGCGCGAGACCCACATGCCCGTCGTCGTTCGTATTGAGCACGGGGAATACGCCTTGCCAGTAGTTCGCGGCGGGCTTGCCCTGTGCATTGCGCGGCGCCGTGTCGAAATCGGCGCCTTCGTTGCCGCCCTTCGCCGCGTATTCCCATTCGGCTTCGGTCGGCAGATCGCGGCCAAGCCACCGCGCGTACGCCAATGCATCGGCTTGCGTGACGAGCGTCACGGGCTGGTTCATCAGACGGTCGATGCCGCTGCCCTCGCCTTGCGGATGCCGCCACGACGCGCCCTTCACCCACGTCCACCATGCGAGGTCGCGTGCGTCCATTTCCGCGCGCGTCGGCGAGTGAAAGACGGCTGCACCGCCCTGCTTTTCCGCGTCGGTGACGTAGCCGGTCGCGTTGACGAAAGCGGCGAACTGCGCGTTCGTCACGTCCGTCTGATCGATCCAGAAGCCGCCGACGCGCGTGCGGCCGTCGCCCGCCGGTCGTTCGTCCTGATAGCCGCGCGTGCTGCCGAGCACGAATGTGCCGCCATGCAGATGCACCATGCCGGCCTTCGGATCGTCACGCCATCCGGCGGGTAAGCCGGCGTAGCGCTCGCACTGTGTTTCGGAGCCGAGCGGCGCGAGCGAACGCGCGCGGTTCAGCTCGTCGAAACCGCTGGTTCTTGCAGGCCACGCTGCCGCCACCGCGAAAGCGGCGCCGAAGGCCGCAATGAAGACCGCGACGAAGAGGCCGCCAAATGCAGCAAGTGTTCTTACTCCGATGCGCGTCCTACTCATGATGCTGTGCCCGACATGATTGCACTCACGCGCTCGCTCAGTAGTAGCCGCGCGGCCGCAACGGTTCGACACCGCCCACGCCGGACATGTAGGCATTCCACTGCTGCACGAGTCCGTCGATGATCGAAGGATTCTGCGCGGCCACGTCCGTCGTTTCGCCGCGGTCCGACGTCATGTCGTAAAGCTGCCAGTGACCATCCACGGGACCGAGCGGCGGCTCCGTCCACAAGGCTTTCCACTTGCCGTCCGCGCTGCGCAGATAGCCGCGGCCGTACGCTTCATCCCCGAACGATGCAGTGTGCACGTCCGCATTCGACTGATCGGTCAAGACCGGCAGCAACGATTGCCCGGTGATGGGATACACATAGCGGTTGTTGTAAATCACCTTGCCCTTGTTCTGATCGACGCCTGTCAGCGAGTTGATCAGCGCAGGCGCGGGCTGCGTCGGCGGCGTAACGCCTGCGACGGCAAGGAAGGTCGCCGTGTTGTCGGTGACGTGCGTAAAGACGCGCAATGCCGGCTTCTGCGTGGTCTGGCCAGGCAAGCGCACGATCAGCGGCGTGGATACTCCGCCTTCCCCGGAATAGCCCTTCGTCAGACGGAACGGCGTTGCGCTGACTTCCGCCCAGCGCAAGCCGTATTGCAGACGCCGCGCGTTCTGCAGGCCGTTGTCGGTGCCGAGCGTCGAATAGACGGGCTCCGCGGCATTCGCCGTATCGGTCGCGCGCGGGTCCGCGCCGGAGTCGATCGGCCAGCCTTCGGCGCCGTTATCCGACTGGAACATGATGAACGTGTTGTCGTATTCGCCGATGTCTTTCAAATGCTGGATCAACAGACCGATGTTGTGGTCGAGGTTCTCGACCATGCCGGCATAGATCTCCATGTAGCGCGCCTGCGCTTTCTTTTCATCCGCGGAAAGGCTTGCCCATGACTTGTTCACAAAGCCCGGACCATAGTCGGAATACCCTTGCGCTGCACTATGAACGGCGCTCACGTATTTCGCGTTGGTGGTGCCGTTATTCGCGCTGGCCGGCGTCGCCGTCAGCGTTTCTGCGGCGCCCGCGTAGGGATTAAAGTCGGCGGGAATAATGCCGAGTGCTTTTTGCCGAGCGATGCGCGCCGCGCGAATGACGTCGTAGCCGGCGTCGTACTTACCGGCATAGTTGTGCAGGTACGGTTCCGGCACCTGCAAAGGCCAATGCGGAGACGTGTACGCGGCATAGGCAAAGAACGGCTTGCCGTCTTTTCGATTTGAATCGATGTAGGAAATAAGCCTTTGCGTGTAGAAGTCCGTCGAATAGAACACGGCCGGATTGCCGCCCGCGCCGCCGGGCTGACCCGGCTGTCCGGGCTGCACGTACTGCCCGTCTTCCGTATAGTTCTTCGATCCCGCGGGCTCGTGCGCGAAGTGATTGGTCGCCGCGCCGCCGAGCAGCGCATAGCTATGCTCGAAGCCCCATTGGTCGGGCGTCTGTCCGCTGCCCGTTGCACTGCCGGCAATGCCCGAGCCGATATGCCACTTGCCGGCCATGTACGTGTGATAGCCCGCGTCCTTCAGCAGTTGCGCGACCGATAACGCGCGGTCGTTCAGATAGCCTTCGTAACCTGGCAGACCTTTGCGTTCATCGGTCGGCACGCCCATGGTGCCTTCGCCGACCAGATGGTGATCGGTGCCGGAAATAAGCATCGCACGCGTAATCGCGCAAACGGTGCCCGTATGATGGTTCGTGAGAATGCGCCCGGATTGCACGAGCGCATCGAGATTCGGCGTATTGATTTCGCCGCCGAACGCGTGAATATCCGAGTAGCCCAGGTCGTCCGCCATGATGTACAGGATGTTCGGGCGCTTCGCGGCGACAGGCGCGGAGACCGGCGGCGTGGGAGACACACCGTCCGAACACGCAGAGAGCGCGATGACGCTGGCAATGACACCGGCAATGGCCGCACCGACTGCCCGCAGCCTGGGAACGGTTGGGAACGTGGATCGCTGCGACCTGGAACTCTGCATTGTTATATGACCGTGGTTGTCCGAGCCCGAAATGGTAGCAACCGGCCATTTGCCGCCCAACCAAGGTTTACTGAAAAGCAAGCGAGTTTCCGTGCTAAGGGATTGCCGCGTGTTTCGCGGCCTGGCGCGCGATCAATGATAGGTCGTCGTGGACGACTGCAGTTTCGTCAACACGCCGCGCTGAAAACGGAACCAGCCTTGCGAGCCTTGCATCACGACCTCGTCGCCTTGCCAGAACACGCGCTTGACCGTCATGCGTACACCGACGCGCTGCACCTGCGGCGGACGACGCCGGAAGTCGTACAGCACCGGGCCGGAGTCGGTTTGCACAAGCATGCGCGTGAGCGTGTCGTTTGCGCTGCTTACGTCGTCGAAATGCGCGAGAGTATTTGCGGCGAAGCGATCGAGAACATCTTTATCGAGCAGCGCGGTGAAATCGCGGCCGTCGTGCGCGAATTGCAGTTTTCCAGCGGGTGTATCGAGCGGGCCTGGGTCGTTGCTCTGTGCATGAACCGCGGTGGCGAGAGAGACGGCCGCTAATGCGGCAACGAACAGTCGTTTCATGTTGTCTTTTAGTTAGGCAAGATGTGCGGACGGCGGAGTGTGAGTCCCGATTTGTTTATTCGCTTATCACCGCCATCATACCTTTCTGAAAGACCACGCCTGTTTACGTGATCGATGCGTCTCGACGTTCTTCATCTATTCATGCGAATGGCAAAGGAAGCGGCGAACGGACTTATCCGCCGCTTCGTGCTTCCTGCTTCCTGCTTCGTGCATCAAAAGCGAGTGCGGACACCTGTCGTCAATTCAAGCTGATTCGACGCACCGAACGTGCTGCCGACCGTATAGCCGCCATGCAGCTTCATGTAGTCGCCGGCAAGGTACACCTCGGTACGCTTGGACAGGTGATAGAACCCGGACCAGTAGAGCGTCTCCTTGTAGCCGTTGTGCAGACCGGAAGTCGGATCGAACGCGCCAATGTTCGCGTTCGGAATATTGCCGTCGGCGTTATACGCTGCATTCTTCACGCGCATCTGCTGATAGCCGAGTTCGTAATCGAACGGGCCTTTCGGCGCCAGCTTGAGCGATACGGTCCACGCGTTGTCCTGACGCTGACCGAGCGCGCCCTGGTTGCCCAGGTAGCGGAAATAGCCGGCGTTGGCGCGCAGAATTCCAAATGTATAGTTACCACCAACAGAATACGACTGGTTCGTGATGCCGGCGCGATTCACATGGCTATAGAACGCGGACACGTTGAATGGTCCGCCGTTGTAACCCAGTGCCGCCTGATAATTGGAGTTCGAGCCGAAACTCGTCGAATTGCCGAACGCGTAGCCGGCGCTCGCGAAGATGCCGTTATTGAAGAGTTTTTTCCACGCAACGCCGTTGTTATAGCGCGTACCCGTCGCGCTGCCCGCATAAAAGATCATCTGCTTGAAGTTGTTGGCATTCGTCCAGCCGCCCTCCTCGGTAGTCAGGCGCGCACTGCCGTAAGGGTCGCCATAAATGGCGGCTGCATCGCGAGCAATGGTGTTCTGAAAACCCGCCGTGATCTTGCCGAAGCTATCGTTCTCGATACCGACCCACGCGTCGCGGTCGAAGATCTGACCCGGATCTTCCATCTCGCCGTTAGCTACCACGTATTCGCTTTCGAGCCGGAAGATGATCTTGGAACCGCCGCCAATATCTTCCGCGCCCTTCAAGCCCCAACGGCTGCCGCTGAACCACGGCTCGCCATCGATACCCATGCCGATGACGTGCGCGCCGTTCGCATTGGCATGCGACTGGTAGGTCGGCACGCTCAGGTCCATCAATCCATAAAGCTGCACGCTGGACTGAGCGTGAGCGCCGGTTACCCCGCAAGCACTGGCTGCGACCGCGAGAGTCAGGTATCGCTTCTTCAAGTTCGTCTCCTCAAGTTGCTGCGTTGAAAATCTGATTGTTCTGGTCGTCATTTGGATAACTAAGCAGATTCGCCGATGCTTCGGATTACGGCGCTTGCGACTATTAGAAATGCTTCGCGCGGAGAATGTAGCCGAGACCTCGCAGCGTCATGATCTGCGCGCTCGACCTGGCGAGATGCTTGCGCAAACGGTGAATGTAGATGTCGATGGCGTCCGCGCTTGGCTCATCGTCCAGGCTGAAAACGCTTTCCATCAGCACGGACTTCGACACTGTCTTGCCTTGCCTCAGCATCAATGTTTCGAGGACGGTATGCTCGCGGCGCCGCAGCGCGAGGCGCTCGTCGTTATGAAAGAACTCCCTTGTATCGGAGATGTATTGCAAGTCGCCACAGGTGAGGCACGACGACATGCCGCCCGATTGCCGGCGAATCAACGCCTTGATTCGCGCGACGAGCTCGCGCACATCGAATGGCTTGACGACGTAGTCGTCGGCGCCTGCGTTAAAGCAATCTACTTTGTCGTCGGTCGAACCATGCGCGGTCAGCATGATGACCGGCACCATGTCGCCGCGGCGGCGCAATCTTGCGAGCACTTCTTTGCCGTCCATTCGTGGCAGCCGAAGATCGAGCACGACGACGTCGTAGTGTTGCGTCGTCAGCATGGTGTCCGCGCACTCGCCGTTAGGAACGCAATCCACCGCGAAATTAGCGAGGCGCAGAAGATTGACGGTCCAGTGTGCAAGCTCGCTGTTGTCTTCAACCAGTAGTAGCTTCATCGGACCTTCCATTGATTAGTCGACCAGAAGGCGCTCGCCATATCGCGTGAGTTTCTTTCAGAAAGTCGCGCTCCCGCGTCACGCAGACAGCATGCTGTAAGCGGACGACTGCTTGCATCCTGTGGTGCCGGTTCTCAACGTAGCCTCGTCGTACTGCTTCGCTCCGCCTCGTTGCAATCACGCCGCGATTATGGGAGGACAAATCCTTCTCTCCGCTTTCATGGCGACCCGTTTTCCTTAGGGGAAATCCATGATGCATAGTGAAGCAATTGCACAATTCGCGATTGCGCGGCGACTTTTTTGAACCGTTGAGCCGATCGTTGAACGACGTTTCTTAAGATTCCTTAAGGGTGAGGTCGCGGGTACAAAGACGCGGAGCTGAGTCGTTGGTCAGCAGAACGGTTCTTTCGCAGCCGTAGCGCAATGCAATCCCGAACAAATTGGTTCCGGCGTCGTCTATTGGCCTTTAGCATCGGGTCTAAACCTGCATCCGATCGATTCAGCCGATGGCGATTTACCTCGACGACACCCAGCGCAACGCAATCGCCAGGCTCTCCGTGAGCCGCGCCTGGCGCACACAATGGCCGACATGGGCGCTGATCGTCGCGATCTACGGCGGATGGTTCGGCATCGCGACGCACGCTCGCGTGCTGGGCTTGCCGCTCACCACCGCGCTGCTCGCCCTCGTGAGCGCGTGGTATATGTCGTTGCAACATGAATTGCTCCACGGCCACCCCACGCGCTCGGCGCGGCTGAATGCACTGCTTGGCTTCGCGCCGCTGGCGGTGTGGTTTCCGTACCGCGTCTATCGCGACTCGCATCTTCAGCATCACGACGATCCACAGTTGACCAAGCCAGGGCACGACCCGGAAAGCTATTTCGTCGACGGTGAAGTGTGGGAACGCGCCGGCTGGGCGATGCGCGCGCTTCTCACGTGCCGCAACACGCTGGCCGGTCGCCTGCTGTTGGGACCGGCTTTCGCCATTGCGGCGACGGGCGTTGATGCGCTGCGCAAAATCAAACGCGGCGATTGGCGCGACGTGCCCGCCTGGCTTGCGCACTTCGCCGCGCTCGCCGCGCTAACCGCGTGGCTGCAATACGTTTGCTCGATTCCGGCCTGGGTGTTCATTCTCGGCGTCGGCTATGGGGCACTGTCGCTTGGCTCGCTTCGCTCGTTCCGCGAGCATCGCGCGGCACACGAGTGCGCACATCGCACGGTTATCAATGAAGCAGGCCTGTTCTGGCGGCTGCTTTATCTGAACAACAATTTCCATCTCGTCCACCATGACTTGCCGCATGTTCCGTGGTTCGCGCTGAGGGCGGTCTATGAGGCGTCCCGCGAGCAGTACATCGAGCGGTCGGGAGGATTTCTGGTCGCGGGTTATGGCGAATGGGTAAGGCACAACGCCTTCGTCCCGGCTGAGAACCCGGTGCATGACCGGCCGCGCGGGTTTGCGCCTGCATTCAAGGAACCTGCGATGTATGCAGGGAAGGCGCTGCTCATCGTTGCATCGCGCGATGAATCCGAGAACCGTTAGCTGCTAAAACCGAAAACAGTCCCGCTTTTCGTGGCGCGGTAGAATCCGAGCTAACGCTCGCTTCCTGCCATGCCGCACCATGAAAACAACCAGACGTCCCTCGTTAAAACCGCGCAAGCTTCCCAAGCAATCGCGCGCGCAACAAACCGTGGGCACGATACTCGAGGCCGCGGCGCTCGTTCTCGAAACCAAAGGCTCAGACGGCCTCAACACCAATCTGGTCGCGCAGCGCGCCGGTGTCAGCGTGGGCACGCTGTATCAGTACTTCCCCAACAAGGACGCGCTCATTGTCGCGCTGAGCAAACGCGAGCTCGCCGTGTTCCTTGCGGAAGCCGAAGGCGCGTTGAACGAGCCCACTGGTCAGAGCGCATTGAAGCACCTGATCACCGTCTCGGTACGCCAGCAACTGCGTCGTCCGGCGCTTGCACGCGTGCTCGATTTCGAGGAAAACCGCCCTGCCATTGCCAAAGAACTGGCCAGGTCCAAAGCGGCATTTCGCGCGGTCATCGAGCAGATTCTGGCGCGCGACGACATCCCGCCGCAGCCAGACATGCAGATCGCCACGGATGATCTCGTCGCCATCGTTCGCGCGATCGTGGACGGCGCCGGAGAGCGCGGCGAAACGGACCGCGCAGCGCTGGAAAGGCGCGTTGGGCGCGCGTTGTGGGGCTATCTGGGCATCGTGGATAACCCTCTTCCGAAGCCGCGGAGCCGCGGAGCCGCAAATAGAGCGTGGACAAAATACGAGTAGTCGCTCAGCTTGCTATCTACTCTTCGCCCGAAAGCCTTTGCCCGCGGCGGACCAAGCGCTGCTAAAACGCGCTCTCTAATGCGAGTTTCAAAACTGAGCGCTTGCTCGCAAAATAGGTTCTGTGAAGCGCGGCAACGTTCGCGCGCTTCACAGAACCTATTAACGTTTTCTGCGAGTTCGACTATGAATCTTCACAAAGAAGCCAAGCTCAACCACCTCAGCTTTCCCACTAACGACGTCGCCGAAACAGCCGCCTTCTTCGAAAAGTACCTGGGCTGCGAGGTCGCCGCTGCCGGCGAGCATCGCCTGCTCAAGCGCGACGGCTTCGACATCGTGCTCGAGCACGTCAGCGAAGAGACGCCTGTCTGGCCCAAAAACTTCCACTTCGGTCTCGAAGTCGCCACCCTGAACGATCTTCACACGCTTCACGACGAGTTCCTGAAGGGCGGCGTTCAGATGGAAACAGGCGTCTTCAACAACACACGCGGGTCCCGCTTTTTCTGCCGCGCGCCCGGCGGCGTGCTCATTGAGATCAACACTCGCGAGGACATGCAGGAGCAATGGCGCAAGCTGTTCTAGCGTGAATGCGAAGACACGCGCAATCGTCTGGCTTTCACCACGGCACGACTCGCCCGAGATAATCGAGGTAATGCAAACCCGCGCGGCCCTCGTAAGCCTCCATCGTATTGAGCAGATTCGGAATGCTCTCTTCGATACTCAGGCGCGCTTCAGGGCCGCCCATGTCCGTGCGTACCCAACCCGGCGCCATCAGCAGCAGGGTTCGCGGATCATTGGCATGGCGTGCAGCAAAGCTACGCATGAACATGTTCAGCGCGGCCTTGCTGCCGCGGTAAACCTCGTAGTTCCCGTTCACGTTGTTGGTCACGCTGCCCTGGCCCGAAGACATCACGCCGATGGTGCCGCCCGGTTCAACCCGATCGTGCAAGCGCTCGATCGCCCGCATCGGACTGAGCGAGTTGGTCACCATCACGCGCACGAATTCCTCGGTCGATACGTCCGCGATCGTTTCGCGATCGTCATTCTTGACGCCCGCATTCACGAAGAGCATATCGAGTCGACGGCCTGCAAGGCGCGCGCGCAAATCCGCAATCTGCTCAGGGACGGTTATATCGAGCGTTTCGATTTCGAGTGCGCCTTGAAGATCGCGAAGCTTCTGCATTGACTGCGCGCGGCCGGTGGCAATCACGCGCCAGCCGCGTTTCAAATATTCGGCGGTCATCGCGAGCCCGAGACCACGCGATGCACCGATAAGAAGAACCGTCTTTTGCCGATTGATGGTTTCCACAATCATCTCCCTGTCGTTAAGCAATTCGATCGGGAAAATATAATCGCTCGTGACGACTGCCGGAAGGCGCGACAGATGCATTCATAACCTGCGGCAAACGCCTCGTCCCGCACGCGAATGTTACGATCGGACATGCCCGAAACCGACCTCAATCTATTGATTGCGCTTGAAACGCTGCTCGACGATGGAAGCGTGGCCGGCGCTGCCCGCCGACTGGGCCTGAGTGCCTCGGCAATGAGTCGAACGCTGGCGCGGCTTCGCGCTACAACGGGCGATCCACTGTTGGTGCGCGCGGGGCGCGAGATGGTGTTGACGCCGTATGCCGAGGCGATTCGCGAACGCACGCGAAGTGCTCTTTATGAAGCACGCGCCGTTCTTCGTCCGTCGCATACTGAACCCGACTTGTCGACGCTGCGGCAGACCTTCACCATTCGCGCCAACGACGGTTTCGTCGAAGCCTTCGGCTCGCCGCTCATCGCCGCGGCAATAAAAATTGCGCCGCACGTCCGCTTGCGTTTTGCATCGAAGCCGGAGAAGAACGCGAACCCGCTGCGAGACGGTTCGGCTGACCTCGAAATCGGCGTGCTCGGCGAGATGGGCCCGGAAGTGCGCTTACAGGCGCTATTCCGCGATCGTTTCATGGGCGTCGTCAGAAAAGGCCATCCGCTCGAACGGGACGGCGAGATTACCGCTGAACGGTATGTCGCGTTCGGCCACGTCGTGGCGTCGCGACGCGCAAACGCAAGCGGTCCTGTCGACGACGCGTTGGCGCTCCTCGGCCTCGAACGCACCATCGTCGCGGTGGTGCCGGGCTTTCCCGCCGCGCTCGCGGTGGCGCGCACCTCCGATCTCGTCGCGCTCGTACCGGCTTCATTCGTCGGCGCTCACACGGCATGCCGCGAAGGCGCTGCAAGCGCCGACATCCACGCGTTCGAACTTCCCGTTGCAACGAAGCAGATCACCGTCTCGCAGATGTGGCATCCGCGTGTTGAAGTGGACCCGGTTCATCGTTGGCTGAGGCAACTGGTGTTGTCGGTATGTCGCCAACAGGTGCCGTTGTAAAGCGGCCGATTGCGGGTCGACGGCGCCCAGAACACCACACGCAACACGTCATCTTGCAACCGTAAGATGCACCACCTTCCCCGCCTCTTCCACCCGATTCCCACCCAGCGACTTCGCGCGATAGAGCGCCCCGTCGGCAGCGGACAGCAGTTCGGCAAGCGGCTGACCCGCGTGCGTCGAATGCGCGAGGCCGATGCTGACCGTGGCCCGGACTTCCGCGCCGTTCACGCGATGCGAGACCGTCTGCGCGAAGCACTCGACAATCGCCTCACCCACCGCTTTCGCGCGCGCTTCGTCATGACCGGGCAACAGTGCGGCGAACTCTTCTCCGCCGATGCGCGCCAACACGGCCTCGTGGCCCACCACGCGGCGGGCCACTTCAGCAAACGATCTAAGTACTTCGTCGCCGGCATGATGACCGTAGCGGTCGTTGAGCTTCTTGAAGTGATCGAGGTCAAGCGCGAGCAGAGACAACGGCCGGTTCTTGCTGCCTTCGCCGAGAACGCGTTCGCCTTCCTCGAAGAACCATCTGCGATTGCCAAGACGCGTCAGAAAATCGGTTTGCGATTCCTGCAGGAGCCGGCCATGCGTTTCCTCGCGGATGAACTTGAGTAGAGTCATCGGCAGAACGACCGAATAGAGCACGCCTTCATACATGGTTATCGCGCTCGCGATCAGCAACAGGTCATTGCCGTACCGCGCGACGAGCCACGGCAGAGCGAGCGCCCGCATCGCATAAGTGAGCGCGTGAATGCCCGTCACGGCGACGGCGATATAGCGCGATTGCAGCGCTTTGAAGTCGTCGCTTCGGAGTAGTTCGCGCGACGTCATGCCGCTCGCGAGCGCGATCGGGATCGCGCTAACGTAGGCCCAGACCGTGTTCTCCCAATGCGCGCCGCTCGCCATCCAGACGAGCGCCATCACGACGAGCAGCCCGAAAGACGCGGCTCGATATTGCCGTCCGTTCAGCAACGCGACACCGTGCAGCACCAGCAAATAGCCCGTCAAAATGACCAGATTGCTCAGCGCGGAACCCC
Organism: Paraburkholderia sp. GV068; assembly: GCF_003058125.1. Lineage (NCBI taxonomy): Bacteria > Pseudomonadati > Pseudomonadota > Betaproteobacteria > Burkholderiales > Burkholderiaceae > Paraburkholderia > Paraburkholderia sp. GV068. The sequence goes on from NZ_QBUB01000004.1 coordinate 222,906, forward strand.
ACGGGCCGGGCACGTCGCGACGAAACACTGCCGCCGCGCAACCGATTGCGAGCGTCGCATAGGCGGCTGCCAGTACTCTCAACTCCGTGCTGCGCTTCGGATGACTGCGGTGCTCCCACAGCGTCATTCCGGAACTGGCGAAAAGCGTTCCGATGATCAGGAGATAGAGGGTAAGAAGATCGACATGCATCGCTGACGGAAGGGTTCAACGCCAGCAGATTGCGGCGGCTGCGGCATTTTACCGTGCCGCCGCATTCCCCGATGCAGGTGAGCTAAATGACGCCCGGTTTCTCCCGACACACCAAAATGCGACATAAAAAGTCGCAAAACGTTGTTATTCAATCCGTTTATTTCGCAAATGCATCTGCTAACCTCAAATTGCCGATTTGTATGAGCGGGCGCCTGTGCGCCAGCTTCGCCATTCCGTTGCAGCCGGTCTGCGCAGCGAGGGGCATGCCGCGCAGTTAACGCGGCGTCTGCTTCCACGTATTCAATTTCAACCAAGGCATGGAGCACGCAATGTTGGAACGGCTGTATTCACGATCCGCCCTGATTGGCGCCTTACTGATTCTTGCCGGCTGCGGCGGTGGAGGCGGCGGCGGAGCCTCGAACCCAGGAGCCAACGGTGCGGGCGCCGCGGCACCCGCGCCCGCTGCATCGGGCACGAACGCGACGACACCCACGCTGGCCGCCGCGACGCCCGTGATCGACGGCACCACGCTTGGCGACGCGAACTGGCCGACAGGCTCCACGTCTTCGGGCGGAACCGGGCAGCCGGTCAGCGGGCTTAACTGCGCGGTGCGCAGCACGGCTTACACGTACACGCATCTGTCCATCTATCAGAATGGCCGCCTGCTCGCGGTGCCGGCCAACATCGGCACGGTCGGTCCGACGATGGCCGCGCAAACGGGTTGCGCGTATCCGCTGCATACCGTCGATGCAAGCGGCAAGATCCATATGGATACGACGACCGGCGCGTCGTACACGCTCGGTCAGTTCTTTGCGATCTGGGGCGAAACGCTGGGCGCGTCGAGCGTCGCCGGGCTGAGCGGATCGCCGGTTACGATCTATGTGAACGACGGCGGCACGCTGTCGAAATACACGGGCGATCCTGCGAGCCTCGTGCTTCCGCCACATGGCGAAGTCACCGTGATGGTCGGCACGCCGCTGACGCAGATTCCCACTTACACCTGGACCGATCCGCCGCCGTTCGATCCGAAGCCGATCACGCTGGCCTACGGCGGCGTGGTGGGCACAACGTTCTGGCCGAACGGCAATACGTCGACGGGCGGCACGGGCGCAGCGGTCGACGGATTGATCTGTGCCGCGGGAATGGCCGAGCTGTATCACGTGCACGCGCATCTCGCGATCATCAAGGACGGTCAATGGCTCGCGCTGCCGGCCAACGTGGGCATTCTTTCGCAGTGCAACTACGAGATGCATACGCACGACCAGACCGGCATCATCCATATCGAAACGCCGACGCTCAAGACCTTCACGCTCGGTCAGTTCTTCGACATCTGGGGGCAGCCGCTTTCCAGCACGAACGTCGCGGGCATCACGGGGGACGTGGTGGCGTATATCAACGACAACGGCGATTCGCGCCGCTATATGGGCGACCTGCGCAACATCGAGTTGACTTCGCTGCGCGACGTCACGCTGCAGATCGGCACGCCGCCGATAAGCACACTCGCGACTTATTCGTGGTACGAGCCGCAGTGATGTGACGGTATCTCTGTGTCAACGCGGCGCCGACGCCGGCGCCGCGCGATCACACATCAACTACACGAAAAGCTGGCCGCCGAATTGACGTCCCCGCTCTTGTAGCGCGCGACCTTCGGATAAGGACACAGCGGCCGCGTGCGGCCCGCGCCCCAATTCGTCGGCACTTCGCTGTTCGGCAACGCGTTGCTCGCATCGCGCGCGGTCGCGATCACGCTATCGGGCGCCTTGCCCTGCTCTACCCACGCGATCATCGGCGTCAGCATGTCGAACTGGTCGGCGGCGGGACCACCCGAACAATGGTTCATTCCGGCGACGGTATAAAGCCGCGCGAAATTGCTCGCATCGCCGCCATTGGCCGCCATCAAGCGTTGATACCAGTCGGTCGTATCGTTCGATGAGAACACAGGGTCGCTCGTGCCGTGATACACCATCAGCTTCGCGCCGCGGCGCTTGAGTGCACCGAGGTTCGTTTCATCCGGCGGCGTCATGAACGACCACGACGATTCCGAGTAAGCGCCGCTCGTCGCGAAGATTTTCGGTGCGTCGGTATCCATGCTGAAGTTCAGCGCATAAGCCGACAACTGCGCGAGCAACGACGCGCTTTGCGGCGGCGTCGTAAATGTGAACGCAGCCGCGGCGGGATCGAGCGTGATCGAATTGGTCTGCTTCCACTGCGCCCAGCCCGCGCCGCTCACACCCGCATCGTACGGAAAGCTTGCGTAAAGCGCCGTGCCCGCGCTGTTGCGCGCGCCGGAGAACACGTTGCCGATTGCGTCCTTCTGCGCGGGGGTCAGGCATGCGCCGTCGCGCACGTCGCCCGAGCACGTCGGCACGTCCGCGGCCAGGCTGAAGTTCGCCTGGCATGCCTTAATATCCTGCACCATGCCGTCCGCGGCGCCATCGAGCGCATCGCACTTCGCGATGATTCGCGAGGCAACCAGTTGCCGTTCCGCAGCGGTAAAGCTGGTCTTGATGTCGGGCAGGCCATTCGCGGTCGTTGCGGTCGCAACCTTGGCGAGTTGCTGCGCGCCCCACATTTCGCCGATAGCCGCCTTCGGCAAATGAAAGCCCGGATCGCCGGAAATGATGCCGTCGTATTCCGCCGACGACCTCGCCGCCGCCACCATCGCGTGACGCCCGCCGTTCGAGCAGCCTTCGAAATAGCTGCGATCCGGCGCCTTGCCGTACGCGGTGCGAATCGCCTGCTTGGCCATCGGCGTGAGCGTGGCGACCGTGTTGTAACCGTAGTCGATGCGCGCCTGCGGATCGAGACCGAACAGCGGGTTCTGCGACGACGAGTGGCCGGCGTCCGAGCTGATCACGGCGAATCCCATGTTCAGCGCGTCGTTGAGCGGACCGCCTCCGCCGATCTCGCCCGTCGCCGTCACGACGTTGCCGTCGAGCCCGCCGTTGGCCTGATAGAAGAAACGCCCATTCCATGCAACGGGCAGACGCATTTCGAAGCCGATCGCATACGTTTTTCCGTCGACGGCACTCACGCGCTGATTCATCTGCCCTTGCACGAGGCAATGTTCGGCAATCGGTTTGCCCGCCACCTTCAGTGTTCCAGCGGGTACGTCCTGCACGGAACTGAAGGTGGTGTTCGCGAACGACAACTTGCTGGCCAACGCCGCGCAATTGCCGACGAGCGCCGCGGGTGTCGCCGCGCTCAGACGCGGCAACGTCGACGTGTCGTCCGTCGAGCCGCCGCATGCACTCAACGTGGCCGACACACATACCGCAATCACAGACTTTCTCATTCGATGTCTCCTAGAATGCGTGCTTGATGCCGAGCATCACGCCGGTTTGTCCGATGCCCGCCGCGGGCGTGGTGCCGCCACCGCCGCCGCTTACCGAATAGCGCGCCTTCGCGCTATTCGCGAGATACGCCGCTTGCGCGTACACCGACGAGCGCTTGCTCAGCAGATACGTGGTGCGCAACGTGCCCATCGTCGCGCGCGAATCGTGCGCACTGTTGATGATGCGGAACACTTCTCCATCGACGACAAACGCGGGCGTCACGAAGTACGACGCGCCCACGAAGAAAAGATCGGAGCGCACGTTCGGCACCGCCGGCGAATCCGTTACCACGCGACGGCCCAGCCAGCCCGCGCCGACTTTCGCGCCTGCGTATTGCGCGTAGGCGCTGACATGCGTGCGCGCGTCCTTGTCCGCGCCGTTGGAGAGCACTGTGGGCGGCACGCCGTCGAAGAAATTCGCCTGTCCACTCGCGCCGCCGCGCTGCTCCTCATACGATGCCGCGACGCCGAAGTACTGCGCGTCGTACTTGAGCATCACAGACCAGTCGCGACATTCGGTCGGATGCCCGGCGACCGAGCCCGCGCATGTGCCCTGTCCCGGCGAATTGCCGGTGCCCGCCGAATCGCGGCCGAACGAGTAGCCCGCGCCGAGCGTAAAGCCCTTGTACGTGCCCATGTAAGTGACCGAATTGTCGGCGCGCGCATTCGGCACATAAGCGTCGAGCGAACCCATGCCGTAGATGTCCGGTCCGATAATGTCCGCGCCTTGCAGCGCGAGATACGTCATCGTGTATTGCCGGCCGAATGCAAGCGTTCCATAAGGCCCCTTGAGGCCGACGAAAGCCTGTCGTCCGAACAACCGGCCGCCCTGTCCCGAACTGCCGTCGCGAACGTTGAAGCCGCTTTCGAGTGTAAATACGGCGCTATAGCCGCCGCCCAGGTCTTCGACGCCGCGCAGGCCCCAACGCGACGGCAGCTCGCCCGTCACGGCAGGCATGCGAAACACGTGACCGCCCGCGGCGTTCGCATGCGATACGTATTCGATGCCCGTATCGACGATGCCGTAGAACGTGACGCTCGACTGCGCGAACGCCGTCGTGCTGAGCGCACAAAGCGCGCTCGATACCAGAAGCCGGGTCGTGGTTGTTTGCATCGCGATTGTCTCCAAACGTAGTGTTGTTATTTCAATGTCGATACTCAGGATGGCTTATCAGTCCGCCGCACGCGGCCGGCGAATCAGCAACAACGCCGCTGCCGCCGCAATCAACGTGACGGGAATGCTTGCACCGATGACCGTCGACGAACTGCGGCCCATCGCGAGCAGTTGGCCTGCGGCCAGCGGCCCGACCACCGAACCCACGCGGCCCACGGCCACCGCTGCGCCGACGCCGGTGCCGCGCATCGCCGTCGGATAGAACGCGGCGGAAAGCGCATACAGCACCGATTGCCCGCCGATCACGAACATCCCCGCGCAGAACGCGGACACGGTCAGCGCCGCAAAGCTGGGCGCGATCGACAACGCCGCGAGCGACGCGATGATGCCGACGTACATGCCGGACACAACAACGCCGCCGCGCAGACGATCCATCAACATGCCGATGAAGAGCGCGCCGAGTCCGCCGCCGATGTTGAAAAAGATCTGCACGTAGCCCACTTCCGCGCGAGCGAGTCCGCGCGCCGCCATCAGCGAGGGCAGCCAGTTGAGCAGGAAGTACAGGACAATTAGCGTGCAGAAGTAGCTAACCCAGATTTGCAGCGTGGAAAGCCCGCGGTTCGCGCCGAACAGCACTTCGCCGATAGGCGCCGGTTTTGCGTTCATGCCGTGCGACGCGCGCTGGAATGCGCTCGATTCGGGCAGGCAGGCCAGCAGCAGCGGCACCAGAATCAATGGCCCCGCGCCGCCGACATAGAAGATATGGCGCCACTCCGTATCGCCGATACTGACGATGCCGACGAGCGAAGCGATCACTCCGCCAAACGGAATGCCGCAATACATCACGCTGACCGCCGTGTTGCGCGACTTCGGCGACACGGCTTCCGACGACAGCGCGATCAGGTTCGGCAGCGCGCCGCCAAGACCGATGCCCGTCAACACGCGCACGAACACCAGCATGCCGAAGCTGCTGACGAGCGCCGTCGCGATCGACAACAAGCCGAACAGACACGCGCATAGAATCAGGATGCGTTTGCGGCCGATACGGTCCGCGAGCCGTCCGCCGACCATCGCGCCAGGCAACAGTCCGAAGGTGCCGGCACTGAACGCGAGCCCCATTTGCGCGACGCTCAGGCCGAATTCGCGCGCCATGCGCGGCGCCGCGACGCCCACCGATTGAAGGTCGAGTCCTTCGAGCAGGGCAACCGCAAAACAAAGGCTCAATGTCACGACGGCGCCGGTTCGCGCGGCAGGCTGCGTGATGCCGTCTGCCGGCAAGGCTGTTCGGGTGGATTTCATGTCTGTCTCCTTTCGACCGGAGCCGACGCGCGAGCGTCTTACCGCGGTCTCATGCAAGTTGATTGCTGCTTGTTATGTCGATGTCCGCCGATGCTTCAACGTCGTATGTATCAGGCCACCTGAGATTCAGAGCGAAAAAAAGCGCGTTCGGGAGAACGCGCGGAAGTTCGCTGCGATCGAGCATATTAAATATCAGGCACCCTGACAAAACAAGAACCGCGTGTTTGGTGAATACCCCAGGTATCGAGCGCAATGACGAAACGGAATGGCAGCGCCAAGGGTTTTCCCCGATCACATAGCGATTGTGTCGCAGGCCGCTTGATACTAGACTTGTATCAGGCTACCTGATACGAAACGCCGCTTCGGACGCAAGCGGAAACGCTACCGGGTACTCGCACATCACGACACACATTGATACGCGCAAAAAGCGCTGGAGCTACGAACATGGCAAGTTATGAGGGTCGCTGGAAAACGGTCGACGTAAAGGTCCAGGAAGGCATTGCATGGGTGATGTTCAATCGTCCCGAGAAGCGCAATGCAATGAGCCCCACGCTCAACAGCGAAATGGTGCAGGTTCTGGAAACGCTGGAACTGGACGCCGATGCAAAAGTACTCGTGCTGACCGGCGCGGGCGATGCATGGACGGCGGGCATGGACCTGAAGGAGTACTTCCGCGAAGTCGACGCGGGCCCGGAAATCCTTCAGGAAAAGATTCGTCGCGACGCCTGTCAATGGCAATGGAAACTCTTGCGCATGTACTCGAAGCCGACCATCGCGATGGTCAACGGCTGGTGTTTCGGCGGCGGCTTCTCGCCGCTCGTCGCGTGCGATCTCGCGATCGCAGCCGATGAAGCGGTGTTCGGCCTCTCCGAAATCAACTGGGGCATTCCGCCGGGCAATCTGGTGAGCAAGGCGATGGCGGATACGGTCGGACATCGGCAGGCGCTCTACTACATCATGACCGGCGATACGTTTGACGGCGCGCAAGCCGCGGCAATGGGCCTCGTCAACAAGAGCGTGCCGCGCGAGCAGTTGCGCGCGGAGACGGTCGCGTTGGCGGGCAAGCTGCTCGAAAAGAACCCAGTCGTTCTGCGCGCCGCGAAGCATGGCTTCAAGCGTTCGCGCGAACTGACCTGGGAGCAGAATGAAGACTATCTGTACGCGAAGCTCGACCAGGCGCAATTGCGCGATCCGGAAAAAGGCCGTGAGGAAGGACTGCGACAGTTCCTCGATCAGAAGTCGATCAAGCCGGGGCTTCAGGCATACAAGCGCAGTGAATGAAACGTGAATGAAGCTAGTCTGCGTGCCCGCGCTTTCGACGCGCACGGCACGCAAAGCAGGAACAACATGAAGGAGACAGCCATCGTGAACGAAGTAAGCATGTTGATCGGCGGCAAGAACTATCCGGCGTCGAACGGCGCGACGTTCGAGCGCATTAATCCCGTCACCGGCGAGGTGGCTTCGCGTGCGCCGGCCGCGACGCTCGCCGATGCGGACGCCGCGGTTGAGGCCGCCGCGGCCGCGTTTCCCGCGTGGTCCGCACTGCGGCCCACCGAGCGCCGCGCGCGTCTGCTAAAAGCCGCTGACATCATGGACGCACGAGCCGGCGCATTCATCGAATGCGGCATGGCGGAAACAGGCGCGATGGCGAACTGGTACGGCTTCAATGTGCATCTCGCGGCCAACATGCTGCGCGAAGCGGCCGCCATGACCACGCAAATCGACGGCAGCGTGATTCCCACCGACACGCCCGACAATATCGCGTTGGCCGTTCGCCAGCCGTGCGGCGTGGTGCTCGGCATCGCGCCGTGGAATGCGCCGGTGATTCTCGGCACGCGCGCGCTCGCCATGCCGCTCGCGTGCGGCAATACGGTCGTGTTGAAGGCGTCGGAAGCCTGCCCGGCCGTGCACAGAATGATCGGCAGCGTGCTGCATGAAGCGGGCCTTGGAGACGGCGTCGTCAATGTCGTGACGAACGCGCCGGAAGATGCAGCCGCCATCGTCGAACGATTGATTGCGCATCCTGCCGTGCGGCGCGTGAACTTTACCGGCTCGACTCACGTGGGCCGCATCATCGCGATGCATGCCGCCAAGCATTTGAAGCCCGCGTTGCTCGAACTCGGCGGCAAGGCGCCCGTGCTCGTGCTGGACGATGCGGATCTCGACGCGGCCGTGGATGCGATCGCATTCGGCGCGTTCTTCAATCAGGGGCAAATCTGCATGTCGACCGAACGCGTGATCGCGCATCGCAGCGTGGCCGATGCGCTCGTCGGCAAGCTTGCCGAAAAGACCCGCCAACTCGTTGCGGATGCACCGACCGCTCACGGCGCAGTGCTCGGCGCGATGGTCAGCGCTCAGGCTGCGCAACGCGCAACGGCATTGGTCGACGATGCGCGCGAACATGGCGCGACGATACTCGGCGGCGGCGCATTGAGCGGCGCGATCATGCAGCCCACCATCGTCGATCGCGTGAGTCCGGCCATGAAGCTATACGCCGAGGAATCGTTCGCGCCGGTCGTGACCGTGCTGCGCGTGGACAGCGACGACGAAGCCGTGCAACGGGCGAACGACAGCGAGTTCGGTTTGTCGGCGGCCGTTTTCAGCCGCGATATTGCACGTGCAATGGGCGTCGCCAAACGCGTCGAGTCGGGCATTTGCCACATCAACGGGCCGACTGTGCACGACGAAGCGCAGATGCCGTTCGGCGGCGTGAAGGGCAGCGGCTATGGACGTTTCGGCAGCAAGGCGTCGATTGCGGAGTTCACCGACCTGCGCTGGATTACGATTCAGACAGGCCCGCGCCACTATCCGATCTGACATGCACGCCGTGCATCGGCATCATTCGAATCCGCGTTCTTCGCAACAGACGAAAGACGGCAGGAAGGAGACAATCAGTGAATTTGCAGCCGACGCAATCCAGTGTCGACAACGAAACCTCCGTGCGTTATCGCGACGTGCGGATCGGTTCGGCGCCCGCACGCGTTCGCCGGGAGGCAGACGTCTGGTACATGGAGTCGACCGCGCAACCCGGCGCGTACCCGAAGCGTCTGACCGACCGGCTCGCGAGCGGCGCGCAACAGCATCCCGATCGTTGGCTCGTCGCGCGCCGCGGCGTGGATGGCGCATGGCGCGGCATCAGCTATGCGCAGATGCTCGAGCAGGCGCGCGCAATCGGCCAGGCGCTGCTCGATCGCAAGCTGTCGGCTGAACGGCCCGTCGCGATTCTCTCGGGCAACGATCTCGAACACATGATGATCGCGCTCGGCGCAATGTGGGCCGGCGTGCCGTACGCCCCTATTTCGCCAGCCTATTCGCTCGTTTCCAGCGATTACGGCAAGCTGCGCCACGCGCTCGAACTGCTCACGCCCGGCCTCGTGTTCGCGACGGACGCCACTGCGTTCGCCGCCGCGATCGACACAACCTTGCCCGCCAATGTCGAAGTCGTCGCAGCCACCGGCTCGTGCGGACGCGCGATAACGAATCTGTCCACGCTGCTCGACACTGCGCCCACAACGGTCGATGCCGCGCACGAAGCCATCGCCGCGGACAGCATCGCCAAGTTTCTCTTCACGTCCGGCTCGACGATGTTGCCGAAGGCCGTGCCGACCACGCATCGCATGCTGTGCAGCAATCAGCAGATGCTGCTCGAAACATTTCCGCAATTCGCCGACGAGCCTCCCGTGCTGGTCGACTGGCTGCCGTGGAATCACACCTTCGGCGGCAGTCATAACGCGGGCATCGCGCTCTATAACGGCGGCACGCTTTACATCGACGACGGCAAACCCGTCGGCAAGAAATTCGACGAGACGCTGCGCAATCTTCGTGAGATTGCGCCGACAATCTACTTCAATGTGCCGAAAGGCTGGGAGGAATTGACGAGCGCGCTCGAAAACGACGCAACACTGCGCGAGACGTTTTTCTCACGCGTGAAGGTGTATTTCTTCGCGGGAGCCGGACTTTCGCAGGCAGCGTGGGATCGTTTGCAGCAGGTCACGGAGCGCCATTGCGGCGAGCGCATTCGCATCATGGCGGGCCTCGGCATGACGGAAACGTCGCCGTCGTGCCTCTTCACCACGCTCCCTGCGATGTGCGCGGGCTATGTCGGCGTGCCCGCGCCCGGTTGCGAAGTGAAACTCGTGCCCGTGGCGGGCAAGCTCGAAGCGCGCTTTCGAGGACCGCATGTGATGCGCGGCTATTGGCGCATGGACAGCGCGGCCACTGCGAAATCGTTCGACGAAGAAGGCTTTTACTGCAGCGGCGACGCGCTGAAATTCGTGGACCCGCAGCAGCCGGAACTGGGTCTGATGTTCGATGGCCGCATCGCCGAAGACTTCAAGCTGAGCTCGGGCACGTTCGTTAGCGTGGGGCCAATGCGGGCGCGCGTTATCTCCGCCGGCGCTCCGTATGTGCAAGACGTGGTCGTGACAGGACTCAATTGCGACGATGTCGGCATGCTGGTTTTTCCGCGACTCGACGATTGCCGGCGGCTCGCGCAACTGCCTGAATCGGCGAGTGCATCCGAGATCGTGAATGCACCTGCCGTGCGGCAGTTCTTTGTCGAACTGCTCGGGCGGCTCAATCGCGAATCGACGGGCGGCGCAACCACGATCGCGCGATTGCGTCTGCTCGACGTCGCGCCATCGCTCGATCTCGGCGAAATCACCGACAAAGGTTCGATCAACCAGCGCGCAGTGCTCACGCATCGCGCCGAGCTCGTGCAGGCGCTGCATGATCCCGTTCGGCGCGATCCGGACGCGATTTACGCGCCGCACGTTTGGGTGTAAAGCCAAACGACGCGGCGCGCGGGCTACGAGGCCGTAAGAGCCCCGAGGGCCGCGAATCGCGGCCCATTCGCTTACTTACTTGCGTGCCGGCACGGGCGCGAGCACTTCATGCGTTCCGGCCGCGCGCTGCGCCGCCTTGTGGACCATCGTGTACGCGTAGTCGACGCCCATACCGTACGCGCCCGAGTGCTCCTTGACGATGCCCATGACCGCGTCGTACGTCTCCTTGTGCGCCCAGTCGCGCTGCCATTCGAGCAGCACCTGTTGCCACGTCACCGGCACCACGCCGGCCTGAATCATGCGCTGCATCGAATATTCGTGCGCTTCTTTCGACGTGCCACCCGATGCGTCCGCAACCATATAGATCTCGTAGTCGCCTTCGTCCATCGCGCACAGCGAGAAGGTGTTGTTGCAGACTTCCGTCCACAGGCCCGCGACCACGACTTTCTTGCGGCCATTTGCGGCGAGCGAGTCACGCACTTTCTGGTCGTCCCACGAATTCATCGACGTGCGCTCAAGCACCTTGTGGCCCGGGAATACATCCAGCAACTCGGGGTACGTATAGCCCGAAAAGCTCTCCGATTCCACCGTCGTGATGGTGGTCGGAATATTGAACACGCGCGCGGCCTTCGCGAGGCCCACTACGTTGTTCTTCAGCACCTGACGGTCGATCGACTGGACGCCGAAAGCCATCTGCGGCTGCTGGTCGATGAAGATGATCTGCGAGTTCGCAGGCGTGAGGACTTGGAGTTTCGGATTAGCCATGGTTTTGTAGATCCTGAAGGTCGAAAAGGGGTCTGCTGACAGGTCGACTGACGGGTTGACTGTCAGCGGGAACGCGCGCCGCACTTGCTTCTGCTGCGAGGAACTGCAATGCAGTCTATCGGCGGCCCTCTGCGGAGTCCTTGTCCAGGTCCTTAATCGTTCTTAAAAATAACAAAGCGAAAGCTGGCGACATTAAAAGCCGACGAAAGCCCCGCCCAACAAGCCTGAAGCGCTTGCGGCCGCGCCAGGCACAGGCCTTGCTGCCAATGCAGGTTGGGTCGGCGGCCGTTCCGTTAGAGACGCCGACCGTTTTGCGCTGCATCTGCCGAGCGCGCTTCTTCAGGAAAGCGCCATCGCCCTTTGCAACGCATGTTCCGCATTACAACCGGCGGGTAAATTCTTCGAAAGGAGAAGCTCTCGTCATGGCAGTCAAAGATGCTCACTAGCACCAACCCGTCTCACGAGGACACGCACGACACCGGCCATTTCGTCCAATTCTACGAATCCGACGCGAGCTTGACCGAAGACGTGGGCGTCTTTCTGCTGCGAGCACTCCACGCAGGCGGCAGCGCGATCGTCATCGCCACGGCCGATCACGTCGCGTCGCTCACTTCATGGCTCGATGCGCGCCTGACTGCGCCCGCGCGACCCGCCTCGCATGACGCGCTTATCCTGCTCGATGCCCAGGCTACGCTTGATCGCTTCATGGTCGACGGCTGGCCCGACGAGGCGCGCTTTATTTCGACGGTCGGCGCTGTCGTCGCCAAAGCCGCGCAGCGCGGACAGCCACTGCATGCGTTCGGAGAGATGGTCGCGGTTCTCTGCGAGCAAGGACTCGGCGATGCCGCGTTGCGACTCGAGGAACTCTGGAATCGTCTCGCCGCGCATCACAGCTTCTCGCTTTTTTGCGCCTATCCTGAGCACCTCTTTCCTGGTGCCGAGCAGACGCAACTGTTTCGCCACATTTGCCACGCGCATCATCATGTTCTGGCCGGCAGCCCGTTGCGTGATGCCGGCAGCAAGGAACTGCATCTGCGACTCGCACTAGCCGAGCAGCGCGCAAGATCGCTCGAAGATGAAATGAACCGCAGAAGGACCGCCGAGCATCAGCGCGACGCCGTGCTGATGAACTCTCCGGTCGCGTCGGCGCTTCTTCTTGGCGACAAGCACACGTTCCAGCTTGCTAACCCGCGCTATCTCGACATGGTGAAGCGCGAGGATCTGCTCGGCCGCGCGTATCTCGACGCGTTTCCGCACGAGCGCGGCGGACCGATTGCCGCCGCGCTCAAGCACGTTTACGAACATGGCTTGCCGATCGTGCATGAGGAGTATCGAACCGGCAATATCGGCGATATCGGCAGCATCGGCAATTCGCTTTCGGCACGCGTTTATACGCTGCATTTCGAACCGTTGCGTGCATCGTCGGGGAAGATCGAGGGCGTCATTCTCAGTGCGGTGGAAGTCACCGGCTACGTGCGTGCCCGCGAAACGCTCGAAAAATCGCGTGCGGACCGCGAGCTTCTGCTTGCGGAGTTACGCAAGGCGAATGGCGCAAAAGATGAGTTTCTCGCGATGCTCGGACACGAACTGCGCAATCCGCTCGCGCCCATCGTCAGCGCGCTTGAATTGATGGAGCGGCGCGGCACTGATTCGGCCGCACGCGAGCGGGCGGTTATTCAGCGTCATGTCGATCATCTCGTGCGCCTCGTCGACGATCTGCTCGACGTTTCGCGCATCATCCGCGGCAATGTCGAGCTGGACAAGCGCCAGGTCGACGTGCACGAGGTCATCACGAAGGCCGTGGAGATGACGAGCGTACTCGTGCAGCAACGCGCTCATCGTTTGAAGATCGACGTCGATGAGGCGCTCGAATGTGTGGCAGACGCGATGCGGCTCGCGCAGGTCATCGCTAACCTGCTCATCAACGCTGCGAAATACACGCAAGCGGGCGGCGAGATCACGGTCAGCGCGATGGCCGCCGACGCTGACCATATCCGCATCCGCGTGTGCGATAACGGCATGGGCATTGCGCCAGACGTGTTGCCTCACGTCTTCGATACGTTCTATCAAGGCACGCAGACAATCGACCGCGCCGAAGGCGGGCTCGGTATCGGCCTCGCTCTCGTCAAGAACTTCGTCAAGCTGCATGGCGGACACGTGGAAGCAGCGAGCGGCGGCCCCGGTTGCGGCAGCGAGTTTGCGATCGTGCTGCCGCGCGCGTCGTCGGAGACAACGACCGGCAATGCGAGCGAAGCCATCCGTGTCGCGGAGCCTGCGCCAGTCGTCGTGGCTCGTGATGAGCCAGACAGTTGCACGCAGCAACGGCGCATTTTGCTGGTGGACGATAACGTCGATGCCGCGGACGCGCTCGCGGAACTGCTGCGAAGTTATGGTCATTCGGTGAAGACCGTCTACGATCCAACGGCGGCGCTTGCCGAGGCGAATACTTTCAGGCCCACTGTATCCGTGCTCGACATCGGATTGCCGGTCATGGACGGCTATGAACTTGCCCGCCAGTTGCGACTGCGTTCGGGCAACCGGCCGTGCGTGCTGGTCGCGTTGACGGGCTACGGTCAAAAGGCAGACCGCGACCGCAGCCACGCGGCGGGTTTCGATCATCACTTCGTTAAACCGCTGAAGCCCGCGGATTTACTGGAAGTAATCGACAACGCATCAGACGCGTCGCTCTAAAGTCGATAGGCTTACGGCCTCCCTGCATTACGGCCGGCGAATTGAAAATCATTCGCCAATTAGCAGCTTTGCGCTGTTCGCTTCGGCCACTTTCTTTCGATTGCCAGACACCGTTATGCCTGGTGATTGGCCGTTGGCCGCGGCTGGCCTATCCACCTCCCGCAAAAACGGCCGCTTTCACTGGATTAGGCCAAAACACCTTCGTTTAGCGACGCCTTCAATTGCGCAGGGTTCCGTGCGTTAACCTCGCATCGTGATACATCGGGAAGCCTGGCCGGGCTCTGATTGTCGCGCGAACTACTTACGGGATTCGAAAAATGACGACGACCAACTCAGTACAATTTCCGGGTGAAGCCGGTACTTCCGTACCGCAACAACCAGCCAGGTTAGCGGAAAGCACGGCTCCAGTGCGGCGGCAATCGACGCTGCGCAAGCTCAAGGAAGCAGCCAAGTCGCTACTGCCGACGCCCGTGTTTCTAAGCCTGCTGCATCACAAGGAAATAGGTCGTTATCCGAATCTGCTTCGCCCCACTACTTTCAACGAAAAGATCCTGCAAAAAAGCCTGCGGCCCGACCCGTGGTTCGCGGAGTTGACCGACAAGCTCACGGTTCGCGAGTACGTCGCGAGAAAGCTCGGAGAAGAACATGTGATACCGCTACTCGCGGCGCCCGAGATCTTCACGAGAGAAGTATTCGATGCGTTGCCGAACTCCTTCGTGATGAAGGCGAATCACGGCAGCACCTATGTCGAAGTAGTGAGAGACAAATCGACACGCTCTTTTGAACAACTGAGCCAGCTTGCAAATCACTGGCTGACGCTCGACTTCTACAAGATCGCGCGCGAAAAACACTATCGCGAGATCAAGCCGCGCATCTTCTTCGAACGACTGTTGCTCGACAATAGCGGGCAGATACCGGCGGATTACAAGCTGCACTGTTTCGGCGGGCGGAGCGGAAAGCCGCTCATCTATATTCTCGTGATCTCCGACAGGTTCGGCGCCGACACGCGCGGCGACATCTACGACACCGACTGGAATCATCTCGACATGGCCATTGGCGCGTATAAGCCGAGCCCGAAGCCCGCGCCTCGTCCCGACAACCTGGATGCGATTCTCGCCGCCGCGACAACGCTATGCGGCGATTTCGACTACGTTCGCGTGGACCTGTACGCACCGGATAACCAGATCTACTTCGGCGAGCTGACCTTCACGCCGGGGGCCGGCGTGCTGCCCTTCACGCCCGACCGGATCGACTACGAGTGGGGTCAACTCGTGCCTGACGCATTCCTGTCGACCAGGCCGCCTTTACCGATGCATTCGGTCAGCGCTGCGTAACGCTTGCCGATTTTTTTCGGCAAATTTGTCGCTCGTCTGCGTGGCGTTTGGGCGCTTGTTCCCTGCTTTACCGAAGCCAAATCGAGTCGCTGCCCGCTGTGTTATCGACCGCACATATCGCATTACCGTTTGTTGGCGGCGCAACCAACGGAAAGGTAAATTGATTTGTGCTAGTTCGGCAAATGTCCCATGCGACCCGATGTGCGGTTGCGGTTCACGACAGTGGTGAATAAATATGCAAAACGTGACGATCGTCATCTGTAATTACAACTATGGCCGCTTTCTCGCCAAGGCAATCGACTCAGCGCTCGCCCAGGATTATCCCGCGACGCAGGTGCTCGTGATCGACGACGGATCGACAGACGGTTCTCGCGACATCATTGAAAGCTACGGCTCGCGCGTTAAAGTGTTCTACAAGCAGAATGGCGGCCAGGTCTCCGTCTATAACGACGCGGTCAATATCATTGACACCGAATTCGTCATGCTGCTCGATTCCGACGATCTGCTCTATGCGCACGCGGTGTCGAACGTGATGCGAGTGTTTGAAACGGGCAACTTCGTCAAGGTTCAATTCCGGCTCGACGTTATCGATCCGACGGGCAAACCTTCCGGTACTTATGTGCCGCATTCGGCGGCCCCGAGCGATTGCGGCAGCCTGCTGCGCCAGGGCTGGCTGTATCCGTCGCCGCCGGCATCGGGCAACGCGTACCGGACAAGCGCACTAAGGAAGATATTCCCCGTGCCGGAAGCCAACGTGAATCGTTACGGCGCGGACTTCTATGCGATTTACGGTGTCGCGCTGGTCGGAGCCGTCGCGACTATTTCCGAATCGCTCGGCGCATACCGCGTGCATCGCACCGAAAACTGCGGGATCGATTTCGCGAACTCGGAAAGCAACGACAAGGCACCCAAGGCGTTGACCAAACGCTGGGCGATTCTGCGGCAGATGGCGCGCGCGCGTTTGGGCATTGAACTCCCTCTTTGCTTCTACGACTTCTCGCTCGAAAAGTCGTACTTCTGTTCCGCCGTCTATCAGGCGCCGTTCGCGAAGCGCTGGCGATGGGTGAGCCGACAGTCGCATAGTTACTTCCGCTCGATCCTCGGCAATCCCTTCTGGAGCTACAAGAAAAAGATCGGCACGCTGGCGCTCTCAAGCCTTTGCCTTCTACCCTTTTCCGCACTCTCCGATTTTGCCGTTCGCTATATTGCCAACCCTCTTGCCCGGCGTCGCCTTTAGTCATCCCAAACGAATTCCGATTGAGATCGCAACCCATCTCGCATGGACCTGATGATGAACAAGTTCGTTGGCCTCGACGTGCTGCGCTTTGCACTCGCCGTTTATCTGATGGTCTTTCACTCGATACATCAGTACCCGCAGTACGTGACGTTGCCGTTGATCGAACTGGCCAATCTCGGCGGATTCGCCACCAGTTCGTTCTTCATTCTGTCGGGCTTTATTCTGGCCCACGTCTACTTCGGACGCACGACTGAACTGCGCGGCGGCACGCGTGAATTCTTCGTGAAGCGCCTGTCCAATCTTTACCCGGTGCATCTGATCGCGCTTGTGCTGGTGCTTCTGGTCTCCGTGGCAGGCACGCGTGGGTTTCAGCAGTTCGCAATCATGTCGCTCGACGATGCAGAGCATTTCGTTACGCTGAGCCCCGCGGAAACTGCCGTCCATTACGTGCTGAACCTCTTGCTGCTGCAGGTGTGGTATCCGCTATATGGGTCGGTGAATCCGCCGTCGTGGTCGCTGGCGACATTGTTCTTCTTCTATCTCGCGTTTCCGCTCTTTGCGCCGCGCCTTCTCAAGGCCCGGAACAAGTACCGGCTCCTGGTCGTGCTGTGGGTGCTTTATCTGATTCCGCCTGTCGCCGCCACGCTCATGCACTGGTACGGTCCAGCCGCGGTCGGCTTCGTCACGCGCAATCCGGTGCTGCGGCTGCCTGAATTTCTCGCGGGTATCGTGGTGTATGGACTGTTTCGCGAGGGGCAACTCAATGCGATATACGAAAGCCGGGCGAAGGTCGTCGCAGCATTGCTCTTCTTTGCAGGCTCATTCGCGATTGCTGCGTGGCTCGAGTCGCACGGCCCGCTCAATACGCGCTATGTCGTTCACAACGGCGCATTGATGCCGGCGGAAGTGGTGCTCGTCATCGTCTTCGCGGGGCTCGCGGTTCCCGCGCGATTCGCGGCATTGTCGACTCGTCTCGGCAACTCGGCGCTGTCCATCTTTGCGATTCACGTCCCGATCTTTCTGGTTCTCATGAAAGTATTGAAGCTGCTTTCGATCGGAAAGTCGCCGCTATGGTGCGCTGCGCATTTCTCCGAATGCGTCGCGGCGTCGAAAGAAGTCATACCGAGCATGGCGACGTATCCGCTGTATCTGATCGGGACGGTCATCGCGGCTGTGTACTTTCAGGAGCGGCTGGTCGCGCCGTTAAGAGACTGGATTCGCGGCCGATTCCTCACGACGCGGCCGCGCGCACCGGCAGCCGGCGCCAGAAGTCTTTGAGAGAACTTTCGCCGCCGCTCAGAAGCTCGCAAACGAATGCACGAGCCGATTAAAGGCGCCCGCGTTCGACACATTCATGCCGTGTGACGCGCCCGCGATTGTCTGCTTGTCCGCGTAATCGATCCACTCCGCGAGCTTCTCGACGTTGTTGCGGAACATACGCGGACTCCGTTGGCCCTCGATCAACAGCGTTCTGCATTGGATGCTACGCGCGGCCTCACGCGAATACGCGGGCAACGGATCGCGAAACTGCTTCGGCAAAGTCGCTGCGTTATCGGCGGCCATCGTGCGAAACGCAATCGAACTCTTGCGCCACGAGCCCGGCGCACTCACGGAGTCGACGAAAAGCTCGAGCCCCGCTTCGATCTCGCCGCCTTCGATCAACTCCGCCACGCGCGCGCGCAGCGCATTCGTCGCGGCCGGCAGCGCGGCCTCGGCCATGCCGTCCATCTGCAACGGACCGCCCGGATCGGCGAGCGTCAGCGTCTTGACAAGCCGCGGATACTCGCGCGCCATGTGAAATGCGACGCAGCCGCCGCGCGAATGCCCGACCAGATGCACGGGCGCGATGTCGAGCGCCTCGATGAATTCAGCGAGTTCGGCGACATGCGTCTGCCAGCCGAATTCGCCCTGAATGCACGCCTCGCTCGCCGGCCAATAGTGGCTCAGGCTCACCGAGATGCAGCGAAAATGCTCCGACAACGCCGCCGTCTGCGCGCTCCAGTAGCGGTAGTCGCACAGCGAGCCGTGCACGAAGACGAGCGGCTCACCCTGTCCGCACTCGACGTACGGCACGCAAATGCCCGACGCGATCGTCGCAAACGACAGCTCGGGCGCGGCTAGCAGGGAGAAATCGGTTCGGGCGTTCATACACTGGCTCCTTTGCCAGCACTATGCCGCACGTCAACATTTAAGAAAATCGCGTAATATTGATGGAATCCATCTACTTTTCTGATACCACGCCTTGAAAGCCCTTGATCTCGACGTCATGACGATGATCGTCGCCGTGGCGGACGCCGGCAATATCAGCCGCGCGGCCGAAGTCGTGCACCGCTCGCAGTCGGCGGTAAGCATGCAGATCAAAACGCTCGAAACCGCGCTCGGCAAGCCGCTTTTCGTGCGCAAGCCGAGAAGCGTCGTGCCCACGCAAGACGGCGAAGTGCTGCTCGCCTACGCGCGCCGCATGCTGGCGTTGCGCGACGAAGCGTGGGCCGCCGTGGTCCGGCCCGACGTGACCGGCCGCGTGAGCATCGGCGTGCCGGACGACTACGCGTCGTCGCTGCTGCCGCCCATCCTCAAGAAATTTTCCGCGACCTATCCGAAGGTTGAGATTCGGGTGGTCGGCCTGCCGAGCGTCGCACTCGCGCCGATGGTGAAAGACGGTTCGGTCGATCTCGTCTGCGCGACGCGCGTGAAGGGTCTGGCAGGCGAGTTTCTGCGACTTGAGCCGATGGTGTGGGCCGCGTCGCCGAGCGCGCACGACATCTGGCGCGAACGGCCCTTGCCGATCGCGGTGTTCTTGCCTGGCAGCGTCGCGCGCGAAAATGCGATCCGCAGCCTTGAACAGGCGCGAATCAGCTATCGCACGTCGTATGAAAGCCCGAGCCTGATGGGACTCGTGTCGATGGCCGAGGCTGGTCTTGCGGTCGTTCCGCTCGCGCAATGCGCCGTTCCCGCGCACTTCGCGCTACTCGGCCAGGCGCAGGGCTTGCCCGAAATCGCGGCGCTCGAAGTGGTGCTCGCGCGCAGCACGGCATCGAAGCGCCCGCCCTGCGATTTTCTCGCGGAGAAGATCATTGCGGAGTTGAGGCGCTAGGTCGTCGTTCGCGCGACGAGTGTATAAAGTAAGCTACATGTCGCGCAAAACCGAAGCCGCTCATTGCCATGAACACGCCTCCTCGCGAATCATCGGGCACCTTGTGGTCCGCCATCGTGCGCCAAACCGCGCATGCACTGGCTTGCGGCGCGCTGCGTCGCATACAGACGCGCCTCGTGACGATTGAAGACGGCGGCGTGCGGTTCCTGATCCGCCAAGTGTCGAGCCTCGAACGCAAGGAGCAGCACGCGCAACAACGCAAGACGGAATCGCCAAGCAATCGCGCAGCCAATCCTTTTCTGCCCTGCGAGCCCGATCTCTTCGTCGCCGATTTATCGGACACGCATATCGTCCTGCTCAACAAGTTCAACGTCATCGACCACCATCTGCTGATCGTGACGCGCCGCTTCGAGTTGCAGGAAAACCTGCTGAATCCAGCGGATTTCCGCGCGTTATTCGATTGCATCACGCAGTTCGAGAGCCTCGGTTTTTACAATGGCGGCCCGGCTGCCGGCGCGAGTCAGCCGCACAAGCACTTGCAGATCGTGCCGCTGCCACTCGACGAAAGCGCGCCTCATCTGCCGATCGAGCCGTTGCTCGCGGCTGCGCGCAACGACGGCACGGTTTGCACTGTGCCCGGCCTCGGCTTTGTGCACGCGTTCGCCGCGCTTGATGAGAAGCTCGCGGATAGGCCGCAGGAACTGGCCCGCATTGCGTTCGATACGTATCTGCGTTTGCTCGACGCGAGCGGTTTGCACGCTATTGAAGTAGACGGTGAAGCGCGGCAATCGGCGCCCTACAATCTGCTCGTCACCACGCGATGGATGATGCTCGTGCCGCGCTCTGTCGAAAGCACTGAGGGCATCGCAGTCAACGCATTGGGTTTTGCCGGTTCTCTTTTTGTGAGGAACGGTGCGCAAATGCAAACGATCACGCGGCTCGGTCCGATGAATGTGCTGCAACGCGTTGCGGGAACGATTGCAACCTAGAGGGTTGTACGCAAGCGGACGCAACTGAACGCGAAACGTCTACCCGAACCGCTCGACCCGAAACGGACGCGCATCCGCAAAAGGCTCTACGCCCGCCATCACTTCGGCGAGAAGCCGCCCCGTCACCGGACCGAGCGTCAATCCATGATGGTTGTGGCCGAAACAAAACCATAGACCTGTATGACGCGGCGCCGGTCCGATGATAGGCCGCATGTCCGGCGTGCACGGACGCAAGCCGAGCCACGGGTTCGCATCGAGCCGCTCGCCGAGTCCAAACACCGACTTCGCCGAGCGCTCCGCGCGTTCGAGCTGAATGCCGGTCGGCTTCGCGTCGCGCCGCGCGATCTCGACGCCTGTGGTGAGCCGCAGGCGCCCTTGCATTGGCGCGACCACGTAGCCTTGTTCGGAATCGACGTAAGGCATGGACAGCATCGGCTTCGTCGGCCGATAGTGCATGTGATAGCCGCGTTTTGCGCGCAGCGGAATGCGATAGCCGAGCGGTTCGAACACCTGGTCGGACCACGGACCGAGCGCCACCACCACCTCTTTTGCACTGATGCTGCCCGCCGATGTGCGCACGGTCCACGCGCCCGCTTGTGCTTGCAGCGTCGTCGCATCGCCGGTCAACAACGTGCCGCCATCCTGTTCGAAGAGACGCGCGTAACCCTTCGTCAACGCCCCCGGATTCACGATGCTTTTCGGGTCTTGCCAGTGCAGCGCGCCGCAGAATCCATCCGCGAGACCGGGCTCGTGCGTCGCCAATACCGTTGCATCGAGCGCGACCACGCGCAGTCCATGCGTTCGCGCGGTGGCCTCGGCGGCCGCCGCATTGCGCGCGAATTCCGCGGGCGTGCGAAACGCCTCCATCCAGCCTTTGCTGATCGCGAGATCCGCGAGACCGGCACGGTCGATCAACAGATCGTGTTCCGCGACGCTTTGACGAATCAGCGGCAGCATGTCACGCGCGGCGCTCATCAGCCGCTCGGGCGACGACTCCCACCAGAAGCGCGCGAGCCAGCCCGCGAACGACGGCAACGCGCGATAGTCCCAGTAAAGATCCGTCGACTGGTTGCGCGCATAGCGCAGCAGCGTGTCGAGATTACGCGGAAATGCGTAAGGCACGACCGACGACGACTCGATCAGCCCCGCGTTGCCGAAACTGGTTTCCTCGCCGGGCGCGCGCCGGTCGACGAGCGCCACACGCCGGCCCCGGCTCTGCAAATGCAGCGCAGCCGACACGCCGACGATTCCTGCGCCCAGCACGATCACATCGAAATCCATAAGCTCGCTCTGCTGGCTCCGCAACACATTACTTCGCGATGATGTCGCGATTGAAGTACTTCTGCGAAAGCGCGCTGAGCGTGCCGTCTTTCTTCAGCGCCTCGAGCGCCGCGTCGACCTTCTTCGCGAGCGCCTTGTCGCCCTTGCGCAAGCCGAAGCCGGTTCCTTCGCCGAGCGTGGCCGGATCGCTGAGCGGCTGACCGGCAATCGCATAGTCGTGGCCGGCCGGCTTCTTCAGGAAGCCGTCTTCCACCGTTTGCGTCTCCTGCACCGCGGCGTCGAGCCGGCCCGCGACGAGGTCGGTGTACACCTGGTCCTGATCCGCGTACGAGACGACCGAGACGCCCGCGTTCGCCCAATGCGCCTTCAGAAAATCTTCCTGCGACGAACCTTGCAGCACGCCGACCCGCTTGCCCTGCATGCTCTTCACATCCGGCATCAGGCCCGAGCCGCGCTTCGCGACCATCACGATCGGCACGATATAGATGGGACGCGTGAAGTCGATGGTCTGCTTGCGCTTGGCGGTGATGTTCATCGCCGAATTGATGACGTCGAACTTGCGCGCCTGCAACGCGGGAATCAGGCCGTCGAACGCGTTTTCGACCCACTCGCATTTCACGGCCATCTTCGCGCACACCGCGTTGCCGACGTCCACGTCGAAGCCCTGCAATTGACCCGTGGCGGTCTTGCTTTCGAACGGCGGATAGGCGGCTTCAATGCCGAAGCGCAACGTGTTCTGGGTTTCCGCGCTGGCCGTGCCGACGGAACCGACAGCACCGGCCACAACAGCAGCGGCGACGAAAAGAGAGAGTTGGAGCTTGCGGAGCATGGTGGTTCCCTGTCTGTTGGGGATCGCGAATCAGCGGCACGAATGGGCGTCGCCTGTCTGCCTGGAGAGGCCGCGCGAATGTCGGTGAAAACCCGCGTCCGCGCCCTCTCTGGAACAACAGTCTATTCTGGACTCGGGCAAAAGCAAGCGATTTTCAAAATAAAAGTCCAGTCTGGACTTTTTGACTTTAGAATGGCCGTGACGCCGGATACCGGCAAACGTTGCGGAGAGCAGGCACATGAGCACGACACACACGGACAAGGCGATTCCTCTGATCGTCGACGAAGAAACCGTTCGTAAAGCGCTACCGCATCTCGACGTGCGCGGAGCCTTGACGCGGATGTTTCGTGCGCTCGCGAACGACGCGGCCGTGCAGCCGCCGCAAACGCTCACGCTCTTTCCGCGCGGCGCGGGCGACTTCATCACGTACCTCGGCGCGATGTCCGACGCGCAGGTGTTCGGCGCGAAGCTGTCGCCCTACATCGTGACCGGTTCGAAGCCGGTGATCACCGCGTGGACCGCATTGATGTCGATGCAAACCGGCCAGCCGCTCATGTGGTGCGATGCGGGGCTGCTGACCATCGAGCGAACGGCCGGCACCACCGCGCTCGCCGTCGAGCATATGGCGCCACTCGACGCGCGCACGCTGGCGGTCGTCGGCGCAGGCGCGGTGGCGCAGGCTCATCTTCGCCATCTCGCGGCGCTGAGGCCGTGGACTGCCATTCGCGTCTTCTCGCGCGATCTAAAGGATGACGAAATAACGCAGAAGAAAATCACGGCGCTCGATGAGCGCATCGACATCTGCACGCGCATTGAAGATTGCGTGGCAGACGCCGACGTCGTCGCGCTGTGCACGTCGTCCGGTACGCCCGTGCTGGCGGACGGGATGCTCGGCAAGCCCGCGCTCATCACATCGATCAGCACGAACGCGGCAAACGCTCACGAGATCCCGCCCGCGTGGATTCCCGCAATGGACGTGTACTGCGACTACAGACAAACCACTCCGGCAAGCGCGGGCGAAATGAAACTGGCCATTGAGCAGCACGGCTGGCAAGCACGCAACGTGGCGGGCGATCTGCCCGAACTCGTCGCCGGTATCGCGGCGCGGCCGTCCTATGAGAAGCACGCGTTTTTCCGCTCGATTGGGCTTGGACTCGAAGACGTGGCAATCGCATCCGAACTCTTCAGGCATCTGACCGCGCAATAGCGTCGATGCAGCGATGCCGCCTAAGCGGCCGCACGCGTCGCTCATGGCAAAATGACGCGCGAGCCGACGCGTTGTAGCCTCTGCGAAACCGGAACCCACCTGCCCTATGCGAAAGACCAAGACAACGGCCACGCGCCGCCTGCTTCTGGATCGATACAGCCGTGTCGCGGACGGCATCGCGCTGCTTTTTTTCCCCTACGTCGAGATCGTCATTCACGACCTGCACAGCCAGACGGTCGCGTACATCGCGAACAATCTGTCCAAGCGCGAGATCGGCGACGAGTCCGCGCTGGAGGAAATCGATCACACGGTCGAGTCCGGCACGATCGGGCCTTATGAAAAGATCAACTGGGACGGCAGGCGCATGCGCTGTGTGAGCACCGTGCTATTCGACGACGCGGACGTGGCGGTCGGCGTGATGTGCGTGAACTACAACATCGCCGTGTTCGAGGACGTCAAGCATGTGATCGACCGCGTGATTTCAGGTGCGGGCGTCGTGAAGCAACCCGAGGAACTCTTCAAGGACGACTGGCAGGAGCGCATCAACACGTTTCTTCACGCGTGGCTTCAGGAGCGTCAACTCGCGCTGAATTCGCTGACGCGCGACCATCGCCGCGAACTGGTGGAAGCGTTGTGGGCCGAAGGCGCGTTCAAAGGCAAGAGCGCGGCGAACTATGTGGCGAGCGTGCTGGGAATGGGCCGCGCCACCGTCTATCAACATATCCGCGATCTGCGCGGAGCAGCCGCGTAAGTGGGCGTATGCAGCGCGCTATTCGACCAGATCGCGGTTGTGCGCGGCGGCGTAGTGAGCGCTGTCGGCAGGCGATGAGCTAATCGCGCGAGCGCGCCGCGCCGGGCCAAAGATTCGCGCAACAGGCGTCGTACCAAACCGCATCGTCTCTAGAGAAACAGCAGTCCCCGGCAGAAAGCGCCAGACGAGCAGCAGCAGCGCGAGCACCGCGGGACACCAGCGCAAATCGGTCGGCACCGTTTCGCGGTGAGCGAGCCGCGTATCGAGCATCGCGTCGCGCAACGACTCCGCGTCCATCAAACGCCGATAACCGAAGCCGACCTGCCGGGCCACCGCGCTCAAATAATGCCCTTGCAACGCGGACCGTTCCTCGTGACTGGCCGCATGAGCCGCTGACGCATGCATCTGCGGAACCTGCACGACCTCATCCGCCTGCCAGTAGCCGATGCGATTGCCGTGCGCGTCGCTGCGCGGAATCGGCGCCGGCTGATCGCCGCCCACGCCGATCAGCCAGCCCTTCACGTGCGCGGGATTGATGTCCTGCTTGAGTGCATCGGAGGGCAGCAGCGGCGGCGCTTCCTGGCCATCGGTGACGAAGACGACTGCCGTGCTGTCGCCAATCTCCTGCGCCACGCGAACCGCCGAATAAACGCCGCCCTCGGCGATGCGGCTGTAGTTCGTCCAGCGCATGTGCCCGTCGATCCGATCGAGCGACGCCAGCAGCGCATCGTAGTTGCCGCACACTTCGACGGGCGGCAGCAGCAGAAAACTGCGCTGCCCGGTGAACGCACTCCAGCCGATTTTCGACCCGCACGGCAATTGCCCGAGCGCCTCGCGCATCGCGGCACGCGCGAACACGAGCCGGCTCACCGGCGCACCGTCGAGCATCGCATCTTCTACGTTCATGCTCTGCGTAATATCGAATGTGACGATGTAGCTCGACGTATCCCGCGGCAACGCGACCGGCGGCATCGCAAGCGCGAGAATCAGCAGCACGAGCGCGGCTGCCGTCATCCAGTGACGTCCAGTAAAAAAGCCTCGCATGGATGCGCGCAGGCTCACGGCAAGTCCCTGCTTTCGGGATCGCGCACCTTGATGTCGTGCTGCTCCTTGACGTCAGGCGCACTTGACGCGGAACGCGTCTCGGGCGCGAGCCACAACGCACGTTCGAGGTTGTAGCGCGCGTCCCAATCGTCGGGTGCGATGCGCAGCAGGCTTCGATAGCGGGCTTTCGCTTCCTCGACCATCGCAAGCGATTCGACCGCGCCCGCAGGGCTATGTCCGATGCCCTGGCGCAGATACAGATTGCCGAGATCGAACAGCGCAGCGCGTCCAGTGTCGCTCTCGGGTTGCTCGCGAATCAGCGACTCGAAGAGAGGACCCGCCGTGTCGTAAGCGCCCTCTTTCGACAGCGCGATCGCACGCGCGAGTCGGACTTGCGGCGCGTCGTCCATGCTGCCGGCGCTGCGCGGCGCCTGCTTCGCGGCTGCCTTGCCGGCGGTAGCGGTAGCGCTAGCGGCCACGACCTGATTCACCTCTTCCGCGTGACGCAATCGCAGCCAGTCATAAGCGGCCACCGCCGCACAACACAGCGCGACCGCCCCGAAGATGACATGCACCGACGCGCGCTTCATGCCCACACCCGAACCTGAAAGAACCGCAATGCGATGAGCAGCACGCAACTCGCAAGCGCTGCCGCGAAGCAATACGAACTCAGATCCTCGCGCGGCAAACGCTCGACGAACGTCGTCTGCGCATTCTGCTGCCGGTTGATTTCGGCCATCGCGTCCCTCATTGCTTTTGCATTACCCGTCTGGAACAAACGATAAGGTGTCTTCAGCGAAAGAAAATAGCGGTGCAATTCCGCTTCCGCCGACGACTCGCTCGCCGGCACCTTCGCATTCAGGTCGGGACTGTAAATGCTGCTTCGCAAGTAGATGAAGTAGAGCGCGATGTCATTGCGCAGCAGGCCGTCTTCAATCAGTTGACGCACACGCGCATTGAGCTTCGCGCCGCCGTCCGACACGAGCACGATTGCGCGGCGGCTCGACGAATGCTGCTGATTGAATTCGCCGATCGCAGTCAGCAGCCCGAGATCGAGTTGCGTGTCGGGCATGCCACGGCCCACGCTCGTACCGGCGATGGCGGCGTCGATCGCGCGATGGTCGTACGTGAACGGCATCGCCAGCAACGGGCTCGTGCCGAACATCATGAACGCGAGCCGGTCGTTCGGCCGCTGCGCGACGAACTCCGTCAACGAAGCGCGCGCCACCTTGTTCTTCGATTCGCCCGCGCTGACCTCAACGCCCTTGCTGTTGATCGGCTCGTCCATGCTGGCGCTGCGGTCCATCAGAATCAGAATCTGCGCGCCGCTGCCCGTGCGCAATACCTCGCGATGCGAGCGCCCAGGACCGGCCAGACCGACGACGATCGCGAGCATCGCCAGCACGGCGCTGCCCTGCGCGACGGCGCCGATCCAGCGTCCCGCGCGATCGTCCGGCAGCCACGCGATCCACGAAAACGCGAGCGTGTCGGCGCGGCGCGGCAGCAGCGGCAGCAATGCGAGCGGCAGCAGCGCGAGCAGCCAGGGATGAGCGAAGTCGAGCGCCATATTGTTCATCGCTGATGACGCTGTTCCGCGCGATACAGCGCCTCGCACAGCGTCTTGAGCGGATAGGCCTCGGCGGTCGACGCGCGCACGAAAAAGCGTTCCGCCGATTGCCGGTAGAACTGCTCCAGTTGCGCGCGCAACGGTTGCAAATACGGCGCCCGTGCGAACAGCGCCGGCAGCGAACCGCCATGCACGACATGACCCGCCGTTTCGTTCAACGCGCGATGCAGGCAAAGCCACGCATCCGTGGAGGCATCCATGCGCGGCTCGGGGTCGCGCTGCGTGCGTTGCATGCGCCGCATTTGCCGCCACGCGCGCGCGAACGGCAGGCGCGCCGACTCGCGCGCATTGCGCCACCACCACCAGCCCGCCCACGACAACAAGGTCAGCAACGACAAGCCCGCAGCGATGCCGGCCTGCCGGCGCAGCGGCGCAGTGGGCAGCGGCAAAGCCTGGCGGTCGGGCCGCAGCGCTTGCAGATCGCCGGCATTGAACGGATTCGCAGGCGTCGCGGGACCGATACTGATCGGCCACTCGGCGACCCGCAGCGTCGCGCCCGACGATGACGGCAGCGTCAACGCGGGCAACGCAATCTGCGTGAGCGCGGTTGGCACGTTGACGACCTGATAGTCGATCGCCATCCAGCGGCGGCCCTCGTCGTCGGTCTCGGTGCGAACGCGCCGGCGCTCGAGCCACGTATCGGTGCGGCCGAGCGAAGGCGGCGTCACCGAGCCAATCTCGCGGTCGCCGTCTTGCAGCAGTATGCGTTGCGTGAGCACATCGCCGAGCAGATAGCCGAATGCGCGCGGCTCCTGCACGGTCGGCTGGAATACGGCGCCGCTCGCGGCTGCTGCGTTCGTGGACGGCAATAGCGAAGGCAGCAGCACGATAGCGACGATCGTCGCGGCCCGTATGCGGCGTAGCGTTCCCCCGAATCTCATGCAACGGCCTCCAGAAAGTAGCGCGACATGGCCTCCGGATCGAAAGCGCTTTCGATAAAAAACGGCTGGATCGCGCGCTTGCCGAACATCTGCGAGAGTTCGGCGCGGCGTGTTGCAACGCCTTCGCGCCAACGCTCCCGCACACCGGCGCTCAGCCACAGCGTGCGCCGCGCGCCGGACTCGGCATCGCTGACCGCGAGCAGCGGACCGCCCGCGGGCGGCACGGTCTCGGCCGCATCCCATATGACGATTGGCACGACGTACGAATGCACCAGCAAGTCGAGCGCGGCGGGTAAGGCCGCGAGCGGCCAGTGGAAATCGGAGACGATAAAGACCAGCGCCTGACGGCCCGCCAGCGTCGACGCGACGCGCCGCAGTGCGTCGGCACTTTCGCTGACGTTGCCGGACCCCGCGCTTGCGTCTGAACTATTACTCTCGCTCCCGCGCAGCATCGTCGCGAGCAGATTGCCGATGCCGCGGCCCGAGCGCGCCGGCATGAAAAGATCGTCGCGTGAAGCATGATCGAAGGCGAGCATGCCCAACGGATCGCCCACACGAAATGCGCTATAACCCAATGCCTCGACGAAATCCGCGGCCACCTCCAGTTTCGTTTGACGACTGCCGAAGCGCATCGACGCGGACACATCGACAAGCACCTGCACCGGCACCGCCGCGCGCTGCAAATGCACCCGCACGAGCCATTCGGAGCGCGCCGCGCGCACGCTCGCCCGCAGATCGAGACGGCGCGGATCGGGATAGTCGAAGAGGCGCCCGTGCATCGCGAATTCCTGGCCAGCGCCGAAGCTCGATCCACGATGCGAGCCGGGCCGAACGCCCGATGAGCGCATCGGCAAACGGTAGTGGAATTCCGCTATCTCGTTCATCGCTCAAGGCACCGCCAGTCTGCCGACGATCTGCGTCATCAACGCCTCCGAGAGTTCCTGGCGGCGCAATTCGTAGATCGGCGTGAAGAACACGCGGTGGCCGAGCGCGGGCAGCAGCACCGCGTGAATGTCCTCGGGAATCAGATGCGTGCGGCCCGCGAGCCACGCGACCACACGCGCCGCGCGCAGCAGCGCGCTCATCCCGCGCGGACTCGCGCCCGCGAGAATGAGCCGCTCCATGTCCACGCCGCCGAGCGCGATGCCGAAGCGCTGCGGCGTTTCGGTAGCCTGCCAGATGTCCAGCACATAGCGCTCTATCGTCTCGCTCGATTGCACGCTGTGCTGGATCGCCGCGCCGATCTGGTTCAACTGCTCCCACGGCACGATGGCCGGAGAAAGGCGCGCGAGCAGCCGGTCGACGTCGTGATAGTCGGCATCGAACACGAGCGCGCGGCGCACCTCGGTGTCGTCGGGCGTCGGCATGCCGAGTTCGAAGAGAAAACGGTCGCGCGCCGCCGACGCCAGTTCGAACGTCTCTTCCTTCTCGACCTTGTTGCGATCCGCGAACACCGTCATGTGCGGAAAGCGATATTCGCGATCGAACGCCCACACCGAACGCTCGGCCATCGCACGCAACAGCAGCGACTGCACCTGCGGACGCGCGCGATTGATCTCGTTGAAGAAGAACGTGGTGAGCCGCTCGCCGTGCCGCAGAAGCGGACCGGGATCGATACGCGGCCTTCCTTCGGCATCGACATAGGTGTGATAGACGAGATCGCCCGGCATCAGATCGATCGTGCCTTCGACGCGCTCGAACTCGCCGCCCACCACGCGCGCAAACGCGCGCAACACGGTCGTCTTGCCGACGCCGACGCCGCCTTCGAGCAGCACATGGCCGCGCGCAAACAGCGCCACGGTGATGAGCCGGATCACCTGCGACTGGCCGATCACCGCGCCCGCGACTTCTTCCTCGATATGCAGCGCGTGCAGACGCCAATCCTGAAGCTGTTCGCTGGAACCCATCGGTGCAATCTCCTATGGCGGGCACACACCGCGCCGCCGGCAAGAAAAACGCTTCACGCGGATGCGTCGTCGACTGCCTTTAACAGAACCTTCGATCTTCCCGGCGACGGCACGAACCCCGCATACTCGCGCTCCAGATAAGCTGCGGCCTCCTCGAGCAGGAACTGCCGGAAGATCATGCAGGTCGGCGAAAGCTGCTTGGCGCGCAAATGCACGATCTGCCACGTCCGCTCGATCGGCGTGCCGTTCACATCGAGCAGGGCGAGTTCGCCGGTACGCAGTTCAAGCAGCAGCGTGTGCAGCGAAATGAGGCTCACGCCCATGCCAGCGATCACCGCCTGCTTGATCGTTTCGTTACTGCCCAGCGTGACGACTTTCGCGGGCGTGAACAGATGCTGGCGGAACATTTCCTCCGCGGCCATGCGCGTGCCCGAACCAGGCTCGCGCACCAGAAACGTGTCGCCGCGCAGCTCCTGCAAGTCGAATCGTTGCGCGCCCACGAGCGGATGATCGACCGGCGCGATCACCACTTGCGGATGCCATGCGAGCGGCTCGGTCGTCGTGTCCAACTCCGGAGGCGGCCGGCCCATGATCGCGAGATCGATCGCGTTGTCCTGCAACAGACGCAATAGCGCGTCGCGATTGCCGACCGAAAAGTGAACGTCGACTTTCGGGTAGATGCGCGAATACATCGCGAGCAGCTTGGGCGCGAAATACGTCGCGGAACTGACGATGCCCACCGCGATCGAGCCGCTGTCGGCCTGCTTGAGCGAGGTCATCGCATCTTCGGCGTCCTTGATCTCGCCGAGAATGCGGCTCGCGTGATGGCTGAACTTCTCGCCGGCCTCGGTCAATGCGAGCTTGCGCGCAATCCGTTCGAACAGACGCAGGCCCACGGCTTCCTCGAGTTGATGAATCTGCATCGACACGGCCGGCTGCGTCAGATGCAATTCCTCGGCCGCGCGCGCGAAGCTCGTATAGCGGCTCGCCACGACGAAAATCTGCAACTGACGCAGCGTGAGCGAGCGGATGAAATTCAAGGCCATGCGCCGCTACCGGCTCGCGCGCGGCGCGTTCGACGGCGTGACGGGCTCGTTCGGCGAACGCGGCGCGTTGTTCGGCGCGCCAGGCGCGTTCGGTGCATTTGGTGCATTCCCCGGCGGCGTCAGCTTGCGCAACACAGCCTGAAAACTGAGCGCGCGGCTTTGCAGCGGATGCGCGAAATCGTTGTTGGCGCCCGGCACTTCCGTGCGAATCATCGCGACCTGGCCCGGCACCGTACTCGCGATCAGAAACGTATAGCGCTTGCCCGTGTATTGCGGAAAACGCGCGGCGTTGGGATCGTCGAGATACGGCTGCACGACGATCTGCTGCGCCTTCACCGCCTTGCCGCCGATCTGGCTCGTCACCGTTTCGATCTTCGGCCCGGCGGCGAGCGCGAGCCGCAGGCGCTGCTGGAAATAGCGGCGTTTTCCGCCCGTCAACTGCTCCATCTCGGCGATGTCGCGCTCGAGAAAATAGATGATGACGGGATTGCACTGCAAGCCGCCGTTCGGCAACGGAACCGCGCCGCGTTTATCGGACACCTGGGCGTCGCCCTTCGCATTGTCGGCGCTCGTCACGAGTACCTTGACGGTGTCGCTGCCGTGCGCGGACGCGTCGGAGCTGAGCAACGCGTAGTCGAGTTCGGTTTGCTGCTCGACGCCGTGCAGATGATCGGTCGTGAAGATGAGCCGCTCGGCGGGCGAAATATCGCTCGCGCCCGGCGCGGATGCGGGTGCAGGCGTGGCCGCTTGCGCGTTGGCTACAACGACGCCCATCGCGCCCATTGCG
Source organism: Paraburkholderia sp. GV068 (assembly GCF_003058125.1). Lineage (NCBI taxonomy): Bacteria > Pseudomonadati > Pseudomonadota > Betaproteobacteria > Burkholderiales > Burkholderiaceae > Paraburkholderia > Paraburkholderia sp. GV068. Next base: position 255,097 of record NZ_QBUB01000004.1, read on the forward strand.
CCCGTCACGCAAGCGATGCTCGCGGCGCACGCCGCGAGCACGCGCCGCCTGCCGTTGTTAATACCGCCGCTCACGCCGTCGTCAGGAATACCGCCGGGAAACCCACCACACTCCGCCGTCATGGCGACGCGTCCGCGGGTTTGCCCGCCGGTGCGTCGACCGGTTTCAGCAGCGGCACTTCATAGCTCGTGAGAATGCTGTCGATCTTGTCGTGGTTCGCGCCGATCCATTGATCGACCTTGTCCTTCCACGCTTTCTCGCCGTAGCGCACGCCCATCGAAATCGTATAGTCGAAGCGGATGCCCGGCGTGGCCGGGAACGGCACGAGCTTCACCGAATCGCCCGAGCGCTTCGCGAAGTAACCGGCAATCGGCCCCCACAGAAACACCACGTCGACATTGCCCGCCTGCAGATCGCGTTCGATCATCTGGCCGGGATATTCCTGCGGATCGCCGCTTTGCACCTGATACGACACCGCCTGATCGATCAGGTTATGACCGAGCAGCCAGTCGACGGCAGGCGTCTGCGTGAAGATGCCGAAACGCAGCTTATGAAGTTGATCGGGCGGCAGCTTGAGCAGATCGTCGGGCGTATTGATGCCGGCCAGTTCGGGCCGCTTCTTGAACACCATTGCATACGTCGAGCGCAGATAGGGCTGCGTCGTCGATGTCATGTCGTAGCCTTTCGGCACGCCGATGATCAGATCGCATTTGTACGCGCCGGTATCGGCCACCTTCTCGCGCAACGTATGACGCACGAAGCCCATGCGCTGCGGAAAATATGTGTATTCGAGCTTGTAGCCGAAGTCGCTCGCCATCTGGCTCGCGATGCGGTTCTCGTAACCTTCGCCCTTGTTGTTCGACAGGGGCATGTTGTTCGGGTCCGCGCAGACGCGCAGCACGCCGTCGGCGCCGTCGTTGTTGGGCAGCGCCTCGCCCTGGGCGCGCACTGCGCCGCTTGCGAGCGCCGCATAGCAAAGCGCGCCTGCCACGAGCGCGGCATGCACGTGCATTGAATGACGATGACGCATCGATCACCTCCTGAAGTAAAGCCGCGCGCTATTTTGCGTCGATGGCCTGCAGATCGCCGGGCTTGATCTGCCCGTCCGAACGCCCTTTCAGATAGGCGTAAAGGTTCTCCCAGTTCTTTTGCATCATCTGGCTGGAACTGAAGTCGGGCATGCCCTTCTCGACCCGCCCGCCAAACACGGTGCGATGAAACTCGTTCTTGTCGAGCGTCTTGAACGCCTCGACGAGCGACGGCCCCACCATGCCCTGCTGCTGCGCGCCGTGGCAGCGTTCACAGGCAAGCGCGCGCCAGGTCTTCCATCCTTGCAACGTGTTGCTGTCCACCTTGCTGCCGTCGACCACCTTGTACGCCACCTGGGCAATCGCGGGATTGGTCTGAGCGTACGCGACAGGCAGCACGACGAAAAGGACCGGCAACGCCGCTCCCAACAAGATTGATCGGCCTTTCATATGCAGATGTCTCCTCGATCCTCGGGAAAGGGCCGCGCCGGCTGCTTCGTGCAGCGACGCGGACCCATGACTCAATTGAACCAACTGTTATTGAACCAGCCGTTGATTAACCGCCGGCACCGCCAGGGATGGCGAACACGAACAGCGTGCCGCCGAGCGCCGTGTACTTCGCGAGTTCGCGATAGCCGCCCACTGCGCCCAGACCTTCCGTCGACTTCTCGAGTCCTGCCGCCATGCCGATGCCGGCCCAGCCGCCGATGCCCGAGTACACGCCCACGTATTGCTTGCCCTGATACTGATACGTGAACACGTTGCCGATGATTCCCGACGGCGTCTTGAAGCGCCACAGTTCCTTGCCGTCCTTGATGCGGACTGCCTTCAGGTAGCCTTCGAGCGTGCCGTAGAACGCGATGCCGCCAGCGGTAGCGAGCGCGCCCGACCACACCGAGAACTTCTCCGGCTTGGACCAGACGATCTTGCCCTTCGCCGCATCCCACGCGATGAAGTTGCCCATCGCGTTGTTCTCGTTCGGACCCGGATACATCGACAGCGTCGCGCCCACATACGGCTGACCCGACACGTAATCGACATCGAACGGTTCGTAGTCCATGCAAACGTGATTCGTCGGCACGAGGAAGAGGCTCGAGTTCGGGTCGAACGCCGCGGGCTGCTGGTCCTTCGAGCCGAGCGCCGCCGGACAGATGCCCTTCACGTTGTGATCCGAACCGGCTGCCTGCGTCGAATAAGCCGCATTGCGGATCGGCTTGCCGCTCTTCAGGTCCACGCTGTCCGCCCAGTTCACGGCCGGATCGTACTTCTGCGCGACGAGCAGTTGGCCGCTCTCGCGGTTCAACGTGTAGCCGAAGCCGTTGCGGTCGAAGTGAACGATGGCGGGCACCTTCTTGCCGTCGATGGTCAGATCCGACAGGATCATTTCATTGACGCCGTCATAGTCCCACTCGTCGTGAGGCGTCATCTGATAGACCCACTTCGCCATGCCGGTATTCAGATCGCGGGCCATGATCGACATCGACCACTTGTTGTCGCCGGGACGCTGCGTCGGGTTCCATGTGCCCGGATTGCCGGTGCCGTAGTAGACAAGGTTGAGCTTCGGGTCCCACGCATACCAGCCCCACGTGGTGCCGCCGCCCAGCTTCCACTGATCGCCCTTCCATGACTTCAGCGACGAGTCTGCGCCAACCGGCACCATCTTGCCGTCGGTGTAGGTCATCGTCTTGTCGGGGTCCATCAGCATGTCCTTGTCCGGGCCCGTGCTAAATGCGGTCCAGACCGGCTTGCCCGTCTTGATGTCGTAGGCGATCAGGCGTCCGCGAACGCCGAACTCGCCGCCCGAGATGCCCGTCAGCACCTTGTCGCCGAATACGTGCGGCGCATTGGTGTTGGTTTCGCCGGCTTTCGGATTGCCGTTCTGCGCGCTCCACACGACGTCGCCGGTTTTCGCGTTCAACGCGACGAGCTTGGTGTCGGCCTGTTGCAGGAAGATCTTGCCGTCGCCATAAGCGAGTCCGCGATTAACCGTGTCGCAGCACATCACGGACACAACCGAGTCGTCCTGTTTCGGCTGGTACTGCCAGATGAAAGTCTGATCCTTGAGGTTGATCGCAATCACCTTGTTAGGGAACGGCGAGTGGATATACATGGTGTCGCCGATCACGAGCGGCGCGCCTTCATGGCCGCGCAGCACGCCGGTCGACATGGTCCATGCGACCTGAAGTTTGCCGACGTTGCTTTCGTTGATCTGCTTGAGTGGGCTGTAGCGGTGGTTGGCATAATCGCCTGCCTGAGCCGCCCAGTTAGACGGACTTTTCATGAGCCCGTCGAGCTGCGAATCGGCCTGTGCAACGATAGAGCTCAAGGCTGCCGACGCGAGGATCGCGAGCCCAAGAACCGTGGTGCGTAAGTTCATGTCTCCTCCAGAATGGTCTTGCTGTTCAACTCACGAATGACCCACGCTACCTCGCAGCACCGGGCGCGCCACCACGGAGCAGGGTAACGATCAACGCCATTCCCGATCGTTGTCGGGTTTTGCGGCGCATGTCGGCCAACGCATATTCCATGCCGATGCGGCAGCGGCGCACAGCGCAGGCGCTGTTACGAGGCGAGCGTCAAACGCCGCGCGGTCACATCGCATCAAGCCGCGCGCGGCGCGTCGGGCGTCGTCGGCCTTGGCATGTGACACGTGGATGAAACACCAATGACGGGCGACGCACGGCAACTGTGTCACGCCGTGACACCACCGATGCGCGGCATGTGGGACATACTGTGTCATGGCCCGATACGAAGCGTGTCCGTCGCGAGGCAGGCTGCATGCAAAGCGGTTCGCGCGATGCGTCGGTCCATCCGCCAGTCGCATGGCGCATCAATTGCAGCGCAACATGAGGCCGAGCGATCGATTCAACATTGCGATCCGACTTTGCGATCCAACATTTGCGGAGCAGCGATCATGGCAAGCACAGAAAAGGTCTATTCCGACGACGAGATCCAGCAACGTCTCGTCGGTCCGCTACAGCACTGGTATGTCGAAGACGGCTGGTTGCGGCGCAAATACCGCACCGAAGGCTGGAAGGGAACGCTGATGGTGGTAAACGCGGTGGGTCATCTCGCGGAGGCCGCCTGGCATCACCCGGATCTGACGGTCTCCTATGCATTCGTGATCGTGAAGCTCAAGACGCATTCGGCGAAGGGCATCACCGACAAGGACTTCGCGCTCGCCGGCAAGATCGAGTCGTTCATCCAGTGGCAGCCGGCCACCGAGGGCGGTCCACTGGAAGGCACGCCCACCGACGACCAGCGCTTCCGCTATATCAAGTACGACGCGCCGAAGCCATCGCAGGCGCCGGAAACATCGGAAGGCGGTTGACGCGACGCATCGCGCGGCAGCCTGGTACGCCTTTCGCTTGACGTCCTGCGCCGAGCGTCGCGCCGTGGCGCTCGTGGCCGCGCTCCTGGCCACAGTCACAGTCATGGCCACACCAATGGCCGTGTGACGATTCCTCCCGCTCGAGCGCCATCGGGTCACGCATGAACAAGGACACTCGCGATGCAGCTTCACGTTCGCCGCCTTTCGCCTGACGCCACCGTGACGGTCGACGCCCCCGCGCGGCTGCATCTGGGCTTTCTCGATCCGAACGCGTCGCTTGGGCGCGCGTTCGGCAGCGTCGGGCTGATGATCGACGGCGGCGGCACTCGCATCGAAGCGCGCTTCGCCGAGCGCGACAGCATTAGCGGCGCACTATCGGACGCGGAGCGCGAGCGCATCGCCATCTGTCTCGAACGGCTGCATGCCGCGTTCGACCCCACGCCGGTCGCGATTCAGGTCACGCAGATGCCGCGCGCGCACACCGGGCTCGGCTCCGGCACGCAACTCGCGCTTGCGGTCGGCATGGCGTTCGTGCGGCTGCTCGGCCATCTGGCGACGACGTCCGAACTGGCGAGCCTGCTAGGCCGCGGCGCGCGTTCGGGAATCGGCGTGCTCGGCTTCGATTCCGGCGGCCTGCTGGTCGACGGCGGGCCGTCCGGCGATTTGCGGCCGGGCGTGCCGCCGCTACTTGCACGCCAGCCGTTTCCCGAGAACTGGCGCGTGCTGCTCGTCAGCGACACCGCGCGAGAAGGTCTGCACGGCCCCGAAGAACGGCGCGGTCTCGCGGCGCTCGCGCCGTTTCCTCAGCGACTCGCCGCGCATCTGTGCCACCTCGTGCTGATGAAAATCCTGCCGGGCGCCGCCGAACGCAACATCGTGCCGTTCGCGCACGGCCTGACGGAGATGCAGCAGACCATCGGCGAATATTTCGCGCCCGTGCAGGGCGGCGTGTTCACGAGCCCCGGCGTCGAGCGCGCGCTGCGCGCGGTGGCCGCGCAACGCACTGCGGGCATCGGCCAGAGTTCATGGGGTCCGACGGGTTTCGCGATCGTCGGCAGCGCGCGCGACGCCGAAGCCGCGCTCGCCACCGCGCGCGAAGCGACGCGCGGCATGCCGCAGATCGAATGCACGATCGTCGGCGGACGCAATCGCGGCGCCACCGTGCGCTCGAGCGAGGCGCGGCAGCATCACCGCATCGGCGCAGCATGAAGTGCTTTTACTCCGCGCCGCGATTCGTGCACCGGGCGGTTCACGAACGGTCCGCGCGTGCTGGCGATGCCGCAGCACCGCGCGCGACGCGACGCACGTCACGAACTCCCGGACGTCACGAACGCCATCAACGTCACCAGCGTGACGCGCGCCACGACATGCGACTCGAGCAAACAGCATGGCGTACCAGCCCGCGCCTTTTGCGTCACCTCGACGGGAGCGCGGCTTCTCTCGGCCCTTCCCTTGCGCAATCCACGACATCGCCATTGAAACGAGCCCCCTGCCATGTCCGACACCACTGAAAAACCCGCCGAACGGCCGTACATCCTGCACATGCTGACGGCCACCCCGCAGATGAGCCCCTTCGACGTGAACATGGCCGCCGATGCCGGCTACCAGATCATCGTGCCGTACTGCAACGTCGACGCGGGGATGGTGGCGAACCTTACGCAGGACGCGATCTTTTCGCGCGGGCCGAAAGGCGTGGCGCGCACCGGCATCTTCATCGGCGGACGCGACGTGATGCTCGCCGCCGACATGCTCGACAGCGCGCGCCGGGCAATGGTGCCGCCGTTCGAGGTGTCGGTGTTCGCCGACCCGAGCGGCGCGTACACGACCGCCGCCGCGCTCGTCGCGCTCGCCGAGCGGCATCTCGCGAAGGCGTACGGCATGGAACTGGGCGGCAAGCGCGTGCTGATTCTCGGTGGCACCGGCGCGGTCGGGCGCGTGGCGGCGGCGATGGCGGCGTCGCTGGGCGCCGACGTTTGCATCGCCAGCCACACCGACGCGGCGCGCGCCACGCGGGTGAGCGACGAGCTCAATCAGCGCTTCCAGATCGTGACGAAAGGCGTGGGCACGGCGACGTCCGACGAACTGCGCGCCGCGCTCGGCGAGGCCGAGATCGTACTGGCGACGGCTGTCGCCGGCGTGCAGGTGGTGAGCCGCGACGACCTCGCCCACGCGCGCCACCTGCTGATCGCCGCCGATGTCAACGCCGTGCCGCCCGAAGGCATTGCCGGCGTGAACGTGATGAACGACGGCAAGCCGATCGACGGCGTGCCGACTGCGGGCGGCGCGATCGGCATCGGCGCGCTCGCGATCGGCAACGTCAAGTATCAGGTCGAGCACCGGCTCTTCACGCGGATGCGCACCGGCGGCAAGCCCGTGTATTTGAGTTTTCCGCAGGCGTTCGACGAGGCCCGCGCCGTCGCGGCCGGACTCGGCTGAGCGGCGCGCCGTGCGACAGGATCTTGTCATGTCACGCTTGACGGACCACGACCACAACCGCGGCGTGGCGCCGTTGCGGGAGCAGCCATGACGGCGCGTACGTCTTTGGCGCGTGCGCCGTTTGTCGCGGTGGCTGGGCTGTCCGCGCGCATGCTTGCGCAGTCCGCCGCGCGCGCGGGCCTGCGCGTCGTCGCGCTCGATATATTCGGTGACCGCGACACGCGCGAGGCGTCGGAGCTGTGGTTCGACATCGGCGGCGGCCCGTTGTCGATCGACGTCGCGCGGCTCACGGACGCGCTCGCCCGCAGCGCGCGCTTGCCGGGCCTGATCGGCTGGATCGACGGAAGCGGGCTCGAGCCGTTTATCGCGCAGTTGTGCAGCACGCCGGGTCTGCCGCGCTTCATCGGCAATTCCGTCGACGCCAGCGCTCAGGTGCGCAATCCGCGGCGTTTTTTTGCGCTGCTCGACGAGCTGGAGATTCCGCATCCGCAGGTTGCGTTCACACGACCTCGGGAGGCGTACGGCTGGTTGATGAAACGCGCGGATGGCTGCGGCGGGACGCATGTGGAGCCGCTTGCGGCGGTTGCGGCGCGCGACCCGCTCGCCCACGACACTCCGCCGCAAGCCTACTTCCAGCGCCAAAGCCGTGGCCGCCCGATGTCGGCGCTCTTCGTCGCCGCGCGCGGCAGCGCTCGCGTGATCGGCTTCGCGCAACAACTCACGTGCAGGATGGGCACGCTGCCCTTCGTGCATGCCGGCTCCATCGGTCCGATCGGCTTGCCGCCGGCCGTCGAAATGCGGGTGCGCGCGGCGATCGCCGCACTGTGCGCCCGAGTCGGACTCGTCGGCATCAACAGTTGCGACTTTTTGCTCGACGGCGAGTCGTTCGAAGTGCTCGAGATCAACACGCGTCCGTCGTCGACGATGACGCTCTACGAAACCGCGTCGCCCGAAGCGTGGCCGCGCGGCCTGCTCACCTGTCATATCGACGCATGCCGCCTCGGCCGCCTGCCCGCCGAGCCCGCGCGCGCGGCCTGCTGCGCCGGCCAGCAGGTGCTGTTCGCGCCGCATCCGTTCACGGCGTCCGAGGCATTCAGCGACGCCTGCCTGCGCGATCCGCGCTGCCGCGACGTGCCGATGCCCGGCACGCGGCTCGAAGCCGGCCAGCCGGTCTGCACGCTGCTCGTGCGCGCAGCGTCCGTGGACGCCGTTCGGCACGCGCTCGACGCGCAGCACACGCTGGTTCTTGAACGAATCGAAACCTGCCATGAGCCCTTCCATGAGCCCGACCGTGCCATCCTCCACTGCCACACCTGACGATAACCGTCCACCGCTGGCAGCCGCGCTGGCAGCCGCGCTCAGCGTCAACGCGCTCAGCGAACGCCTCGTCGCGCGTCTCGTCGACGATGCGCCGCGCTTCGGCGCCGCCGTCAGCCGCACGGAGAACGGCACCGTGCTCGTCGACGCGGGCGTGGCCGCGCCGGGCAGCGTCGCGGCGGGCGTGCTGATCGCGCGCATCTGCATGGGCGGCCTCGGCCACGTGACCGTGCGCGAGAGCCTGGACGCAAGGCCGCTGTGGCCGAGCACGATCGAAGTGCGCACCTCATGGCCCGTGCTCGCCTGCCTCGGCAGCCAATACGCGGGATGGAGCCTCGCCGCCACCAAGGAGCAGACCGGCGGCAAGAAGTTCTTCTCGCTCGGCTCCGGCCCGGCGCGCGCGCTTGCCGTCAAGGAACCGCTCTTCGCGGAACTCGGCTATCGCGACCATCACGACCGGGGCGCACTGGTGCTGGAAGTGGACCGTCTGCCGCCGCAGGTGATCATCGACAAGGTGCTCGCCGACTGCGGTCTCGCGCCCGAGCGGCTCACGCTTGTCACCACGCCGACACACTCTGTCGCGGGAACGGTGCAGGTGGTGGCGCGCGTCGTCGAAGTTGCGCTGCACAAGACGCACGTGCTCGGCGTCGCGCTCGACGAAGTGGTCGAAGCCGGCGGCTCCGCGCCGTTGCCGCCGCCCGCGCCCGACGGCGTTCAGGCGATGGGCCGCACCAACGACGCAATCCTCTACGGCGGCCGCGTGCATCTCACGGTCAGGCACGATGCGGTGGCAAAACGGCTCGCCGCCGAGTTGCCCGCGTCGAACTCGCGCGATCACGGCCGCCCGTTCGCGGACATCTTCACGTCGTTTAACTACGACTTCTATCAGATCGATCCCGCGCTCTTTGCCCCCGCCGAGGTGTGGGTCAGCAGCCTGGAAAGCGGCGCGACGTATCACGGCGGCAGCGTCGACGCGGATCTGCTGCATGCTCAATGGAGCGGCAAGCCATGAGCTTGCCGTTGCCACTCGCACGCCCCGAAGCGGACGAAAAGGACAAAAAGGACGACGGCGGCACGAACACGTCAGCCGCGCCGGCCCCGCTGCGCATCGCGATCATGACCGACGAAACCGGCTGGCACACCGGACGCCTGAAAAAAGCGTTTCGCGCGCGCGGCGCCGAGGCGCGCTGTGTCGATCTCGCCGACTGCCGGATCGATACGACATGGCAACCGCACGGGCTCGTGCTGCCCGGCTTCGGCCATACGCTGCCCGATGCGGTGTTCGTGCGCGGCATCGCCGGCGGCACGTTTGAGCAGGTCACGCTGCGGCTCGGCATCCTGCACGCGCTGCGCGAATCGGGCGTGCCGGTCTATAACGACGCGCGCGCGATCGAACGCAGCGTCGACAAGTCGATGACGAGCTTCCTGCTGCATCGCCACGGCGTGCCGACGCCCGCGACGTGGGCGGGCGAATCGGCGGCGTTCGCGCAGCGCGTGCTGATGCGCGAGGCCGCGGCGGGCCGCCAGGTCGTGCTCAAGCCGCTATTCGGCTCGCAGGGTCATGGGCTCAAGCGGCTGGGCGCGCGCCGCGCGGCGTCTGCGCTGCTCGCGCCGCTGCCTTCGCTGAAACCTTATAGCCATGTCGCGTATCTGCAGCGCTATATCGACGGCGGCCGCGCCGGCTTCGACTGGCGCGTGCTGGTGATCGGCCCGCGCGCGGTGGCGGCGATGCGCCGCACCGGCGGAAAGGGATGGATTCATAACTTCGCGCAGGGCGCGACGTGCGAGCCCGCCGAGCTTGACGCGCCGCTCGCGCAAACCGCCGTGCGCGCCGCCGAGGCGCTCGGGCTCGACTATGCGGGCGTCGATCTGATTCCCGATCCGCACGACGCCGCCCGGCCGCTCGTGCTCGAAGTGAACGGCGTGGCGGCGTGGCGCGGCCTGCAATCGGTGACGCCGATCGATATTGCGGCTGCGCTCGTCGACGATCTGCTGTTTCGCAAGCTGCCGGCGCAGCGCGGCGCGTCCGCGCTTGCCGAAACCGGCGACGCGGCCGTGGTGGCGCTGCATGGGCGTCATGGTTGAGCCGGAATCCGGTCGCGCCGACGAGCCAGGCGGCTGGACGGGCCGCTGGTTGAATCCGGACGCTCATCGCGATGCCGACACCACGGCGCATGAGCGCATGCGCACTGCCTTCTTGACCGCCTGCCGCCTCGACGTGGACACGCCGAAGCCCGGCAACGTCAGCGTGGACAGCGAAGGACACGGCATGAGCGCCGCGCAGTTCCTCGCGAGCGCCGACGCCGCCGCCGACGCGCTGCTCGCGCGCGGTGCGCCGGTCGGCCAGCGCCTGCTCGACGCGGTGACGCGCACGCGCGCGGCCGTCGGCTGCAATACGAATCTCGGCATCCTGCTGCTGGTCGCGCCGCTCGCGGCGGCGCTCGAACAGACTGCGCGTCCATTGTCGGCGCCCGCATGGCAAGCCGCGACCGAACGCGTGCTCGCGCGGCTCGACGTTGACGACGCGCGCCTCGCGTACCGTGCGATCGCGCTGGCAAATCCAGGCGGTCTCGGCGACGCGCCTGAGCAATCGGTGCACGACGCGCCGACGGTCGGCCTGCGCGACGCGATGGCGCTCGCCGCCGCGCGCGACAGCATCGCGCGTCAGTATGCGGAAGGCTTTCGCGACATCTTCGAAACGGGGCTTGGCGCTTTGCGGGAAGTTTATGGCGAGCAAGCGCTGAACGCGGCGCGTGAGGTCACGCTCGCCGCCACCCTAAACACATTCCTCACCTTCCTAAGCACGTGGCCCGACTCGCACATTGTGCGTAAGCACGGCGCGGCCGTGGCGCAGAGTGTCACGCTTGCGGCACGCGAACGGCATGCGCAATGGCGAAGCGCGCTCGCGCAAGCCCGCCTCGGCGCGACCGGCGCATCGCTCGAAACACTCGAAGCGCCCTCTGCATTCGACCCACTGCGCGCATGGGACGCCGAACTCAAAGCCGCCGCCATCAACCCCGGCACGAGCGCGGACCTGACCGTGGCGACGCTCTTCGTCGCCCTTTGTCTCGACGACGAAAACAACACGAGCCGCACTGACAGCGCACCATAAGCGCCAACCCGCCACGCACTGGCACGGAACCTGTTAGTGAATGCCATCGTGCATCAACCGCCGCCGGGCGTTCGCGGACCAGGAGCGTCGCGGGCGGCGTGTCAGTCAGTCGGCAAGTCCCCCATTCCACTCATCGGAGGAACAGCATGGCCAAGATCAATCGCGTCCTGATAGGAGAGTCGCTCGTCGGCGACGGCAACGAGGTCGCACACATCGACTTGCTGATGGGACCGCGAGGTTCCGCTGCGGAAACCGCATTCTGCAATGCGCTCACCAACAATAAGGATGGCTTCACATCGCTGCTCGCGGTCGTCGCGCCGAATCTGCTCGCCAAGCCGAACACCATCCTCTTCAACAAGGTGACCATCAAAGGCGCGAAGCAGGCCGTGCAGATGTTCGGTCCAGCGCAGCATGCTGTGGCGCTCGCCGTCGCGGACAGCGTCGAGGACGGCACGATCCCGGCCGACGAAGCCGACGACCTGTTCCTGTGCGTCGGCGTGTTCATTCACTGGCAGGCGGAGGACGACAAGAAAATTCAGGAGTACAACTATAAGGCCACGCGCGAGGCGATCCAACGCGCGGTGAGAGGCGAACCGACTGCTGCCGAAGTGGTACAGAAGAAGAGCAGCGTCGCCCATCCGTTTGCGCCCAACTGATCGATGGCTCGGGGTCCGCGCGCACGCCGCCGCACAGCGCTGCCGCGCGGACCTTCGCAGTGCGCCACGGTGCAATTGCTTTGAAGAGGCATGAGATGACCCTACGATGTCGCGCGCTGGCGGCGTGTGCCTGCATCGCGCTCGCCGCCCCGCTCGCCTGGGCGGACGGCGACGCGCCCAAAGCGGCTGGCCCGGCGGGAGGCTACAACTACCCGACGACAGGCCGCGTCGAATACGTGCTCGCTTGCATGGACGACAACGGACACGATTTCGCCAACGTCTACAAATGCTCGTGCGTGATCGACAGAATGGCGACCGCGCTGCCCTACGACGAGTTCGTCGATCAATCCACGTTTTCCCGGTATGCGTCGCTGGGCGGCGAAGGCGGCGCCGAGTTTCGCGTCGACCACGCGAAGGCGCAGACGAAGAAATTCCGCGCGCTGCAGGCCGACGCTTATCGTAGCTGCGGGCTCGGCACCGACAAGACGGCGGCTTCGAAGTAGAAGAATCGCGGGCACGCGGCCCGCACTATGTTCGCCACAGTGTGCGCTACCGAACCGGCCATGCCATTGCATGCGGTTCGGCTGCGCGTCACGTCAATTCGGAATCAGCCCTTGACCTAGCGACGCATAATCCGCGAGACCGCTTTGCGCAGCCGCCGGCTTCGGCATGTCGCTGCGCTGCCGTTCGATCTGCACGCCGACCGCCGCGACGTCGTCGAATTTGGCCGGCTTGGCAAGCGCCACGCGTACCCAGTGCGCGCCGAAATCGTTGATGAGCAGGCGCGCCACCGCTTCGGCCAGCGCCTCCAGCAGACGCACGCCGTGCGATTCCAGCAGCGCATGCAACGCCGCGCGCACCGCCGCATAGTTGATGGTGTCCTCGATACGATCGGTCGCGCACGCGCGCAGCGCCGGTACGCCGATCGCCAGATTCATGCGCACGGGTTGCGGCACGTGCAGCTCGCTGCTGTCGATTCCTATAATGGTCTGACCGATAAAGTTTTCGATGAACACGACGTCCATGCGGCCCGCCGGCGGCGCTTCGGAAGGCGCGCCCCACGGCGCGCTCGCGCGCGGCGCGGCGGTGTCGGCGGTCGAGGCGGCCGAGGCGGCGATTGGGAAGCTCGCGAGGCGAGCGATGTCGATACGGTCCATGGTGTACTCCGCCGCCTAGCGGCAACAAGTTAAATGATGCAACCCGGGTAAACGCAAGTAGTACAGGATGAGCCGCGCGCGCAGCACGGTGCGGCGTGCATTGATTAAAAGCAAAAAGCGGGCGCAGCCTGTACTATTGATGCGACTTCGTATTGAACACGAACGACATCGGGCGTAGAGTTTTAAGCCAACGCCTGACAACGGTCGCAGGCAGCACCAGTAGCAGCACCCATAGCAGCACCGGTAACAGGCGAATTACTCACTGCGCATACGGACCCAGAAGCCGCGGCGCGAGGGGATGACATTATCGATAAAGCGGTACACGTAGACGCGCAACGCGAAGTCCGGGCGAGCAGCAATACGCAGGGCAACGCAGGGCGCGCATGAATGTGCCGCAACGGAGACGAACCCCATGTCGTTGCTCGCTGACAGCTCCATGCACGTCCGTGAAATTCTCAACGTCGTCAATCATCAGTTGGCGACGCGGCCGACGAGCGAGCCCGTCGCTCAATCGTGGGCACGCTGCGTCAATGAATTCCAGCTCGATCCTTCCCGTTTCGTCACGCCGCCCATCCTGACGGAGTACGAACTAAGCTCGCGCCGCGAGGCGATGGGCGATCTGATCGCGTGTTCGAAGCTGGAAATGACCACGCTCTATCAGCAGTTGGCCGACCCCGAACTCGCGGTCGTGCTGGTCGACGCGGGCGGCGTGATCGTGCATCAGGTTTCGTCGGTGCCGTTTGCAGAAGCCGTCGCTTCGGACGGCTTTCGCGTCGGCGCGCTGTGGAGCGAGCGCGAAGCGGGCACCAACGGAATGGGCACGTGTCTCGCCGAGCGCGATTGCATCGCGGTGTGCCAGCACGAACATTTCTATCCGCGCTATACGTCGCTCACCTGCTCCGCCGCGCCGATCTTCGACGACAGCGGCGAGATCGCCGGCGTGCTCGACGTGACAAGCCGCTCCAAACTGTTGCAGCAACACTCGCTGGTGCTCGTCGGCATGTCGCGGCAGATGATCGAAAACCGTCTGATTGACGCGCGCTACCGGCACGCGAACATGATCCACTTTCATAGCCGGCCGGAATTCGTCGGCACGCTGCACGGCGGCAAGCTCGCGGTCGCGGACGACAGCACCGTGCTCGCCGCAAACCGCAGCGCGCTTTTCCAGCTCGGCTTCCGCTCGCTTGGCGAATTGCGCGGACGGCGCATCGAAGAGGCGTTCAATGCATCGCTCGAGGACATGATCGCACGCAGCATTCGCGGCTCGTTCCATCCGGTTACCGTGTACAGCGCCAACGCGACCAATCGTTTCTTCCTGATCGCACAGGCCGCGCAAAACGCCTCGGGCCGCGGCGCGCGCGTCGCGGTGGCGGGTCCGGCATCTGCATCGACATCGGCATCGACGCCGCGCGCGAGCGCGTCGGACAAGCGGCCGCCGCCGGCACGGCTCGACGAGATCGCGCACCTGGAATTCGGCGACCCGCGCATGGCCTCGCAGATTCAGCTCGGCGCGCGTGTCGTGCAACGCAAGATTCCGATCATCCTCAGAGGGCAAACGGGAACCGGCAAGGAAGTTTTCGCGCAGGCGCTGCACAGCATCAGCCCGCATTCGTCGGGGCCGTTCGTGCCGGTGAATTGCGCGTCGCTGCCGGAGAACCTGATCGAAAGCGAACTGTTCGGCTATCGGGCCGGCGCGTTCACCGGCGCTCAGCGCGAAGGACGGCGCGGCAAGATCGTGCAGGCCAATGGCGGCACACTCTTTCTCGACGAGATCGGCGACATGCCGCTTGCGTTGCAGGCGCGGCTTCTGCGCGTGATCGAAGAACACGAGGTCACGCCGCTCGGCGCCGAGACCACCGTGAAGGTCAATTTCCAGTTGATCAGCGCGAGTCACCGCAATCTGCTCGAACTCGTGCACAGCGGGCAATTCCGCGAGGATCTGTATTACCGGCTCAAAGGCGTCGAGCTGAATCTGCCGCCGCTCGCGGAGCGCGTCGATAAGCTGCCGCTGATTCATCATCTGCTCGCGGCCGAGACCGACGACGATCCGCCGGAGCTGACGAGGGAAGCCGAGCAGGCGTTGCTGAGCTATGCATGGCCCGGCAACATCCGTCAGTTGCGTCACGTATTGCAAATGGCGATTGCGTTATGCGACGGACAACCGATCCGCTGCGAGGATTTGCCCGTCGAAGTCACGCAGCGCGAACCGGAGGTAGCGTCGCCCGCCGCGCCACAGGCGGCGGCGCAGCCCGCCCCGCATGCAGACGACGACCCGGACCTTTCCGCGCTGAACGCGATTCAGTTGAACGAACGCGAGACGGTTCTTGCAATGCTCGAGGAAAACCGCTGGAACGTGAGCAACGTGGCGAAGGCGCTCGGCATCAGCCGCAATACGCTGTACCGGAAGATGCGGCGCCTGCAGATCCGTCTGTCGCACGACGGCTCGGGCAGCGACGGCCTGGAAACCGACGACGCGGCCGACGAAATCACCTCCGATGCGGCCACGCCCGAAGGCTCGCCGGGCGATGCCGCGCATCGCGCCCATGACGCATGAGCCAGGCGCCGGCTCGTCATCTCGCGGACTTCAAGCCCGATGCGCGCTTTGCGTGGTGCGTGACCGGCTCGGGCCATCTGCTCGAGGAGTCGATCGAACTCGCGCTCGCCTTGCCGCGCACCGACCTGTTTCTCTCGGCCGCCGCCGAGGAAGTGCTGCCGCTCTACGGCTGGAAGCTGCCGCGACTGCGTGAGCGCTTCAACGTGTTCCGCGACAAGAGCGCGAGCGGCGTGCCGGTTGGCATGCTGTATCACGGCATGTATCACACTGTGATCATTGCGCCGGCCACCAGCAACACGGTGGCCAAGTGCGCGTTCGGCATCTCCGATACGCTGCCGACCAACATGTACGCTCAGGCGGGCAAGCAGTGCATTCCGGGCATCGTCTTTGCATGCGATACCGAGCCGACCGTGGTCACGCAAAGCCCTAACGAATGGGTCGAACTGCGGCCGCGGGCGATCGAACTCGACAATGTGGAGCGCCTGTCGCGCTTCGAATATACGACGGTGGTGCGCTCGCTGGATGAGTTGAAGGCGGCGCTCGATCAACGGGTCGCGATGCTCGATCTTGCATGAAAGCACTCTCACGCTAAAAACCTGCCCGGCGGCTCGGCGCGTACTGACATGGACCACATCCTCTTCCTGACAGGCCGGCTCGCCGAAAAGAGCCTCGTGCGCGTGCTCGAAAGCATGGCGCCGACGCCGTTCAGTTGGGAAATCCGCGAAATCGGTTTGCAGGTTGCGGCGCTGATGACGGCCGACATGATCCGCCGACGCGTGCCCGCGCCGCTCGCCGCGCAACGCGTGATCGTGCCGGGGCGCTGCCGTGGCGATCTCGCCGCGCTGAGCGAACACTACGGCGTGCCGTTCGAACGCGGACCGGAAGAAGTGAAAGACCTGCCGCAATTCTTCGGCCGCGAGGCGAAACCCGTCGACCTGTCGCGCTACGAGACCGAGATTTTCGCGGAGATCGTCGATGCGCCGCGCCTCGATCTCGACGGCATCGCCGCGCGTGCTCGCGACTACGCGGCGCAGGGCGCAAATGTGATCGACATCGGCTGTCTGCCGGAAACGCCGTTTCCGCATCTCGAGGATGCGGTGCGCCGTTTGAAAGCCGAAGGCTATCGGGTGAGCGTCGATTCGATGCGCACCGACGAGTTGCTGCGCGGCGGCCGGGCGGGCGCGGACTATCTGATGAGCCTGAACCTCGACACGCTATGGATCGCCGACGAAGTGCCGTCCACGCCGATCCTCGTCGCGCGCGATCCGGGCGACCCTGCTTCGCTCGACGCAGCCATCGAACTTTTAGCCGCGCGCGGCCGCGCGTTTCTCGCCGATCCGATTCTCGATCCAATTCCGTTCGGTCTCGCGACGTCGATTGCACGCTATGTCAGGCTGCGCGAACGCTATCCGGACGTGGCCATCATGATGGGCATCGGCAACGTGACCGAGTTGACCGAAGCGGACACGAGCGGCATCAACGCGGTACTGCTCGGCATGGCCGCGGAGCTTCGCGTGAGCGCGGTGCTCACGACGTCCGTCAGCCTGCACGCGCGGCGCGCGGTGCGCGAAGCGGACGTCGCGCGCCGCGTGATGCACGCCGCACGCGAGGCGCACATGCTGCCCAAGGGCATCAACGGCGATCTCGCGACCGTTCACACAAAGCGCCCTTTCCCCTATAGCGCGGCGGAAATCGACGAATTCGCGCGCGATGTTCGCGATCCTAACTTTCGTGTGCAGGTCAGCGACGAAGGCATCCACGTCTATAACCGCGACGGTCATCTCAAAGCCGGCGATCCGTTCGCGCTCTACCCCGATCTTCACCTCGAAGCCGACGGCGGCCACGCGTTCTATATGGGCGTACAGTTGGCGCGCGCCGAGATTGCGTGGCGTCTCGGCAAGCGCTTCGATCAGGACCAGCCGCTCGATTGGGGTTGCGCCGTCGAGCGGCCGGAACAGGATCTGTCGGCATGGTGCGCGCCTGGCGAAACGATGAAAAAACGCTGACGCCATTCGGTTCGATTTCTCCCAAACCGAACAGCCGCCCGAGTTTTTCAGCGCACTTCCGCCAAAGCCCTTTCGTCCGATTCGCTCACTTGCGCAAGTTCGCCGCGCATGTCGCTGATCGCCCGCGCATAGTCGTCCGCGCCGAACACCGCCGAACCGGCCACGAACACATCGGCGCCCGCCGCCGCAATCTGCGCGATGTTCGACGCCTTCACTCCGCCATCCACTTCGATCAGCAACGGACGACCCGTGCGCTGCATCGTGGCGTCGACCCGTTCACGCAACATGCGCAACTTCGCGAGCGTCTCGGGTATGAACGCCTGGCCGCCGAAGCCGGGATTCACCGACATCACGAGCACCACGTCGAGCCGTTCGATCACATGATCGAGCACCGCAAGCGGCGTAGCCGGATTCAGCGCGAGTCCGACGCGCGCGCCCTGCGTCTTGATGAGCTCGATCGTCCGGTGCACATGCAGCGACGCTTCCGGATGAAAACTGATCGTGTTCGCGCCGGCTTCCGCAAAGGCGATGACGAGCGGATCGACCGGCATCGTCATCAGATGCACGTCGATCGGCACGCGCGTATGCGGCCGGATCGCCGCGCACACGAGCGGCCCGACCGTCAGATTCGGCACGTAATGGTTGTCCATTACGTCGAGATGAACCCAGTCCGCGCCGGCCACGGTGACGTCGCGAATCTCGTCGGCGAGACGCGCAAAATCCGCGGACAGCAGCGAAGGAGCAATCAGAAAATCACGCATGATGTCTCCTTGCGTTCAGTGATAACGGCGCGCCATTGCCTCGAGCGGCAACGGCCTGATGCGCGGCGCCTGCCCCGCGCAACCGAACGCCTCGAAGCGCTCGACGCAAATGCCGCGCGCCGCCGCCGTCGCCGCCTTCAACGCGGCCCGCGGATCGAATTCGCCGCGCGCGTTCGCCATCGACTTGCGCATCGCGCCGCTCATCGCGAGCCGGATGTCGGTGTCGATATTCACCTTGCGCACGCCGTGCGCAATGCCGCGCTGTATTTCCTCGACGGGCACGCCATACGTCGTCGGAATCTCGCCGCCATATTCGCGGATCACCGCGAGCCATTCCTGCGGCACCGACGACGACCCATGCATCACGAGATGCGTATTCGGAATGCGCTCGTGTATCTGCACGATGCGGTCGATCGCGAGAATATCGCCGGTCGGCTGGCGGCTGAATTTATACGCGCCGTGCGATGTGCCGATCGCGATGGCGAGCGCATCGACGCCGGTTGCATCGACGAAAATTTGCGCCTCGCTCGGATCGGTCAGCAGAGCGTCGCGCGTGAGTTGGCCTTGCGCGCCGACGCCGTCTTCCTCGCCGGCCGTGCCCGTTTCGAGCGAACCTAAGCAACCCAGTTCGCCTTCAACGGAAACGCCGACCGCGTGCGCCGCTTCTACTACACGACGGCTCACGTCGACGTTGTAGTCATACGCGGCGGGCGTTTTCTGATCGGGCAGCAGCGAGCCGTCCATCATCACCGATGTAAAGCCCGAGCGGATTGCCTGCTGACACACGGCCGGGCTCGCGCCGTGATCCTGGTGCAGCACGAGCGGAATGTCGGGATGCGCCTCGAGCGCGGCGAGCACCAGATGCCGCAGATACGGCTCGCCCGCATACTTTCGCGCGCCCGCCGACGCTTGCAGGATCACCGGGCTCGCGGTTTCCTCCGCGGCCTGCATGATCGCGTGAATCTGCTCCATGTTGTTGACGTTGAACGCGGGCACGCCGTAGCCGTGTTCGGCCGCGTGATCCAGTAGTTGACGCAGTGCGATGAAGGCCATTGCAAACTCCTCGGGAACGAATCATTGGATTCTGTTGTGCCGCTCGTGCGAAGCGAAGCGCTGCACGACGCGGCGCGCTTCGTCGGCCACGGCTTGCGCGGTCAGCGCGAAATGTTCGAACAGCGCGGCAGCGGGCGCGGATTCGCCGAAGCTGTCGATACCCACGACGCCGCCTTCAAGGCCCACGTACTGCCGCCAGAACGCGCGCACGCCCGCTTCGACGGCGACGCGCGGCACGCCCGGCGGCAGCACCGCTTCGCGCCATGCATCCGGCTGCCGGTCGAATACGCTGGTCGACGGCATGGAGACGACGCGTGCGGCGATGCCCGCTTCGGCGAGCAACGCGAGCGCGTCGAGCGCGAGCGATACTTCGGAACCCGTAGCGATTAGCACGGCGCGCGCTTGTGCATTACCCTCCGGCCAATCGCGCAACACATAACCGCCTCGCTCGATTGCGTCGATCTGTTCGCTGTCGCGCGCGACGAACGGCAGGTTCTGCCGGCTCAGCAGCAGGCACGTCGGCCCATTGCGTTCGATCGCGCTGGCCCACGCGCGCGCGGTTTCGACCGTATCGCACGGTCGCCAGACGTCGAGCCCCGGAATCAGCCGCAAGCTCGCCGCGTGCTCGACCGACTGATGCGTCGGCCCGTCTTCGCCGAGACCAATCGAATCGTGCGTGAACACGAATATCGAGCGTGTCTTCATCAACGCGGCCATGCGCAGCGCGTTGCGCGAGTAGTCGGAAAACGTGAGAAACGTGCCGCCGAACGCAATCTGCCCGCGATGCAGCGCGATACCGTTGATCACCGCGCTCATGCCGAACTCGCGCACGCCGTAGTGCAGATAGTTGCCTCCGCGCAGGCCGTCTTCGTCCGCGTGGATGTTCACCGCCGCCTGCCAGTTGGTCAGATTCGAGCCTGTCAGATCCGCCGAGCCGCCGAGCAATTCCGGCAGCGCGCGAGCCAGCACGGCAATGGTCTGCTGCGAAGCCTTGCGCGTCGCGATGGTTTGCGCCGCGCTGTCGGCGTCGCGCAGCATCGCGCGAACGGCATCGTGCCAATGCGCGGGCAGCCTGCCTTGCGTCCTGCGCTCGAATTCGGCGGCTTCATGCGGATAGTGATTGCGATACGCTTCGAAGCGGCGTCTCCAGTCGGCTTCGGCCGCCTCGCCGCGAGCGCGCGCATCCCACTGCGAGCGAGCCTCCTCGGGCACGACGAACGGCGGATACGGCCAGCCGAGCGCGCGCCGCGTGTTCGCGACTTCGTCGGCGCCGAGCGGCGCGCCATGCACATCGTGCGTGCCCGCTTTGCCAGGCGAGCCTCTGCCGATCACCGTGCGGCAGCAGATCAGCGTCGGCCGGCCGGCTGCGCGCGCGTCTTGCAGCGCGCGGTCGACCGCGTCCGCATCGTGACCGTCGACGTCGCGCACCACCTGCCAGCCGTAAGCGGCAAAGCGCGCGGGCGTGTCGTCGTTGAACCACTGCGCGACATGGCCATCGATGGAGATACCGTTGTCGTCGTAGAGCACCGTGAGCTTGTCGAGCTTCAGCGTGCCCGCAAGCGATGCCGCTTCGTGCGAAATGCCTTCCATCAGGCAGCCGTCGCCGGCGAATACATAGGTACGATGATCGACAATCGTATGGCCGGGCCGGTTGAACTCGTGCGCGAGCAGCGCTTCCGCGAGCGCCATGCCGACCGCGTTGGCGAGGCCCTGGCCAAGCGGACCGGTGGTCGTCTCGACGCCGGGCGTCACGCCCACTTCGGGATGCCCCGGCGTTTTGCTGTGCAATTGACGAAAGCGTTTCAGTTCGTCTATCGGCAGATCGTAGCCGGTGAGATGCAGCAGCCCGTACAACAGCATCGAACCATGTCCGTTCGACAGCACGAAGCGGTCGCGGTCGGGCCATGCCGGATTGCGCGGATTGTGTTTCAGATGCCGGTCCCACAACGCAACGGCGATCTCGGCCATGCCGAGCGGCATGCCGGGGTGACCCGACTTCGCCGCTTCGACGGCGTCGATGGCGAGCATGCGCAGCGCGTCGGCCATCAGGCGGGTTTCAGGTAATGCAAGCGATTCTGCGACGGCGCTCATCGAATGTCTCCTTGGAACAGCAAGCCGGTGTTTCGCGTCGGGTCTTTGCGGCGGGGCCGCGGTTACGGCTTACGCTCGCGAGCGCCGGTCGATCAGTTGCAGAATCATCGGCGTGAAGATCAGTTGCATGGCGAGGCCCATCTTGCCGCCGGGGACGACGATCACATTCGGCCGCGACATGAACGAGTCGTGCAACATGGTCAGCAGATACTGGAAGTCGATGCCTTTGGGCCGCGCGAAGCGGATCACGACAAAGCTCTCGTCGGGCTGCGGAATCTCGCGCGCAATGAACGGGTTCGACGTATCCACGGTCGGCACGCGCTGGAAATTCACATGCGTGCGGGAAAACTGCGGGCAGATGTAGTTCACGTAGTCGGGCATGCGCCGCAAGATCGTATCGACGACCGCCTCATGCGAGTAACCGCGCATGGTCTGATCGCGATGCAGTTTCTGAATCCATTCGAGGTTGATGGTCGGCACCACGCCAATCAGCAGATCCGCATGCCGCGCGATGTCGATGTGGTCGGTCACCGCCGCGCCGTGCAGACCTTCGTAGAACATCAGGTCAGTGTCGGGCTGCACGTCTTCCCACGGCGTGAACGTGCCGGCATCCTGCTTGTAGAGACGCGTCTCCGTTTCGTCGTGCACGTAGTGACGAAACTTGCCGGTGCCGGTCTCTCCGTAGCTGGCGAACAGCGCCTCCAGTTCTTCCAGCAGATTCGCTTGCGGTCCAAAGTGGCTGAAGTTCGGCACGCCGTCGCGCTCGTGCTGTTTCATTGCTTCGCGCATGCCGTTGCGGTCGTAGCGGTGAAACGCGTCGCCTTCCACGATCTGCGCGTTGATCTTTTCGCGCCTGAAAATATGGGCAAAGCTCTTCATCACGGTCGTCGTGCCGGCGCCGCTGGAACCGGTCACCGCGATGATCGGGTGTTTGATTGACATGCGCTTGTCTCCGGATAGTAGTGTTGTGTTCGGCCGCTCTGCGTCAGTGCGAGCCTGCATTGCGCGCAATCAGGCGGTGAAGCCCGGCAGAAACAGCGAGCGTCGGCCGAAGAGCGGCGACGTGAACGGCTGGTCCTCGCCACGGTCGTACTCGCCGTGATAGCGGCCAATGCGCTCGACTTCGTTGCGCGAGCCGAGAATCACGGGCACGCGGCCATGCAATGTGTGCGGCACGACGTCGAGAATGCGTTCGCGGCCTGTAATCGAAAGACCGCCCGCCTGCTCGACCAGAAAGCTCATCGGATTCGCTTCGTACAGAAGGCGCAGGCGCCCGTGCATGCCGGGCGTTTTCGAGTCGCGCGGATACATGAACACGCCGCCGCGCATCAGGATGCGATGCACTTCTGCGACCATCGAGGCGATCCAGCGCATGTTGAAGTCCTCGGTCCGGCAGCCGGTGCGTCCGTCCTTGCACTCCTGCACATAGCGGCGCACCGGCGGCTCCCAGAAGCGTTCGTTCGATGCGTTGATCGCGAACTCCGCCGTTTCCGCGGGAATGCGGATGTTCGAATGCGTGAGCACGAAATTGCCGATGTCGCGTTCCAGCGTGAAGCCATGCGTGCCGTTGCCGACCGACAGCACGAGCATCGTCGAGGGGCCGTAGATCGCATAGCCCGCCGCGACCTGCTCGCGGCCCGGCCGCAAAAAAGCGGATTCGCCCACGGGTTCTTCGGCGTCGGCGGGACGATCGTCCACATGACGCAGCACCGAGAAGATCGACCCGACTACGCCGTTGATGTCGATGTTCGACGAGCCGTCGAGCGGATCGAATGCGAGCAGATAGTCGCCGCGCGGATAGTGCTGCGGAATCGTGTAGACGCGCTCCATTTCTTCGGAGGCCATCGCCGCGAGGAGACCGTCCCACTCGCAGTGCTGCACGAAGACTTCGTTGGTGGCGACGTCGAGCTTCTTCTGTTCCTCGCCATGCGTGTTGACGCTGTGCGCCGAGCCGTAATGCCCGCCGAGCGCGCCCTTGGTGAGCATCGCCGAAATCGACTTGATGGCCGCGGCCACGTCGATCAGCAGCGCGGAAAGGCCCGCGTTTTGCGCGGTTCCCGCCGCGCAAGGCTGGCGGTCGAGCGTGTCGATCAGAAACTTCGAAAGGGTCGTGCGTCCGTCTTGCATGGCGATCTCCTGAGGTTGTTCTGTTTCAGCCTGGCGGCGCGGGGGTGATGTGGTGCGCTTCGGGCGCATCGGGCGCATCGGGCGCGTCGGGCGCGTCGGGCGTATCTGCGTTCGACGCATGGGCGGACGCTTCGGCGAACACGCGGCTCGCGCGAATGTCCTCGGCTGCGATCAGCGTCAACGCGGCTGCGTCGATTGGCGCGCCGCCGTCGATCGCTCTCGCGAAAAGACGATTGGCCTGGCGCAGCCGCGAGCGGTCGAGAGCATTGCGCACCGAGCGCGCATTGGCAAAATTCGGCTGACGCGTGCGCAATGCGAGGTAGTCCGCGAAAGCGCGCCGCGAATCCGTGTCGAAGCGGTAATGCATCGTCGCGAGCATGCGCTCGGCAATGTCGAGCAATTCCGCGTCGCCGTAATCGGGAAACGTGATGTGATGCGCGATGCGCGAGCGAAAACCCGGATTGCTCTCGAAGAACACTTCCATCCGCGACGCGTAACCGGCGAGGATCACGACGAGATCGTCGCGCTGGTTTTCCATCGTTTGCAGCAGGATTTCTATCGCTTCCTGACCGTAGTCGCGTTCGTTCTCGGGACGGTACAGGTAATACGCTTCGTCAATGAACAGCACGCCGCCCATCGCGCGCTTCAGCACATCGCGCGTTTTTGGCGCGGTGTGGCCGATGTACTGGCCGACCAGATCGTCGCGCGTGACCGACACCAGATGATTGCGGCGAATGTAGCCGAGCCGGTGCAAGACCTCGGCCATGCGCAGCGCGACCGTGGTTTTGCCCGTGCCCGGATTGCCCGAGAAACACATGTGCAGCGTCGGCGCGCCGCTCGCGAGACCGAGCGATTCGCGCGCACGCTCGACCAGCAGATGCGCGGCAATCTCGCGGATGCGCGTCTTGACCGGCACGAGCCCGACGAGATCGCGGTCGAGTTCCGCGAGCACGTCGCCGATGCCCGAGTCGCGATACAGCGCGGCGAGATCGATATGGGGCGGCAGCGCGAGGTTCATGTGTCAATGCTCCGTGCCGTAGCGTTCGCCCGAAGGCCGGTCGCTCGCATAGCCTGCAAGGCCGTAGTGTTGCAAGCGTCCTGGCCCGTCCTGACGCGTCAGACGGAAGCCCGGCTCATGATCGGGACGATTGACGATGAACGACAGGCGCATCGTCTCGAAGCCGCGCACCGAATCGAACGCATTGACCTTGATGTAATGATCGGGCCTTGCCGCGCGGCACGCTTTTACTTCCTGCAGCACGCCGGCTGCATCGTGCAGGTCGAACATCGGCAGGCCCCACATTTCCCAATACGTATTGCGCGGATGCGGGTCGTCGGTGAATTCGACGGAACAGGCCCAGCCCTGGCTCAATGCATAGTCGATCTGCAAGCCGATTTCCTCGTCGGTCAATTCAGGCAGGAAGGAGAACGTGCCCTGTGTAATACGCATGACGTACCTCGCGATTGATTGACTGCAACGTTCGGACGGCGCAAGCGGTGTCACGCGCGGTGCGTCGGCACCGCTGCGAACTTGCATCCGTGATCTTTTGATGCGGGGTTTAAGCTGCTTAACGACCTAGGCTGCCGTCGGCGTGGCCGCGAAATCCGGCGAGTCAGTCGACGCGTAGTTGAAGGTCACGTCGCGCCACGTATCGAGCGCCTGCTTGAGCGGCCCGCACCAGCGCGCCGCTGCTTCCAGAATCTCCGGCCCTTCCTGACGGATGTCGCGCCCTTCGTTGCGCGCCTTCACCATGCACTCGAGCGCGACGCGATTGGCAACAGCGCCCGCCTGAATGCCGCCCGGATGACCGATGGTGCCGCCGCCGAACTGCAGGATCGCGTCGTCGCCGAACAGATCGAGCAGTTGATGCATCTGCCCTGCGTGGATGCCGCCCGAGGCCACCGGCATCACCTTGCGCAAACCGGCCCACGGCTGATCGAAGAAGATGCCGCGCGACAGGTCCACTTCGTTATGCGCCTCGCGGCACACGTTGTAAAAGCCCTGCACGGTCAGCGGATCGCCTTCGAGCTTGCCGACCGCGGTGCCCGCATGCGCGTGATCGACGCCCGCCATGCGCAGCCACTTCGCGATCACGCGAAACGAAATGCCGTGATTGCGTTGCCGCGTGTACGTGCTGTGTCCCGCGCGATGCAGGTGCAGAATCATGTCGTTCTTGCGCGCCCAGCGCGCCATCGACTGAATCGCGGTCCAGCCGATCACGAGGTCGATCATCACGATGCACGAGCCCAGTTGCTTCGCGAATTCGGCGCGCTCGTACATGTCTTCCATCGTGCCCGCGGTGACGTTCAGGTAGTGCCCCTTCACCTCGCCGGTTTCGGCCTGCGCGCGGTTCACCGCTTCCATCGAAAACAGGAAACGGTCGCGCCAGTGCATGAAAGCCTGGGAGTTGATGTTCTCGTCGTCCTTCAAGAAATCGAGGCCGCCGCGCAAACCTTCATAGACGACGCGGCCATAGTTCTTGCCCGAGAGGCCGAGCTTCGGCTTCACGGTTGCGCCCAGCAATGGCCGGCCATATTTGTCGAGCCGTTCACGTTCGACGACGATGCCCGTCGGCGGTCCCTGGAAAGTCTTCAGATAAGCAACAGGTATGCGCATGTCTTCGAGGCGCAGCGCTTTGAGCGGCTTGAAGCCGAACACGTTGCCGATGATCGACGCGGTCAGGTTCGCGACCGAGCCTTCCTCGAAGAGATCGAGTTCATACGCGATGTACGCGAAGTACTGCGGCTCGCTCGCGCTCGACGCGGGCACCGGATCGACGCGATACGCTTTGGCGCGGTACATGTCGCACGCGGTGAGGCGATCGGTCCAGACCACGGTCCAGGTTGCCGTCGACGATTCGCCGGCCACCGCGGCGGCCGCTTCCTCCGGATCGACGCCCGGCTGCGGCGTGATGCGAAACAGCGCGATGACGTCGGTGTCTTTCGGCGTGTAATCCGGTTGCCAGTAGCCCATCTCGCGATACTTCATCACGCCCGCGGCATAACGCTCGCGAGGATCGCCCGCATTGCGCGGCTTGTGGAGGGACTCGATCGCCGGTTGACTGAAATCGTTCATGACGTATCCTCGATGGTGGACAGGCGCGCTGCCGGAAGAACGAAGCGCTTGTGTGCACTGTAGGCAAGGTCGTCATCGACGGGAATTCACGATTTTATTTGGCAGAGTTAAGCGATAGGTTATTCATCGCACAGGGTGGTGTGGGGTTTTGGCAGGTGGGATGGTTTTGTGAGCGACGCATGGGTGTCGACGTGCGGCGGTTGCGTGGGGAACGCTCGTGGCGGGCGTGTGACGGCCATTCAGAGGGCGAGCCCGTTATTCGTCGGGGCGGTCGCCCATCCACGGTCGATTGAGGTCAAGCGTAATCAGGAACCGCTCCTTGTCTCTCCGTCCTTCTGGCCGGAAGCATCGAATGTCCAGCGCAATCTGATATTTCGCGCCGCCGTTCCAATAGGAAGTTGGATCATCGCAGTTGCGAATCGCGCGCCGAAAATCCGCGGTGTTCTCGATGGGGCGCCAGCGGCTGGCGCGGAACGCTTGCCAATGTGCGCGCCGCAATTGATCCTGCAAGTCCATGACAATGGCCAGGACGTCGTCAAGCGGCAAGGCGTCGACCTGTGGTGAGAGAGTCACGCCCTCGACCATCCCGTCGCGATCGTATTTGACCGACAGAAATCTGGCTGCTGGCGTCGCGAAGCCGTACTGCGGATCGCTGAAGCGCAATTGCGCAGGACGCGTCAAGACACCCATCCAGCCCACTCGAGGCACAACGGGCGGCAGCGTCGAGCGTGACTGCTTGCGCACGTGCTCATACGGTTCGCCTAGCGTCAGAACGACGTGGTCAGCGCAACGAGCCAGGCGATACGCGCTCAAGCACACGAGCCCAATGAGCACGGCACCGCCAAGCGAGACGAACAATGCAGGTTTTCCTTTACGCGTAATCATTTCATGTGGGCAATCAGATAAATGGAGTTCTCCACGTCATACTTCTGCAACGAGTGGCGAAGCAACTCGTCAAATCGATCAGCGGCGCGCAGCACGAACGCCATGCGTTGAACCGGATCGGCGAGATCCGCGAGTGGCTGTTTGCTGAACACCTCGCTATTAGCGTTTGCCCCGTTGAGCGTGCACTTGTTCGCGAGTGTCAACTGAATCTCCTGAGCAGAGCCAGTCGGAATATGCAACGCCCAGGCGAGCTGGTTCGCGCGCAACAGGTTGGTGAACAGAGGATCGTTGTACATGGCAGGCTGCAAGATATTGAGCTGCTCGTGGCGTGCGAGGGACACCACGCTCGCCTTGATGTCCCCGCGATCTATTGCAGCGAATCCGTCTTCGATTTCCTTCCTGGGTGTGCCGAACGGTACCGACTCACCAATCGGCCACCACACCGAGCTTTTTATCAGTTGTCTCTCCGGCAGACAGCGTTTGAAGCGAGCGAGTCCGAACTCCCGGTAGAACATGTGCAGCGGCCAGATGTCGAGGAACAACGCCGTGTTGCCCTTGCCGAGCATTTGATACACCCTGGTCGCAGCTTCGCCCGCCGCCTGATCGGGCAACGGCATGCGCGGACTGCCGTAAGGCGACATTCTTTCGAGGCGCGGCGTTTCCTTCTCCCAGCGTTGATATGCGTCGCGCTGCCGATTCGATTTTTTGATCATGTCCGCGGCATTGAGCAGGCCGCAGCCGACCTGCTTCGATGCGAACGCCGCCAGACCCGCCCACTGAAAACGGCGGTCGTTCCACCATAGCTGGGCGTACGCGGCATTGATGCGCCTGTTTCGTGCGACGGGGTCGGCGCTGGAGGCAATCTCCTCGGCCCGCTTTTGAAGGTTGAGCCAACAGTTGATGCAGTCCTGCTTATCTTCCGCCGCTTTCCGCCTCGCTTCTTGTTCCTCTTCTTGCCACTTGGGATAACAGACCGGACACCGACGCTTGCCGCACCCCATAGATCTCTCGTTCATGGTTTCCGTTTTGCATTCGCAATCCTTACGGACGATCCAGAAACATATCTTTGCGCGGCGACGCAAACGTAAATTTTTGGTCGCAGCCAAGCGCCCTGCCTCGCTTCACGGTCTTAAAACAGGCGGAAACCCTAAGTGACACCCGCACCAGGGTCTTTGCTGCGCGGTGGCACACTTTGCTGCATTATCGGAACAGTGCGCCGCACGAAATGCCGTCAGGCATCCACGCGGTGTGCGAAGCTACCGCCGCCGCTATCCGGCGAAAACCGTGTCGCGGCGCGGCATCGGCTGCATCGAGTGCGATTGCCATTGCGGCACGAACCTTGCGTAGCCGATGATGCCCATGAAGTCCGGCGCCTTGCCGGACCGACGGCGTGACGCTGTATCAACCGATGGAGGAAGCACATATGCAATGGACGACTCCGAGCTACACCGATATGCGTTTTGGTTTCGAAATCACGATGTATATCGCTACGCGTTAAGCCCGCATGGGCCGCGTAATGCGGCCCCTCTGCGGACCGATTGTTAATCGTCAGCCATACGGGCGGCCTGACGTGCTGCCACGACATGCGTTCCCATCCATGATCCACGAAACGATCGTCACTACCGCAGCGAGCGATGGCCGTCCACATGTCGCGCCGATGGGAGCCCGTTACGAGGGCGACTTCGTCATCCTGTCGCCTTTTCGTCCGTCCGTCACGCTCGACAATATCGTCGCCACGCGCGCGGCGGTTCTCAACTTCACCACCGACGTCCGCGTTTTCGCCGGCTGCGTCACGCATTGCGCAACCGACTGGCCGACGCTCGCCGCGAGCCGCGTCGCGAGCGTGAGACTCGCCGAATCGCTCGCGCACGCCGAGCTCGAACTGCACGAACTACGCGACGACAACGAGCGCCCCGTGCTGCGGATGAAATGCGCGCACCGCGAAACGCATGCGCCCTTCACGGGCTTTAACCGCGCGCAGGCGGCGGTCGTCGAAGGCTCGATTCTCGTGAGCCGGCTCTTCATGCTGCCGGCCGACAAGGTCGATCGCGAGATGGCCTATCTGCAGATCGCCATCGACAAAACCGCCGGCGACATTGAACGCACCGCGTGGGGATGGCTCACTTCGGCGATCGCGCGACATCGCGAGCGGCTTGCATCGCCCGGCGGCCAGGCCGCCTAGTTCGCTTATTTCGTATCCCTCCCGCTTTTTCCGCTTTTTTCGGAGAACACCGATGACGGCATTGCTTGCGAGCGTCCGCTCGCACGACGAAGCATTCGACGCGGCCCGCGCCGGCGCGGACCTGATCGACCTGAAAGAGCCGAACGCGGGCGCGTTGGGCGGTTTGTCGATTGGCGATATTGCGCGGATCGTCCGGGAGCTGCGCGCCCGCTATCCGGTCAAGCCGATCAGCGCGACGATCGGCGACCTTCCGCCGGAAGCGCTCGACGAAATCGCCGCGCGCGTGATCGATGTGAGCGATACGGGCGTCGATTACGTGAAGGTCGGCGTGACGCCCGGACCGGCCGCGCGCCGTTGCCTCGAACAACTCGCGAATCTGCCGGCGGCGGTCGTGCCGGTGCTGCTGTGCGACGGCGGCATGGAGGGTGAACTGGTCGCGCATGCCGCGTCGCTTGGTTTTGTCGGCGTGATGTTCGACACCTCGACGAAAGACGGCAGTACGTTATTCGATCACGTGGACAGCGATTCGCTCGCGCGCTGGCTGCGGCTCGTGCGCCAGCAAGGCGCGATGTGCGGCCTCGCCGGCTCGCTGGGCCTCGCTCAACTGGAACAGATTCGCGCGCTTGCGCCGGATGTGGCGGGCTTTCGCACGGCGTTGTGCGTCGATGGCCGGCGCTCGCGGCTCGATCCGCAACGCGTCGCCGATTGGGCGGATGCGCTGCATAGCGGATCGGGCGGCGTTCGAGGCGCGGGTGGCGACGTGGATTCTGTGGTGGTGGGTACGCTCGGCGTTTAATGAGCGCGCGGGGCGACAACGGCTCGCCGCAAGAGCCGCATGTCGTGCAGGTAACGCATGCACCACTGCGGCAGCCTTCAAATCACCGGCGTATTCAACAGCCGGTCTCTCATCAATTCGACGTTGTCCTTGTTGAAAAGCTCGACCACATAGTTCGCTTCGTTCACGTAATCGACGAAACGGCGGTCCACCACGCCCGACGCCGCGAGCGCGTCGAGCCGTTCGTTTCCCGCTATCGGGCACGACTTCACGACGATCAGGCGCTCGGCGTTGAGCATCGTCGAGAGCCAGGCGGCGAGGCTGTCCGAGGTCGTGTCCCAGTTGCTCATCGCGTCGGGCGTGTCGCGCATCAGCGCGGTCGGCACCCAGACGGCGACGTGCCCATCGCGCAGCGCGCGGCGGATCTTCGCCTCGCTCGATGCCAGCACGAGTTCGGGCAGCACGCCCTGCATCAGAAGCGCGTACTGGGTCATCGCGAGCAGACACATGTTGTGCGCGGCGAGGTCGTCGAAACACCACTCGCTCTGGTACTGGCGCACCTTGTCCGCGAAATCGCCGCCGCCGGGAACGATGACGATGCGCCCGCCCCCCACCTCGCATAGCTCCATGAGCCATTGGCGCAGCGCCGGCTCATGACTCAGGCTGCCCCCGATCTTGACCACCCACATGATCGTCGTCCTCGTTTGCGATTAACCTCGTTTGCTTGTCCGCTTCGCTGCCTGTTTGCTTCTATGCCGGTCCTCCTGTGGATGGTTTGTGCCGTTTGCCTGCGTTTTCCTCTAGCCACAATCACTGCATCGGCCGCGTCCCCTTCACGCGGCGCGAAAAGCCGCATCGACGCTCGCGGCGCCCTCGCCGGCCGTCACGTCGCCCGCATTCCCATACCGCGCCGCTGCCAGCAAACCCACCGCGACGCTCGGCGCACACGTCGCCGCCCACTCCGCCTGATCCGCCGCGCCTCCCGCGAGCGTGCCGAAATCGATGTAGCCGCGCGCCTCCTCGCGCGCGAGCGCCGCCGCGAGAAAACGTCCGCAGCCCGCGCCCACCAGCGGCGCGGCGGCCAGTTCGGGATGCGCGGCCGTGACGCGCGTCAGGTTCGCGCCGATCTCGCGCAATTGCAGCTCGCGCCAGCGCAACGCGAACGCGCGCCATTCGGCGGGACTCGTTTCGTGCGCGTCACGGCCGATCATCCGCGCGATCCGCCTTCGGCTCGCCAATTCGGTTTTCGGGCCGTTGTCGGCGCTCGGGTAGAGGTCGTATTGCGGCGCGAGTTCGCCCGTGAGCCGGTAGACGTCGGCGGTGCTCGCGAACCATTCGTTCATCACGTTGACGGCCGCGCCGCCGAATTCGATGCGCCGCGCGATGCCACACAGCGGCGTGCGCACCACGCCCTGATACACGAGTTCGCCGGTCGCGAGCCGCCCGGCATCCGTCGATGCGCGCGCAACCACACGCCCGTTCGCGACCGGAATGATGTCGGTCGTCGTGCTGCCGATGTCGATCAGCAACGCATTCGGCACGCGCGTCGCGAGCCAGTGCGCGGTCGCGAGCCAGTTCGCCGACGCGACGCTGCGCCAGCCGGCCGCGCACGTCTCGCGCGTCAACCAGCCGGCCTCGCCCGCGTAAAAAGCGACGCGCGGCCCGAGCCGCTGCGCCAGTGCGGCGGCGATCGCGCGCACGCCTTGCGAGCGGTCCTCGAAGAGGTCGACCATTTCGCCGGTCATCGTCACCGCATGACGCGCCGCGTAGGTCTTCGCGACCGGCCAGCGCTCGAATACAAGGTCGATCGTGCGCTCGAGATGTTCGAGCCCTTGCCACAACGGGCAGGCCCACTGGCCGACGTCGAGCAGCACGCCGTCGGCATCGCTCATCGACACCTTCACATGCGCGCCGCCGACGTCCCAGCCGAACACCGGCGAGCGGCCTACCGGTTCCATGCGCGGCGCGTTCATGGCTGCGCTCCGCAAGCGGAGTGAGTGTCGAACTCGCGCGCCGCCGCGCTCGTGGTTTCGCGAGGTTCTCCGACCCGAACCCCATGCGCGCCCAGCAACACCGCGGAAAGGTTGCGCCCAAGCGCCGCCGACAAACCCGCATAAGCCACGGTCAGTCGCGGATTGACCTCGATGACCACAGGACCGCGCGACGGATGCCACACCACATCGATTCCGGCAAACCCGCGCAGCCCCGGTATCGCCTCCGCGACGCGATGAGCGAGTTCGCGCAGCACCCGTCCCTGGTCGCTGGCCTTGTCGATCTGATTGACCGTCACGCCGTCGAATTCGACGATGCTCGCGCGCTGCCCAGGCGCCTTGCTCTCCGAGAGCCCGATCCGTTGCCGGTTGATGCTGACAAGTTCGACGCCTTTGCCGTCGCAGATCAGCGAAAGGCTCAGCGGCTCGCCGTCGACCCACTCCTGCAACACCGGATTACGCGCCGCTGCCGCGCGCGCATCGTATTCGGTGCAGGCTTCGGCGAAATCGTCGAATACGAAGGTGTCGAGTCCGCCCGCGCCGTCATCCGGCTTCACGACCCACTTGCGCCCCGCGTGGGCCGCTGCATGGGCCGCCGCATGACCGGGCTCGATGGCCGGCGTGGTCGCAATGCCGTGCATGGCGAGGCACGCGGCGGTCGCGCTCTTGCTCGACGTGACGCGGATCGCTTCCTTCGCGCAGCCGAGCCAGCGCGCCGCGCCGACCGCGTCGTACAGATGCAGCAGCAAGCCGTCGCATTCGGGCGCGACGATCCATGCGTAGTCATGTTCGCGAGCCGCGCGCGCGACGAAAGCCGTCATCGATTCGCCCGGCGCGGCCATACAATGAGCGAGCGCGGGGTCGACGTTTTCGAAGCGCGAGGTTGCGAAGCTCACCTCGACATCGTCGAGTTGACGCAGGTCCGCGACCAGCGCGTCGCGCATCACGCGGCCTTCGACGATCAGCGCGCTAAGGTCGGCGAGACTCGCCGCGCCGGCCAATGCCGGGTCGATGCCGCCGCCGGTGAGATACTCGAAGACAAAGATCTTGGTCAAAGGACGCGCCCCTATGCAGGTGATACCGGTTCTCGATCTGCTCGACGGCCACGTCGTGCGCGCGGTGCGCGGCGAACGGAGCGCCTATCTGCCGATACGTTCGTCGCTTGCCGCCACCAGCGAGCCGCTTGCCATCGCCCGCGCGCTGCTTGCTGCAAGCGGCGCCCGCACGCTCTACATCGCCGACCTCGGCGCGATCCTTCAGCGGCGCGCTCACATCGAGACGCTTGCCGCGTTGCGCGCCGCGCTGCCCGGCATCGACATCTGGCTCGACGCGGGCTATGCCGACTTCGCGTCGATGCAGGCGCTGTTCGCGCGCATCGACGCAAGCAATCAGCACCCGCAACACCCGCAGCACTCACAGCACGCGCTCGCGACGCTCGTGCCGGTATTCGGCACCGAATCGTTGCAAGACATTCACGCACTGCGCGCCGCCGAAACAACCGCGTCGCCAACCTCGCCAGCCTCGCCAACCTCGCCGATCCTCTCGCTCGACCATCGCGCCGGCCAACTGCTTAGCGCCGCTGCCGCTCACGAATGCCATGAGCCCGCGCGCTCATGGTGGCCGCGCAGAGTCATCGCGATGACGCTCGATCAGGTCGGCAGCTACGACGGTCCCGATCTCGCCACCTTCGAACGCATCCGAGCCAGCGCGCCTGCCGATACTCAGGTGATCGGCGCGGGCGGCATTCGCGATCGCGGCGATCTGGCTGCTGCGGCCCGTACCGGCGCAAGCGCTTGGCTCGTCGCGTCGGCGCTGCACGATGGCCGCATCGGCCTGCCGCTCGCAGCGTCGACGTAGGCGAGCAAAACAAGTTCCATGCCAATCGGCGGAAGCGGTGCGGTGGTAAACAACGGCCAGGCTTTATCGTGCTTTCGCCGGCCACGGGTGACACTCTGCTCCAGAACGGCACACAACCTGTACGCGGACAACGCAGGCGCATAGCGCGGCGCGGCGCAGCGGGCGGCCTTCGCGAAGTCGGGCACGCTGTTCAATCGGCAGGCGTTTGTGGGTCTGAGTTCGGACACGGCGCGCCCTCGCGGCCGTTCGCCCGGCATACACATTCAAGCACAACGCGACCTAAGCACCATGCATTTGCACCGCACTATTGCCGCGCGATGAAACGCGTCGGCATGGAGCTTGCTAAAAGTCGCCCCATGCACCTCTCGCCCACCGATCCGTCGACGACCAGCCCCTCGGGCGCGGCCACCTCGGCCGCCGCGTCGATCACGCGCGACTGGACCTGCCCGTTCTGTCCGCTGCTCTGCGATGACCTCGCGATCGAATCGCGTGACGACGCGACGCTCGCCGCGCAGAACACCGACTGCCCGCGCCTCCTGGAAGCGCTCACGCACTATGGCGCCGCGGATGCGCAATGCAGTGCGAGCATCGACGGAAACGCGGTGGACCTCGACGCGGCGCTCACGCGCGCGGCGCACATTCTGTCGTCAGCGCCGCGGCCGCTGTTCGGCGCATTGGCGACCGATGTGGCCGGCGCGCGTGCGCTGTACACGCTCGCTGCCGGCTGCGGCGCGATCCTCGATCATCGGCATGGCGATGCAATGAGCGCCGCGACGCTCGCGCTTCAGGACCGCGGCTCGTTCTTCACGACGCTTTCCGAAGTGCGGTCGCGCGCCGATTTGCTGCTGTTTTTCGGCTGCCAGCCATCGCGGCGCTATCCGCGCTTTTTCACGCGAACCATCGAGGGAACGACGACGCCGCGCGAGCTCGTGTTCATCGGCTGCGAAGCGGACCCGGCGGCGAGTGGACCTGGCTGCGAGCATGTGCGGGTCGAGTCGATTTTGCCCGACGCCGATCCGTTCGATACGCTCGCGCTGTGGTCGACGATCAGCGATCGCCGTCCGCCGACTTCGCTGCATCAGGACGTCGCCGATGCGCAAGCCGCGCAGCGCACGCTTGCCGCGTTGCAGGCGCTACAGGCTCGCATCGATGCCGCGCGCTACACGGTGCTCGTGTACGAACCCGCGTCGTTGCCCGGCCCTCATGCGGCGTTGCTGATCGAAGCGTTGAACCGGATCGTGAAGGCGTCGAATCTAAAGTCGCGCGCGGGCGGCCTCGCGCTCGGCGGCGATGACGGCGCGTTGACGGTCAACCAGACGGTGACATGGCTCTCGGGCCTGCCGCTTCGCACTCGCGTATCGACACCGGCGCGTATCGCGGGGACTGCGCCGCTCGACTACGAGCCGTATCGCTATCGTACCGAAAGACTGCTCGCGGATCGCGAAGTCGACGCGCTCTTGTGGGTCGCGAGTTTCGCGCCGCCCGCGTGGCCCGAAGCGCTTGCCGACGATGTGCCGCTCATCGTGCTCGGGCATCCGGCTCTCGCGCAGCGCGCGGCGGCTCGCGGCAAGAACACCGTGTTTATTCCGGTGGCGACACCGGCTGTGGACAGCGGCGGGCATCTGTTCCGGGTGGACAGCTCGGTCGTGATGCCGCTCTCGGCGGCTCGCCGCACTGCGCTTCCATCAGTCGCGACGATTGCCGCAAAGCTTGGCGCGCTGCTGGCCACGCCGCTCGCCGCGTCTCACGCAGAGGCCCAGCCATGACGCTCATCCGCCTCAAGGGCGGCACCCTCTTCGATCCGGCCAACGGCGTCGACGGCGAGCGCCGCGACCTGGCGATCCGCGACGGCCGCATCGTCGACGTCCCCGCGAACGCTCCAGCCGACCGCGAATACGACGCGACCGGCATGATCGTGATGGCGGGCGGCATCGACATGCATTCGCATATCGGCGGCGGCAAGACCAATCTGTCACGTCTCCTGCTGCCAGAAGATCATCGCGACGATCCCGTGCGCGACGCATCCTACGAATCCGTGCAGGACGCCAACGGCCGCTATCTGCGCCTGCCGTCTTGCGGCGTCTGCGCGCCCGGCACGCTCGCAACCGGCTACCGTTACGCCGAAATGGGCTACACGGCCGCATTCGAACCGGCGATGATCGCCTCCAACGCGCGCCACACGCACCTCGAGATGGGCGACACGCCGATCATCGATCACGGCGCGTACGTGATGCTCGGCAACGACGAGCTGTTCCTGCAAATGCTGGCCGCGCGCGACGATTTCGAGCGTCTGCGCGACTACGTCGGCTGGACGATTCATGCGAGCAAGGCGCTCGGCGTGAAGGTCGTGAATCCAGGCGGCATCTCGGCGTTCAAGTTCAACCAGCGCTCGCTCGATGTCGACGAACCGCACGTACATTACGGCATCACGCCGCGCGAAGTGCTGCACACGCTGACACGCGCGCTCACCGAACTGCGCGTGCCGCATCCGCTGCATGTGCACGCGAGCAATCTCGGCGTGCCCGGCAACATCGATTCGACCATCGCGACGATGGACGCCGCCGACGGCCTGCCGATCCACCTCACGCATATCCAGTTTCATAGCTATGGCGTAGAAGGGCCGCAGAAGTTTTCGTCGGGCGCGCGGCGCATCGCGGAAGCCGTGAATGCGCGGCCGAATGTGTCCATCGACGTCGGTCAGATCATCTTCGGGCAGACTGTCACCGCTTCCGGCGACACCATGATGCAGTTCCGCAACGCGCCGCTTGCGCGGCCGCACAAGTGGGTGGTCGGCGACATCGAATGCGACGCCGGCTGCGGCGTGGTGCCGTTCCGCTATCGCGAGCAGAGCTACGTGAATGCGTTGCAGTGGATCATCGGGCTCGAAATCTTTCTGCTGGTGGACGACCCGTGGCGCGTCGCGATGACGACCGATCATCCGAACGGCGGACCGTTTACGAGCTATCCGCATCTGATTCGTCTGCTGATGGACAAATCGTTTCGCGACGAGCAACTCGCGAAGCTGCATCCCGACGCGCAAGTGGCGAGCGCGTTGCCGCAACTGACGCGCGAATTCTCGCTGTACGAGATCGCGACCATCACGCGCGCGGGGCCGGCGCGTCTGCTCGGCCTGAAGGACCGCGGCCATCTCGGCGTGGGCGCGGCGGCGGACATCGCCGTGTATCGCGACGATGCCGACCGCGAGCGGATGTTCACGTCGCCCGCTTATGTGTTCAAGGACGGCGAACTGGTCGCGCGCGACGGCACGCTCGTCTCGACGCCGACGGGCGGCATCCATTTCGTGTCGCCCGAATTCGACCGCGGCATCGAGAAGCGAATCCGCGCGTACAGCGAAGCGAATCTCGCGAGCAACTTCGCGCATGCCGCAATCGGCGACGACGAGATCTGCCACTGCTGCCGCGGCGGCAAGCTGTTGCCGGTCGAATGCTTCGCGAACGGTCAACGACATGGCTGAAACCGCTGACCCGACGACCGTCACCCCGAACCGTGACCCGCACACGATGAGCGACACGCCGACCCTGCAGATCAACGGCACCACGATCGACGCCACCTTCGCCGAAGCGTTTCCGATGAAGGCGACGCGGCTCGTCATCACCGCGCATACGCCGGCGTGGGCGATGAACGCGGCGCACTCGCTGACGGGCTTCGCGACCTCGGTGATCGGCTGCGGCTGCGAGGCCGGCATCGAACGCACGCTCGAGGGCGACGACACGCCGGATGGTCGGCCAGGCGTCGCGGTGCTGCTGTTCGCGGTGTCGTCGAAGGAACTGGCGAAGCAGATCGAGCGGCGCGTCGGCCAATGCGTGCTCACGTGTCCGACCACGGCCGTGTATCGCGGCATCGATCCGCAAACGAGCCGCGCGCCGCTGTCGGATCTCGCGCCGCTCGGCAAGAACCTGCGCTTTTTCGGCGACGGCTGGCAGATTTCGAAGATGCTCGGGGACACGCGTTACTGGCGCGTGCCGGTGATGGACGGCGAGTTCGTCTGCGAAGAAACCGCGCCCACGGTGAAGGCCGTGGGCGGCGGCAATCTGATCCTGCTCGCGCGCGACATCGACGCTGCGCTCGCCGCCGCCGAAGCCGCCGTCGACGCGATGCGCCGCCTGCCGAGCGTGATCCTGCCGTTTCCTGGCGGCGTCGTGCGGTCGGGATCGAAGGTCGGCTCGAAGTACAAAGGCGCGACCGCGTCCACCAACGACGCGTTCTGTCCCACGCTCGCCGGCCTCTCCGCGCGCAGCGAGTTGAGCGCGGAAGTGGGCTGCGTGCTCGAAATCGTGATCGACGGACTCACCGAAGCGGATGTCGGCGCGGCGATGACGGCGGGCATCGTCGCGGCTGCGGGACTCGGGCGCGCGGGCGGCCTGCTGCGCATTTCCGCGGGCAATTACGGCGGCAAGCTCGGCCCGTATCACTTCCATCTGCATCAACTGGCCGGCGGCCTCGGCGGGAGCAGCGCATGAGCGTCGTGACGACATTGCGCGTGCGTACCGCACCGGGTTTTCGCGTCGATGCTTCGGCGTTGCTGCCCGCAACGCTCGCGGCGCTCGCGGTCGCGGACATCGAGCGCCTCGTGCTGCCGGCGGGCAACGATCGTTGCGTCGTCGGCGATGTATTCGATGTGTCGCGCAACGGCGACGCAGCGCCCGACGCAAAGGACGAGCAGAACGCACAGCCCGCCGAAGCCGCGCTCGTGATCGAAGACGCCGTCCCGTGGCTCGACCGTCTCGGCGCGCGCATGACGCAAGGCCATCTGATCGTGCGCGGTTCGGCGGGCGATCACAGCGGCTTCCAGATGGCGGGCGGCGTATTGCGTATCGACGGCGACGCCGGCCACTTCACCGCCTGCGAAATGCGCGGCGGACGGCTGACCGTCGCGGGCGATTGCGGCGATTTCGCGGCGGGCGCGCTCGCCGGCGACGTCGAAGGAATGACGGGCGGCACGCTGACGATTCACGGCAACGCGGGCGCGCGGCTCGCGGACCGGATGCGCCGCGGGCTCGTGCTGGTCGGCGGCGATGCGGGCGACTTCGCGGCGTCGCGGCTCGTGGCGGGGACCATCGGCATTGCAGGCCGGTTGGGCGCACACTATGCGTACGGTATGCGGCGCGGAACCCTGCTGCTTGCGCAGCGTCCCACTAGTCTGCCGCCCACTTTCGCCGACGGCGGCCGCGGCTTCGACGTATTCTGGTCCTTGCTCGTACGCAGTCTCGCGGGCGAAATCGCGCCGTTTTCGAAGTGGCGCGCGGCCGCGCTGCCGCGCCGTTATGCGGGCGACGCCGCCGTCGACGGGCGCGGCGAAATACTCGTGATGAGCTAACCAGGGAGGCAGAGATGACGACCGCGCATGCTTCTTCCGCACAACGCCGCGCCGACACGTCCACGCAGCGCTATGCGGGTTCGTTGATCGCGCTGCACTGGCTGATCGCGTTCGGCATCATCGGCCTGCTTGCGCTCGGGCTCTATATGGTCGGACTGCCGAAGGGCCTGCCGCTCAAGGCGACGCTGCTGAACCTTCATAAATCCATCGGACTCACAGTTTTCCTGCTGGTGCTTCTACGCATCGCGGCGCGGGCGGCCTTTCATCGGCCGCCCCTGCCGCCGATGCGACCGTGGCAACGCGCCGCCGCGCGCACTACGCAGGGCCTTTTATACGTGGCAATGGTCGTCATGCCTGTGTCGGGCTATCTGGGCTCGTCGTTCAATCGCTATGGGACGCGCTTCTGGGGCATTCCTCTGCCGAAGTGGGGTTGGGACGATCGCGGCTTGCGCGAGCTGTTCTTCGGCATTCACGAGGTGACGGCGTATCTGCTGATCGCGCTGATCGTGCTGCATGTGGCGGGCGCGATCAAGCATCAATGGATCGACCGCGACAATCTGCTCGCGAGGATGCTGCCATGACGCGGGCGCGAACAACCGGCACGCTGCGCACGCGCGACGCGCATCGCGTGTCGTTCGCGGTTGCCGGCGCCGACGACGGCGTGCCGGTCGTCGTCCTGCACGGCGGCCCAGGCAGCGGCAGTCAGCCTGACGCAACGCGGCTCTTCGACCTGACGCGCTTCAGGGTCGTGCTGATCGATCAGCGCGGCACTGGAGCCTCGACGCCGCGCGGCGGCGTGCGCCGCAATCGCACCGACCGCTTGATCGAAGACATCGAAGCGGTACGCGCGCGGCTTCGCATCGAACGCTGGGGCGTGCTTGGCGGATCGTGGGGCGCAGCGCTCGCGCTCGCCTATGCGGGACGGCATCCGCAATCGGTGACGGGCGTGGTGCTGCGCGGCCTTTTTCTCACGTCGATGCGCGAGGTTCGCGGCCTGTTCGTCACGTCGCAAAAACGCGCGCCGCGCGCATGGCAAAAGCTCTGCGCCGCTGCGCATTGCAAGCGCCCCGCTGCGCTGCTTTCGCAATGCCATGCGCGGCTGCAACGCGGCCGCGCAAGCGACGTCCAGCAGCGCAAGCTCGCGCTCGCATGGCGCGGTTATGAAAACGCCGTGC
The DNA here is from genome assembly GCF_003058125.1 of Paraburkholderia sp. GV068. Classification (NCBI taxonomy): domain Bacteria; kingdom Pseudomonadati; phylum Pseudomonadota; class Betaproteobacteria; order Burkholderiales; family Burkholderiaceae; genus Paraburkholderia; species Paraburkholderia sp. GV068. The sequence continues at coordinate 296,005 of NZ_QBUB01000004.1, forward strand.
TCGCGAGTGCGAACACGCGGCGCAGGCTCGTACCGGCCAGGCTCTCGCATAAGGACAGCCGCAAGCTCATCGGCAAGTACCGCATTCAGGCGCATTACCTGATGCATCGCTGCTGGCTCGGCGAAGCGCGGTTGCTGTCGTTCGCGCGCCGCGCCGCCGCGGCCGGCGTACCGCTCTTTGCAGTGCACGGTTCGCGCGATCCCGTGTGTCCGCCGGATAATCTGCGACGCCTCGCGCGAGCGGTTCCCAATGCTCACATTGAATGCGTGCGCGCCGGCCATCTTGCAAGCGATCCCGCTTTGCATGCACGCGTGGCCGATGCACTCACAACAATGTTTCTTCCACTCACCGACGAGGGGCGCACGCTGCGCCGCGCGGCATGAAAATCAAGGTACTCGGCTCATCGGCGGGCGGCGGCTTTCCGCAGTGGAACTGCAACTGCCGCAATTGCGACGGCGTGCGGCGCGGCACGCTGAAGGCCACGCGCCGCACGCAATCGTCGATTGCGGTGAGCGCGAACGGCGAGGACTGGCTGCTCGTGAATGCGTCGCCCGATCTGCTCGCGCAGATCGCCGCGAACTCGGAGCTTCAACCGGCCCGCCGCGCGCGCGACAGCGGCATCGCGGCGGTGCTCGTCATCGACGCGCAAATCGATCATGTCACCGGCCTCCTGATGCTGCGCGAGCGCGACACGCCGCTGCCGCTCCATGCAACCGACGCCGTCTGGCAGGACCTGACGAGCGGTTTTCCAATCGCGCCGATTCTCTCGCACTACTGCGGCGTCGAGCATCGGCGGATCGTGCTCGACGGCGCGCCGCTCAGCGTCGACGCATTGCCCGGCGTGCAGATCGACGCGTTGCCGCTCACCAGCAAGGCGCCGCCCTACTCGCCGCATCGCAATTCGCCTGAGCGCGGCGACAACATCGGGCTCGTGTTCACGAACCGGCAGACCGGCAAGCGCGTCTTTTACGCGCCCGGTCTCGGCGAGATCGAACCGCACGTACTCGAGGCGATGCGCGCGGCGGATCTGCTGCTCGTCGACGGCACGCTGTGGACCGCCGATGAAATGATCCGCCTCGGCCTCTCGAAGAAAACCGCTGCGGATATGGGTCATCTGCAGCAATCGGGACCTGGTGGCATGATTGAAGTACTGGATTCGCTCGACGCAAACAACGCGCGCAAGGTGCTGATCCACATCAACAACACCAACCCGATTCTCGTCGAGGATGGCCCGGAACGCCGCCTTCTCACGGAGCACGGCATTGAAGTTGCCTACGACGGCATGACCTTCGAACTATGAAGCGCGGCCACGCAGCACGCGTCGCGCAGGAACGGGAGATTGCATGAACGCGAAAGACACGTTGGGTACGACGCCAGGCAGCGAGCGCGCCCGCGACGAAGCCTGGACCCGTGAGGAATTCGAAGCGCAGTTGCGCGCGAAAGGCACGGCGTACCACATTCATCATCCGTTCAATGTGAAGATGAATAGCGGCGGCTGCTCGCCCGAACAGATTCGCGGCTGGGTCGCGAACCGCTTCTACTATCAGATCAACATTCCGCTGAAGGACGCGGCCGTGATGTCGAATTGCCCGGATCGCGAAACGCGCCGCCGCTGGGTGCTGCGCATTCTCGATCACGACGGCTACGGCGGCGAGGAAGGCGGCATCGAAACATGGGCGCGTCTGGGCGATGCAGTGGGCCTCTCGCGCGACGAACTGTGGTCGCTCGAACACGTGACGCCTGGCGTGCGCTTCGCCGTCGACGCGTACGTGAACTTCGCGCGCCGCGCGCCGTGGCAGGAATCGGTGTGCTCGTCGCTCACCGAAATGTTCGCGCCGCAGGTTCATCGCGACCGGCTCGCGAGCTGGCCCGAACACTATCCGTGGATCGAAGCGTCCGGCCTCGCCTACTTTCGCTCGCGCATCACGCTCGCGCAGCGCGACGTGGAGCACGGCCTCGAAGTCACGCTGAATTACTTCACGCGGCGCGAACAGCAGGAACGCGCGCTCGAGATTCTGCAATTCAAGCTCGACATTCTGTGGACCATGCTGGACTCGATCGAAAAGGCCTTTCCGCAATGAACGACACGTCCAACGCCGATCGTCCCGCGCTCAACAAGCTGTTCCGGCTGCAATGGGAACCGGCGCAGAACGCGCATGTGCTGCTCTATCCGGAAGGGATGGTGAAGCTCAATCAGAGCGCGGCGGAAATCCTCAAGCGTTGCGACGGCACGCGCGATATCGAAACGCTTATCGCCGATCTGGAGCAGGCGTTCAACGCAACAGGACTTGGCCCCGAAGTACGCGCATTCGTGACCGAAGCGCATTCGCGCGGATGGCTGGAGTAGCGCAATGACCGATCTCTCGCAACCTGCTGCCGACATTCACGCTGAAGCACAGCCCGAAGCGACGCCCGCGAGCGTCGCGCCGCCGCTGTGGCTGCTCGCGGAACTGACGTATCGCTGCCCGCTGCATTGCGCGTTCTGCTATAACCCCGTCGACTACACCGATCACAATCGCGAACTCAGCACCGAACAATGGCTCGGCGTGCTGCGCGAGGCGCGCGCGCTCGGCGCCGCGCAATTGGGCTTTTCAGGCGGCGAACCGCTGATGCGCGACGACCTCGAAGTGCTGGTCGGCGAAGCGCGCAAGCTCGGCTTCTATACGAATCTGATCACCTCGGGCGTCGGTCTCACCGACAAGCGCCTCGGCGACCTCAAAGCGGCCGGGCTCGATCACATTCAGTTGTCGTTTCAGGACTCGACTCAGGAACTCAACGACTTCTTGAGCAGCACGCGCACGTTCGATCTGAAGCAGCGCGTCGCGGCATCGATCAAACAGCATGGGTTTCCGATGGTGCTGAACTGCGTGCTGCATCGCTACAACCTGCCCCACGTCGACAAGATCATCGACATGGCGCTCGCGATGGGCGCCGAATACCTCGAACTCGCGAACACGCAGTACTACGGCTGGGCGCATCACAATCAGGCGCAGCTCATGCCGACCCGCGAACAACTGGAGGAAGCCGAAGCGGTGGTCGAACGTTATCGGCGCACGCATGGCGACCGCTGCAAGATTTTCTTCGTCGTGCCCGACTATTTCGAGCGACGCCCGAAGCGCTGCATGAACGGCTGGGGCGCGGTGTTCCTCGGCGTTGCGCCGGACGGCGCTGCGCTGCCCTGTCACGCGGCGCGCGCGCTGCCCGGCCTCGTGCTGCCGAATGTGAAAGACATGCCCCTGCGCGAGATCTGGTACGAGAGCGACGCATTCAATCGTTTCCGCGGTCTGCAATGGATGAAAGAGCCGTGCCGCAGTTGCGACGAGAAGGAAAACGATCTCGGCGGCTGCCGTTGCCAGGCGTATCTGCTCACCGGCGATGCGGCCAATGCGGACCCTGTCTGCGACAAGTCGCCGTTGCATGAAAAAGTGGTCGACGTGACGCGTCTCGCGGCGGCGGCGCATGAACCACGAGAGCAGCCCATCATGTTCCGCAACGATGCAAACTCGCGCAAGCTGACGGGCGCGCATGCACCGCAAAACAAGGTGCAAAAAACGGCGCACGACGAGCCAAACGACAACGGCCACACCAGGGGTTGACCATGACAGCGGCGGACATTTCAGTGTTGCTCGTCGACGATCACGCCGTAGTGCGCGAAGGCTACCGGCGTCTACTCGAAGTGAATGCCGACGTGCACGTGTGCGGTGAAGCAGCCGACGCCGCTCAGGCCTATCAGCGCTTCTGCGCGCTGCGGCCCGATGTCGTCGTGATGGATGTCTCGTTGCCGGGCGCAAGCGGAATCGAAGCGATGCGGCGCATGCTCGCGCGCGAGGCCGATGCGCGCGTGCTGATCTTCAGCGTCCACGAAGAGGCGATTTTCGTGCGCCGCGCACTCGACGCCGGCGCGCTCGGTTATGTGACGAAAGCCAGCGCGCCCGACGTGCTGGTCGAAGCGGTGCGCACGATCGCGCGGCGCGCCAGTTATCTAAGCCCCGACATTTCGCAGGCACTCGCGCTGCGCAATGCATTCAGCGAAGGCCCGCCCGGACGGCAGTTGTCCGCGCGCGAATTCGAGGTTTTGCGTTTGCTCGTGCAAGGCTACACACTGCCGAGCATCGCCGAAAAATTGGGCCTCAGCCAGAAGACCGTGGCCAATCATCAGTCGGTGATCCGGCAGAAGTTCGGCGCGGACAACGGTGTGCAACTCGCACAAATGGCAAGCCGCCTCGGCCTTCAGTTCACCGGCTCCGCCAGTCCCGCTTGAGCGGGCACGCGTGCGCAAAACAGGAAGCCGCCTTCGGGCTTGCTCGCGACATGAAACTCGCCGCCTAGCGCTTCGACCCGCTCGCGCATGCCGATGAGCCCCAGGCCCGCGCGCGGCGCATCGAGGTCGACGCCGGGACCGTCGTCGGCCATCGTTACGACGATTTCATCGATTGGCGCGCGTTTTTGGGCACTTTTCTGCGGCGCTTGCGCCTCGCGCGGCGCGCGCACCATAAACACTTCCACGCGCGAGTGCCGCGCGAACTTCGACACGTTCGTCAGCCCTTCCTGCACCAGGCGGTAAAGCGTGATGGTGAGCGCGTCGCTGAGCCCTGTGTAATCGCCTTCTATCGTTAGCGAGAACGACGCGTCGGGCAAGCGCTCGCGCCATCCGTCGATGCAATGCTCGAGCGCGCTCGGCAAGCCGAATTCGTCGAGACCGATAGGCCGCAAGCGCCGAATCATTCCGCCGATCTGCCGATACACATGGCTCGCGCTCCGCATCAATTCCACCGATATGCGATGAATCTCCGGCTCGCGCGCGGCGGAGAGATCGCGGATACGTGCTGCGTCGAGTGAAATGGCGTTCAGGTACTGGCCGAGTTCGTCGTGCAGTTCGCGCGCGAGGTGGCGGCGCTCGAGTTCCTCTGCCTGCAACGCCTGGTTCGCAAGACGCCGGTTGTCGGCGAGCAGGCGTTCAGCCTCTTCTTCCAGCACGCGCCGATGCGCGAGTTCGCTGCGCGTCTCGCGATAGCGGCGCCACGCGAACCACGCAAGCCCCAGCGACAGCACGCACAGCGTGAGCGGCAACTCGTCGAGTTGAAAGCGCTCGACGCCGCGCGTCCACCGATAAGCGCGCTCGCTGACATCGAACAGCGAGCCGAGCGCGGCCGCGAGCAAGGTCAGCGCGAGCACGCAGGCAAGATCGCGCGGCACCGCTGAATGCGGCGGATTGCGCGGCATATTGCGGCGCGTTTGATGAGGTTGGGTGGATTCGCTCGACATCACGTTTGCATTCTAGTCAGGCCAATCGGACACGAAGTTCGTCGCAAGCAGTTTGGGAACGCTTCCTCGCGATTTCGGGAAAAGCTCCCGAGCCTTCACGCGAGCGCGCATGCGAAGCTTTGCACACCTTGAAAGAAAGCGCTACGTATGCCGCCACGCGGCTGCGTCCGAAGAAAGCGTCGATTCGGCAGGAGACAGAATAATGAATATCTCATCACACGTGCGCCGCGGAAAACCCGGCCTCGGCTTCAGGCGGCGAGCCGGCATCACGCTTGGATTCGGCAGCGCGCTCGCGAGCATGTCGATAGGCGCATGGGCGCAAGCGGAGCCGGCGGCTGGCGTACCGGCTTCGGCTGCGGCTCCGGCTTCGGCGGCTGCCGCAGCCGATGCGCCAGACGATACGCCCTCGACCACGCTCACGCCCGTGGTCGTGGTCGGCACGACGCCGCTGCTCGGCATCGGCACGCCGCTCGCGCAGGTGCCCGCCAACGTGCAGACCGTTCGCGCGCGAGACATCGAAGCGCAGCATCGCTTCAATCTCACGGATTACCTCGCGAAGAATCTGCCGAGCGTCGACATCGCCGATGCGCAAGGCAACCCGTATCAGATGAACGTCAACTATCGCGGCTTCACGGCGTCGCCGCTGCTCGGCACACCGCAGGGCATTTCGGTGTTCGTCGACGGCGTGCGCGTGAACGAGCCTTTCGGCGACGTGGTCAACTGGGACGTGCTGCCGCAACAGGCCATCGACACCATTCAATTGATTCCCGGTTCGAATCCGACGTATGGGCTGAATACGCTTGGCGGCGCGCTCGCCATCACGACGAAGAACGGCAAGACGAGCCCCGGCGGCGAGGCCGAAGTGGCGCTCGGCTCGTGGGGCCGCAAGACCGCGCAGATCGAACAGGGCGGCACGATCGGCCAGAACCTCGATTACTACGTGACCGGCAACGTCACGAACGACAACGGCTGGGCCGAGCAGAATGCGAGCCGCGTGCGGCAGATTTTCGGCAAGCTGCGTTATACCGATGCCGACACCACGCTGTCGTTATCCGCAGGCGGCGCGGACAACGATCTGCACGGCACGCAAACCATTCCGCGCTCATTCCTTGGCAATCCGAAGCAGCCTTATACGTATCCCGATCAGAACCTGAACAGCGCGGGCTACGTGACGCTGTCCGGCGAACACTACTTCAGCGATAACGTCGAGCTGAGCGGCAATGCGTACTACCGGCACTTCCGCAATAGCAATGTGAGCAGCAACACGAATCCGAACTTCGGTTCGATCGACGACGACGGCGACGTCGACACCACGCAGGCGACCAACGAGAAATCCGTCGTCTCTACCGATAGTTACGGCGCGAGCCTGCAACTCACGCTGCTCGGCAAACTCGGCGGCATGCAGAACCAGTTCGTTGCGGGCGTATCCGCGGACATCGCGAATTCGCGCTACACGCAATCGTCGCAGGATGCGGTTTTCACGGCTTCGCGCGCGACGGTCGGCATCGGCGATTTCACGCAGGAAACCGCGGCGAAAACCCATAACGGCAACTACGGCATCTATCTGCAAGACACTTTATCGCTGACGAAGCAATGGACGTTGACGCTCGCGGGACGCTACAACTGGGCCGAAGCGACCATCGGCGATTCGAGCGGCCTTCAGCCGCAACTGGACGGACACCATACGTTTTCGCGCTTCAATCCGGCGGTCGGCATCAACTGGAATCCGACCTCGGCGTTCACCGCCTACGCAACCTACAACGAAGGCATGCGCTCGCCGACCGCGATCGAACTCGCGTGTGCAGACCCGGCCGCGCCCTGCTCGCTGCCGAACGACTTCGTGTCCGACCCGCCGCTGCAACCGGTGATCTCGAAGACCTTCGAAATCGGCGCACGCGGACGAATCGGCCAGACGACAAGCTGGAGCGCCGCCGTCTATCGAACCACGCTCGATAACGACATCGAATTCATCGCCAGCAATGGCGCGGCGAGCAATCGCGGCTTCTTTCAGAACGTGGGCCGCACGCGCCGGCAAGGGTTCGAACTCTCGGGACGCAGCCAGCTAGGCCCGCTCGCGGTGACTGCGAGCTACAACTACATCGACGCGACGTATCGCACCGCGTGGACCGAGAACAGCGCGAGCAATTCCAGCGCGGATGCGAACGGCAACATCAACGTGAAGCCCGGCGATCATCTGCCCGGCATTCCGGCGAACACGGTCAAGCTGCAACTCGACTACGCGGCGACCGCGAAGTGGAGAGTCGGCGCGAACCTCACGTGGCGCGGCGGCATCTATGCACAGGGCGACGAAAACAATCAGGACGTCAACGGCAAGATCGCCGGCTATTTTCTGATCGATCTCGACACGTCGTACCAGGTCACCAAACAGTTGCAGGTGTTTGCGAGCGTCTCGAATCTGCTCGACAAGCGCTATGCGAGCTTCGGTTCGCTCGGAGAAAACTTCTTCAACGGCCCGAACCATACGTTCGACGGCGCGAATCCGAGCAACGAACAGTTCGTCGGACCGGGCGCGCCGCGCGGGTTTTGGGTCGGTCTGCGCTATGCGTGGAAGTAGGTGAAAGTGAGGGCGGTCATGCGTCGGCTCGCGCATGACCTCCGCGTGCTCAGTGCGATTCGATCGAGCCGTCGCTATGCGGATAGGTGACGATGCCCCACGCGAGCGGCAGTTGACCAATCTGCGTGACCGGCTGATAACTGCGCGCGTCGAGCACATAAACGGCATCGGAGCGCCCGCAGGCGACCAGCAGCTTTGTGCCGTCGGGCGTAAAACTGAAGTGCCAGCAACGCTGACCGACCGGCACGTCGGCAAGATGCTCGTAGCTCTTGCCGTCGAATACCTGCACCGTCTTGTCGCGCGCCGCCGCGACGAAAAGCCGCTTGCCGTCGGGACCGTAGGCGACGCCGTAAGGACCCAGTTTGGTATCGACGGTCTTCTTCACCTTGAACGTGCGCGCGTCGATCACGACGAGTTTGCTCAGCGACTCCAGCGTGACCACGTAGTCCTTGCCGTCCGGCGACAGGCGAATGCCACGCGGACGCCCGCCCGCCGCGAGCTTCACGGTCCTGACGGGCGCGCCCGTGCGCGCGTGATAGACGGAGACCGTATCGTCGCCTTCGTTGGTGACGAGCATGTTCTTGCCGTCGCGTGAAAATTCGATGCCCTCGGTTTCGTGGCCGCTCGTCACCGAGCGCACCACGCGCCAGCTTTTCATATCGACGATAGCGATCTCGGCGGGCGGCTTGTTGGCGTCGTCATCGTCGTCGGCGTGGGGTTTGCCGGCTTGCGCTTCGCCTGGCTTCTCGGCTGGCTTCTCGGCTGGCTTCCCAGACTGTCCGCTCGCTGCAGGCGGGCCGCCGTCTTCGCCCGGCTCATACGTCACATACGCATAGCCGTTGTGCACGCGCACAAACTCCGGGTTCTGACCGATCTTCACCCGCTGCACGACTTCGCCTGAAGCCGTATCGATCACGGCAAGATCGCCCGTGTTCTTGTTGGCGACCAGCAGGCGCGAGCCGTCCGCATTGAGGCTCAGGCCGCGCGGGCCGTCCGCGCCGACGGGGAAGGTTCGGGTCAACGTCATCTTGTCGAGGTCGATCACACCGACGCCGCCCTTCTCGCTCGTCACATAGGCGAGAGGCGCCGCGGCATGCGCCGAAGCGGCGCCGAACGCCGTCGCCGCGACCATACCCGCCGCGATCAAGGCTGAAACGATGGCGCGTCCCCGTGTTGTTTTGCGAAACCGTGTCTCCAGCATGTGTTCTGCTCCGTTGTAAAAGCACTGTGCCGCACAAGGCCGGCATTCAAGCAAAGTAGTTCATTAGAGGATCGTTTGACAACGGACGAAGGCGGGAGATTTTCCCGAATTGACCTGGCAAGGCCGCTAACGGTACTAAAACACCGGGCCGCGGCGGACAATGAACGCGGCGGCTCGACGAGTCGAAGGAAACGGTCATGCAGCACTATGGTCTCGCGAATGTCTGGCAAAGCGGCGATTTCATCACGCGCGCGATTCTCGGCATATTGTTCATCATGTCGATCCTGTCGTGGACGGTTATCGTCGTCAAGCTGTGGCATGTGCTGCGCATCAAGCGAGTAACCGGGCGCACCGACGCGCAGTTCTGGCAGGCCGACAACTTCGAACACGGGCTCAGGAACCTGGGCGGCCTTGCGGGCCACAGTAGTGAGGCATCGGCTGAGGCGCTGCGCGACAATCCGCTGCTCGCTCTCGCGATGACCGCATCTGAGGCGGCCGCGCATCATCGCGACACCAGGCCGCATTTGCAGGATCGCATCGACGTATCGGACTGGATCGCGCGCCGCCTGCAAGGCAGCATCGACGACGCCGTCGCGCATATGCAAAGCGGCCTCGCGGTGCTGGCGTCGATCGGCAGCACCGCGCCGTTCGTCGGGCTCTTCGGCACGGTGTGGGGCATTTATCATGCGCTGATCGCGATCGGCGAAACGGGTCAGGCGTCGATCGATCATGTGGCCGGACCGGTCGGCGAGTCACTCATCATGACCGCGTTCGGGCTCTTCGTCGCGATACCGGCGGTGCTCGGATATAACGGCCTCACGCGCGCGAACAAGTCGATCGTCACGCGGCTCAAGCGCTTCGCACATGGACTGCACGCGTACTTCGTGACGGGTCTGCAATTGCCGCACGGGTAATGGACCGTTAAACGATACGTTATCGCCCGTCAAAGAATCTCTGAATTCAAATCGCGTGCGCGCTCCGCTATCGTGGCTTGCATACCGGCGGTATGCAGTCATGCAGTCATGCAGTCATGCAGTCATGCAGTCATGCAGTCACGCATCGCGCCGGCTCTCCATCACTGTGAGAGGACCGGCCCATGCAAGCCCTGATCTTCGATGTCGACGGCACGCTTGCCGATACCGAAAGCGCGCATCTGCACGCGTTCAACGCGGCGTTCGCGCAAGCCGGTCTCGACTGGCACTGGGACGAAGCGCTCTACGTGCGCCTTCTGGACGTGGCGGGCGGCAAGGAGCGTCTGCTGCACTACTGGCGCATCGTCGATCCCGAGGAGGCGGAAGGCCCCGGCGTGAGCCGCGTGATCGACGCGGTGCATGCAATCAAGACGCGTCACTATGCGGCGCATGTTCGCGATGGCGGCTTGCCGTTGCGGCCGGGCATCGCGCGCCTGATCGATGAAGCGGGCGCGGCCTCTATCCCCGTCGCCATCGCGACCACCACCACGCCCGCGAATCTCGACGCGCTGTTGCACGGACGGTTCGGCCCCGAATGGCGCAGCCGCTTTGCCGCGATTGGCGATGCAAGCACGACGCAGTCAAAGAAGCCCGCGCCCGATGTTTATCTCGACGTGCTTCGTCAACTTGGCCTCAAAGGCCAGGACTGCATCGCGTTCGAAGATTCCGCGAACGGCTTGCGCGCGGCGCGTGCAGCGTTTGTGCCGACTATCGTGACGCCGACAGCGTACACGGCGCATCATTCCTTCGACGGCGCGCTCGCCGTGCTGCCTCATCTCGGCGATCCGCACGCGCCGCCCGCTTCGGCGGCTGCGAACGAGAATGAGCGGCCCGCATGGGTGGATCTCGACACATTGCGCGGCTGGCATCGCAATGCGTTGAGCGAGGCTGCGGCCGTATGACGACGCCGCCGGTTTTTTCGCCTGAAGCGCCGGCGGCAACGCTAACGCAAGCGTTGCCGCGATCACGAACGCGCGCCGTGCTGATCGACCTCGACGGCACCATGGTCCACACAGCACCGGATATTGTCGAAGCGGTGAGCCGCATGCTCGCCGATTTCGATCAGCCGCCGTTGCCCTTCGACACGGTCAGCAGTTTTATCGGCAAAGGTGTGCCGAACCTCGTAAAGCGCACGCTCGAAACGGCGGCGCTCGATGGACGAGTCGACCTCGACGCCGCGCTCGCGGTGTTTGATCGGCACTATCGGCAGACGAATGGGCGCTTCGGTCATGTTTATCCGCACGTCGCCGCAGGTCTTCGCAAGCTGGCGCGGCTCGGCTATCGGCTCGCGTGCGTGACCAACAAACCGGAGGCGTTGGCCGCACCGCTGCTGCGCATGACAGGACTCGCGCAAGATATCGACGTACTGGTCGCAGGCGATTCAATCGACAGCATGAAGCCCGCACCGCAACCGCTGTGGCACGCATGCCGGCTGCTCGATGCAGACGTGGAATGCAGCGTTCTGGTGGGCGATTCGCCTGTCGATGTGAGCGCGGCGCGCGCGGCGGGCGTGCCGGTGTTTATCGTGCGCTACGGCTATGGCGGCCCGGATGGCGCGACGGCCTTGCAGTGCGATGCGTTAATCGATTCGTTCGCGCAGTTGCCCGATCTGCTTGCGCTGCGCGATGAGCGCTTGAACGCCGATGCCGGGCTGTAGTTCTCGCAGTCCACTATGAAAACGACCCGGACACTTACGCGTCCGGGTCGTCGGTTTCTCTGCTGCAAGCAAGCTCGCCAACAAGCTCGTCAACAAGCCGCTACAGCAGAATCAACCGCAGCGGAACATCAGAACTTGTGACGGATACCGACAATCGCCAGCGCCTGCGAATCGGTGCCGTTGTAGCCATACGAACCGATCGAAGCCTGCGCGTCCTGCGTCGTGCCATCGGCGAGACGCTGCGTGCCGCTCGCGTGCTGGTAGGCCGCGACCGCGTAGAAGTCCGTGCGCTTCGAGATGTTGTAGTCCGCGCCGATGCTCAACTGGTGGTAATGCGCCGACGTGTCGCCGGATGCAGCAGTGTACGCGTAGCCCAGACCCGCGACCAGTGCCGGCGTCGCCTGATAAGCAACGAAGGCTTTACCGCTGTTGTACTTCTCGGTGCCGGTGAAGGTGGACGCGCCGTCGCTCTTCAACTGCGTGTTGCTATACGAAGCGCCGAGCGTGACGGGGCCGAGCGCGTATTGGCCGCCGATCTGCGCGATGCTGACCGATTTCGCCGTCACGTAGCCGTCGTTGATATGGCTGTCGAAGATCGAATCGGTCGTGCTGCTCGCCCAGCTCGACCGCGCGGTCGTGGACGATGCGTTGGTCGCGCGCAGGTAGCCGCCGGCGAGCGAGAACGGACCGTTCGAGTACGACACCGCGCCGCTGTAGGTGTAGCCCTGGCCCGCCTGACCCGCGACGCCGCTGAATGCATACAGTGCTTCGAACTGCAGGCCGGCGTAGTTCGGCGACACGTATTTGACCGCGTTCGATACGCGCGCGCTGTTGTCGTTGTTGTCGACGTCGCCCGGCGTTGCGAAAGCGGAGCCGAAGAAGTTGTCGGCGGTGACGCCCTGCACCATGTCCGTGATCGGATCGTACTGGCGGCCGGCCGTCACCGTGCCCCATGTCGCGCCCGTCAGCCCGACGAACGACTGGCGGCCGAACTCGCGCGAGCCCTGACCGAGTTTGCCGGTGCCGACGTCGAAGCCATTTTCCAACGTGAAGATCGCCTTCAGGCCGCCGCCCAGATCTTCCTGGCCCTTCAGGCCCCAGCGGTCGCCGCTCAGATTGCCGTTGAGCATGCCCGCGAGATTGCTGCCCGAGCTGGCGTTATGCACATAGCCGATGCCGGCGTCGATCACGCCGTACAACGTCACGCTGTTCTGTGCATGGGCGGACCCCGCCGCGACCAGCAGTGCGAGAGAGGCAGAAGTCAATGCTGTCTTTTTCATCCTTGTTCCTTTATTCACGTTTCAGAAAGACATTGCGGACGCGCAGCATACCTTGATTAATTAAAAAATCAATAAAAGCGTTTGGAAATTCCAACACGATTAGCATCGCCAATTGATTACAAATAATTAAGGGCTATGTGCGAACACATAGCCCCGAGCCCGGCGCAACGACTTTCCCTGCGTGGAGACGTGGAGAAAGAACCGAACGGGATGCATTTAGCCAGCGCGATTGTGTGAAGTCAAGCGGCGGTCGATTGAGTTTCCTTTCCTGATCTTTTCACGCTCTCTTTATCGCGGCTTTATATTTCATTTTATTAATTCGCCTTTCCATTTCTAATTATCAAAGCGGGACGATCGAATCAAGAGAATCCCGGTTCAGTGACAGCCTATTGCACAACCCTGGCCCGCGCGCCGCGCCCGTTGGCATGCACTGGCTTTTTCTCGCGAATGCTGGCTCTCCCACATACTGGCGGTGCGGAGCTTGTCATGCTGACGACTCAGGCGCGCGCGCGAAAAGGAGGTCGCCATGTCGGTCTATGTGGATGAAGGATTCCGGCCCTGTGTCACGGAGCGCGCAACGGTCGCGTTCAGGGTCTGCTGGGACGACCGGGCGCAGGTTTTCGAAGTCAGCGCGGACGCGCTCATTGCCTATTGCGGCGCGGCAAGCGCGCGCAAGAAAGACTTGCTGCTCGCGTTCGAGGGCGCGCAAAGCGAGATCCTCACGGTGGCCGCGCGCAAGTGGACGTTCCGGCCGACAGAGCCAGTGCCACTAGGCGTCGACGAATTCCGTATGATCATGCATTAGTCCACCCATTCGCCATGCAAGCACTGCGCCATGACCTGGATCGCCGCCCTGCCGATGTACAACGTCACGCCCTCGCTGGAAAACGAGTGGCGCGGGTGGCTTGCGGACGTGCTGCGCATGGTCAAGCCGGCGTGCCGTATCGTCGATCCCGATGAAGAATTGCACGGCTTCTGGCGGCGGCCCAATCTGCTGATTTCACAAACCTGCGGTTATCCGTTGATGCACGGTCTGCGCGAGCAGGTGCAACTCGTCGCGACGCCGCGTTTCGACGCGCCCGGTTGCGAAGGCGCGCATTACTCGAGCGTCATCGTCACGCGCGCCGACGCGCCATTCGATACGCTGGCCTCGTGCCGGGGCGCGCGCGTTGCCTACAATCAGGACGATTCGAATAGCGGCATGAACGCGCTGCGTCATGCAGTGGCGCCACACTCGCAGGAAGGTGCGTTTTTTCGCGCAGCGCTGCGCACCGGCTCGCATGTCGGCTCGTTGCGCGCCGTTGCGGACAATCACGCGGACGTCGCCGCGATAGATTGCGTGACCTTCGCTTTCGTCTGCGATGAAATGCCGGAACTGGCACGGCGGGTTCGACGCATCGGCATGACAGCGGCGTCGCCGGGGCTGCCGTTGATTGCGTCCGACACCGTGCCGGCCGCAACCGTGGAAGCACTGCGCGACGCGCTGAACGAAGCGCTGGCGCTGCATCCCGAACGCGCAAAACGCCTGCGTTTGCAGGGGTTTTCCGCGTTGCCGCTCGAGGACTACGAGCGCATCGCGCAGCTTGAGAGCGAGGCGCGCGCGGTGGGGTATACGCGGCTTGGCTGATACGGCGCCGATTGGCTCAGCCTGTCGGCGCGCTTAATCGTGCGCCTATTCCCGCGTTACTGCACGTCCAGCACCAGAAGCTGCGCGCCGTCGGCAACCTGATCGCCCACCGCATACAGCACTTCCGACACAACGCCGGCCGCCGGCGCGCCGATGGTGTGCTCCATCTTCATCGCTTCCATCACGATGAGCGGCGTGCCCTTCTCCACCACCGTCCCCGGCTCGACGAGCACCGCGATCACCTTGCCCGGCATCGGCGCGGTCAGCCGGCCTTCGCCATGTTCCGCATCCGCGGCGTGCGCGAGCAGGTTCTGCCACTCGAACGCCAGTGCGTGGCCGAGGCAGAACACATGAAACGTATCGCCGTCTATAAACACGCGCCCCGTGGCCCGCGCGTCGCCGATGGTCGCGCGATACTCATGCAAGCCGGAACCGCTCGACCATGTGAAGCCTTCGCGCAGACCGTCGTGTTCGAGCGTTTGCGTGCCGCCGTCGCGCGCGAACGTGACCATGAAAGCATTGTCGTCTTCGACACTGCGCCAGCCTAGCGTCTGCGCGTAGCCGCCATTCAGACGCCAGTGCGACAGCGCATCCCAGGGCGACGCGCCATGCGCGGTGCCGCCTTCGCGCGTGAGCAACGCGCCGCATGCGAGCGCGAGCGCTTCCTTGAAAGGCTTTTTCACAGGCGCGAACAGGGCCTCGTGATGCCGTTCGATCAGACCGGTGTCCAGATCGCCGCTCGCAAACGGCTCGCTTTCGACAATGCGCTGCAGAAACTCCACATTCGTATGCGGCCCGACCACTTCGCATGCGTGCAGTGCACGGCTCATTCGCGCGAGTGCTTCTTCTCGCGTCGCGCCGTGCACGATCAGCTTTGCGATCATCGGATCATAGAACGGCGTGATCGTGTCGCCCTCGCGCACGCCGCTGTCGATACGCACCGGCGCTTTACGGCCCGGCTCGCCGAGGCCGGCCGCGTCGATCGCGAATTCCACGCCTTCAGGCATGCGCAAATGCTTGAGCGTGCCGGTGGACGGCAAGAAGCCGCGCGCCGGATGCTCGGCATAGATGCGCGCCTCGATCGCATGGCCGTCGATCTTGAGTTGATCTTGCGTCAGCGGCAACGGCTCGCCTGCGGCCACGCGCAGTTGCCATTCCACCAGGTCCTGGCCCGTCACCATCTCCGTGACCGGATGCTCGACTTGCAGACGCGTGTTCATTTCCATGAAATAGAACTCGCCGGTAGCCGTCATGATGAACTCGACCGTGCCCGCGCCGACATAGCTCACCGCGCGCGCGGCAGCGACTGCGGCCTCGCCCATTTCACGCTTGATTTCCGCGGACAATCCCGGCGCGGGCGCCTCTTCCAGCACCTTCTGATGACGACGCTGCACCGAGCAGTCGCGATCGAACAGATACACCGCGCCGCCGTGACGATCCGCGAAAACCTGCACTTCGACGTGGCGCGGCCGCGTCAGATACTTTTCGATCAGCACGCGATCGTTGCCGAAGCTGCTCGCCGCCTCGCGCTTGCACGAAGCGAGCGCCGCCACGAAATCCTCGCTGCGCTCGACCACGCGCATGCCCTTGCCGCCGCCGCCCGCGCTCGCCTTGAGCAGAACCGGATAGCCGATCGAATCCGCCTCGCGATGCAATAGTTCGGGGTTCTGATCGTCGCCGTGATAGCCGGGCACGAGCGGCACCGCGGCCGCATGCATCAGCGCCTTCGCGGCGGCTTTCGAACCCATCGCCGCAATCGCGTCGACCGGCGGTCCGATGAATACGATGCCCGCCGCTTCGCATGCATGCGCGAAGTCTTCGTTCTCCGACAGAAAACCGTAGCCGGGATGCACCGCCTGCGCGCCCGTCGCGCGTGCCGCTTGGATAATGCGCTCGATGCGCAGATAGCTTTCCGCCGCGCTCGCGCCGCCGATATGCACGGCTTCGTCGCACGCGCTCACGTGTTTGGCATCGGCGTCCGCATCCGAATAGACGGCCACGCTGGCGATGCCGAGCCGCTTGCAGGTCGCCGCGACGCGGCACGCAATCTCGCCCCGGTTGGCGATCAGGATCTTGTTGAACATGTGTTGTCTCGATCTCGGGATATTCTTCTGGTGAACGCCTCAAGGCGCCGCGCAATGTCGGTGAGCCGCACGTCAGTCGCGCCAGGCGGGCGTACGCTTTTCGAGGAACGACGCGACGCCTTCGCGGCCTTCCGCACCGGCTCGCGTGCGAGCGATGCGCGCCGCCGTGTCTTCGATCAATGCATCGTTCAGCTCGCGGCCGGCCATGTCCTGCACGAGTTGCTTGCAGGCGCGCACCGCTTCTGGACCGTTGGCGCAGAGCGTTTGCGCGATCTGCTGCACGGTGGCGTCGAGTTGCTCCGCGCTGACCGCTTCGCTCACGAGCCCGAGGCGCAGCGCGGTCGCGCAGTCGAACTGCTCGGCGGTGATGAAGTAGCGCCGCGACGCCTGCTCGCCCAACGCGCGTATCACGTACGGCGCGATGGTCGCCGGAATCAGGCCGAGACGCGCCTCAGAAAGACAGAAGCGCGCGCTTTCCACCGCGACCACGATGTCGCACGCGGACAAGAGGCCCATGCCGCCCGCGTAGGCGTCGCCGTTCACGCGCGCGATCACCGGCTTGTTGCAGCGATAGATGGACGACAGCATGCTGGCGAGCAACATTGCGTCGGCGCGGTTCTCGTCGTGCGAGTAGCCGGCCATCTTCTTCATCCAGTTCAGATCGGCGCCCGCGCAGAACGCCTTGCCGTTCGCGGCGAGCACGACTGCGCGCACATCGTCGCGTGTGTTCAGCGCGGTGAAGGCCGACGTGATGTCGGCGATCATCGTTTCGTTGAACGCATTGCGCACGTCAGGACGATTCAGCGTGACGGTCGCGACGTGTCCGGCGATCTCGACATTCAGCGTTTCATAGTGCATCGTGGCGGCTCCCATGCGTCGCGCTCTGTCACATCCGGAACACGCCGAAGCGTGTGTCTTCGATCGGCGCATTCATCGCCGCCGACAAACCGAGGCCGAGCACGTCGCGCGTTTGCGCCGGGTCGATCACGCCGTCGTCCCACAGGCGCGCGCTGGCATAGTACGGGTGCCCCTGATGCTCGTACTGCTCGCGAATCGGCTGTTTGAAGGCTTCTTCTTCGTCGGCGCTCCATGAACCGCCGCGGCTTTCGATGCCGTCGCGCCTGACCGTGGCGAGCACCGACGCGGCCTGCTCGCCGCCCATCACCGAAATGCGCGCGTTCGGCCACATCCACAAGAAGCGCGGCGAATACGCGCGTCCGCACATGCCGTAATTGCCCGCGCCGAACGATCCGCCGATGATCACCGTGAACTTCGGCACCTTCGCCGTGGCAACGGCCGTCACCATCTTCGCGCCGTTACGCGCGATGCCTTCGTTCTCGTACTTGCGACCCACCATGAAACCCGTGATGTTCTGCAGAAACACGAGCGGAATCTTGCGCTGGCAGCATAGTTCGATGAAGTGCGCGCCCTTGAGCGCGGACTCCGAAAACAGAATGCCGTTGTTTGCAATGATGCCGACCGGATGCCCCCAGATATGCGCGAAGCCGCACACAAGCGTCGTGCCGTAGCGCGCCTTGAATTCGTCGAATGCCGAGTCGTCGACGATGCGCGCGATCACCTCGCGAATGTCGAATGGCTTGCGCGTGTCGACGGGAATCACGCCGTACATGCTCTTGACGTCATAGCGCGGCGGCTTCGGTTCCTGCAACGCGACCGGCACATGCTTCGTACGATTCAGATTGCCGACGATGCTGCGCGCAATCGCCAGTGCATGCGCGTCGTTCTGCGCGAGATGATCGACTACGCCGGAAAGACGCGTATGCACGTCGCCGCCGCCGAGGTCTTCCGCGCTCACCACTTCGCCGGTTGCCGCCTTGACGAGCGGCGGACCGCCGAGAAAAATCGTGCCCTGGTTCTTCACGATGATCGACTCGTCGCTCATGGCCGGCACATACGCGCCGCCCGCGGTGCACGAGCCCATCACCACGGCGATCTGCGGAATGCCCGCTGCGGACAGATTCGCCTGGTTGTAGAAGATGCGGCCGAAGTGGTCGCGGTCGGGAAACACGTCGTCCTGATTCGGCAGATTCGCGCCGCCCGAGTCGACCAGATACACGCACGGCAAGCGGTTTTCCGCGGCGATTTCCTGCGCGCGCACGTGCTTCTTCACGGTGACCGGATAGTAGGTGCCGCCCTTGACCGTCGCATCGTTGCAGACGATCACGCACTCGTGGCCCGCAATTCGCCCAATGCCGGTGATGACGCCCGCGCCCGGCGCGTCGTCGTTATACATGCCGTAAGCCGCGAGTTGCGAGAACTCGAGAAACGGCGTGCCCGGATCGAGCAGCTTTTCGATGCGCTCGCGCGGCAGCAGTTTGCCGCGGCCCGTGTGCTTTTCGCGCGCGGCCTGGCCGCCGCCCAGCGCGAGTTTCTCGACCTTCGCGCGAAGATCGTCGACCAGCGCCTCGAGCGCGGCCGCGTTGGCGCGAAAGTCGTCGGAGCGCGGATTCAGCTTGGATTCGATGATCGGCATCGCGTCGTTCTCCTCGTTGGCCCGGCTTACATCGTTTCCGCAAACAGCTCGCGGCCGATCAGCATGCGACGGATCTCGCTCGTGCCCGCGCCGATTTCATAGAGCTTCGCATCGCGCCACAGACGTCCAACCGGATACTCGTTGATATAGCCATTGCCGCCGAGAATCTGGATCGCTTCGCCGGCCATCCACGTGGCTTTTTCGGCCGTGTAGAGAATCACGCCCGCGCAGTCCTTGCGAACCTGGCGCACGTGCTCCGTGCCGAGCGTATCGAGTTGACGGCCGACCGCGTACAGATACGCGCGGCACGCCTGCAACGTGGTGTAGAGATCGGCGACCTTGCCCTGAATCAACTGGAATTCGCCGATCGACTGGCCGAACTGCTTGCGGTCGTGGATATACGGCACGACCGCGTCCATCACCGCGACCATGATGCCGGTCGGGCCGCCCGCGAGCACGGCGCGCTCGTAATCGAGCCCGCTCATCAGCACCTTCACGCCGCCGTTCAGTTCACCCAGAATGTTTTCTTCGGGCACTTCGACGTCCTGGAACACGAGTTCGCCCGTATGCGAGCCGCGCATGCCGAGCTTGTCGAGCTTCTGCGCAACCGAAAAACCCTTCATGCCTTTTTCGACGATAAACGCGGTAATGCCGCGCGAATTCGCTTCGACGTCGGTCTTTGCATACACAACCAACGTGTCGCAATCGGGGCCGTTAGTGATCCACATCTTCGTGCCGTTCAGCACGTAGTGGTCGCCTTTCTTGTCGGCGCGCATCTTCATGCTCACGACGTCCGAGCCCGCATTCGGCTCGCTCATCGCGAGCGCGCCGACATGTTCGCCGGAGACGAGCTTCGGCAAGTACTTCTGCTTTTGCGCGTCGGTGCCGTTGCGATGAATCTGGTTCACGCACAGATTCGAATGCGCGCCGTATGAAAGACCGACCGACGCCGACGCGCGCGAGATCTCTTCCATCGCGACCATATGCGCGGTGTATCCCATGTTCGCGCCGCCGTATTCCTCGGAGACCGTCATGCCGAGCACACCGAGATCGCCGAATTTGCGCCACAGGTCCATCGGAAACTGATCCGTGCGATCGATTTCGCCGGCACGCGGCGCGATTTCTTTCGCAGCGAACCCGGCAATGCTGTCGCGCAGCATTTCGATTTCTTCGCCGAGTGGGAATTGCAAACCGGGCAGGTTGCTCATTGCTGTGTCTCCAGAGTTCATTGGCGGCCGGCGAGCGTTGCCGGCGAATTCGGGCTGGCCTCGTCTGCGGCCGTATGCGGAATCGCATCTTCCGATCTTTAAGGCGCGACGTTCAACGCGCATTTCACGCCAGATTTACGTAAGCGTCAATAGGTATTTTTGAGTGTCACTCAGAAAACGGGTTGACCCGGTTCATTGGCTTGCCGCTTGTGATAGCATCGAATCGACCGGGTTTTCGATACGAAGCTCGCCGATAAATTTGACCCCGACTCATATGACGGTTGCTATTAAGCCCGAACTGCCCGCGTCGCGTCGCCAGCCGGCCGGGCGCAAGTCGCAGCAGCGCGTGAAGGAAATTCTTCAGGCGGGCCGCGACGTGTTCTCCGAAAAGGGCTATGAACGCGCGACGACCGCGGAGATCGCTCAGCGGCTTGGCGTTTCGGAGGCCACCGTGTTCAGCTATTTCCGCGGCAAGCGCGAGTTGTGCGCGCGGGTGATCGGCGACTGGTACGACGAAATCATCGGCGCAATCGAATCCGGACTGCCGCGTGACGGCACCGTGCGTCAGCAGTTCGCGTTCATCGTGCGCACGCATTTGCGGCTGATGCTCGTGAACGGCACCGACCTCTGCGCGCTCGTGCTATCGGAAGGCCGCGCGCGGCATCATGAATTGAGCGAAGCGCTGACCGAATTGCAGCGCCGCTACACCGCACCGTTGATGCGCGTCCTCGCGCAAGGCCAGGAAAGCGGCCAGATTCGCGCGGACATGCCGTTGCGTTTATTACGCTCGATGGTGTTCGGGCCGATGGAGCATGTGTTGTGGGACGCGACGCTGGCGAAGCGGCATACCGACATCGAAGCCACCGCGGATCAGCTGATCGACGTGCTGTGGGCCGCGTTGACGCCGCCCGATCCCGCGGTGAATGCATTGCAGCAGTTCCGCGCGGAAGTGGCGGAAGCCAACCGGCGTTTTGACGAAGCCACGCGTGAAACGGCCGCGCGCGCCACGAACCCGGCCAGCGGCGAATAGCGCCTCCAGGCCGCCATCGGCACCGCTGTTGTAGTTCCAGCAATGCAGCGTTTCAGCGCATCGACCGTTGATCCGCTTGACAGTGTGCTTATACACACATAGAGTGCTTCCCATGAACCGCCCTATCTCCTACGACGAATGCAACTGCTTCGCGCTGCGCCAGGCGGCACGTCATGTCACGCAAATCTATGAGCGCCATCTCGGCCGCGTGGGCTTGACGGCTGCCCAGTTCACGATTCTTGCGAAGCTCGCGCGCACGCCTAATTTGCCGATATTAGACCTGGCGGACGCCATGGTGATGGAGCGCACCACGCTCCTGCGCGCGATGAAGCCCTTGCAGCGCGACGGACTGGTGGTGGCCGAATCGGCGGAACACGACGGCCGCACGTTTCTGTTCAGCCTGACGGAGCAAGGCGAAGCCATGTTCGATCAGGCCGCCATTGCGTGGCGCGCCGCGCAGGACGAATTCGAACAGAAGTTCGGCCGTGCGCGCGCCAAAATTCTTCGTACCGAACTCTTTAGCATCACCGACTAATTAGCGACTCGCCTGCTCGTTCAAACAGCGATCAGCTCGCCCTTAAATGTGCATATGCACTAACTGATAAGGAAACGCGGAAATGCAAGAACTGTTCGACGACGATTGCTTCGCAATCCGCCAGGCCGCGCGCTATGTCTCGCAAATATACGACCGGCACCTCGCTCATGTTGGGCTCACGATTACGCAGTTTTCGCTGCTAGGAAGGCTTAGACGCACTGGCGCGATGACCATGAAGCAAATGGCCGAAGCCATGCGCATGGAACGCACGACCCTCGTTCGCACCGTTCAGCCGCTGCGCCGCAACGGCCTCGTGTCGAGCGACGCACTCGGCGCCGACGCGCGCGCGCTGACCATCACGATCACGCGAGCGGGAGAAGAACGTCTGAAGGCGGGCGGTCAACATTGGCAGGCCGCGCAAGCCGAATTCGAGCATCGTTTCGGCGAACGGCGCGCGGCCGCATTGCGCGGCGAACTGTTTGCCGTCACCCACGATTCCAACTGAAGTCGCGGACACAGCGACATGCGGCTCGCGCAATCGTCGGGCCGCTTTTTTTCAACGTAAAGAGTGCATACACACAGGCCGACAACATGTCCACTACTCCATCGACTATCGCCCCGCCGAGTGCGGCGCAGACCGCGAGACCGGCACGGCGCATTCCGTGGATGCTGCTCGCGATCATCACCGTGCTTGCCGTGCTCGCGCTTGCGGTCTCGTACTGGTTCTTCGTCGGCCGCTTCTACGAGACAACGGACGATGCTTACGTGGGTGGCGACGTCACCGTGATGGCGCCGAAAGTCAACGGCTTCGTGACGAACGTGCTCGTGCGTGACAATCAGTTTGTCCACGCGAACGACGTGCTGATCCAGCTCGATGCACGCGATTACGACGCGCGGCTCGCGCAAGCCAGAGCGGAAGTGCGGAGCGCGCAAGCCGCAGTGATCGAACTGCAGGCGAAGAAATCGTTGCAGCTCGCCACCATCAACCAGCAGGCCGCCGAAGCGCGCGCGTCCGGCGCCGAATTGACGCGCAGCGCCGCGGATCAGACGCGCTACCGCGAACTCGTGAAGGACGATGCGGTGTCGAATCAGGTCGTCGAACGCGCGGATGCCGATCTCGTCAAGGCACGCGCGGCGGTCGATCGCAGCGCGGCCGCGTTGACCGCGGCGCAACGCCAGATTGCCGTGCTCGATGCGCAGATCGGCGACGCCGAGGCGCGCATCGCGACAGCGCAAGCCGCCGAGCGCGTGGCGGCGCTGAACGTGGAGTACACGACCATTCGTGCGCCGATCGACGGCTATATCGGCAATCGCACCGCGCGTGTCGGCGTGCTGGCGAGCGCGGGTGTGCCGCTCTTGACCGTGGTGCCGTCGGGCGGATTGTGGATCGACGCGAACTTCAAGGAAGACCAGTTGAAGAAGATGCGCGTGGGCGATAGCGTCGACGTCGATCTCGACGCGTTCAGCACGCCCATCCGCGGCGTGGTGGAAAGTCTGGCGCCGGCTACCGGCGCGACGTTCAGTGTGCTGCCCGCGGAAAACGCCACCGGCAACTTCACGAAGATCGTGCAGCGCGTGCCGGTGCGGGTGCATCTTACTGTGCCGAAGAACATGGAGGGCGCGTTGCGTCCCGGGCTCTCGGCCACGGTGAAAGTGCATGTCGATAGCGGCAAGACGCCGGCGCGCGGCTGAGCCCATCATGACGCAAGCTCTCGCCAACTCCGCCGGCCCTGCCACGCCCGCCGCCCTCGCCAACCCCGCCAACCCCGCCGACCTGCCGACGCGAATCAAAGTCCTCGCCTTCACGCTGATGTGCGTCGGCTTTTTCATGGCAACGCTCGACATCCAGATCGTTGCGTCGTCGCTGAAGGAGATCGGCGGCGGCTTGTCCGCGAGTCAGGACGAACTCTCGTGGGTGCAGACGTCGTATCTGATCGCCGAAATCGTGGTGATTCCCATGTCCGGCTGGCTCACGCGTGTGTTTTCCACGCGCTGGGTGTTCGCGTTTTCCGCGCTCGGCTTCACGATTGCGAGCATGTTGTGCGGCCTCGCGTGGGACATCAACTCGATGATCCTGTTTCGCGGCCTGCAAGGCGCGCTCGGCGCCGCGATGATTCCGACCGTGTTCACCACCGCGTTCGTGCTGTTTCCGGGCAAACAGCGGCTGATTGCATCGACCACGATCAGCGCGCTCGCCACGCTCGCGCCGACCATCGGCCCAGTGATCGGCGGCTGGATTACGTCGCAATGGTCGTGGCACTGGCTGTTCTATCTGAACCTGGTGCCGGGTGTCGCCGTCGCGCTGCTGGTGCCGAAATATGTGCACTTCGACAACGCCGACCTGTCGCTGCTGAAGAAGGGAGATTACTTCGGCATCCTGCTGATGTCAGGCTTTCTGGCTTGCCTCGAATACGTGCTGGAGGAAGGGCCGCGCAAGAACTGGTTCGGCGACGACGTGATCGTGACGTGTACGTGGATCACGGCGATTTGCGGTTTTCTGTTCATCGTGCATGCGTTCACCGCCAAAGAGCCGATCGTCGATCTGCGCGCGTTGGCCATCCGCAACTTCGGCATCGGCAGTCTGCTGTCGTTCATTACCGGCATCGGCATTTTCTGCGCGGTGTTTCTGACGCCCGTGTTCCTGTCGCGTGTGCGTGGTTTCGATTCGCTGCAGATTGGCGTGGCCTTGCTATCGGTCGGCTGTTTTCAGTTGGCCGCGATGGCGGTGTACTCGGTGGTCGCGCGCTTCGTCGACATGCGGATTCTGCTGGTGATCGGTCTCGTGCTGTTCGGCCTCGGCTGTTATCTGTATGTGCCGTTGACCAGTCAATGGGGCTGGCGTGAGTTGCTGATCCCGCAGGCGTTACGCGGCATCGGCCAGCAATTCTGTATCCCGCCGATTGTGACGATGGCGCTCGGTTCGTTGCCGATGTCGAGGCTTCGTTCCGCTAGCGGCCTCTTTAATCTGATGCGCAACCTCGGCGGCGCGATCGGCATTGCGGTGAGCAGCACGATGCTGAACGACCGCCTGAACCTGCACTACGAGCGGCTCGATGAACATCTGAACGCGGGGCGCCCGGTCGTCCAATCGGTGTTGCAGCAGCAGACCGCGCATTTCGCGGCAGTCGGCGGCAACGCGCTGAACGCGGCCAACGCCGGACTCGCGCAACTGCACGCGCTGGTGATGCGCGAAGCGCTCGTGCTCACGTTCTCCGACACTTTCTTCGCATTGTCGCTGTGTTTCGTGGTCGGGCTGTTGAGCGTGCTGTTATCGCGGCCGTTCGGTAATGCAGCGCCGCCGCCCGATGCCCATTAAGGAATTCGACATGAAACCGAACTTTGTCAAAGTACTGGCGAGCGCCGCGTTGCTGACGCTCGCGGCGTGCGCGGTGCAACCGGAAAAGCATGCGGATTTGCCGCTCACCGTGAAGACCGTCGCACCTGCCGCGTGGAATGTCGATGCGCCGCAAGACGCCGTGAGCGCCAACGCATGGTGGGCCCAATTCGGCGATCCGGTCATGCATCAACTGGTCGAATCCGCGTTGACCGGCAACCTCGATGTGCAGGCGGCAGTGGAGCGCGTCAGGCAGGCGCAAGACCTGGCGAAGCAGAATCGCGCGGCGCTGCTGCCTGAACTCAACGCGAGCGCCACCGCGTCGAACTCGCGCCAAAACACGCCGCCGCCCCTCGGCTATGTGCGCCAGGCCGGCGTCGGCTTGACGGCGAGCTGGACGCCCGACGTGTTCGGCGGCGAACGTCTCGCCGTGCTGGCCGCTCAGGCGCAAGTTTCGGGACGGCAGTCGGCATTGAACGAAGTGCGCCTCGCGCTCGCGGCGAATACGGCCGCAGCCTATATCGATCTGCGCTGGGCGCAAGCGCAGTTGCAGATTCTCAGCGACAACGAGACGATCCGCGCCCGCGCGCTGAAGCTCACGCAACAGCGTCTGCGCTACGGGCTGTCGACGCAACTGGACGTGGCGCGCGCGCAGAATCAGCTTGAGGATTTGCGGGCGCAGATTCCGCGCGTGCAATCGGCGGTGCAGCATCAATTGAGTTTGATCGCGGTGTATTCGGGGCGCACGCCAGAGAGCGTCGATACGCTGGTGCTCGCAAGCGCGCGCGAGATTCCGGTGCCCACGCAAAGCGCGCCGCAGACCTTGCCTTCGGAAGCGTTGTTGCAGCGGCCGGACGTACGCACCGCCTACGCGACGGTCGAGCAGCGCGCCGCGGAAGTGGGCGTGTCGAAAGCGCAGCGCTATCCGCAGTTCCGCCTCAATCTCGCCGACGGCCTGCTGGCCTCGTCTTATCTCGGCTTGCCGACGCTCACCGACAACCTGTTCAGTGCCGCGTTGAACGCGACGAGTCCGATCTTCAACGCCGGCCGCATCACCGCGAATATCGATGCGAGCGAAAGCCGCATGCGCGAATCGCAACTCGCGTTGCAGCAGACCATGCTGCAAGCGCTGAAGGAGATCGAGGACAACCGCAGCGATCTGGTCAACGGCGCAGTGCAGGTGCAGCGCCTTGGCGGTGCGCTGGATGCGTCGAACCAGGCGCTGCGTTTATCGAGCGAACTGTATAAGGGCGGCGCGTCGAGCTTCCTGGATGTGCTCGCCGCGCAGGAGGCGTATCTGCGTGACGCGGAGTCGTTGAACCAGGCGAAACGCGAGCATGCGCTTTCGGCCGTCTCGTTGTATCGGTCGCTGGGCGGCGGCTGGGATGTGCATGACGCAGTCGCGGCAGTGTCGGCAAACAACTGATCGACCGATGCTTTCGCCTACGTAAAGTCATCACGCCGGGAACAAATCATGCTGCACGACGGCTGAGTTCCTGCCGGGCCGGGTGATGAAAAAACTGCTCGAAATCTGCCTCGGCGTCGTGACCGGCGTCGGCGGCTTTCTGGAGATGGGCTCGCTGGCGACAGCCGTACAAGGCGGTGCCGCATTTCGCTTTCAGCCCGGCTGGGCCATCCTCGTCGGCACCGTGTGCCTCGTCTTTCTCACGGAGATGGCCGGCCGTTTCTCCGCAGTCAGCCGGCATACGATCGCCGACGGCATTCGCGACCGCTTCGGCGTGAAGTTCTTCCTGTTACCGCTCATCGCGGTCATCCTCGTCAATGCGCTGGTTATGTCGGCGGAAATAGGAGGCGTCAGCGTTGCGCTTGAGATGGCGACCGGCATCAAGCATCCTTGGTGGGCGTTTCCCGTCGCGTTGCTTGCGTGGTGTGTCTTGTGGCGCAGCACCTTCGGCGTAATCGAAAAAGGAACCTCGCTGCTCGGCCTCGTCACATTGAGCTTTGTCGCCGCGGCTATCGTGCTCAAGCCCGACTGGCATCAGGTGGCACGCGGTCTCGTGCCCAGCGCGCCGCATCACGATCCCGCGAACTACTGGTTCACGGTGGTCAGCATTCTCGGTGCGTCGATCACGCCTTCGCTGTACCTGTTCTATTCGTCAGGCGCTATCGAGGATCACTGGGACCGCGGCTATCTCGGCGCGAATCGGGCGATTGCCGGTTTGGGCATGGCCTTCGGCGGCGGGATTTCACTGGCTGTTCTGATTGCGGCCGCCGTCGTTTTTCCGGCGCACGGCATCACGCGCGTCGACGATTATCAGCAGTTGCCGCTGACGCTCGTCGCGGTGTTCGGCTTCTGGGGTTTCGTGCTGTTCATCGCGTCGCTCGCTTTCGCGTGCTTCGGCGCGACGCTGGAAATGGCGCTCGAGCAGGCGTACTTCGTCGCGCAAGGTTTCGGCTGGAACTGGGGCAAAAATCGCAAGCCGCGCGACGACCCAGGGTTTAGCCTCGTGTACACCTGCGCGCTCGCAATCAGCGCGATCCCGATTGCCGCGGGCGCCGATCCGCTGAAACTGACGGTGTTCTCGATGGCGCTGAGCGCGTTTAGCCTGCCGCTCACGGTCGTTCCGTTTCTCGTGCTGATGAACGACGAGAGTTATGTCGGACGTCATCGCAACGGCGCATTTTCCAATGCTGTCGTCACCGCGATCGTCGCGCTGAGCTTCGTGCTGGCAATCGTCACGCTGCCGCTGCAGATAGCCGGAGGCACATGATGGATCTCGTGCGAGACATACTCGACAAACAACTGGTGGATCGGCACGGCGCGAAGATGGGCCGCGTCGATGGAATCGTCGTTGAGCTGCGCCACGGCCGGCCGCCCGAGGTGATTGCGCTCGAGACCGGCCCGATAACCATAGGGCGACGCATCGGCAAGCGTGCCGCGGCCTGGGTCACGCGTCTCATGATCCGTATCGGCGGCCCACAGAACGGCGAGCCGTACCGCATTCCATGGAATCGCGTGCGCCGCATCGAGATCGATATCGGCGTGGACGCCGACGTGGCAGATACGCCGCTTGGCAAGCGGCAGAACTGGTTGCGCGAACATATTGTCGGACGCATTCCGGGGGCTCGGCGATGACACAACTCAACATCGAGCTTGTGCTCGGTCGCGAAGTGCGCTCTCGCGATGGCAAGCGACTCGGACACATAGAAGCAATCCATCTCGCACGCGACGGAGACTCGCTATTCATCAGCGAATTCCACATCGGCCCCGATGCGTTGCTTGAGCGTCTCGCGGTGGGATTATTGCCGCAGTGGCTGCGTGAAGTGGTCCATCGCAGGAATCAGTCGCGCCGCCATCGGCTTGCGTGGGACCAGATGGACCTTAGCGATCCGCGACATCCGCGGCTGATTTGCGACGAAGCTGAACTCATAAAGCACGCGCGTGCAGGTGACGGCCGGGCGTGAAGCCGTGTTGCGTTGAAGTGTCCGAAGGAACGTCACGTCAACTCAACGAGGCATCGAACGGCGCAAGTCAGTCGACCAGTTGCGGGTCGTCAATCGCTCCCGTCAGCAACTGAAGAAACGCCTGCATCGCGACCGGCAACGATCGGCCTGCCATCGTCTGAATCTGAAGCGTGCGTTGATGCAATGCAGGGTTGCGAATCGGCAGCGCGGCGAGGCCGTCCGCGGCGAGCCGGCTGCGTACCGTCAGCAGCCCGGTCAACGTCACCGCATCCGTTTGGCGCACGAAGCTTTGCAGCGCCGGGTGATAGTTGCTCACGAACACGGGATCGAACACGAGCCCTTCGAGGCTGCATGCAATGTCGAATAGCTGACGGATCGTCACGCCCGTATTGTTGATCGCGAACGGCCACTGCAGAAGATCCGCGAGCGTCACGGAGTCCTGCTTGCAAAGAGGATGATCGCGCCGCAGAAGCGCAAAGATCGGCGCGCGCTGCGAGTACACCACGTTGATGTCCTTCTCGGGCGCGATGCTGAAGCACACGGCAATGTCGGCGGTGCCTTCGCGCACGCGCTGCGTCGCGGCCGACGGCGCCGCTACGTCGAGCTGGAAATGCGTCGCCGGATGCGTCTTCAGAAAGCGCGCGAACACCTGCGGCAAGAAATGCGGCGCGACGCCTTCCGAACTCGCGACGCGAATCGTCGCGCGTCCGCCGTTGGTCAGCCCGCGAATTTCCTCGGTCACGCGCTCGGCGTCGAGCAGGCTGCGCTGCGCGTGTTCGGCCAGCAAACGCCCCGCATCGCTCAATACCATGCCGCGCGGACGCCGCTCGAAAAGCGCCGCGCCCACCTCTTCCTCGAGCTTCGCGATCTGCCTGCTCAGTGCGGACACGGCCACGTACAGCCGCGTCGATGCCTGGCTGAGCGAACCGCTGCGAGCCACCTCCAGAAAATAACGCAGTGCGGTGTTGTCCATATCGGTCGAGCTGCCCTTTGCCGTTTCGGCAACGATCGGTGCCAAATATTGTAATTGTCCACAAATATCGTCCACGCCAGGATTGCAGATAACGCCTCATCAACCGTTAGCGCCGCGGCGCGCCATTGCGCCATTGGAGAACCATGTTGACACGCGACACCGCCATCCACCAGGCGACGGATCAGTACGACTCCGGCCGTTTTCTCGACGACCTGCAGCGCCGAGTCGCGCTTCGCACGGAAAGCCAGGAAGCCGACAGCGGCGCGCGCCTGCACGCTTATCTGAGCGGCGAAATCACGCCGACGCTGACGCAAATGGGCTTCACCTGCCGCATCGTCGACAATCCCGCTGCGGGCGCCGGGCCGTTTCTGGTGGGGCACCGCCACGAGGGCGACGGCTTGCCGACCGTGCTGACCTACGGCCACGGCGACGTGGTGCGCGGCTACGACGCGCAGTGGCGCGAAGGTCTGGGACCGTGGCGCGTGACGATCGAAGGCGAACGCTGGTACGGCCGCGGCACCGCTGACAACAAGGGCCAGCACAGCATCAACCTGGCGGCGCTGCAAGCGGTGCTCCGCGCGCGCGGCGGCAAGCTCGGCTTCAATCTGAAAGTGCTGTTCGAAACCGGCGAGGAAGTGGGTTCGCCGGGCCTGCACGCGGTCTGCGCGCAGTTGCGCGACGAACTGGCCGCCGACGTGCTGATCGCCTCGGACGGCCCTCGCCTCGCCGCGCAACGTCCGACGATTTTCCTCGGCTCGCGCGGCCTCGTGAATTTCCGCCTCGACGTGAAGCTGCGCGACGGCGGCCATCATTCGGGCAACTGGGGCGGCTTACTGCGCAATCCCGCGGTGGTGCTCTCGAACGCGATTGCGTCGATGGTCGACGCGAACGGCCGCATCCTCGTTGAAGGCTTGCGCCCGCCGCCCGTGCCCGACGCGGTCCGCCAGGCGCTTGCCGACATCGCTGTAGGCGGCAATCCGGGCGAGCCGGAAGTGGATGCCGACTACGGCGAGCCTGGCCTCACGCCGACCGAGCGAGTGTTCGGCTGGAACAATCTCGAGGTGCTCGCATTCCGTACGGGTAATCCCGAGAAGCCGGTCAATGCGATTCCGCCGCACGCGTTCGCGTACATGCAGATCCGCTTCGTGGTCGGCACCGATTGGGAAAATCTCGAACAAATCCTGCGGCGGCATCTCGACGAGAACGGCTTCAGCATGGTCGATATCGACGTCGAACGCGGCATGCCGGCAACGCGCGTCGATCCTCTCGATCCGTGGGTGCAGTGGGCGTTGCGCTCGATGCGGCAAACGACCGGCGTCGAGCCCGTGCTGCTGCCGAATCTCGGCGGCACCTTGCCCAACGACGCGTTCGCCGACGTGCTCGGCATGCCCACGCTGTGGATTCCGCATTCGTATCCGGGCTGCTCGCAACATGCGCCCGACGAGCATCTGCTCGGTCCGGTGGTGCGGGAAGGACTCGGCATCATGGCCGGCCTTTTCTGGGACCTCGGCGCGCAGGATGCCGACGCGCCTCATCGCGCGAACGGCAGTGCATCGCAACTTCCACGAAACGTTGCACAAGGACAACCGTCATGAGCACCGATACCGCCACCGCAGCCGGCACGATCGCGGCGCCTGCATCGAACGCGCACCTGTCGCGTCTGATCCTCGCGACGTCCATCGGCAACGCGCTCGAGTTTTACGACCTCGTCGTGTACGGCTATTTCGCCACGGTTCTATCGCGCCTGTTCTTTCCGGCTCACGACAAAACCGTGTCGCTTCTGCTGACGCTCGGCACTTTCGCGCTGTCGTATCTGGCGCGGCCTGTGGGCGCGCTCGTGCTCGGCTCGTTCAGCGACCGC
Organism: Paraburkholderia sp. GV068; assembly: GCF_003058125.1. NCBI lineage: Bacteria > Pseudomonadati > Pseudomonadota > Betaproteobacteria > Burkholderiales > Burkholderiaceae > Paraburkholderia > Paraburkholderia sp. GV068. The sequence goes on from NZ_QBUB01000004.1 coordinate 327,526, forward strand.
AAGGGCCGCAAGGCATCGCTGACGCTCTCCATCGCGTTGATGACGCTCGGCACCGGGCTCGTCGCGCTGATGCCGCCGTATGCGGCGATCGGCGTGCTCGCGCCGATCGGCATCTTCGCGTCACGGCTTCTGCAAGGCTTTTCGGCCGGCGGCGAGTTCGGCAGTTCGACGGCGTTTCTGATCGAGCATGCGCCTCAGCGCAAAGGCTTCATGGCAAGCTGGCAGTTCTCAAGCCAGGGCGCAAGCACGCTGCTCGCGTCCGCGTTCGGCGCCGTGCTGACAAGTACGCTGACACAGGATCAACTCGAAGGCTGGGGTTGGCGCATTCCGTTTTTATTCGGGATGCTAATCGGTCCGGTCGGGCTTTATATCCGCCGACGCATCGACGAAACGCCGGAATTCGAGCGCGCCGAAAAAGCCGCCTCGCCCGTGCGTGAACTGCTGGCCACGCAGAAGTCGCGCGTGCTCGTGTCGATCGGCGCGCTCGTGCTGACCACCACGGCCAACTACATGCTGCTGTACATGCCGACGTATGCGTCGCGTCAACTGGGCCTCGCGCCGTGGGCGGGTTTCGTCGCGACCTTGCTGGCCGGCTTCATCATGATGGTGCTCACGCCGATAGTCGGTCACTGGTCCGACAAAGTGGGCCGCACGCGCATCATGCTCGGCGCCGGCGTGCTGTTCCTCGTCACCGTCTATCCGGCCTTCATGCTGATGAACGCGCATCCGTCGCTCGTGACGCTGCTCGCCGCCGTCGTATGGGTCGCGCTGCTCAAGGCGACTTACTTCGCGCCGATTCCCGCGCTGATGTCGGAGCTGTTCCCGACCCGCACGCGCACGACTGGCATGGCGCTCGGCTACAACATCGGCACCACCGTATTCGGCGGCTTCACGCCGCTCGCCGTGGCGGCGCTGATCGCGGCAACCGGCAACAATCTCGCGCCGGGTCTTTATCTGATGCTCGCGGCTGTCATCAGCCTCGGCACACTCGTCTGGGCGCGTGCGCGGCTGAACGCGCGCTGATCGTCCAATCACGCTGAACCCGTTAATAGCAGGAAATCTGGAATGCAAGAAGATTTGCAACGAGCCGTGCAGTTTGCAGTTGAACATGAGTCGCTGTGGGATCGTCACGTCGACGGCGCATGGGGTGTGCATGTGAACGATCCGCCGCCGTGGAATCGCTTGCTCGGCCCCGTACACGATCGCGGGCCGGTGTCGGGCGCGATCGCCGTCGACGGCCGTGTGCTGACCACCTGGGGCGAGCCCGATCGCGCGGACCTGACCTTCAGCGTCGCGAAGATGTACCTCGCGTTGCTCGCAGGCGTCGCGCACGATCGCGGCTTGCTGCCCGATGTCGACGAGCCTGTGCATCTGCGCGTGCCCAACATCGGTTTCGACGACGAGCACAACGCAGCCGTCACATGGGCGCAACTGCTTCAGCAAACCAGCGAGTGGCAAGGCACGTATTTCGGTTTGTCCGACCAGGCCGATCACTATCGCGCCGTTAACTTCGCCGCACCGCCGGATGGCAAAAAGGGCGACTTGCGTCCGTTGCAGCGTCCCGGCACGTACTGGGAATACAACGACGTGCGGATCAACCAGTTGTCGCTCGCGCTGCTTCATCTGTTTCGTCGACCGTTGCCCGAGGTCTTTCGCGAAGCCATCATGCGCCCTGCCGGCGCCAGCGAAAACTGGCAATGGGTCGGCTACGACAACGCATGGGTCGAGATAGACGGACGGCGCATGCAATCGGTGCCGGGCGGCACGCATTGGGGCGGCGGCATGTCGGTGAGCGCAAACGATCAACTCAAGGTCGCGCAGATGCTGCTCGACGAAGGCGTGGCGAACGGCCGCCGTGTTCTGTCGCAAGAATGGATCGCGCGCATGCGCACGCCTTGCGCGATCGCGCCGTTTTACGGCTATCTCGTGTGGCTCAATACCGGCCGCAAGGTGTTCCCGAGCGTGCCGGCATCGAGCTATTTCGGCGTCGGCGCGGGCAGTTCCTTTACGTGGATCGAGCCCGAGCGACGCATGACCGTTGTGGTCCGCTGGTTGAATCCGGCTGCCGCCAACGAGTTCTTTGGACTGGTGCTCGATGCGGTCGATGCCGTCCTCAGCGCGTGACATGTTCCGCCGCGAATCGCGAAGTCGAAGTGCGCAGAGGCCGGCGCGATGCCGGCCATCTGTCGTCTAGAACGCGCTTTTGATGACGCCCCCATCGGCGCGCAACGAAGCGCCGGTCGTGGCCGACGCAAGCGGACTGGCGATATACGCGACGAGGGACGCGATTTCCTGCGGCGAACCGAATCGCTTGATGAGCGATGTGGGACGCACCTTCTCGAAGAACTCCTTCTCGAATGCTTCGAACGATTTGCCGTCGGCCTTCGCGAGCGTCTCCACGAATTCGCCCACGCCGCGCGATTTGGTCGGCCCCGGCAGCACGCTGTTGACCGTAATGCCCGTGCCCGCGACGGCTTCGGCCAGCCCGCGCGAGACCGCGAGTTGTGCGGTTTTCGTCACGCCGTAGTGGATCATTTCGGCGGGAATCTGCACGCCGCTTTCGCTCGAAATGAAAATAATGCGCCCCCAGTTCGCCTGCTTCATCGCGGGCAGATACAGGCGGGCAAGGCGTACGCCGCTCAGCACATTGACGTCGAAGAAACGCTGCCAGTCTGCGTCGGGAATCTCTTCAAACGGCTTCGGCTCGAAAATGCCCAGGTTATTGACCAGAATTTCGACAGCGGGATAGCGTCGCGCGAGTTCGTCGGCTGCGGCGGCCGTGCTCAGGTCACCTGCAAATCCTACGACGTCGCCGCCGGTGTCCGCTTTCAGTTGCGCGACCACTTCATCCACCGACGACTGCGAGCGGCCATTGACGATCACACGAGCGCCTTCCTGCGCCAATGTGCTGGCGATAGCGAGGCCGATGCCGGCCGTGCTTCCGCTAACCAGTGCGAGTTTGCCTTTCAGGTTCAGGTCCATCAGCAATTTTCCTTTTCCGTGGATGAAATAGAAATGACGGCATCCGGTGTTGAACAACCGGATGCCGTCATGCTGATATTGACATACTCGCTATCTATTCGCGCTCGCCTCCACTAATTCAATGCGCGTTCGAACCAACCGGCGCTTCGCTCGCAGACGCTGGTTCCGCTGGCGGATGCGCGGCCGGCCGCAACTCTTCAATCTCGTCGATGTTCTCCCGATTCAGCACCACACGCGCCCTGTCCATATCAAGCTGCCCTTCCCAACGCGCGACCACGACAGTCGCAACGCCATTGCCGATCAGGTTCGTGACCGCACGCGCCTCGTTGAGGAAGCGGTCGACACCGAGCAGTAATACGAGCCCTTCGACGGGAATCTTGTGCATCGACGCAAGCGTTGCCGCCAATGCAACGAATCCCGCTCCCGCGACACCCGCTGAACCTTTTGACGTCAGCAACAGCACGGCGAGTACGAGCAACTGGTCCCAGATCGACAGATGAATGTTCATGGCCTGCGCGATGAACAAGGCCGCCATCGTCAGGTAAATTGCAGTGCCATCCGCATTGAACGTGTAGCCGGTCGGCAGCACCATGCCGACTACCGGACGTGAGCATCCCATCTTCTCCATCTTGATCAGCATTTGCGGCAATACGGCTTCGGTCGACGCCGTGCCAAGCGTAATCAGAATTTCGTCCTTGATATAGCGAAGGAACTTCCAGAGCGAAAGTCCGCATAGCCGCATCACGAAGCCAAGCACCACAACGACAAAGAAAATCGACGTCAGATACAGGCAAAGCATCAGTTCGCCGAACGACGCCAGCGTGCCGATACCGTACTTCGCGATCGTGAACGCCATGCCGCCGAACGCACCGATCGGTGCAACGTACATGACGATCCGCACCACCCCGAACATGCCCTGCAAGAACATGTCGAGCATGTCGACAAACGGCGCGGTCCGTGGACCGAGCTTGGCAAGCGAGATGGCGAGAAGAACGGAGAAGAAAATGATCGGCAGCATTTCGCCATTTGCGAATGCCCCGACAATGCTGTTCGGAACAATGCTCATGAAAAACTCGAGCATGCCGTGTTGCTTCGCCGCGTGCGTGTAAGTCGCGATTGCCGCGCCGTCGATATGCGACGGATCGACGTTCATTCCGCTACCCGGCTTGATGACATTGACGACCACCATTCCAATCAAGAGCGCAATCGTCGATGCAACTTCAAAGTAAACAACGGCCTTCACGCCGACCCGCCCCGCTTCATGAAGATCGTTCATGCGCGCAATGCCGACCACGACAGAGGCAAAGATGATCGGTGCAAGCAGCATCCGGATCAGCTTGATGAAGAGATCGCCCAATGGCTTGAGTTGTGAGCCAATGTCCGGATAGAAGTGCCCGACGAGGATACCGGCGACGATGCCGATGAGAACCTGCACGTAGAGCTTCGAGACGATTTTCCTGCCTTTCGATACCAGCATGTCTGTCTCCTGTGACTGGCGTCTTCTGGAAAGAGGACGTGCGGCCACAGCGGAGCAACCCGCCCTGGCGACCACGGCTCGCTTTCGCCTTCGTTGTATTTTTTATGTGTGCACCGACGGGCGCCGCCGGTGCATTTTTACTGCGAGGTTTTATACGGACAGCTTGCGCATTTCGGCGATCAGATCCGACTTGCCTTCAAAGCCAATGCCTGGCAAGTCCGGCATCGTGATGTAGCCGTTATCGACCTTGACGCCATCGGGGAAGCCGCCATACGGCTGGAACAGGTCCGGATACGACTCGTTTCCGCCGAGGCCGAGTCCAGCCGCGATGTTCAGCGACATCTGATGGCCGCCGTGGGGAATGCAGCGGCTCGGCGACCAGCCGTGCTGACGCAGCATGTCGAGCGTGCGCAGGTATTCGACGAGGCCATAGCTCAACGCGCAGTCGAACTGCAGCCAGTCGCGGTCGGGACGCATGCCGCCGTAGCGGATCAGGTTGCGGGCATCCTGCATCGAGAACAGGTCTTCGCCGGTTGCCATCGGGTTGTCGTAATAGTTGCGCAGCGTGGCTTGCAATTCGAAGTCGAGCGGATCGCCCGGTTCCTCGTACCAGAACAGGTCGTATTGCGAGAGCGCCTTCGCGTACTGAATCGCGGTATCGAGATCGAAGCGGCCATTCGCGTCGACGGCGAGTTTCTGGCCGTCTTGCAGCACGCTGAGAATCGAGTCGATGCGGCGCAGATCTTCATCGAGCGACGCGCCGCCAATCTTCTTCTTCACGACCGTATAGCCGCGGTCGATATAGCTGCGCATCTCGTCTTTCAGCTTCTCGTGATCCTGACCGGGGTAGTAATAGCCGCCCGCCGCATACACGAAGATCTTGCGATCCGGCTGGCCATTGCCGTAGCGGTCCGCGAGCAACTGGAACAGCGGCTTGCCTTCGATCTTCGCCACTGCATCCCAGATCGCCATGTCGATCGTGCCGATTGCAACCGAGCGCTCGCCATGACCGCCGGGCTTTTCGTTGGTGAACATGGTCGCCCAGATCTTGTGCGGATCGAGGTTGTCGCCTGCATCGTTGACGAGAGAGGCAGGGTCCGCTTCGAGAATGCGCGGAATGAAGCGCTCGCGCATCAGCTTGCCCTGGCCGTAGCGGCCGTTCGAGTTAAAGCCGTACCCGACCACCGGCTTGCCGTCGCGGATCACATCGGTGATGACGGCGACCAGACTCAGCGTCATCTTGCTGAAGTCGATATACGCGTTGCGGATCGGGGAACTGATCGGAACGGTCTTTTCGCGGATTTCAACGATTCTCACGGCACAGTCTCCAGAGTTTTGGCAGAGGATTGCGATACGTCGATTGCAATATGTGACGTAGCTTAATCGCCGGAAACGCTGCTAAACTGCACTTCGATTCATTTCATTTTTCACATTCGGTGAATACTGCCACCCAACCCGCCACCGACTTCGAGTTTTTCATTCTGCTTGCGAAACTGCGGAGCTTGTCCGGTGCGGCGCGAGCGCTCGATCTGTCGCCGCCCGCGGCAACGAAGCGACTCGGCGTGATCGAGCAGCGCCTCGGCGTGCGCCTCGTGAATCGAACCACACGAAGCGTGAGTCTCACGCCCGAAGGCGAAACGTATCTGCGATATGCGTCGCAAATCGTCGGGCAAGTGCGCGAGATGGAAGAGGCGATTTCGGGAGCGAAGCGCGACCCGCAAGGTCTTCTGCGCATCAACGCGACGCTCGGATTTGGCCGCACGACGATTGCCCCGCTCGTCTCGGAGTTCGCGAAGCGCTTTCCGGCCGTCGAAGTTCAGTTCGAAGTAACGGACCGCCCCGTCGATCTGGTCGAAGGCGCGTTCGATATGGCAATCCGGTTCGGCGAACTACCGGACAGCCGGCTCAGCGCGCGGCGCATCATGAGCAACCGCCGCTTTCTCTGCGCATCGCCGAAGTACCTGGAGAAGTACGGCACGCCCGAGCGCGTTGAAGATCTCGCCGAACACCGCTGCATCATCCATCGGCAAAACGACGATGCGTACGGCGTCTGGCGCTATATCGTCAACGACCATATCGAGGCGATCAAGGTAAAAGGCGCGCTGTCCAGCAACGACGGCGACATCGTGCTTCGCTGGGCATTGGACGGGCACGGAATCCTGATCCGCTCCGAATGGGATCTGGCCAAGTACGTGCAGAGCGGACGACTCAATCTCGTGTTGCCCAACACGGTGCTTCCATCGGCCGATCTGTTTGTCTATTACCCTCGGCAGAAGAACCAGACGGTTCGCGCGCGCGCCTTCATCGACTTTTTGGTCAGCCGGTTTCAGGCGCCGTTCACGCCGGTCGAGACAGGCGTTCAACCGCGCGAACGGAATAAACGAAACGCGCGCAAATGATTGCGACGTGCCTAGTGCCCTGAGCCACTCACGCCGTCGCTTGCTCTACTGCGGCCACGCTCTGTCTGTTTTTATCCATGAACAGCACGGCTATCGTGGCAATCACCGCAGGCGCCGCAATGGCGACGAAGTTCAGCTTCAGCGGCAACGCCATTTCCATCAGAATGCCGATGATGATCGGCGCGAGAATTGCCCCGCTTCGGCCAAACCCCGACGCCCAGCCGATTCCCGTCGATCGGATCGCCAGCGGATAAAACTGCCCCGCATATGCGTAAGTGAGAATCTGCGTACCGATCGTCGACGCACCCGCGAGTCCAACCACGAAGAACAGTACCGGCGTCGGCATCTTGAACCCGAGCAACGTGATCGACACGGCGGCGAGCGCATACATGCAAGCCAGCACATGCTTGATGTTGAAGCGATCCGCGAGCCACCCGCCGCCGATCGCGCCGATCATCGCGCCGAGGTTCAGCACCAGCACGAACGTCAGCGCCGAGCCGAGCGTGTAGCCGGCGCTCGCCATCAATTTCGCGAGCCACGAACTCAGCGCGTAGACCATGAAGAGGCACATGAAGAAGGCGATCCACAGCATGACGGTGCCGAACGCGCGTCCATCCTGGAACAGCTTGCCGATCGGCGTCGCGCGCGCCGTGCCGCCATCGGACAAAACGAAGCGGTCGCCTTCCTGCGGAACGTAATCGGGCACGAGACGCGCGGCGATGGAGCGCAACGCGTCGGTGCGGCCCGTGCGAAACAGGAACGCCATCGACTCCGGCATCATTCGCAATACGAACGGAATCAGCAGAACCGGCAGACCCGCGGCGATGAACACGGACTGCCAGCCGAAGCGCTCGATCAAGCCTTTGCCCAGCAGCGCCGCCAGCATGCCGCCGACCGAATAGCCGCTGAACATCAACGTCACCATCGTGCTGCGGATTTTGCGCGGCGAGTACTCGGACATTTGCGCGACCACGTTGGGCATCACGCCGCCGATACCCAATCCGGCGACGAAGCGAAACGCGCCGAACGTCACCGGGTCCCTGGCGAAGCCGGCCGCCGCGGTAAACACGCTGAACAGCAAGACGCAAGCAGCGATTGTCCAGCGCCGGCCGATACGATCCGCGATCGTGCCGAAGATCACCGCGCCGAACATCATCCCGAACAACGCGGTGCTGACCATGAAGCCGGCGCTGGTCGCCTTGATGCCCATCTCCTTCATGATCGACGGCAACGCGATGCCCGCGACCGCCAGATCGTAGCCGTCGAAGATGATCACCAGCGTGCACATGGCGAGCACGATTGCATGTAGACGCGTAAAGCGCGCGTCGTCGCCAAGCTTGTGAATGTCGATGTGCCGCATGTTGGTTCTCCTTGAACCGGCTTGAACGAGGCGCACGCGCACGGCGTGCCAGGAACAGGTGTAGCTGGCGGCCTGATTGGGATTGCCGCTCGTGTAAGTGCCCTTGGCGGGATACAGGCGCGGCTGTATTGCCGTTCGTTAGTTCGATGCACGCGGCGGCAGCGTTAGCCGCATCGCCAAACCCGCTCGCCCCCGAGTGAATGCACTATAGAGCACATTTAACATGCACCATAATGCTCGTTAACACTAGCGCAGCGCGTTGCATCGGGTCGGCAAGGGCTCGCGGAGGGCCGCTCCGTCGACGGCCGCCGGGCGGCGATATACTCGGCTACTTCAGCCGTCCGCCTTCGTGGGAATCGAATGAATTCATCGCCGACCGACGCGGCCGCCGACGCAGCGCCCAAAGAGCCCGTGCTCGTCGCACTGGGTGAGCGCGTCCGCCTTTTGCGGGCGCGGCGAGGCATGACGCGGCGCGATCTGGCTCATCAGTCGAACGTGTCCGAACGTCATCTGGCCAATCTGGAGATGGGCAGCGGCAACGCGTCCCTGCTCGTGCTCGCGCAACTCGCGCAAACGCTGGGCTGCTCAGTCGCGGCGCTCGTCGGCGATCCGTTGAGTTGCTCGGCCGAAGGCGAGCAGATCCTGGAGTTGTTGCGCGATCAGCCACCGGCTGCGTTGCAGCACGCGCTCGAAACACTCAGGCAGTCGCTCGCCGCCCGTTCCGCGGACCCTGGCCGCTATCGGCGCATTGCATTGATCGGCTTGCGAGGCGCCGGCAAATCGACGCTCGGCAAAATGCTCGCGGATGCAATGGGTTTGCCGTTTATCGAACTCACGCGCGAGATCGAGCGGATTGCGGGCTGCAAGCCGTCCGAGGTTCATGCGCTGTATGGCGCGACCGCCTATCGGCGTTATGAGTTCAGAGCCCTCGAAGAAGTCCTGAAGCGCGAAGCGGAAGCGGTCATCGCGTCGCCGGGTGGACTGGTATCGGAGACGCGCACATTCAATCTGCTTCTGTCGCGCTGCTTCACCGTCTGGTTGCGCGCGACGCCCGAGGACCACATGCAGCGTGTTATCGATCAGGGCGATCTGCGGCCGATGGCAGGCCGAAGCGAAGCAATGGACGACCTGCGCCGCATCCTCGCCGGCCGCTCCGAACTCTATGCACGCGCGGACGTTGCTTACGACACCAGCGGCAAGACGTTGAAGCAGGCTTATCGAGGATTGCGCGAGCTGGTGACGGCGAGCGTCGAATCAAATACGGGGGATGGCTCTTGGGCGTCAACTTCGACCTGAACGATTTGCAGGCGTTTCGAGCCGTCGTGGAGTTGGGCAGTTTCCGCAAGGCAGCGGAGGCGGTCAATATCTCGCAGCCGGCGCTGAGCCGGCGCATCGAGAAACTCGAAGCGGCGCTCGGCGTGCGGCTGTTCGAGCGGACCACGCGCAGCGTGACGCTGACCACCGTCGGCCGCGTGTTCGCGCCGAGCGCGGAACAGCTTCTCGACGATCTCGACGTCGCCTTGCTCGGCATCCGCGACGTATCCAGCAGCCGCCTTGGTCATGTGACCATCGCCTGCGTGCCGTCGGTTGCGTACTATTTCCTGCCGAGCGTCGTTGCCGCCTATCACGCCCGCTATCCGCGCATCCGCGTCAAGCTGCTCGATTCGAGCGCCAACGAAGTGCTCGGCTCGGTCATCAGCGGCGAAGCCGACTTCGGCGTCAGCTTCATGGGCAGCCAGGAGCCCGAGGTGGAGTTCAAGGTTCTGCTACAGGAAAGGTTCGTCGCGGCATGCCGGCGCGATCATCCGCTCGCCCGCAAGACGCGCGTGTCCTGGAGCGAGCTGTATGAACACGAATACGTTTCCGTCGACAAGACATCCGGCAACCGCCTGCTGCTCGATCAGGCGTTGACCAGCGTGGCGCCGCCCGTGCCGAGCGTCTGTGAGACGCGCCATGTGACCACCCTGCTCGGCCTGATCGAAGCGGGACTCGGTGTGGCCGCGGTGCCTTCGATGGCGATGCCGATGCGCGATCATCCAATCTTGACCAGCGTGCCGCTCGTCGATCCGGTCGTGACGAGGCGCGTCGGCATTCTCAAACGCCGCGGCCGCCCGCTTGCGCCGGCCGCGCAACAGTTCCATCAGATGATTCTCGAGGCCAGACGCAGCAGCACGGCGCGCGCGGCGAAGAAGACTTCGAAATGATGCTCGCCAGGCCATTGCGGCTGCTTTACGTCCAGGTGCTGCTTGGCATGGCGCTCGGCATGACCGTCGGCCATGTGTGGCCGCAGATCGGCGCATCGCTCAAACCGCTCAGCGATGCGTTCGTCGCGCTGGTACGCATGATGATCGCGCCGATCGTGTTCTGCACGATCGTCACCGGCATTACTTCGCTCGCGAGCGGCTCGAAGATCGGCCGGACCATCCTGAAGGCGCTGGCGCTCTTCTACTGTCTCACCATCGTCGCGCTCGTTCTCGGTCTCGCCACCGCGTTCGCGCTGCATCCGGGCGCGGGAATGCACATCGACGTGCATCATCTCGACACGACCATCCTCGCGCACTATTCGGCGCGCACCGAGTCGCACGGACTCGTCGAATTCGCGCTGCACGTGATTCCGCAGACGCTCGTCGGCGCGTTCGAGAAAGGCGAAGTGCTGCCGGTCCTGCTGCTCGCCCTTCTGTTCGGCTTTGCATTGAACGCGAGCCCAACAGCCGGGCGGCGGGTGCAGGAAATGATCGACAGTGTCGCGGACGTGCTCTTCCGCATCCTCGCGATGATCATGCGGCTTGCGCCCGCCGGCGCGTTCGGCGCGATGGCGTTCACGGTCGGCCGCTTCGGCATTCGTTCGATCGGCTCGCTCGGCATGCTGATGCTGTCGTTCTACGTGGCGTGTCTGCTGTTCGTGATCTGCGTGCTCGGTCCGCTCGCGCGGCTGCATGGCTTCTCGCTGTGGAGGCTGCTGCGCTACATTCGCGAGGAACTCGTGATCGTGCTCGCGACGTCGTCGACGGAACCGGTGTTGCCGCGCCTTATCGTCAAGCTCGAAGCGCTCGGCTGCGACAAGGGCATCGTGGGTCTCGTGCTGCCTGCGGGCTACTCGTTCAACCTGGACGGCACGGCGATCTACCTGACGCTTGCCTCGATGTTCATCGCTCAAGCCTGCGATGTCCCGCTCTCCGGCGGCCAGATCGCGACGATGCTTGCCGTCATGCTGCTGACGTCGAAGGGCGCGGCGGGCGTATCGGGCAGCGGGCTCGTCGCACTCGTCGCGACGCTCGGCGTGATTCCCGACTTGCCGCTTGCGGGCGTCGCGCTGCTGGTGGGAATCGATCGATTCATGTCCGAAGCACGCGCGCTGACGAGTGTGATCAGCAACGCGTGCGCGGTGATCTTCGTATCAATGTGGGAGCGTGCCTGCGACCGGACGCGTCTGAGAGAAGCATTGAGCCTCGCACACGCGCCGGAAGAAGCATTCGATCAGCCCGCCGACCTGCCGGGCTGAGTGCTTGCCTTCAATGATTGCGTTGAATGGTTGCCTTCGTCAGTGCGAGGCGACGGAATCGAGCCCGGTCGATCGCACTTCCGGCTGCGCGGCGGGCGACGCGAGATAGTCGAGCAGCGCTTTGGCCTCCTTCGGATGCTGCGCGCCGACCGGAATGCCGGCCGCAAAGCGCGTGACAGACTGCAGCGACTCCGGAATCTTGCCGACGTACGCCGCGCCCTTCACGGGCAGCAACTCGCTCACCTGCTGAAATCCCAATTCGTAATCGCCGCTTGCAACGACCGACGCCACCGGGATCTTCGGGATCATTTTCGCTTTGCCCTTCATCTGTTCCTCGATGCCGAGCCGCTTGAACAGTTCGCGCTCGACATACACGCCGCTCGCGCTGTCCGAGTAAGCGATCGAGCGGGCATGCAGCAAGGTTTGCTTAAGCGCCGCCTCGGAGCCGATGTCGGGCTTCGGCGCGCCGTCGCGCACGACCATGCCGATGCGCGAATCCGCGAGTTCGACGCGCGAATCGGGGATTACCTTGCGCTGCTTGATGAGGTCGTCGAGTGCATAGCCGACCATGATCACCACGTCGGCCGGCTCGCCGCGTTCGAGCCGGTTCGGAATGGCTTCGGGCGACTTGCCCATCGACGGGCCGAACGCGGTATCGAGTGTATTGCCCGTCGACGCCGCGAATTGCGGTCCGAGCACTTTGTAGGCGGCCGTGAAGCCGCCCGAGCTCATCACGCGCAGATCGGCGGCCTGCACATTTGCCGCCGCGGCGGCGCTGCCGAGCAGCGCCACGGTACACAACTTCAGGAAGAAGGATTTCATGGTCGGAAGAATGTCAGTGTGAAGTCCGAACGAGCGACGCAGCGATGCATCACTAAGCTGCACGCAGCGGCGCGGCACGCCGCCGATACAGTGCGATGGTCGCGCCGAGGCCGCACATCGCGGCGAAGCTCATCCAGTAGCCCGGCGCGGCCTTGTCGCCGGTCATGTGAATCAGCGCGGTCGAGATGACGGGCGTGAAGCCGCCGAACACCGCCGTCGCGAGACTGTATGCCAGCGAGAAGCCCGCCACGCGCACTTCGACCGGCATCACTTCGGTGAGCGCGACGACCATCGCGCCGTTGTACATGCCGTACATGAACGAGAGCCACAGCAGCACGAGCAGCATGTTGACGAAGCTCGGCGCGTGAGCCAGCAGCGACAGCGCGGGATAGGCCGTCGCGATCGCCAGCAGCGTCATGCCGAGCAGCAGCGGACGGCGCCCGATGCGATCGGACAGCGCGCCGCCGATGGGCAGCCAGATGAAATTCGAGATGCCCACGCACAGCGTGACGAGCAGACTGTCCGCGGTGCTCAGATGCAGGACCGTCTTGCCGAAGGTCGGCGCATACACGGTGATCAGATAGAAGCTCGTGGTGGTCATCGAGACCAGCAGCATGCCCGCGACCACGACATTCCAGTTCTGCACGAGCGTCGCGAAGACTTCTTTCATGCTCGGGCGATGCTGGCGCTGCTTGAATTCCCGCGTCTCCTCGAGATTGCGTCGCAAGATGAAGATGAAAGGCACGATCATGCAGCCGACGAAGAACGGCACGCGCCATCCCCACGCAGCGATCGCCGCCGTATCGAGCCACTGATTGAGCCCGAAGCCGAGCGCCGCCGCGATCACGATCGCCACTTGCTGGCTCGCCGACTGCCAGCTCGTGAAGAAGCCCTTGCGGCCCGGCGTCGCCATTTCGGCGAGATAGACCGAGACGCCGCCCAGTTCCGCGCCCGCCGAGAAACCTTGCAGCAGGCGTCCGATCAGCACGAGCGCCGGCGCAACAAGTCCGAGGGTCGCGTAGCCGGGTACGAACGCGATCAGGATTGTGCCGCTCGCCATGATCGACAGCGTGACGATGAGGCCCTTGCGCCGGCCGACATCGTCGATATACGCGCCGAGGATGATCGCGCCGAGCGGGCGCATCAGAAAGCCGGCGCCGAACACGGCGAACGTCATCATCAGCGAAGCGAATTCGCTGCCCGCCGGGAAAAATACGGCGGCGATCTGCGTGGCGTAAAAGCCGAACAGGAAGAAGTCGAACTGCTCGAGGAAGTTGCCTGCCGTCACGCGCAGCACGGCGGATGTCTTCGATTGCCCGGGAGCCACAGGCGTTGAGGAAGCATGCATCGAGGGTGTCTCCAGAAATTTCGAACTCGCGGGGGTGCGGGCGGTTTGTTGTTTGTCGAATCTTCGCCCGGCGCGCGGGAAACGATAAGTGCTATTTTCTGAATGATCGATGCACGGTGGTTATCAATCGCGGCGCGGCTCAACCGGTCTGCGATTGCGGGCACTCCGTCTGAAACCAGTAGTCGACGAGGCGCTGCGCGGCTTGCAGATCGTCGGGATAGTAGGGATCGTCATACCAGGGCGACGGGTCGTAGCCGGCTTTCCTGAGAGCCGCGAGTTCGCTTTGATGTTGGCCCATCGTCGGCGGCGCGTTGGTTTTTAGCGCCGCGAGGTCGCGGCACTCCGTCGGGCTGAGATGCGGTCCCGCGTATGGCGCGCCGCCGACCACGCAACCGGCGAGCAGAAGCGCGAAAGCCGACGATGCCCACACTGCCGGCAGTGCCCACCGTGCCGGCCGAAATGTTTGCCGTGTGCTCATACCGGTTGCGCTCCACAAAAATACTGCATGTCGAATTTACGACCGTTACACGCGAATGTTGGAACAGCGTCTATTCGTCTCCACTGTAGTACACATAGCCCGGCTGACGCAGACGAACCTGTCCGTACGGTTCATCGGTCGTATTGCCTTGCATCGGAAACTTGTCCCACAGCAACGCCCTGCCCTCCATCTGCTGTCTGTCCACCTCGGGATGCGTCGCCTTGTACTGATTGAGAAACTGCTCGAAGGGCGATACGTATAGCCCTTTTGTCGCATCCGAAGCGTTATTTGACGAGCGGCCGAATAGCTTCATTTCACTCTCTCACATCGTCCACATTGAAGGCGCACGCCGAACCGCGCGTGCGCGTATGCATCGTTCAATACAGCTAGCCGCGTGCCACGCGGCGCATACCGGCATGGACCGCTAACGCGGCCCGTGCCGTTGCTTTGCGCCGCCGCCGGCGCCGTGGTCCTTGCCGGCCTTGGTGTGATTCGCCGCGTGTTGTCCGCTGCCCGGCTTGCCGCTGGGCGTCGTTGCGGGCTTGCCGGAGTTTGCTTCGGCCTTGGCGTCCTGCTCGGTGCGATTATCGGGGGGAGCGGTCTTCACGATTGATCCTCCATTTGCGCATGGCGCGGTAACGATCCAGCGACGCGCGAGCCGCACACGTCGCCGGTCCAAAAAATAAGCGCTGCTTCGCGAGCGGCGCTTCGATAAGTCACTTCGACGAAGACACCCCAAGCGCTTGTGCCAGCTCGGCTGCATGTTGCAGATGTTCTTTGCCGACGGGCACACCTCGCGCCGCGAATGCCTTGACGTCCCGGTCTTCGCCCTGCGCGGCCTCGCTGGCATAGAGCGAGTTACCCATCCGATGAATGTGCAGTTGCGAGATCATGTATTCGCGATCGAATTGCGCTCCGGACAAATGCGACAGTTCCGAGTAAAGCGTGTGATTCGCGGGGTCCATCGCCTTCAGGAGCCGGACATGTTTCGTGTCCGCGAGCTGCGTGAGCTCAGCGTTGATCCGCGTATGTTCGGCGACCATGTGCTCGCCGAACGAGCGCACCTCCGGCGAACTGCCTCGCGTCGCCGCCAATTGGCCGAGGTCGATTTCAGCGGTTCCGACGCTCGCCGCCGTCAGCATGAATTGCTGATCGGTGGGCGTGACTTCGGCGCCCGACTGCATTAAACGGCATCCCGCTGCGGCGAGCATCGTGGCGCAACACAGCGCGGCAAAAGCAAAGAACCGGCTTCGCGGCGCATGGCGCGAGGTGTTGCGCGCCTGGGTTGACGCGCCGCTAGTGCTGTCGATGCGATTCATTGTCGGCTCTCCCGTATGCAACCGCCTGCGATGCGTGGGCAGCGGTCGTTGCTCGTCGAAGGCGATTGCGGCCTCGTTCATCCGCTCGCGATACGCGGATGCCTGGATCCATGTCCATCTGGCACGACGTACCGAGCATGGGCTATGCCTGGCGCGCGATCAGCCCGGTTGAGCTTGCGTGCATTCGGTCTCGTACCAGATGTTCACCTGGCGCTGCGCCGCCTCGAGATCGGCCGGGTAATAAGGATCAAAGCGCCATTCCGGGTGATAGCCCGCGCTGCGCAGCGCCGTCAGCTCGCTCATGCTGCGCTCGTGCGTGGCGGGCGCCTTGTTGCGCAGATCGGTGAGATCGCGGCATTGCGCGGCGCTCAGATGCCGTTGCGCGGTCTGCTGCATGCCGCCCGTCGCGCAACCGGCGAGCGAGAGCACCAACGCCGCAAGCAGCGGCTCGAACTTCGTCGCGATCTTCATGTGGTGTCTCCTTTAATCCAGCTTAGCCAAACTTGATCCAACGATCACGGCGGCGCATGCCGTGTTCCTGGCTCACAGTGCGGACGTCGGCGAAGATGGCCAACTCTGCAACGCTCAATGCGACGACACATACGTCGCATCCGCGAAGGCCGGCAGCGCGAAACTTTCGCGCATGCGCTTCGCCTCCGCCGCGGGTGTCAAGCCGAACAGTCGCTTGAACTCGCGGCTGAACTGCGAAGGACTCGTGTAGCCCACGGCGTGACCGGCGGCTTCCGCCGTCAGGTCCTGGCGAACCATCAATAGACGAGCCTGGTGCAGACGCGTCGACTTCACGTACTGCATCGGCGAGACCTGCGTGACGGCCTTAAAGTGGCTATGGAAGCTCGGCACGCTCATGCCCGCCTCGTCGGCAAGCTGCATCACGTCGAGCGGCTCTGCAAAAGCGGCATGGATGAGGCGCAGCGATCTGCCGATCCGGCCGAACTGTCCGCGCATCGCCAGCGCCTCTCTCATCGAGCGTCCCTGCGCGCCGGTGAGCACGCGGAAGTACAGTTCGCGCAGCAGGCCGGGTCCGAGGACAGCGCCTTCGAGCGGCCGATGCAACGCTTCGAGCAGGCGCAATACCGACGACTGCATGGCCGCATCCATCGGCGTCGACATCATGCTCTGGGGCGCCTCGATGGCTTCCGTCACGCCTTCGCGATCGATCTGCGCGGCGAGCTCCGCGGCCATCGCGAGATCGAGATGCAGATACAGCGCAAGCAGCGGACGCGCCGGGCTCGCGTCGGTTTCCATCGTGAACGGTACGGGCACGGACACGGCAAGGTAATGGCGCTCGTCGTAGAGATAAAGCTGATCGCCGAAGTAACCGCGCTTGCGGCCCTGGCAAACGATCACAATGCCGGGATCGTAGAGCACCGGCGTACGCGACAGCGCCCGGTTCGAGCGCAGGATGCGCACGCCCGGCAACGCGGTCAGGTTGTAGCCCTCGTCGGGCGCGAGCTTGCGCAGCAGCGCAACGATGCGCTTCTGGTTGGCGCGCAACAGTTCACGCTGCTCGGCGAAGACGCGTTTTGCGTTCATAGTTTGCGTTCATAGCTTTAGGCAAGAAAATTAGCGGAACCGGGCTTTCGGTGCTCCGCTCGCAAGATTAGCATGCACTTTTCACTCAACACGACGGAGCGTGCTTCAATGTCATCCAGCAAAACTCTGCTTATCACGGGCGTCAGCAGCGGCTTTGGCCGGGCGCTCGCGCAAGAAGCGCTCGCGATGGGCCACCAGGTCGTCGGTACGGTAAGAAGCGCGGAAGCCAGGCGCGACTTCGAGTCGCTCAGCGCGAGCGGCGCTATTGGACGCATTCTGGATGTGACCGATTTCGATGCCATCGACAACGTCGTGGCCGAAATCGAAACCAGCGTGGGGCCGATCGATGTGCTCGTGAACAATGCCGGCTACGGTCATGAAGGCATTCTCGAGGAATCGCCTTTATCGGAGATGCGTCGACAGTTCGATGTGAATGTGTTCGGCGCTGTCGCCATGATCAAAGCCGTGTTGCCCTTCATGCGAACGCGCCGGCGCGGCCACATTCTGAACATCACGTCGATGGGCGGCTACATCACGATGCCTGGCATCGCTTACTATTGCGGCAGCAAGTTCGCGCTTGAAGGCATGTCCGAAGCGCTTGCGAAAGAGGTCAAGCCATTCGGTATCGCGGTCACAGCCGTGGCGCCCGGCTCGTTCCGCACCGACTGGGCCGGACGCTCGATGAAACGGACACCCCGCTCGATCGCGGACTACGACCAGACGTTCGATCCCGTGCGCCAGGCTCGCGAGGAAAAAAGCGGCAAGCAACTGGGCGATCCACGCAAAGCCGCGCGCGCGATGCTTGCCGCAATCGACGCAGTCAATCCGCCCGTTCATCTCTTGCTCGGCAGCGATGCACTCGCGCTGGTGCGAGGCAAGTTGTCGTCGCTCGAAGATGAAATCCGCGCGTGGGAAAGCGTCACTGTCTCGACGGATGGCTGAGCATGCCAGGCAAAGTGCAAGCACGCTGCATTGCCTATTCCTCTCGAAGCGCGGCGCCCGCAGCTTCGCGGGCATACTGCGTCGGCGGCATGCCGACATGACGTGTGAACGCGACGCTGAATGCGCTCGCCGAGCTATAACCTACGCGCGTCGCGATGGTTGCGACGCCGACTTCGGCCCGGCGCAGCAGGTTTCTCGCGATCGCCATGCGCCACGACAACAGGTATTCCATCGGCGCCACGCCGACTGCGCGGCTAAATCGGTCGAAAAACGACGAGCGTGAGAGCGCGGCGGCCTTCGCGAGTTCTGCGACCGTCCAAAGCTTTTCCGGGCTTTCGTGCATCTGGCGAATCGCAGGCGCGAGACGGGCGTCGGCGAGACCGCGGATGAGTCCAGGCGATGCGCCGGTTTGCGTCGATCGCAATGCTTCGATGAAGAGCACTTCGAGCAGGCGCGCGAGCACGACTTCGCGCGCGGGCCGCTGCGCGCGCGATTCGTCCCGCACGAGTTTGACGAGCGTCGCGAGCCGGCGATCGCCGCGCACCAGCACGAGCCTGGGCAGAAGCGAGACCAGCAACGCGGCATCCGGCGAACCGAACGCGCAGAGGCCGGCAAGCCACTGCGCTTCCGGCGCGGCGGAGGGATCGCCGAAACGAAAGGTGCCGTCGGGCAGCGCGGTAGGCGCGCTCTGAGGCAACGCATCGTCGTCGGGCGGCTCCATGCTCGTTACCGAAAAGCCAAAAACCTCGGGTACGAGCACGAAGTCGTCGGCCTGAAGAACGAGCGGCTCGCAGCCGTTGACGGACAGACGCAGCGACCCGTCGAGCACCACGCAATAAAACGGCTGTCCGATTTCCGTGCGGC
The DNA here is from genome assembly GCF_003058125.1 of Paraburkholderia sp. GV068. NCBI lineage: Bacteria > Pseudomonadati > Pseudomonadota > Betaproteobacteria > Burkholderiales > Burkholderiaceae > Paraburkholderia > Paraburkholderia sp. GV068. The sequence goes on from NZ_QBUB01000004.1 coordinate 346,573, forward strand.
TCGCGCGCCAGCGCCCGGCGCCGCTCAGCACCTTCGGAACGTGGGAGTCGGCTGAAGCAAGGTGACGACTTCAGCGAGCGGATCAGTCATGGATGGACGATTTCGAATGAAACATGGACGTTCGATTGTAGCAAGTCCGACCGTTCACGACGTATCGTCTGGGGACTGTCACCGACCCCAGGAGTCGACATGAAGACCGTATTGATTACCGGCTGCTCGTCCGGTTTTGGCGTGGAAATCGCGCGCTATTTTCTGGGTCGCGACTGGCGCGTGATCGCCACCATGCGCACGCCACGCGACGATGTGTTCGCAGCTTCCGACCGTCTTTTGATTCTTCCGCTCGACGTAACGGACGCGCAAAGCATTCGCGCCGCCGTCGATGCGGCCGGTCCGATCGACGTGCTCGTCAACAACGCCGGCATCGGCTTTCTGAACGCCGTCGAAGGCACGCCGATGGACACCGCGCGCGAGATCTTCGAGACCAACACGCTCGGCACCATCGCAATGACCCAGGCCGTGTTGCCGCAGTTTCGCGAGCGCCGCGAAGGCGTGGTCGTCAATGTCACGTCGACGGTGACGTGCAGGCCGTTGCATCTGCTCTCGGTCTATACCGCGAGCAAGTCGGCGGTCAATGCGTTCAGCGAATCGCTGGCGCTCGAACTCGAGCAGTTCAATGTGCGCGTACGGGTGGTGCTGCCGGGACGCGCGCCTTCCACGCGCTTCGGCGAGAACGCACGGTCGCGGATGCAAAGCGGCTTTCCCGAGCCGTACGGCGCGCTCGTCGAGCAGATATTCGCAAACTGGGAGAAAGAGACGACCGTCACGCACGCAGCGGATGTCGCGGAAGCCGTCTGGCTCGCGGCCACCGATTCTTCGGGCCCGTTCAATATTCCCGCCGGAGAAGACGCTGTCGAGTGGTACAACTCGCGCGGCCTACGCTAATGGAATTGTCCGGCGTATCGGCAACGTTCTTCGACGTTCGCCATCCTAACTAATTAGTCGCGCATTGCCCGCCATGTCCCGACATGGCCGGCATGCACTTGCGGCGAGCGACGCAAGATAAACTTAAACGTCGCCCTGCCGCAATACACCTGCTATCCAACGTTCCTCCGACGCTTTGAGGTGCGTCCGCATGGCCGTCTGCGCGGCAATCGGATCGCCGCTCTGCAGCGCCTTGAGAATTTCCTCGTGCTCCCGTACCGCGGCCGACCAGGTTTCGGTGCTTTCGGAGTGATCGCGAATCGCCGCCGCAATCGGGTCATGGCGGCTATCGAACATCTCGGCAACGAAGCGGCTCAGCACCGAGTTGCCGGCAATCTCCGCGATCAGCATATGAAATTGCCGGTCGGCATCGACCGGCGATTTGCCCGCAGCCGCGAGGCGCTTCATTCGCAGCACCGTGCGGCGCAATCTGTCGAGCGTGGCCGCCGACAGCTTGCCTGCTGCCAGGACGATCACAGTCCCCTCTATTGCCGCCCTCGCCTGCATCAGTTCGGAAGGACTCTCGCCGAGGGCCGGCACCGCATTGTCGCCGCCGGTCTTCGAATCGCGGACATAGACGCCCGAGCCCATCCGTATCTCGATCTGCCCGCCTATTTCCAGCGCGATCAACGCTTCACGCAACGAAGGACGCGATACGGCGAGCGTATTGGCAAGCTCGCGCTCGGCGGGCAGACGCGCGCCCGGCTGCAGCCCGGCCTGTTGGATTAGCGCGAGAATCTGCGTCGCCACAGATTGGTAAAGCCGCTTTGGCTCAGTTTGCTTCATTGTCCGCAGGGTCCGTCGGAGGGCCGCAAAGCGCGGCCGCGGCAAAGTCTAGCACGCGGTCACGAGGCCCGGCCACGCGTGCAGTTGCGAACTCAGGGTTTCCCTTATTGGAATGACCAGTTGTGCAACGCTAAATTGGCTTGACCAGATAAGCGGTTATGCGCTCTAATTTGCTCAAATTGGACTGACCAGTCGGCGGGATTCCGTTCCTGTGTGCCGACTCGCAGATTCCTGAACAAATGGAGACGGGATTGACACAAACGACCGCGCAGCCGCGGCCAGGCCAAGCGCCTGAGCCGCCAGTTCCCCGGGAGGTCTTGCAACTCAAGGGAGTGGGCAAGCGTTTCCCCGGCGTCGTGGCGCTGGACGGCGTCGATCTCGATCTGCGCTCCGGCGAAGTGCACGCGATCTGCGGCGAGAACGGCGCGGGCAAGTCGACGCTGATGAAAATCATCAGCGGTCAATATCACGCGGACGATGGCGTGATGTGCTACGACGGCGCGCCCGTGCAGTTCTCTTCCACCTCGGAGGCGCAGGCGGCCGGCATCGCGATCATTCACCAGGAACTGAACCTGGTGCCTCATCTGTCCGTCGCGGAAAACATCTTCCTTGCGCGCGAACCGAAGCGCGGCCCGTTCGTCGACTACCGGACGATGAACGCCAACGCGCAGCGCCTGCTGCAACGCATCGCGCTGAACGTGTCGCCCACTACGCTGGTCGGCGCGCTGTCGATTGCGCAGCAGCAGATGGTGGAAATCGCGAAGGCGCTGTCGCTGAATGCGCGCGTGCTCATCATGGACGAGCCGACGTCGTCGCTGACTGAATCCGAAACGGTCCAGTTGTTCCGCATCATCAAGGAACTGCGCGCCGACGGTGTCGCGATTCTTTATATCTCGCATCGGCTCGACGAAATGGCCGAGATCGTCGATCGCGTCACGGTGTTGCGCGATGGCCGTCATATCGCAACGACCGATCTCGCGGCGACCAACGTGAATGAAATCGTCGCGCGGATGGTGGGCCGCGCGCTCGACGACGCCTATCCCGCGCGTCAGTCCACTCCGACGAACGACATTCTGCTCAGGGTGCGCGATCTGCAGCGAGCGGGCACGTTCGGCCCGGTCTCGTTCGAGTTGCGCAAGGGCGAGATTCTCGGCTTCGCGGGCTTGATGGGCGCGGGACGCACCGAAGTCGCCCGCGCGATCTTCGGCGCCGAGCGGCCCGACTCGGGCTCGATTCTGCTCGGCGACACGCCGGTCGAAATCCGCTCACCGCGCGAAGCGATTCGTCACGGCATCGCGTATCTGTCCGAGGACCGCAAGAAAGACGGCCTCGCCTTGTCGATGCCGGTGTCGGCAAACATCACGCTTACCAACGTTCGCGCCATCTCGTCGCGCGGCTTTTTGCGTTTCGCCGAAGAGACGGCAATCGCGGAGCGCTACGTTCGCGAACTCGCGATCCGCACGCCGACGGTCAGGCAGATTACGCGGAACCTGTCCGGCGGCAATCAGCAAAAGATCGTGATCGGCAAATGGTTGTACCGCGGCTCGCGCATCCTGTTTTTCGACGAGCCGACGCGGGGCATCGACGTCGGTGCGAAGTACGCGATCTATACGCTGATGGACCAACTCGCCGCCAAAGGCGTCGGCGTCGTGCTGATCAGTTCGGAGTTGCCGGAACTGCTCGGCATGACCGATCGCATTGCCGTATTTCACGAAGGGCGCATTACCGCGGTCCTCGAGACAAGACAAACGAATCAGGAGGAGATCTTGCACCATGCATCAGGGAGAAGTCATGCTTGAGATCACATCGGGCCGCGAGCAGGCCATCGAGAAGCAGGCGCGGCAGCGACGCCGCGACCTGATCCAGAAATTCGCGGCGCTCGGGAGCCTGGCAGTTCTGGTCGTCGCGTTTTCGCTGACCAGTGCCGCGTTTTTCTCGGTGGGCAATCTGCTGACCGTTGCGCTTCAAGTCACGTCGATCGCGTATCTCGGCGTGGCCGCGACGTGCGTGATCATCACGGGCGGCATCGACCTGTCGGTGGGATCGGTGCTGGCGCTGGCCGGTGTCGCGGCCGCGCTGCTCGTCAAGGCGGGCGTACCGGTTCCTGTCGCGATGCTGGGCGGCATGCTGGTTGGCGCAGCGTGCGGATGGGTCAACGGCATTTGCGTCACGCGCATGGGCTTGCCGCCGTTCATCGCAACGCTCGGCATGATGCTCGTCGCCCGCGGCGTCGCGTTGCAGATCACGGGCGCAAGACCTGTCTCCGGTCTCGGCGACGCCTTCGGCGAACTCGGCAATGGCGCGCTTTTCAAAGTCTCTCACATCGGCGCCGACGGCTTTCCCGACACGGTTTTTCCGGGCATTCCGTACCCGGTCGTGATCATGGTCGTGCTGTTCGTCGCGGTGTCGATACTGCTTTCGCGCACCTCGCTTGGCCGTCATATCTACGCGGTCGGATCGAACGCGGAAGCAGCGCGGCTTTCCGGCGTCAACGTGCAAGGCGTCAAGCTCTTCACCTATGTGCTGTCCGGCGTGCTGGCCGGCGCGACCGGCTGCGTGCTGATGTCGCGCCTCGTCACCGCGCAGCCGAACGAAGGTGTGATGTATGAACTCGATGCGATTGCGAGCGCGGTGATCGGCGGCACGTCGCTGATGGGCGGCGTCGGCACGATTTCCGGCACGGCCATCGGCGCATTCGTGATCGGCGTGCTGCGCAACGGGCTGAACATGAACGGCGTATCGAGCTTTATCCAGCAGATCATCATCGGTGTGGTGATTCTCGGCACCGTATGGATCGATCAACTCCGAAACCGGAAGTCATAAAGTCGTAATCAGAAGACGCAGTTGAAACCACAAATCAAGGAGCGAGACATGAAAAAGGTATCCGTACTGGCTGCGGCCGCGGCGATGTGTGCAATGTTCAGCGCGTATGCGCAAGCGGCAGGCGGCGAGATTGCCGTGATCGTGAAGACGGCCAACTCCAACTACTGGCAGAACGTCCAGAAAGGCGCGACCGCTGCAATGGCCGATGCGAAGGGCTACACGATGACCTTCCAGGGTCCCGCGACGGAGTCGGCTATCGCGGACGAAGTCAACATGGTCGAGAACGCTGTGAACCGGCATGTGGCGGGCATCGTCCTCGCGCCGTCGGACCCGGATGCGCTCGTGCCCGCGATGAAGAAAGCGTGGGAAGCCCATATTCCCGTGGTGCTGATCGACTCGTCCGTGTCCGATGCCGGCAAGCAGTACTACCAGTCGTTCCTGTCGACCGATAACGCAAAGGCCGGTGAACTCTGTGCAAAGGCGATGATCGACCGCGTCGGACAGACCGGCAAGGTGGCGGTCATGTCATATGTGCCGGGCGCCGGATCGGAAGTTGGCCGCGTCGGCGGATTCCGCAAGTACATTGCCGCGCATTCGAAGCTGCAACTGGTCGGCCCGTTCTACTCGCAGTCGCAGATGGCGAACGCGCTCAATCAGACCACCGATGTACTGTCGGCCAATCCCGACCTCAAGGGTGTGTTCGGCGCGAACGAGCCGACCGCGGTGGGCATGGGGCGCGCGCTTCAACAGTCGGGGAAAAGCGGCAAGGTGATTGCCATCGGCTTCGACGGCAATCAGGATTTGCAGGGCTTTGTTCGCGACGGCACGATCCAGGCCATTGCGGTTCAAAGCTCGTATCAGATGGGCTACAAGGGAATCGAGACGATCGTGAAGGTGATCGAGCGCAAGCCTGTGTCGAAGCAGGTCGACACTGGAGTGATGATGGTCGAGAAACAGAACCTCGATTCGTCCGAGGCAAAGAACGTTCTCTATTGATGAGCGTTCGCCGGCGCGACGCTTTTCAAGCCGCGCGCCGGCATGTGCCCATTCGGACGACCTTCGTGACCACGCCAACGTTTTATCGGCAACGTATGCCGTTTTTTTACAGAATCGATCCGCCGTCCGGTGATCGACAAGACCAATCAAGAGGATGCCGAAATGCTTAGCGTCATTTGCGAATCGCCTGGCGTGCTGCGCCGTGAAGACCGCGAACCACCTCACCGTGCCGAAGGCGAAGTGCTTTTACGCGTCAGCCGCGTGGGTATTTGCGGGACCGATATGCACATCTATTCCGGCAACCAGCCTTACTTGCAATATCCGCGAGTGATGGGCCACGAACTGTCGGCTATCGTCGCCGAGGCCGATGCCAATGCGCACGTCGTGCCCGGCGACGCCGTTTATGTGATGCCGTATCTGTCGTGCGGAAGCTGCATCGCGTGCAGGCAGGGCAAGACCAACTGCTGCGTCAATATCAAGGTGCTCGGCGTGCATCGCGACGGCGCGCTCACGGAGTTTCTCTCGGTGCCCGCGCAGTTCGTGCATAAGGCCGAAGGCGTCACGCTCGATCAGGCGGCCATGCTCGAATTTCTCGCGATCGGCGCGCACGCGGTTCGCCGTGCCGATGTGTCGGCCGGCCAGCGCGTTCTTGTCGTGGGCGCGGGCCCGATCGGCATGGCGGCCATGCTGTTCGCAAATCTGCGTGGCGGACAGGTCACCTGTCTCGACACGCGCGAGGATCGTCTCGCATTCTGCCGCGAACATATCGGAGTCTCGGCGGTTCAGATCGGACCGAACGACGTCGACGAACTCGCGGCGATGACAGGCGGCGAGTTCTTCGACGTCGTATTCGATGCAACTGGAAACATCAACGCGATGAATCGCGGCTTCCAGTTCATTGCTCACGGTGGCAAATACGTGCTGATTTCGATCGTGCCCGGCGAGGTCACCTTCTCCGATCCGGAGTTTCACAAGCGTGAAGCGACGCTGCTCGGCAGCCGCAATGCGACCGCCGAAGACTTCGAGACAGTTCTCGAAGCGATGCGCGCGGGCCGCATTCCCGACAAGGCACTCAATACGCACCGAATGAGCTTGTCGGATGTACCCACCGAGTTCCCGAAGCTGATGGAGCCAGGACAGACCGTCGTCAAGGCGCTGGTGGAGTGCTGATTTAAGTCCGTTGGGTTAAACGGAACGCAGTGCTGTCACAAAGCAAAAAAATCCGCGTACTGCGAACTATCGCAAACAACGAAGTCGCAAGATTTAAGCGCAGAAGGCCACTGCGCTTAATCACATGGCGCGTTTTACTTATACGCGATACGCGCCCGCACTAAACGACAACCGCCGAAAAAGCCGTATTCACTAATCGAAATGCGCCAACAGTTCGCGATATGGAGACTCACAAGCCATCGCGCGCATCGATTGAACCTATACTCCCCCGCTGCGTGACGGCACTCAAGAGTGCCACGCTAGTCCGCTATCTACATGCCGCTTGCCGAGTCCGCCTCGGCATCGAAAGTTTTCAGAAAGCACTAAATCCTGTCCGATGTCTCCCGACCTCGGATGCGTTTGTCTTCTTCGGGGAGGAAGTGGCCAATGAATATCAAGAGTTTTACTTCACTCCGTGGTTTGGCCTGTCTGGCTGTCGTAGGAACTCATGTCTGGACCCTGTTCGATCTTCAGCGCCTGATCACCGCGCGATACGGCGTGGATTCGTTTCAGAACAAGATAGCCATATTCGTTGACAGAACGTTCAACGGACAAGCCGCAGTCGAAGTCTTCTTTGTTCTCAGCGGATGTGTACTCGCTTTGTCGTTGATGAGCGGCTCAGCCGCGAATAAGCCGTCGTGGGTCAAGACGTTTTATGTAAAAAGATTTTTCCGCATTTATCCCGCGTTGTGGTTGTCGATCGCGCTTGCGCTCGCGCTGTGGCCGCTCATCAAGACGGGACTGTCCTCTCCGGCCTATAGCGCCTGGGCGACGAGCGCCTTCCCGGCAAAGATCTCGGCTCCGCTGGTCGGCCTCTCGCTCGCATCTATATACGTCCATTTGAATTGGCCGATGTGGACACTTCGCGTGGAGCTGTTTTATTCGGTTCTGTTCCCGGCAATCTATCTGCTCGTGCAAAACCCGCGCACGCGCAAGCCGTTTCTCGTTTTCCTGGCACTGGTCGCGCTCGCTCCGATTCCGCGCACGCTGTCGCTGCACTATGCATTGGCCTTTGGTCTCGGCGCGCTGATTCCGCTCACGCGCGGAATCAGTCATTTCCGTTACCGCCTGATCGGCCTCGGCCTCATTCCGGTCTTAATGTATTCGCGCATCCTGCTGGAAGGTATCTTTGATGTGAAGAATATAGAAACGATGGAGATTCTGATTGCCTTCGGCATCGTCTATTGCCTGTTTCACAATAAGAGAAGGATGCCGCTTCTGGATCGGCCGATATTCGAGTACATGGGCACAATCTCATACAGCGTGTACGTGCTGCATTTTCCGATCGTGTTCGGTCTCGGTGCCTGCTTGGTAAAAGCTCTCGGAACGTCCGCCGTTCAACAGCAGCCGTTGCTCATGGCTTCATTACTGTGCGTGTCGACTTTGATTATCACTCTGCCGCTCTCGATGCTCAGCAACAAGTTCGTCGAAGATGCAGGCAATACGCTCGGGAAACGTCTCGCGGCTTCGTGGTACGGCCGCCGCCAGGAGGCACCTGTCCTGGCAGCGACCGTGGAAGAACAATGATGCGCGTGCCCATCACCGCATTTTGACAACCACCTTGCCTTTGGCGCGTCCGCTATCGACATAGGCCATCGCCTCCCCGATCGAATCGAATGCAAAGATGCGATCGACAACCGGGCGTATCACGCCGCCTTCGATAAGCGATGTGATCTGCGCGAGCTGGTCGCCGCTTGCGCGCATGAACAGGAAGGAATAGCTGATTTTCAGGCGTTTGGCCGCCTTCCTGATCCGGTAACTGAGTAGACGCGTCGCCAGCGTCAGGAAGCCCGGCAAGCCAAGCTCTTTTGCGAAGTCGGGGTCCGGCGGCCCGGAGATCGAGATGAGCCGACCGCCGGGTCGCAGCACGCGAAGCGATTTGTGCAACGTCGCCGCGTCCAGACTGTTTATCACCACGTCATAGCCGGCGAGCGTTTTCTCGAAGTCGTCCTTCTTGTAATCGATGACGACATCGGCCCCGAGGCCCTTCACCCATTCCACGTTCGCCGTACTCGTTGTCGTCGCGACGAATGCACCCAGGTGCTTCGCCAGTTGGATCGCGAACGTTCCGACGCCGCCGGAACCTGCATGAATCAGGACCTTTTGTCCTTTCCGCAACTGCGCGTTTTCGATCAACGCTTGCCACGCAGTGAGACCCACGAGCGGAATCGAGGCGGCCTCTTCCATGCTGAGTGCTTTGGGCTTGATGGACACGTCTGCTTCTTTCACTGCAATCAGTTCGGCGAACGTGCCGATCCGGTCTTTATCCGGCCGCGCGTAAACTTCGTCGCCGACCTTGAATCGCTGCACGCGCGGTCCGACGCGCACGATCACGCCGGCTACATCGTTGCCGAGAATCAGCGGCAAACGATACGGCAAAATCAGCTTGAATTCGCCGTCGCGTATTTTCGAATCGAGAACATTAAGGCTGGCGGCGTGGACCTGGATCAGGACGTCGTCGTCGCGTAGTTGCGGCTCCGGCACGTCGGCGATATGCGCGCCATGCTTGCGTCCGTATCGCTCGAGAATGAATGCTCTCATGATGCTTTCGGGTCCCCTGGTGTGATCTGGCGCTGCATGTTTTTCATTCTTGCAAGAGAGGGCTTACCGACTGCGACGCCGGTATCGTGTCGAGTCGAAGGTCTTTACGAAGCCCGGCATCCACGAGCGCGGCCGGCGCGAATCTGCGCAGCATTTGCAGACGGCTCGCAAGCGCGCCGGCCGGGTAGCGCAGCTTCGGCTTCGCGGCTATTGCCGCCTTCAACACGACTTCAGCCACGACCGAAGGCTCAGTCGCGGTCGCCATCACTTCATTGACCCGCTTGCTGACAACCGCACGCGCTTCGCGATACGCATCGAGCGTGGAATCGGGTGCGAGGAAGTTCGCGTCGAACGGCGTCTTCGTATAAGCGGGTTCGATGACCGACACGCGGATGCCCCAGCCGCGCAATTCATGATCGAGCGATTCGGAATAGCCCTCGATTGCATGCTTCGTTGCCGCGTAGAGCGCGCCGTACGGCATCGGCACGAAACCGAGCACTGAGCCGATGTTGACGATGCGGCCGCTGCCCTGCCGCCGCATATAAGGCACCACCGCTCGGGTCATGCGGACGACGCCGAAGAAGTTCGTATCGAAGATCGACTGCGCCTGCGCAATCGAGCTTTCCTCGGCGCCGGCGGGCGCGACGCCGAAGCCCGCGTTGTTCACGAGCAGATCGATGCGGCCGGCTCGCCGCATAACCTGGGCGACCGCGGCGTCGACGGATTCGTCGCTGGTGACGTCGAGCGTCAGCATGTCGAACGGATGCTGGCCCGCGGGCACTGGCCGCCGGCTCGTGCCGAAGACCTTGTAGCCCGCTTCGCTCAATCGCTGCGCGGCGGCCTGTCCGATACCCGAAGACGCGCCTGTGACAAGGGCGACACCCACCGGCTTTTTGTCAGTCATTTCAAGCTCCAAGTGCGGAACGTCCGCGTCACTATCAAATTGAAATCGACTATACTGGGAAATCAAATCCATGTCACTATCAAAATAGTATGGACGACATCAATTCGTGCGATGACCCGTGTCCGATTGCGCGCAGCCTGGCTGTCGCGGGCGACGCGTGGAGCATCCTTATCTTGCGCGACGCCCACGCGGGTCTGACGCGCTTCGACCAGTTCCGCAAAAGTCTGGGCATTGCGCCGACCATGCTGACGCGGCGTCTGGCCGCGCTGGCGGAACAAGGTCTATTGGAGAAACGCCGCTATTCGGAGCGCCCGCCGCGCGACGAATACGTGCTGACGGCTGCGGGCATGGACTTCCTGCCGGTGCTGTTCATCATCGGCGCATGGGGGCGGCAGCACCGCGGGGATAGCAAGCTGGTTCGCTTCCTGGACGCGGAAACGGGAACGGAGATCAAGGCGATTGCGATCGACGAAGTCACCGGCGCGAAGATCGGGACGCGCCCGATACGCATCGTGAATGTCGATGAAAATTGACGAAGCGTTCGCGCCTTGGCGCCGACGAGTGCTACGGCTTCTTCTTCGGCGCGGACAGGCGTGAAAGCGCGCCCGACTCGCAGGCTTGGAGGATTTCGTCCGCGAGAGGCGAGTCATCGGGACAGGCGCGCGAGAGCACGACCGCGCCCACCAGTTGCGCGATGGCGTCGATCGAGCGGGCTCGCGCTTCACGCTTGGCCGCGGCGCTTGTCGCGTTAGTCGCGTTAGTCGCATTAGCCGCGCCATGCTTGCTCACCATGCTCATCAGTAGCCGTTCAATGCCGTCGGCAAAGGCTTGCTTGACCTGTTCCGGCTGACGCCCGGCATCCACGGACAACGCCGCCATCGTGCAGCCCGTGCCGGGCGTATCGCGGTGCTCGCGGGACAAGTACTGCTTGATGAACGCGGCAATGTCGATCCCTTCACTGCCGGCCGCCGACTCCGAAAAGCCACAGGCCGCCGCCTCCGCCATCAGATCGGCCTTCGAGCCAAAGTGCTTATAAAAGCCGCCGTGCGTGAAACCGGCGGCCGCCATCAGGTCCGCGACGCCCACACCGTCGTAGCCTCGCTCGCGAAACAGCGTCGCTGCCGTCTCGACGATGCGCGCCCGGTTCGCCTGCGCTTGCGCTTTAGTGACCTTCATGTTCGGTGCCTCTCTTCGACTAACGCCACGCTAAAGTGTTAACTATACATTGATGTCGATCATCATCAAAGTCGTTGACTTTTTTGATGACGACCATCATTATTAACGCCAGCCTGCACCGCCGCCCTCGCTGATGGGCGGCAGCGGTCCCCACTCAAGCCAAGGAACACCAAGATGAAAGCCCTGCCCACTGTCCTCATTACCGGCGCCTCTTCGGGCATCGGCGCCGTCTATGCGGAGCGTTTTGCGCGCCGCGGCCATCCTCTCGTTCTGGTCGCGCGCGACAAGGCGCGGCTCGAAGCGCTGGCGAGCCGCTTGCGCGACGAAACGAAGGTCGACGTGGACGTGTTGCAGGCCGATCTGACGGAGCCCGCCGATCTCGCCGCAGTCGAAGCGCGCCTGCGCGAAGACGCGAACATTCGCGTGCTGATCAACAATGCCGGCCTTGCGCAGTCAGGCGGGTTTGTCGAGCAGAGCGCCGACGCCATCAACCGTCTGGTGACGCTCAACATCACCGCGCTGACGCGGCTCGCGGCCGCCATCGCGCCGCGCCTCGCGCAAGCCGGCGAAGGGTCGATCGTCAACATCGGTTCGGTCGTCGGTCTCGCGCCCGAGTTCGGCATGACCGTGTACGGTGCAACGAAGGCGTACGTGCTGTTCCTGTCGCAGGGCTTGAGCCTGGAGCTGACGCCCAAAGGCGTGTATGTGCAAGCCGTGCTGCCGGCGGCCACGCGCACCGAGATTTGGGAGCGCGCCGGTATCGACATCGATACGCTGCCCGAAGTGATGGAAGTGGGTGAACTGGTGGATGCCGCGTTGATCGGCTACGACCGCCGCGAGTTGGTGACCATACCGCCGCTTCACGTCGCGGAGCGCTGGGATGCACTCGACGCCGCGCGCCAGGGTTTGCTCTCCGATATCCGGCAAGCGCAAGCTGCGGAGCGTTATCGGGCAACGGCCTGATCCGCTTCGTTGAGCGGAGCGCAGGCGTTAGCCCGCGTCGCTCGAACCGATGACCGCTTCGGGAAGCACGACGATTTTCCCGCGTCTTTCGCGGTCGAAGGTTGCGAGCACAGCGTCGCTTGCGTTGGCGAGAGGGAAAGCGATGGTCGCAGGCGGTCGAAGATGACCGCGCGCGACCATCGAAAACAGCGCGGCGCGTACGCGCCGCGCCTGTTCCGGCCGGGTTGCGAGGAAATAGCGCACGTCGACGCCATGCAGCGTGGCGTTCTTGAGAAGCGCGAGATTGACCGGCAGCGATGGAATCGCGCCGCCCGCAAATCCGATCACCAGATAGCGGCCGCCTTTCGCAAGGGAGCGGAATGCAGGCTCCAGCATGTTTGCGCCAACGGGGTCGAGCACGACGTCGATGCCTTCGGACGCCACACGTTTGAGCGCCTCGCGCCAGTCGGGAAGGCTGTAGTCGATCGCGGCCACGGCGCCGAGTTCGCATGCGGCTTTGCGCTTGGACTCGCTCGATGCCGCCGCAATCACACGAGCGCCCGCATGCACCGCAAGCTGAATGGCGGCGGACGACACCGCGCCGCCCGCTCCGAGCACCAGCAGCGTATCGGCGGCTGTCAAACGTCCCTGATCGAACAACGCGTAGTGTGCCGTCTGGTAGTCCACCAGCATGGCCGCGGCGATCGGCATGGGTAGCCCGCTCGGGGCGATGTCAACGTCAGCGGCATCGACCACCACGTATTCCGCGAGGCCGCCGCCAAGCTGCCAGGTGACGACACGTTCATCGACAAGCGGCCGCGTCACGCCCGGACCCACAGCGTCGACGACGCCGGCAATCTCTCCGCCGGGCACGTAAGGCAAGCGCGGTTTGATCTGATAGCGGCCTTGCATCATCAGCCCGTCGACGAAACCCAGAGCCGTTGCTTCGATGCGAATGCGCAGTTGTCCGTGACTGGGCTCCGGCATCGGTTCATCAACTAACGCGTACGAGCCGATGTCGAAGCTTGTTCCAACGAAGCTTTTCACGCTCTATCTCCGTCTCTCTTGCACAATCATCAGCATACCTACTAATGCGTGTGATTGCAGCCGCGCTTGACTGCGCAGCAAATGACGGCTTCGCAAGACAACGTGCGTCATCCCGCCAGTCGCGTAATCGCGATTCGACTGCCCGCCTGCTCGCGCAAACGAAACTTCTGGATCTTCCCTGTAGCGGTTTTCGGCAATTCGCCGAAAACGACGCGGCGCGGGCATTTGAAATGAGCCAGTCTTTCACGGCAGAACGAGATGACGTCCTGCTCGGTTATATAGGCTGCATCCGGCTTTAGTTCGATAAAAGCGCAAGGCGTCTCGCCCCATGTGTCGTCCGGCTGCGCGACCACGGCTGCATTGAGTACGCCCGACATGCGGTAGATCACCTCTTCCACTTCCACAGACGAAATGTTTTCGCCGCCAGAAATGATCACGTCCTTCGAGCGGTCCGTGATCTGGATATAGCCGTCCGGATGAACGACCGCAAGATCTCCGGTATGAAACCAGCCGCCGGCGAAAGCTTTTTCGGTTGCGTCGGCATTCTTCAGATATCCCATCATCACCGTATTGCCGCGGACGAGAACTTCGCCGCACGACTGGCTATCGGCCGGCACCGGTTCGAGCGTCGCGAGATCGGCGACCGACATTTTCTCGAACGCTGCCGCACGTACGCCTTGCCGCGCTTTCAATTTCCCTTGCTGCTCCGGCGGCAACGTATCCCACTCGTCGTGCCATGCACAGCTAATCGGCGTGCCGGAGATCTCGGTAATTCCAAATACGTGATCGACGTCGAAGCCCATTGCGCCGACGGCTTCCAGCACCGCCGCAGGCGCCGGCGAGCCGGCGGTGAGAACACGCACGCGACGCGGCAACGGCTGACGTTCCGACTGCGGCATGCTCGCGATGCCTGCGAGAACAATCGGCGCTGCACAGAAATGATCGACGCCATGTTTCTGGATCGCGGAAAGGATATTCGCCGCGTTGACTTTGCGCAGGCATACATGCGTTCCCGCCGCGGCAGTAATCGCCCATGTGAAGCACCAGCCGTTCGCATGGAACATGGGGAGCGTCCACAGATAAATTGGCGCACGCGGAAGCGGCCAATTCGTCATCTGCAGCAGGCTCATCAGATACGTGCCGCGATGGCTCGGAACGACGCCCTTCGGATCGCCTGTTGTGCCCGACGTGTAGTTCAACGCGATCGGCGTCCATTCGTCGACGGGGCCGCGGCCAGTAAATGCCGGGTCACCGCTCGCGAGCAGCGATTCATAATCGGTTTCGCCGATGGCGGCGCCGTCGGGCGCTTCGTGATCGTTGATGTCGATGAGACGCGGCGGATTCGGGACTGACTGCAACGCTTTTTCGACCAGCGCGGCAAACTCGCGATCCACCAGCAGAAGCTTGCATTCGCCGTGGCGCAGAATGAACGCGATGCCGTCAGCATCGAGACGGCAATTGATGGCATTAAGCACGGCCCCCGAGAGCGGCACGCCGAAGTGCGCTTCGAGCATCGCCGGTGTATTCGGTGCGATGATCGACACGGTATCGCCCGGCTCAATGCCCAATTGAACGAGTGCCGACGCGAGGCGATAGCAACGCTCGCGCGTCGTCGCCCACGTCTGCCGGAATTCGCCATGAATGATCGCGGTGCGTTGCGGATAGACGTCGGCGGTTCGATCGAGGAAGGTTAATGGCGTCAACGGAACGTGGTTCGCCGGATTCTTCTCGAGCCCTCGCGAGTAGGCCTTTGCACTCATGACTTTGTCTCCGTTCATTCATTATAGAAAGTAGTGAAATCGCTCACTGGGACACGGTCCGTCACTAGCGAATTCTCGATACAGTTGTGATCGGCATAACCGAGGCTCATTCCGCAGACCAGCATCTGGTTGTCGGGAATCGACAGTTCGTCGGCGATCACGCGGTGGAACTTGTTGAAAGCCGCTTGCGGGCAAGTGTCGAGGCCGCGCGCGCGAGCGGCGAGCATCACGCTTTGCAGGAACATGCCCGTATCCAGCAGACTGCCTTCGCGCATGACGCGGTCCACTGTAAAAAACAGGCCGACGGGTGCATCGAAGAAACGATAGTTGCGGCCGTGCTGGACGTGCATTCGTTCCTTGTCGCCCTTCTCGATGCCGAGCAATCCATACAGGTTCCAACCCACCTTGCGGCGGCGATCCACATACGGCGCGATCCATTCGCGTGGGTAGTAGTCGTAGGGCTCGTCGAGGTCCGAGCTGCGGGCGGGATCGTCATTGATCTCGTTGATGGCGGCAGACAGCCGCGACTTCTTCGCGCCTGTCACGACGTGCACATGCCACGGCTGAATGTTGACGCCGGTAGCACTGAAGCGCGCGACCTCCAGGATGGACTCGATGTCCTCACGCGCAACCGGTGTCGGCAAGAAGGCACGAACGCTGCGCCGGGTGACGAGCGCCCAGTCGACGGCTCGACTGACGTCGATAAACGAGGTGAAAGGAGGCGGAGATAGACGATCCATTTCTTTCTGCATGTTAAAAATGTACTGCCGCGTAGACGTGGCTTTTCTCGAGTGAATAACCTGCAATAGGCGCTCTTAGCGCCCTGCACTGCGCTGAACTGCGGGAATAGCCGCACTGCGTCCGCGATAGGAATCGGCGCGCGCGTGATCGATCAGCGTCACGGCCATTGCACCGATAAGACCTGCCACGCCGATTGCCATGAAGTTCTGTTCCAGCGGCAGCTTCAGCGACACCAGCCAGCCGATTAGCACCGGCGCCACGATCGCGCCGATGCGGCCCACGCCAGAAGCAAAGCCGACACCCGTAGAGCGGATTGCATGGGGATAGAAACCGCCCGCATAAGCATAGGCGAGCAATTGAGTACCGAGCGTCGATGCGCCCACAACGAATACAACGACAAACAATGACGCTGTCGATTTCGTGTAACCCATCAGCGAGAGTGCGACGGCTCCCACGACGTAGAACGCGATTAGAACCCGCTTGATATTGACCCTGTCGCCCAGCCAGCCGCCGAGAATCGCACCCGCAATGGCGCCGACGTTAAACACGATCACGAAGTTCAAAGCCGAACCGAGGCTGTATCCCGCCATTGCCATGAGCTTGGTCAACCACGAACTCAGTGCGTACACCATGAAGAGGCCCGTCATGAATGCGACCCACATCATCGTAGTACTGAAAGCGCGGCCGTCCTGAAAGAGTCGTCGCACCGAGACGTCCCTGTTTTTGTCCGACGACGGTCCTGCAAACTGCTCGTCGTCACTCAACGAATAGTCGGGCACGAGGCGCTTCACGAGCGCGCGCAGTTCTTTATGTCGGCCGTTCTTGACCAGAAAGGTCATCGAATGAGGCATCGTTTTAATGATGAACGGAATTAGCAGAACAGGTAGGCCCGCGGCAAAGAAGACGGATTGCCAGCCATAACTGCCGATAAGCTCCTTTGCAGTGAGCGCGACGAGAATGCCGCCAACCGAATATCCCGCGAATACGAGTGTGACCAATCGCGTGCGCAACGCATTGGGCGAGAACTCCGCCATTTGCGCGGTGACAATCGGCAAGACGCCTCCAATGCCGAGGCCCGCAATGAACCGGGTCACGCTGAAACTGACGGGATCGT
Source organism: Paraburkholderia sp. GV068 (assembly GCF_003058125.1). Taxonomy (NCBI): domain Bacteria; kingdom Pseudomonadati; phylum Pseudomonadota; class Betaproteobacteria; order Burkholderiales; family Burkholderiaceae; genus Paraburkholderia; species Paraburkholderia sp. GV068. Next base: position 363,593 of record NZ_QBUB01000004.1, read on the forward strand.
TCGTCAGTCCGGCGGCGGCGGTAAAGAGACTGAACAGCGCCACACACACGCAGATCATCATGGGCCGGCCGAAACGGTCAGCCAGCGTGCCGAGGAAAATAGCCCCGAGCATGACGCCAAACAGTGCCGATGCGGCCATGATGCCGGCACTGGTCGCGTCGATGTGCATGCCCTTCATGATCGACGGCAACGCTGCACCGACGATGGCGAGATCGTAGCCGTCGACTATCAGCATCAACACGCACCAGAACAGGACCAGCCTGTGCAAGCCATTGAACCTGGCCTGGCCCGCGAGTGAATGAACATCGATCTGGTTCATGCTTGTCTCCTTTGGTTTAATGTCGTGGCCGAAGTCCGCGCAGGCCGCTGTGTTACAAGCAGTGTCGGGCGAAGGCTGCGGACAGTCGATGTCCATTAACTTCAAGATGAGTGAGGTCGCCGAACACCTGCGTTTGCGGTGTTGTGACACTGGCGGTCCCGGTGTAACGCTAACGCCCGGAACCGCACATGGCGCGCGCTGCCAACGCGATTAGTTAGAGCACACGAAGCTGGCCGCAAGGTTCTGATCGCCGCCGACGTATTTGGGCCACCGCGGGTATTCGCAGATTGGCCGCGTGCGTCCGACTGCCGGCGGAGCGAGGTCGGTGATAATCAGATTTTTGGGTTCGACGCCTTTCGTCGCCCAGTTGTCCAATGCCGTCAGACCGTCATATGAACCATTGAATTGGCCGCCGGCACTGTGCGCCGCGCCCGGCACCACGTAGAACTTTAGAAATTGACTCAATGGCCCCTGCCCGAACCGGGATACCAGCCGGTCGTAGTAATCAATCGACAATTGCGCCGGAATGAACTGATCCGATTGTCCGTGCTGCAGAATGATCTTGCCGCCGCGCGCCTGGAATTGACTCAGGTCGGTGCTCGTGCTGTCCATGAGCGCGCTCACCGCTTGCACGCGCGAGGTTAATGATCCGGGGTTGGCCGGATTAAAGTTCAGCGTGCTCAAGCCAGGATCGCGAGCAACCGCGAAGCGAAGCATGTCATTTGAAAACGTATAGAAGAACGCGCTTTTGCCGATCACGCCAGGCTCGACTACCGCATCGGTGGCTGACGCGCCCCATGCAAAGGCGACGGACCAGAAGTCTGCTCCCGTGAACGCGTTAAATGCGGGGAAAGTCTGGACTCCGTTTGCCAGGTTGAAGCTAAGGTTAAGCGGCGTGCCGGCGGTGGTCATCGTATTGATTTGCGTGTCCGACAAGCAGCTATCGCCAGTGTCGACGCCGCTCGGGCAACGAATCGTTGCTGGATCGAATACGCATGCCGCGGGGTTACTGATAATGCCGTCAGCCACGCCATCCAGAGCATCGCATTGCTTGATGACTGCTTCGAGAAGAACCTTGCCTTTGGCAGGCGTGACGTATCCTCCGGGCGCCAGCAGCGATCGCGAGATCCTGCCCATCTGAAGCCACAGTCCTGTTATTCCTGAAGCGGGATATGTGGAAATGATGCCGTCGTAGTCATGCGGGAATCGTTGTGCCGCAATCAGACCTTGCCGGCCTCCGCCTGAACCGCCAATAAAATAACTGTGCGTGAAGTCCGAGCCGTATCTTGCCTTTGCGATGTACGCTGCGAAGTCACGCGTCTTCTTGATGTGGTCGCCTGAGTAGTTGGCGAGTGCCTCATCGTTTGCCGCGAACGAACCGTCCATAAAGTTTCCCTCATGCCCAGCGTCGCTGCCGACAGTCACATAACCTCTGCGCAATGGTGTACTGACGCCTGCGGGCTCTGCTCCGGATAAGAACCCGTCCGCGGGAAAGCCTTCAGTATCGGGGATGGTGCCGTCGAATCCCCCGCCGCCAAAGTGAACGACTTTGCCGTTGAAGTTAGTCGGTAGATCCGCCTCCACTCGAATATCCGGCGCATTGAAATCCACCGGATGAATAGCTCCGAGAACCTTGCAGTATTCGCCGTTGCTGTTGCCGGAATCGGTAGCTGCAACGAGCGTCGCGGATACGATAGTGGCACCCGTTGTCGGCAATCCGATCGAGCCGGCGGGAACGGTCGTACCCGCCAACGCACTACATTTCGCGGCGGGCGTCGCGACCGCGACGTTGGCCGGCGCGGAATCACTGCCGCCGCAGCCGGATACGGCAATCGCCGATGCGGCGAATAAAGCACTCACCATTGCCGAGCTTCGGCGGCTTCTCAACCGGGTTCTCATTCTCGTCTCCGTCTATTTTTTATACCGCAATGAGTGGCTCGGTTGCTTTGCGCAACCGGGCGCGACGCGTCCTTTGATCTGCCGAACGCGAGTGCAGTGTCAGCCTGCTCGGCGCACCGATCCATGTCCGCCGACCTCAGTTTTCATGAGGCGTGCGGACACGCTCCGCTTAATCGAATGAGCGTTCGCGCGAGGCGTGATTGGGAGAAGAGGATTGAATCTTTCGACCATTCAGACGTGCAAGCACATCTGAACGCGTGAATGGTGTGATGACGATGCTATGTGTTCTAACGGTTAAGAACTCGCCTTGCCCTGACGGTACATTCCCGGACTCGCCCCCGTCCACTTTCTGAAGGCCCGGTGAAAAGCACTCGTTTCCTGAAATCCAGTGCGTGCAGCGACTTCTGCGACCGTGAGAGTACTGTTCGAAAACAACTCGATTGCGATGTCACGCCGCAATTCGTCTTTCAGTTGCCGATAGTTCGTGCCTTCAGCCAACAGGCGGCGTTGCAGCGTGGCCGCGGATAGATTCATTAGTCGCGATAGCTCGTCGAGGTCAGGCCAGTCGTCGGGGATCTGGTTTCTTAGCCGGCGTCTGACGAGGGCCGTAGTACTCGATTCGTTGCGATACTTGACCAGGATATTGGCGGGTGCATTTTGCAGAAAAGCACGCAGGCTCGCTTCCGTCTCGGACAGTTTGAGGTCGAGAAAACTGCGATCGAATCGGATCAGCGTTTCTTCCGCGGAGAACGTCACATCTTCGCAAAAGCGCATGCGGTAGTCGCTGTCATCCGTTGGCGCCGAAGCGCGGAACCTCATCTCGATCAGCGGAATGCGTCTGCGTGCGAGCCAGCACGCAAGGCCGTGCACGAGGATGAACCAGGTCCCGTAGGCAAAGAGGCGGCGCGTTCGGCCATCGTCATGCAGGACGATCAGTGCATGCTCGCCGTCGCAGCGCAACTCGCCATGAATGTCGTCGAGAACCGCGCGCAGGAACTTCAGCATGCGACGCAGCGCGTGCTCGAGATTGTCGGCATGCAGCACGGCGTGACACATCAAAGCGTAGCTGCCTCGCCGCAATGCGTGGCTATCGAGACCAAAGAACTCGTCGTCCATCAAGTCAGCGAGAGCCGCCCACAGACGCGAAAAGGCTAATGCGGGCACTCGGGCTCTCGGCGCATTCAGCAATTCCGCCGCGATTCCCGCGTGCTGGAGAACCGCCGAGACGTCGAGATTACGCTGCGTGGCAACGAGAATTGCTTCGCGCACGAGGCCGATAGAAGTTGTGCCCTTGTCTTGAGCGTCATTCATGGTCAGGGTCTACCTACAGAAAGTGCACTGATGTTAATCGCTGCCGGGCGTAAGCGAAACCTGGTATCACTGAGCATGAGCCGCAGGGTATGTCCGAAGGGCGCACGCAGGAAGAGGTCGATGGACATGGGCGTGGTTTCGCGTGCCGCTTACGATGATCAGTCAGTTGGTCGTCGCGAATATGGCTTTGCCGGCCGGTCACTTTGAGGAGACAGCATTGCAGATTCAAGGGAAAGGTTTCGTCGTCACAGGCGGCGGCTCAGGGCTCGGCGCAGCCACGGCGCGCCGTCTGGTAGCGGGCGGCGCCCGCGTGCTGCTGATCGACCTCGACGAGGACGCCGGTGCCTCACTCGCGGCGGAACTCGGCGCTAATGCCCACTTCGCGAGGGCCGACGTATCCGACTCCGCGAGCGCCGAGCGCGCGTTGGCCGCGTATTGCGAGACCTTCGGCGCGCTGCATGGCCTGATCAATTGCGCAGGCGTTGCGCCCGCCGAGAAAGTGCTCGGACGCGAAGGCCCGCATCGGCTGGAAAGTTTTGCGCGCACCGTTCAGATCAACCTGATCGGCGCCTTCAACATGGTGCGGCTGGCCGCGGCGTGCATGGCCGGGAACACGCCCGAGGCCGATGGCGAGCGCGGGGTCATCGTCAATACCGCTTCGGTTGCGGCCTTTGACGGCCAGATCGGACAAGCGGGCTACGCTGCATCGAAAGGCGGTGTCGTGGCGATGACGCTGCCTGTCGCGCGCGAATTGGCCCGCCACGGCATTCGCGTGCTCGCCGTCGCGCCCGGAATCATGGAGACGCCGATGCTTAAAGGCATGCCCACAGAAGTACAGGACGCGCTTGGGAAGATGGTGCCCTTTCCCCCGCGCCTCGGACGGCCGGAAGAATTCGCGGCACTTGTGCTGCATATCATCGAAAACACTTACCTCAACGGCGAGGTGATTCGTCTTGATGGCGCCATTCGTATGGCGGCCAAGTGAACTTAGTTTGTGCTGCCGCTGAACTCGAGTGGGAATGATCCATCGACGACGACACCTTCCTCACCCTTTGCAACGCCGCCATGAAGCGGCGAATGGAGACTCGCATGAATGCCTCTTCGATTTCCGATGATCCCGTTGTGATCGTCGCTGCTGCCCGCACGCCGCTGGGTGGTTTCCAGGGCAACTTCGCTTCATTGACGGCGCCTGCCCTCGGCGCGCACGCGATCCGGGCCGCGGTGCAACGTTCCGGGCTGCAACCCGACGCCGTCGATGAAGTGCTGATGGGCTGCGTGCTGCCCGCGGGCCTCGGCCAGGCGCCCGCGCGCCAGGCGTCGCTTGGCGCGGGTTTGCCGCTATCGGCGGGCTGCACCACGATCAACAAGGTCTGCGGCTCGGGGATGAAGGCGGCGATGCTCGCGCACGATCTGCTGCTCAGCGGCAGTCAACGAGTGATCGTTGCGGGCGGCATGGAATCCATGAGCAACGCGCCGTACCTGTTGCCCAAGGCGCGCTCGGGTCAGCGTCTGGGACACGGCGAGGTGCTCGACCATATGTTCTTCGACGGCCTGGAGGATCACTACGGCCTCGCCTCCGATGGCCGCCTCATGGGCACCTTCGCCGAGGACTGCGCGCGCCATTTCGATTTCACGCGCGAGGCGCAAGACGCGTTCGCTTCGACCTCCACGCTGCGGGCGCAGCAGGCGCAGCGCGACGGCCTGTTCCGCTGGGAGCTTGCGCCGATGACCGTGCCGGGTCGTAACGGCGAGATACTCATCGACGAGGATGAAGCGCCGGCGAAGGCGCAACTGGACAAGATCCCGAAGCTCAAACCCGCGTTTGCGAAGGACGGCACGGTCACGGCCGCGAACTCGAGTTCCATCGCCGACGGTGCGGCGGCCCTCGTTCTGATGCGCCAGTCGACCGCACGCGAGCATGGCTTGGCGCCGCTCGCCGTGATCCGCGGACACGCCACGCATTCGCAGGAACCGGCCTGGTTCACGACTGCGCCCGTCGGTGCGATTCAGAAGTTGCTCGCCAAGGTGGGATGGCGGGCGAGCGATGTCGACGTTTGGGAAATCAACGAGGCATTCGCCGTGGTGGTCATGGCCGCGATGCGCGAGCTCGCGCTTTCGCATGAGCGCGTGAACGTGCATGGCGGCGCTTGCGCGCTCGGTCATCCGATCGGCGCGACGGGGGCGCGGGTTATCGTGACGCTGCTGGGTGCGCTTCGGCAACGCGGGGGGAAGCGTGGGGTGGCGAGTCTTTGTATCGGTGGGGGGGAGGCTACGGCGGTGGGGGTGGAGGTGGGGTGAGGGGGGATCAGGGTCAGTTGCAAGGCGCTGTTTGGGCGGCAGAACTGGAAGCCTTGGCGACGATTGCATGAAGAATCGCGCCCACGACAGGCAAAGACAGCGGCGACCTAGCTGGCACCGGGAGCTCATTTCAAGCGCGTCCCGTTTCACGCCCCCCCTCACCCATGCAACCCCAACCCCTTCACCGCCTTATCCACCGCCTTCCTCGCCCCATGCACCGCGAGCCCCACCAGATCCAGATTACCCGCATCCTGTGCACGAAACACCTCACGATTCGCCGCGTCATGTCCAGTCGAAAACATCGCATGGACATACGGCACAATCTCGAGCTCGCGGCTGACTGCCTGCCGATGCGCGGCCTGCAAGCCCGGCAGATCAGCGGCGAACACGAGCATTGGTTGCCCGAGCATGCGGCCATACCGACGTCCCGCAGCGTCCTCATAAGGCTCGCCTAGCGCATCGGGTATCGCAGCCGCCACGCCCGTCGCGAGAAATGCGACGACGTTGAGTTTTTGCCACACAGCCAGATCGTCGCGCACGATCAGCGCCACTTTCGTTTCGAACATGAACGTCCCTCCTTGGAACGCTCATGGTCCACGATCCGCGGCGATCAGTCTGGAACGTTTGTGCACATGCGCCGATAGGCCGCCGGCGTCATCCGGTACGCGCGATGAAACCAGCGGCCAAGATGACTCTGATCCGAGAACCCGACAGCCGCCGCAACCTGCGCAGGCTGATGACCGCTCGCCAGCATTTGACGCGCGGCGCGCAGACGCAAACGCACCAGATACGCATGCGGCGACGTGCCGAACGCGCGCTTGAAGAGGCGCGTCAACCGGAAGCGGTCGATGCCCGCAGCCGTCGCCAGTTCATCAAGTCCGATATTGCCGGCCATCTGCTCGTGCAAAAGATCGCGCACGCGAAGCGCGGCGAGCGGTATCGCGGAGCCGTTCGTCCACGGCGCATCGAGCACATGGCCGCTGAGTTGCGTGAGCACGCGATCGAGCGCCTGGTCGCGCGCCAACCTGCCCTCGTCGTGATAAATGGCGAAAAAAGCCGCCCGAATCGCATCGACGAGATATTGGTCGTCCACCAGCGTATGGCTAAAGGCCGCCTCAACGCCGCGTAACCCCGGAAGATTCAGTTGACGCGCCGCGTGCTCGACCCAGTCTTGCGGCAGGTACAACGCGGCATACGTGAAGCCGCTCGCCTCCGGCGCGTGACCGTCATGCAGCGCGCCGGGCTCGATCAGGATCGCCCGACCCGGTGTGCTCGTGTGCAAAGACCGGTGGCACTGAAAACGTTGGACGCCTTGCTCTGTGTAGCCGATCAACATGTCGTCGTGATCGTGCGGATCGTAGGCGTGGCCTCTGAAATGCGCACGCAGCCCTTCAATGCCCGTCTCGGGATCACGCCGCGCGACGAGCCAGTGATCGGTCCGCTCGTTAAACACGGTTGCGCCTGTCATCGCTTACTCCAATGGTGTCGGCATATTGCGTTAGCGCAATGGTATTACACCGGACCGCAAGCAATCGTGAGCTTGCAGTCGACGGCTTCGCTTCTATCGACGACAATCGTCGTCTCCCGAACGGAGTGTCGGTAGCCTATGAATCGAGAAAAATGCAAAACGATGTGTCCCGTGCCGAGTATTGGATGGCGTTCATCCTTAACCGATGCCAGTTTCCCAATCCAATAGCGCTCGCAGCGCAATTTGCAAACGCCGAAATCGTGGAACTCTGCGAATGCGGATGCAATAGCTTTGGCTTGTCGATGACCGCGCCCGAATCAGTTCCAAAACTATCGGCCGAGGGGCCCGGGAACCGATTAGTGTTTGAAGCGGACTTCCGCGCCCGGGACGAGTTGGGCGAATCAAGGTCGCTGCAAATTCTTCTTTTCGCCGATGAGTCGGGGCACTTGAGCTACGTGGAAATCGACTACTGCGTAAATGCGTTCCCTATGCCCGATCATCTGAACCTCGATGAGTCGCCGTATCGCGTCTTCGCAAGCGACTCGTTGATCAGCCAAAGCGGACAAAGCGGACCCTAAGCGAGCTCCCGCAATTCCCGCTCACGCTCGCAGCGCCTTCGCAAGATCGGCCAACCGATACGGCTTTTGCACGAATATCAGATCCCGCAGTTCACTCTTCTCGTCATGCAGCGGAGCCGGCGAATAGCCCGACGTGAGCACCACCCTGATCGCCGGATAGTGCGCGCGCACGAGTTGCGCCAGTTCGAGTCCGCTCATGCCGTGGGCCATCGAGATGTCGGTGAAGACAACGTCGATGTCAGCCCGCTCCTCGAGAATCAGCGCCGCCTCCGACGCACTGCTCGCCGGCACCACTTCGTAGCCGATGTTCATCAACAGTTCGGACGCAACGCCGAGCACGTCGGGCTCGTCCTCGACCAGCAAAACCGTCTCATGCCTTGCCGTCGACGGCAGACCGACGGCTGCCGGCGGCTCCGCGACGGGCAGATAAAGATCGACCGTCGTGCCCTTGCCCACTTCGCTCGATAGATGCACGTCGCCGCCCGACTGGGCGATAAACCCGTACACCTGACTCAAGCCCAGTCCCGTGCCCTTGCCTGGCTGCTTGGTCGTGAAAAACGGTTCGAACGCCTGCGCGAGCACGTCCTCCGACATGCCGCTACCGGTATCCGCAACCGAAATGCGGACGTAGTGCCCGGCAGGCAGCGCCGGGGTCACTTCCGTCTCCGACTGGACCGTGTCGGTGGTAATCGTGACCGCGCCGCCGGTCGGCATGGCGTCGACCGCGTTGACAACCAGATTGAGCAGAGCGGCCTCGAAACGCGCGGCATCGACGGATGCGAAAGCGTGCGTGGCATGCAGGCCAAGCTCGACATGCGTGTTGCGGTTGCCGGCCCGCGAGAGCATGGGCGTGAACTCGCGAATCAATCCGTTGAGGTCGTGTACCTGCGCCTGCAACGGCTGTTGCCGCGCGAACGACAGCAACTGCTGCGTCAGCGACGCGCCGCGGTCGATCGCCCGCCGCATCCCGTCGATCATTTTCTTGTCGAGCGGCGTGCGCGCCTGCAGCGCGAGCACCTCGAGACCGTTCGAAAGCACGGCCAGCAGATTGTTGAAGTCGTGCGCGACGCCGCCCGTCAGCCGCCCGATCGCTTCCATCTTCTGCGCCTGGAACAGCGCGGCGTTGGCCTTCTCGAGCGCGGCCGCGGCTTCCTTGCGCTCGGTGATGTCGCGCGTCACCTTTGCAAATCCGACGAGAGCACCCGCTTCGTCGCGGATCGCGTCGACCACGACGTGCGCCCAGAAGCGGCTGCCGCCTTTGCGAACCCGCCATCCTTCGCGTTCGGCACGGCCTTCTCTCGCCGCGATCGCGAGTATCTGCGCGGGCGCGCCGGCCGCTTTGTCCTCGTCCGTGTAGAAACGCGAGAAATGCTCGCCGATAATCTCCGACTGCCGATACCCCTTGATCCGCTCAGCGCCGACGTTCCAACTCGTGACGACTCCGGCAGGCGAGAGCATGAATATCGCGTAGTCAGTGACGCCCTGAACGAGAATCCGGAACTGCTCCTCTGTTTCGCGCGTCACATCCTGCCTGTCGTCACTCTGACTCATAAGGGTTGTTCCAAATCGGTAAAAAAATGTACTTACCGGACTCATTTTACCCTCGGCATGCGCAGGCCGTTCAGGCGGCAACCGGAAGCCTGTTTGCTTGCTGATGGCGCCGCTATCGAATTGAAGATGAAGGTTGTGCGCATTCGGCAACACGTCGTTGAATGCGACCGCACGCCGCACACCGCGCATCCCTGATAATCTGAGCGTCCTGGCCCCGCGGCGCGGCAGTTGGACGCGCGCCGCATTGCCGTCGATCGAACTCCGATGCCGCCACTGTTTCGCCGCTTACTACTGCTTTGCCACGCGCTGCGATATGGCGCGCGCCTGCTCTGGCTCGCCGCGCCGTCCGATCGCAAGCTCCACTGGATGATCGAACTCGTCGGCCGCGTGCATGCGTCGGCGGACAGCGCGCGCAGCGTGCACGGCCTGCTGCCGGCGCTCGGCCCGCTTGCCGGCCGTTTCGCGAAGACGCTAGTCGAGCGTCCCGAACTGGCGAACGCGACATTGCACGACGCCATCGACGCCGTCGATCATCTGGAAACGCCGCTGCCGCCGCGCGAATCCGAGGAGGCGCTGGCGCGCGCGTTCGGCCGCCCGCTCGCCACGCTTTTCAGCGCGGTGGACCTCGTTCCGGTGCGCAGCGGTTTTGCCGAACAGACGCATTTCGCTCGGCTCATCATGCCCGTCAACGGTCATCGCGAGGTGGCGATCAAGCTGCTGCGCGCCGGCCAGTTGCAGCAGATCGGCGACGAGCTCGCGCTGTTGCGCTGGGTCGCGCGCTGGCTGGAAAAAGTGTCCGGCACGGCGCGCCGCCTGCGGCTGCGGGCGCTCGCGCAAACCTTCACCGACGACATCCTGCGCCGCTTCGATCTGCGCGCCGAAGCCGCCAATCTGAGTCAGACCGGCCATCATTTCGACGGCGACACGCGCATCGTCGTGCCCAACGTGATCTGGGACCTGTGCACGCCCCTCACGCTCACCATGCAACGCATCGACACGCTGCCGGCGAGCGACCTGAGCGGCCTGCACGCGCATCACGTGAAACTCGCGCCGCTCGCCGCGCATATCGTCGAAGTCGTGACCGAGCAGGCTTTCGAACACGGCTTCTTTCACGCGACGCTCGACGCGCGGCGGGTTCGCGTGAGCATCGAACCGGATTCGCTGGGCCGCCTCGTGCTGGCCGAGTTTTCGATCATGTCGAGCCTGTCGACCGGCGAGCGCGAGTTCTTCGTGCACGGCGCGACTGCCCTGTTCGAGCAGGACTATGGACGGCTCGCGGAACTGCATCGCGACGCGGGACACGTGCCGCACGACACGCGCGCCGAGCTGCTCGAAGCGGAGTTGCGCACGCGTGCCGAAGCGCATTTCGCGGCCGCGCCAGAGGACCGTTCGGCGGGCTCGCTGTTTCATCATCTGCTGCACGCGGTGCATCCGTTCGACGGCACCGTATCCAGCCGCCTCGCCACAGCACAGCGCTCGTTCCAGCAGGCCGAAATGCTGGCGCGTGCGCTGCATCCGGGCGTCGATACATGGAATATCGCGCGCGGTGTGCTCGCGGATATTGCGCGGCGCGACATCGATCACCGCGGCTGGTTCAAGCGCATTTCACGCGAACTGCCGCATCTCGCGCACATGCTGCCGCGCGTGCCGCAACTGGCCGTGCGCTATCTGCAGCAGGAGCACGATCGCGCGCGCTCGCCGGGGCAGAATGCTCGACTGCTTGCCGAGATCGGCCGCGAATATCGGCGCACGCGCGCGCTGTTGTGGGCGTGTGTGTTGTGCGGCGGCGTCCTCGGCGCGGGCACGGTGTTGTTGATGTGGTGATGTCGGCGTGATGCGCTGATGTGTTGATGTGCGCTTGCGCGGCCCGTCGCGTTCTGCCGATCAAAACTTCGCGGGTCCGCTACATGCTCGTACGATCGCGGAAGCCGTTCTTCATCAGAAGCCATTGCGCCACCAGCAAGGAGCAAGACAACCATGAAGCAGACCGATCCAGCCACTGTTCAGACCAACATCGCGGCGGAAATGCACGTTAGCGCCGGCTTCGACGCCAACGAGGAAATCGAGCGCCGCATCTCTTTTCTCGCGAACTATCTGCGCAGCAACGGCCTCAAGACGTACGTGCTCGGCATCAGCGGCGGCGTGGATTCGACGACGGCCGGGCGCCTCGCGCAACTGGCCGTCGAGCGCTTGCGCGCCGAAAATTACGACGCGCGTTTCGTCGCGATACGCCTGCCGCACGGCGAGCAGAAAGACGAGGCCGACGCGCAGCAGGCGCTCGCCTTCATTCGCGCGGACGAAACGCTGACCATCGACATCAAGCCCGCCGCCGACGCGATGCTCGCGTCGCTGCATCAAAGCGGCCTGCCGTTCGCGGACGAAGCGCAGGAAGACTTCGTGCACGGCAACATCAAGGCGCGGCAAAGAATGATTGCGCAGTACGCGGTGGCGAGCACGCGCACGGGCGTCGTGATCGGCACGGATCACGCGGCGGAATCGCTGATGGGATTTTTTACGAAGTTCGGCGACGGCGGCGCCGATGTGCTGCCGCTCGCGGGCCTCAACAAGCGCCGCGTGCGTGCGGTCGCGAAGGCGCTCGGTGCCTCGGACGCGCTCGCGCACAAGGTGCCGACCGCGGACCTAGAAGCGTTGCGCCCGCAACGGCCCGACGAAGATGCCTACGGCGTACCGTACGAGACGATCGACGACTTCCTGGAAGGCAAACCGGTCAGCGACGAGGCACGCAACATCATCTTGCGTTTCTACGATGTGACGCGGCACAAGCGCGCGCTGCCGTACACGCCGTTCGACTGGCCCGCGCCCACGAGCGAAGCGTGAGCCGCAACATGAGCCGCAACGCGAACCGCCGCTCAGCGCTTAGTGCGCGGGCGGCTGGGCGGGCGGCGAGTCGTCGGTGAAAAGATCGGCGCTCGCCTCGAGCGCCATTCCGCCCAGGTGCTTGCCATGAATCTGCCGCGCGATGACTTCGCCGACATACGGCACTTGCGCATCGAGTTCGACCGTGGCGTAGGCGCCAGGCGTGCCCGCGTCGACGACCTCGACGTTGCGCGCGTAATGCCCCAACTCGTGCTTGAGGAATTCGCGCACTTCCTGCTCGGTGCACGACGGCGCGATGTTGCGCACGATCAGGTTCATGCTGCCTACTCCTGGCGGCTGCCGCCGGACCTGTCGACGCGTACGCGCGCCGGGCGCAATGCCGCGCGTTGTCTCGCCTGTGCGGCGGCCAGTTCGCGGATGAGTGCGGCGCCCGCCGCGCCGAGCGCGGCCAATGACAGGTAGAAAGCGATCATTCGAATCTCCGATATTCCGCGCGGTATTCCGATGAGCCCGCCGGGGTCCTGTTTAAGGATAGCCACTTACGATCGGACACGCGATGCGACGCGGCGTCACCATGACAAGCTCGCACCGGGTAGCACGATCAATGTGCACTGTACCTGAACCGCGCCCTTTCCGTTCGGCAGCAACACTGTTTTGACTGACTGCGCCGCGGCGCCTGGAAATTGTGCTGAACATTGCGCGTGCAGACGCGGGTTGCAAGAAGCGAACCGCGGCATGCATGCCGGAGTTCGTTGCGCCGATCGGCGAACGGAAGCTGCTGCTCGCCGCGCGAGCGTCAGTCCGCGTCCTGCACGTTGGCCGCGCTCACCCACCACGCGTTCTTGCCTTGCGGCAATGCGACCAGCACCGCGGACGGATCGTCCACGCCGTCGTCCGCCACTTCGCACACGGCGAGTCCGTCGGGCAGATGCTTCACTTCCCCGGCCGACTGAAAGAGCGCGATGCGCTGCGCGTTTAGCGGACGCAGTTGACGATAGACATCGAAGCTGATGGCCGCGGGCACATCGCCGCGAATTTGCAGCGCGTCGGCTTTGCCGCAATGCGCCGGCTCGGCGGCGAACACGGGCGCGGCGCCGACGGCGCATGCAACGCTCAGCACGGCAAGCGTCGCTGCGGCAAGACGTGAATAAGTCATGGTAATTCTCCAGGAATGAGTTGATTCGGCGAGTTCGATGCGAAAGCCGCGTGCTGAAAGACGGCGAGCGGCGACGACAAGTAAGTAATGCGGGCTGGCGGCACGCGCTGACAAAAAGCGTTTGTGGGTCACGCCCGCAAAGCTGGAGACAGGATCGAGCGTTCCGGCGCATTCAACCTTTTTCGCAAGCGCGGCGCGATCCGCGCCGACACCAACCGTTACGGCTGCGTGCCGCGCCCCGCTGCGCGCCCGCTGTCGGCGCTCGTCGCGACATCCAGCCGGCTGATGTCGCAAGACTCCTGGCTAAAGCCAGAATAGACCACCGACCAATCACCGACGATCGCCGCCTGCGCTTCCGCAAGACTCAGCTTGCCTTCGCAGACGCAGCGCTTGAGCATGACCGCCGCGCGCGCCTTGCGCCGCTCGCCCTGCCGTCCCGCCCAGGGCAGAAGGCCGAGATTGGACGGCGCGTCCGGCGAGCCGCCGAGCACCACGGGCACGCGCCGATCGAGCGCGAACTCGGCGCCGTCGTCCGCGTCGATGCCGCGCTCCGCGAGCATCCGGTCCTTGTGCGCCATCAGTTCATCGAACGGCGGCGAGACCGCGCTCGCATAGCCAGGGCGGCAAATCGTCTCGCGGATGGATTGCTGCGTCACGCGTTCGTCGAGCATGGCCGCGTCCTGCGCATACACTGCGCCGACGCGCACTGCGAGCAGCGCGGCAAGACCCAGCGTCAGCGTGAAACGCGCGCGCCACGCGCGCCGCCGCGCGAACGCAACTGCGCGCGGTCGAAAGGTACTGCCTATGTGGTCGCCGGAAGCCTCGCCGCGACGCCTGTCTGCAATGCCTGCCTTCATTCGTCGGCGCGCCTGTCGAGGCACGCGGTAGTTCAATTCGCAAGGCAATTAAAACACATTCGATACGCATACGGAAAAAACCGCCGACTCTGAGCGGTGCGCCGGAGCGCTACCAACTTTCCACGGCGACCGCGGCAGCCGCCGTGGAACCCCGCGCTTTGGCTATTGCGCCGTGCGCGCCTGCAGTGCCCGGATGCGGCTAAGTGCCTCAGTGTTGGCCACCGTCGAGTCATACATGTGCGCGAGGTCCGCCTTCAGCGCGGTGCGCGAGCCGCCGTCGAGATAAATCATGTGGCCCGACGGATAAAAGCGCGCCGACAGGTTCTGCCGCACCTGCTGACTGAGCAGCGGCATTTGCTGCAAATCGAGCACCGTCTGATAGAACGGTGTGACGAAATCATAAAAGCCGTTTGCCGACAGCACCTTCAGATCGGGATTGAGCGCCATGACCGCCGCGAGGTCGCCGGCCGTGTAGAGAATCACGTTGCCCTTGTCGTCCACGCCCTTCTGCGCGCCGGTCGGGTCGATGTGGCTGAAGTCCCAGAACTGGAACGCCTGATCGTTGAGATCCGTGAAGGCCGAGTTCGACGTGTACTTCAACTGCTCGTTCAGATAGACGTTCCACATCGTCGTATAGACGCCGGACACGGCCGTCATGGTCGGATCGTTGCCGCCCGAGTTCGGATCGATCTTGCCCGCAATGCCGGTGCCGATGGCGGTGACGCGGCCGTCGTAGGCGCCCAGCACGAGACCCTTGGACTTGAGCAGCGTGGTCAGGAACAGCGAATTGCCGCGGCTGTCGTACGACGCTATGTCGAGGCTCCACGCAAGCAAGGTCGTCTTGTCGATGCCGGTGTATTCGGCGAGCTTCTCGACCGTCGCTGCGTCGGTGGTCGGGAATTTGCGCAACGCCGCGAGGTAATCGGTGCGGGCGAACTGCGCGACTTCCTCGGCGAACGCGCCGAGATCCGTCGGCCGCGGCGCGATGCCGAGCTTCTTGTGATACCACGCGTCGGCGGCGGCCGTGGGCAGCGCGCCGACCGGATTGCCGGCCTGCGTGTAATCGAGTATCGACGATTGCAGCGTGATGCCGTTCAGATCGACGCCGCCTTCGTGCAACCGGTAAGCGACCACGCAGCTTCGCGCGGTGCCGTACGACTCGCCGAACAGATACTTCGGCGAATTCCAGCGATTGTTCTTCGTCAGAAAGCGCTTGATGAACTGCGCGATCGAATCGGCGTCCTGGTCGACGCCCCAGAAGTCGCGGTTCTTCTTCGGCGCGACGGCCGCGGAATAGCCGGTGCCGACCGGATTGACGAAAATCAGGTCGCTCTTGTCGAGCAGGCTGTCGGGGTTGTCTTCGATCGTGTACGGCGCGGGCGGCGTGAAGTTCGGCATCGACGTCCTGATGCGGCGCGGCCCGAACGAGCCGAGCAGCACGAACACCGCGGAAGAACCGGGCCCGCCGTTATAGAAGAACGTGAGCGGCCGGGTTTCCTCTTTCTGGTTGTCCTGCGTGAACGCCACGTAGAACATCCGCGCGGCGGGCTGCGAACTGCTCGGGTCGACGATCACCAGATGGCCGACCGTCGCCGTGTAGTCGATCTTTTTGCCGTCTATCGTGACCGAGTGATGCGTGATCGCAGCGTTCTCGTCGGTCGCGGTGACGGAATCGTCGGGGCCGTTGCCGTAGGCGACCGGATCGAAGAAGGGCTGGTCGCCCGCCTTGTGCTTGCCCGCCGCTGCCGGCCTGGCTGACGCTTCGGAATTGTGCGGCGACTGCGGACTAACGGACGCTGGCTCTGTGCTTGTCATGATCGCTCCATGGGTACGTTCACGTCTTGTGCCGGTGCTGCGGGACTCGTGCCGATCGACTCGCTAGACAACTCGCCGATCAACCTGCTGACTATAGTGCGGCAGCCACTTTCTGACCATCGGGACTGCCGAGTCCCGTGCAGGCGTCCCAGCCCTTGGACGCCGCGAAGCTGCCGTTATTGCCCTGCGTGATGTCGTTGCACACGCCCGCCGCCTTGTACAGTTTCGGATTCACGAAGCCCGCCGGCGCGCCCTTCGCCGCGTTGATGCGCGCAATCAGCGCGGCCCACAGCGGCGCGACCGCGCTCGTTCCGCCTACCACCGTTTGCGTGCCGCCGACCAGCACCGTGTAGCCGGTCAGCGGCGAGGCATCGCCGGCGACATCGGGCACGCCGCGCTTCGCAAGCGGCTTCTTGCCGCCCGCCGACAACGCCACCGAAAGCCCCTCCTGCCACGCCGGCAACGCAAACGCGCCGCTCACGCCACCGCCGCCCGCGCCGCCTTGCGGCCCGTCGTTCCACACCACCTCGTGCGTAATCGACGTGCCGGACGCGGTGAGGCTCGTGCCGCCGCACGCGAGCACATACGGGCTCGCCGCCGGAAAGTCGACGTTATCGCCGCCATTGGCGCCGTCGCTCGAGCCGCTGTCGCCCGACGCCGCGCAGACCGTCACGCCGAGCGCCGCCGCGGTTTGCAGCACGCTGTTGAACGCCTTCAGCGACTGGCTCGTCCAGATCGACTCCGGCCCGCCCCAACTGATCGAAATCACCGACGGCTTGTTGACCGTGTCGTGCACCGCGCGGCTCACTGCGTCGATAAAGCCGGCGTCGCTGTTCGGCGCGAAGTAGACCGCGATCGTCGCGCCCGGCACGATGGCGCCGACAATCTCGATGTCGAGCGTGACCTCGCCGTCCGGCCCGTTCGGGTCACCGGTCGGTTCGTTGCGCGCCTGGTCGACGCTGACCGATTTCACCGTGGGCGAAGGCACGCCGAGGCTCGCGAAGTACGACTTCAGATCCGCCGGATCGTAACCGCCGCCCAGCTCGATGATGCCGACGCACTGGCCGCTGCCGTCGCCCTGCGGAAACTTGTAGAGCGACGCCAACTGCAGCGGCGTGAACGAAGCCTGATGTGTTTTCGCCGGCCTGAACGGCGGACGAATGCGAAAGTGCGGCCGCGCCTGCGGGCGGTTGTCGAGCCCGAGCACCGCCTCGACGACGTCGTGCAGATCGTCGGGCACGTTGACCGCGCCGGTCCGTCCGCGGAATTCGCCGGACGTATGGTGCTGATACTTTTCGAGCTTGACTTCGAACGCGCTCTGGAACTGCGCGACAGTGCCCGACAGCAGCACCGAGCGCGCGGCCAGATCTTCGCGCACCACCGTCAGCCCATGCGCGGCGGCAAATGCCTTGACTTTGGCGACGTCGTCGGGGGCTGCGCCGTAGTCTTTGGCCATCGCCTCGCGCGACAGCGGCTTCACGTTGGGGTCGCCGGCTTCGATCCGGCTCATCAGCGCGTCGAACTGCGCCTGCTGCTGACGGCGCAGCATCACGAAGACCTCGATCTTCTCCGATGGATCGCAGTCGCCGATGAGTTTGGAACCTCGTTCTACGTTGCGCTCGCTTCCGGGCAGCGGATGCTTGGTGGCCATGTGCGACTCTCCTCTTGGCATGACGGCGCCGGATGCGAGACGGACCGGCGCACGCGCCCATCCACTCAACGCCCGACGACAGCTATTGGAAGGTGCTGCATGCGAAGCGCGGCATGCGAGACTTCGCAAACCTTCGGACCAATGCATTCGAACACAGTTCCAGTCCGAGCGGCAGTCGGCCGAATGGCCAGGCGCCGCGGCGTCCGATGCATGGCCCGCGGCGCTCGGCTATGATGCTGCAGCGGCCGTTTAGCCGTTACATTGCATTGCCTCGCGCGTCCGCGCGCAAGATCGAAGAATCAGAGGAACTCCATGTCAATCTCGATGTATCAAGCATCACTGCCCGTGCTGATTCGCGGCCTCACCAATCTGCAAGGCATCCTCGGCAAAGCTCAGGCGCACGCCGCGCAAAAGCAGATCGAACCCGCGGTGTTCACGAACGCGCGCCTCGCGCCGGACATGTTGCCGCTCACGCGTCAGGTGTATATCGCAAGCGATACCGCGAAGGGCTGCGCCGCGCGGCTTGCGGATGTCGAAGCGCCCAAGTACGAAGACGTCGAACAGACTTTCGACGAACTGCACGCTCGCCTTCAAAAGACGATCGACTATCTGAAGGAATTCACCCCTCAGCAGATCGACGGATCGGAAGAGCGCGCGATCACATTGAAAATGCGCAGCGGACCGATCGAGTTCACCGGTCAGTCTTATCTGCTGGGATTTGTGCTGCCGAACTTTTTCTTCCACGTGACGACCGCTTACGACATCTTGCGTCATAACGGTGTGGAGCTCGGCAAGCTCGACTATGTGGGCGGGCTGAAGTAAGAGCCGGCCTTGTGCGCGCGGCTGAAGTTCAGTGATCGGCCGCGCCGGCCGGCGTCATCGAGACGCCGGCTGTGGGTCGTAGCGTCGGCAGCGTTAACTCGCAGGCGTCTGCACAAGCCGCGTCAATCGAGCGACAGCCGCACCGCGAAGCCGATCAGCGCCGCCGAAAAAGTCCAGCGCTGCAGCGTTTGAGCAAGCGGATGCGCGCGCATCCATTGGGCGATCCGCGCGGCGCCGACTGCGTACGCCAGGTCGAAGCAGAAGCCGACGGCGAGCAGCACCGAACCCAGCTCGATCATCTGCAACGCGACCGGTCCCGCTTCGGGACGCACGAACTGCGGCAGCAGCACCGAACAGAACAGCAGCGCCTTCGGATTCAGCAGGTTGGTCAGCAAGCCCTTGACGAACGAAGCCCGCAACTGCGGCATGCCCGCCTGCGAGGCCTGCTGCTGCACGCCGCCGGTCCCGTCGCGCGACGCGCCGCCCTCGGGCAACGCGAACACCGGCGAGCGAAAAATCTGGATGCCGACCCAGGCGAGATAAACCGCGCCGCCATAGCGCACGACGTCGTATAGCCACGGCGCGTTGCGAAGCAGCGCGGCCGCGCCGCAAGCGGACAGCGTGACATGCGTCGCGCGTGCGACGCCGAGCCCGCAAGCCGCCGCAAAACCGCTGCGCACGCCGCGTCCAATACTGGTTTGCAGGATCAGCGCCATGTCCGGGCCAGGCACCGCGTAGACGACCAGCAGTGCGGCGATATAGACGGCGAGAAGGTGTGGGGAAATCATGAGAGCCTCGTGGATTCGATGGCTCTATCTTGCTATCGTCGATGGAGGGTTTGTTGGCGAATTTCCGGCGCGGCGGCGTGAGGTTTGGTGGAATACGCTAACATCGCGTCATCTACATCAGCTTTCCTCTAGCACAAAACATCGGCCGCCCGACCATGACAACCGACCTCGACAAGACCGACCGCGCGATTCTCGTGGCGCTGCAAAAAGACGGCCGCATGTCGAATGCGAAGCTCGCCGAACTCGTCGGGCTGAGCGAGACGCCTTGCGCGCGGCGGCTCAAGCGCCTGGAAAACGAAGGCTATATTGGCCACTATCGCGCCGTGCTCGCGCGTCCGGCGCTCGGCTTCGGCGTGGTCGCTTTCGTTCTCGTGCGCTTTGCCGTGCACGACAAGAATCTCGCCAACCGCTTCGAGCGCGAGGTGCAGGCGATACCGCGCATCATCGCGTGCCACAACGTGTCGGGCAGCGCGGACTATATCCTGCAAGTGGTCGCGCGCGATCTCGACGACTACGGCACTTTCATGCGCGACCAGATGCGCAGCCTGCCTGGCGTGACGTCGGTGGAATCGGCGCTATCGTTGCGCGAGGTGAAGGCGGACAGCGGCTTGCCGCTATCGTGAGTGCGAACGTGGCATAGTCACGCCTTTTCACGGGGTGCGCGCTGCATCAACGTTGCATCGCAGGTGGCATCAATCTGACGCCGGCAACGCGTCGGCGAACACGGAGTTTTCATGGACAACATCGATCACGAGAAAGCGCGAGCGGAAGAAGCCGCCGCAATGGAGCGCGTATTGACGGCGACGCAGCGGGTCAAGACCGCGTTCGCTTCGTTGCAATCGCAGTTTCCGCCGGCCGGCAGCGGCAATCCCTCGCAATTCGCGCTGCAAACTTTCGACGCCGCGCTGCAGGAACTCGAAGACGCGCAGGCCGCCTTCGACGAACTGCTGGGCGACCTGCTCGACGGTAATCGGTAAAGCGCGTTGAACGTCCGGTAAAGGCGCGCGTTAGCGCTCAGCCCGCACGCGTTTCGACCGCCGGTTCGCACAGAATCGGAAAATTGACCGAGTTCGCGATATAGCACTTGTCATGCGCCGTGTGGTGCAACTGCTGCGCCAGTTCGGCGTTGCCGCCCGCCTGAATGATCACGCGCGGACGCAGCACGATCTGCGAAAAGCGGCCCTGCTGCGGACTGTCGAGCATGGTCCCTTCGGCGTCGTCGCGATAGTCGACGACGACAATGCCCGCGTCCGAGCAAAGGTGCAGATACCACAGCTTGTGACACGCCGAGGCCGCCGCAACCAGCAAATCCTCGGGGTTCCATCGCTTTGCGTCGCCGAGAAACGCGGCGTCGGACGAGCCCGGAATGTCCGGCTTGCTTCCCGAAGCGATCACGTGATCGCGGCTGTAGTCACGATAGCCGGATGTGCCGCTGCCGCGATTGCCCGTCCATTGAACGGAGACGTGGTAGTTGTGCTCGCCGTATGCCATGCGCGCTTCCTGTGATGGGGTGAACCGGTGGATGAAGCGTTCATTTTAAAGCCGCTTATGCGCTGCAAACCACCGCTCGCGCGCGTCGATCTAGCGCGGCGCCGCCGGCCTGCCGCTGAGACTCGGCACTCGCGGATCGGGGTTCTGATTCAGGCTCGTGCCGTTCGCTCGCATCGTGTTAGGGACGTGGCCTGAGTTCAGAACCGTGCCGACGCCGCCTGCGCTCAGGCCTGTGCCAATAGAGCCGCCAGGCGTCGCAAGTCCGGGCGAAGGCGTGAGCGTCGAGCCGACCGTTCCGCCGCCAGCCACGTTTCCGGTAGACGGCACCGCGCGCGTGCCGCCCGACTGCGCGCACGCCGTTCCGACCGCGCCGCACAGGGACGCCGCGATCACCACTGTTGCTGCCATACGGCCCATTACGATTTTCATTGCTCCACTCCGTCATTCCGTCCGTTCGACTGCGCGCGATAACGCGCCGCTCAACCTGTATGACGAACCGCGGCCTGCTTCGTTCACGCTCGTAACAGCTTATGTCCGCGTTTCGCCTCCGGCCGCCTGCCGCTGTACAAAGTCGTACAAATCCTTACAAAGCAGCGCGGGCGGAACGTGCACCGGACGCGTCGCGCAACCGTTATTGCAGGCACCTACCCCGCGGAGACCGCAATGAACACGAACGTCACGACCAGCACTTCACCGCGCAGCCGTATCCATCCGTTGATCGCCGGCGCAGCGGTGGCCGTCATCGTCGCAAGCGCGACGGGGATCGCCGCGATGACCGGCTTGCTGCCCACGTCGCATGCAGTGACCGAACCCGCGGTTTCGCCCGCGGCGCTCGCCGCGCAAAGCGCGAGCGGCACGCTCAACGCGCAGCAGCCGTCGATTGCACAGCAAACGACGCAGCAGGCCGTGCCGCAAAACGTGCAGCAGCCCGCCGCGCAAACGGCGCAGGAGCCGGCGCAGCATGCTGCGCCCGCCAAACCGCCGGTGCATCGCACGCATAGCGGCGGCGCGGCTGCGCCCCGCTACGCGAACAACAACGGCTATCAGACGGCCAACGAACCCGCGACACGCCCGGTTCCCGCCGATCCGTACGCCGGCGAAGTGGTCGCGATCAACACCGTGCAGTCGCCCGAGCCGACGACCGGCCTCGGCGCACTCGGCGGCGCGGTCGCGGGCGGGCTTGTCGGCAATCAGATCGGCGGCGGACGCGGCAAGATCCTGACGACGATCGCGGGCGCTGTCGGCGGCGGGCTGGCGGGCAATGGCATCGAGCATGCGGTGCGCAAGCAGACGAGCTATCAGGTGCAGGTGCGCATGCAGGACGGCAGCTACCGCAACTTCGACTATCAGACGCAGCCGCCGGTCCAGGTCGGCGAACGCGTGCATGTTTCGGGCGACCAGCTTTCGGCTTCGTGAGCGTGACGCTTAGCGTTTGACGGGCTTTCCTCGCGCGTGCCGGCGCGTGAGGAAAGCGCGTGCAGAAACCAGGACGACCGGCACTGGCAAGCACGCACTAGTGGCATCGACGCGCACCCGCGGGCATGACCGGCACCCGCGGCCACGGTTTGTAGCGATCGGCACCCCCAGCATCATCGGGCACGCACCGGCCGCACCCCGCCCAAACCCCACCGCACACCCACCGCCGACGATACAAACCCTCCGCGCGCGTTATGATCGACCGTCACGCCCAAACGGCCCAAACGGCTGATCGCGCACGATGGAGCAAGCGTACGTCCACCTCCTGCACCTGCTGGCCGGTCATCCGGAATGGCTGCTCACGGTCGTATTTCTCGCGGCCTTTCTCGAGTCGGTTGCCGTCATCGGCACATTCGTTCCCGGCAGCACCGCGATGTTTCTCGCGGGCGCGCTCACAGGCACCGGCTCGCTGAGCCTCGGCTGGGTGCTCGCGTGGGCGATCGCGGGCGCCATCGCCGGCGACGGCCTCAGCTTCTGGATCGGCAGCCGCTACAAGAGCCGGATCGTCAAGCTCTGGCCGTTCTCCCGTCATCCCGAAGTGCTGGAAGCCGGCTACCGCTTCTTCGGCAAGCATGGCGCGAAGAGCGTCGTGCTCGCGCGCTTCGCCGGACCGTTGCGCGCAATCGTGCCGGTCGTCGCCGGCATGCTCGGCATGTCGCCCGTGCGCTTTTATGCGATGAACGTGCTGTCCGCGCTGCTGTGGGCGCCCGCGCATATCCTGCCGGGCGTGGTGTTCGGCGCGTCGGTGCTGCTTGCCGGCGCGGTGTCGTTCCGGCTCGTCGTGATTCTCGCGCTGCTCGTCGCGAGCATCTGGCTCAGCTATCGCGCGGCGGCTTTTCTGCTGTCGCACGCTCACGCATGGTCGAATGCGGCCGGTCGCCACCTGGGCAGTTGGGCTTGCCGTCATCCGGGGCCGGTCGGCCGCGTCGCGCGCAGACTGCTCGATCCCGAAGCGCCGGATGCGACCAGCATCCTCGCTGCGTCGCTGATCGTGCTCGTATGCGGCGCACTGTTCTTCGGCATCCTCGAAGACGTGATCAGCGGCGACCCGCTGACGCACGTCGACCAGTCCGTCTATCGCTTCATGCAATCGGTGCGCACGCCGTGGGGCGACTCGCTGCTCGCCGGCCTCGCGACGCTCGGCAGCACCGGCACGCTCGCCGCGCTGATCGTCGCGGTCACGCTGTGGATGGCATGGGAGCGGCGCTGGCGCACCGTCGGCTACTGGCTCGCGGCCGTGCTCTTTTCGCAGTTGCTGATCTTCGCGTTGCAACTCGCGATGCAACGCGCCGCGCCGAACGCGCTGATGACCGACGCCTACGTATTCCCGAGCAATCACGTGGCGGCGACCGTCATCGTGTATGGCTTTCTTGCGTTCCTGCTCGCGCGGCGGGTCGGCATGCTCGAGGGTCTGCTCGTCGTCACCGCGAGCACGCTTGTCGTCATCGTCGTCGCGCTGGCGGGCGTGTACTTCGGCCGCTACTGGGTGTCGGACGCGATCGGCGGCGCGGCGCTCGCCTATGTGTGGGTGGCGATTGTCGCGCTCACCGCGATATTGCGGCATCCGCAGCCGCCGCCAGCGCGCCGCTGGATGCCGGCCGTCATGCTCGTGACGGTGCTCGTGAGCGTGGGCGTCCAGTCCGGCGTCGGCATGAGCGGCGCGCCGGCGGGCGGCCTGACGCTGGTGCCGCTGCCGCTCACGCACGTGACGCAGCAGCAATGGACGGATTCGGTGTGGAAGCAACTTCCCTGCTATCGCTCGGATATGGGCGGCGACCGCAAGGAGCCGCTGACGCTGCAATGGGTGTCCGACGGCGATACGCTGCGCCGGCAATTGCGCGAGCAGGGATGGATCGAGGGCACGACGCTCTCCGTGCATAGCCTGCTTTCGCTCGCCTCGCCCGATGTGCCCGCGACCGCGTTGCCCGTGTTGCCGAAACTGAACAACGGAGTGCCGTCGTCGCTCGTGTTCATGCGTCCCGGCGACACGCGCAATCGACGCGACGTGCTGCGCTTCTGGCCGAGCGGCTATGCGGTCGATAACGGCACGTCCGCCGTGCCGCTGTGGATCGGCTCGATCGCGCATGAACGGTTGTCGCGTGCATCGTGGCCGCTTAACCTCGTGCGGGTCGACAGGCAGTTATCTCGGGACGAGACAGGCGTGAAGCTCAATGGTAAAGAAGGCGTCGCGGTACTAGCGACAGTGAGCTGCCGCGGCGTGCCCGTATCGCTGCTCGCCGCTGCGGGAGAATGATCGGCGTCAGGCCGCGCGGATGAGATGCAATGCGACGCGATGCGAGCCCGTTGCCTGTCGCCCGTTGCCCGCTATCGCTATTGAACGGTGTAGCCCTTGCCTTGCATGCACGCGCCGTATGCATGCCAATAAGTCGTCATCGAAGATTGCTGCGACGCTGTAGCGGACTGCGCCTGCGCCGCATGCTGCTGACGGCTGCGCACTCCGCCGGCGAGCACGCCCGCGGTCGCGCCCACCGCGGCGCCGTGTCCCGCATCATTTCCGCTCACGTCCCCGACGATCGCACCCGCGGCCGCGCCTCGCGCCGCCCCTCTGACGCGCGCGCCGGTCGGGCCCGCTGGTGGCGCGGGCGTCTGCGCGACGACAGCCGGATCGATGCCGGTGCTTTGCTTCGCCCAGGCATAGCACGCGCCGTCATCCGACATCTGCTGCTGTTGGCTTTGTCCATGCGCGGGATAGGTTGCCGGTTTCTGGGCATAAGCAAGCGCGCTCGCGCTTGCCAGAATCAATGCGGCGAATCGCTTCATTTGAAACCTTCTAGTGAGGATCACTGACGGCTCATGCATCTGCTGAACGAGGGCAGTCTGCGAGGCGCACAGCTCAACGCATCTTACCTGGCAGGCTCGCGGCAGCCGAGAGCAATGCAGCTAAACGTGAACAGCTTTGCTTAACACCGTGCGCACCGATTCATGCGCTACGATTCCCTTCACCGAATGATTCTTCCTGCTTGGAAGATAGAAAAGTCCATTAGCAAATGCAAGGCTATGCTTAGATATGCCTACGTTTTTTCGGACCTGCATTAACCTGTCCAAGTGCTAATTGAACACGGCGTGTCATAGATCATCGTTTCGCCAAGTTCAACCCGAATTTATTTGGCTCGAGCATTGCAATTCCATATGGAATAGAGCTAATAATCTCGCCATTGAAACGGGGATATACCGACACGAATGCCTGACACGCTTGCCGCACACGCCCATTCCATTCCCGCATTTCGCAGTCCAATGTTCGTCACGCCGTGCCCGTCGATTCATGTGCAAGCACGAGCGCACACCACGAGCCCGCCCTCATCCACATCACAACGAGACATGCAACTTCGACACACGGAGATTCCATCGTGAAACGCTCAAGCGCAATCCAGGGGGCAACGCTAATCGCGATTGCCATACTGGCCGGCTTGCCGGTCATGCTCGATGTCGCGACTCCCGCGGCCCACGCGCAAACCTCGGCGAAGATATCCAGTCAGCAACTCGATTCGCTGACTGCGCCGATCGCGCTCTATCCCGACGCATTGCTCGCCCAGGTGCTGATGGCCACGACCTTTCCGCAGGAAGTCACGTCTGCGGCGGCATGGTCGAAGGCGAATCCGAACAGCAAGGGCGACGACGCGGTGAGAGCCGTCGCCGCAGAACCGTGGGACCCGAGCGTGCAATCGCTAGTGGCGTTTCCACAGGTGCTCGCCACGATGGCGTCGAAGCCCGACTGGGTCGCGCAACTCGGCAACGCGTTTCTCGCGCAGCCGAACGACGTGATGGACTCCGTGCAACGTCTGCGCAAACAGGCGCAAACAGCCGGCAATCTGAAGACGACCGAACAGCAGAAGGTCATCGTCGAACAGAGCACGATTCAGATCGTGCCGGTCAATCCGCAGGTCGTTTATGTGCCGACGTATAACCCGACGGTGGTGTACGGCGTGTGGCCCCACCCTGCCTATCCGCCCGTGTATGTGCCGCCGCCGCCCGGCTATGCGGTCGCGAGCGGGCTCGCCGCGGGTCTCGCGTTCGGCGTGGGCATCGCGATCACGAGCGCGTTGTGGAGCGACGTCAACTGGAACAACCACAACGTCAACATCAACGTGAACCGATACAACAACATCAACGTGAACCGGCGCCTCGACGTGAACAGCAACACCACGCGATGGAATCGCGACACGACGTTCAACCGCAACGCATCGGCGAATATCGGCGGCGGCGTGCAGCGCGACGCTTACCGCGGGCGCGACGTCTCCGCGTCACGCGCGCAAGCGCAGCAGGCGCTGCAGAACCGCACCGGTCAAAACCTCGGCGGCAGCGCGAGCGAGCGTCTGCAAGGCATTCAGCATGGCGGTACGAACGCCGGCAACATTCGCGCGAGCGCGCAGAACGTCAATCGCGACAACGCGCTGCGCGGCGCGGGCAACGGCCCGGCCGCACGGCAGGACATCGAGCGCGGCCAAGCAAGCCGCCAGGCGCAAGCCGGCTCGCACAACCGCCTCGGTGCAGGCGGTGGTGGACAGGAACGCGGCGGACTCGGCGCAGGCGGCGGCGGACAGGAGCGCGGCGGCCTCGGCGCAGGCGGCGGTGGACAGGAACGCGGCGGCTTCGGTGCAGGCGGCGGTGGACACGAACGCGGCGGCTTCGGCGCGGGCGGCGGTGGACAACGCCACCTCGGCCGGCAACGTTGAACGATACCCAGGAGCCGCTCATGAACCACATTCAATCGATTCGCGCTTGCCTCGCGAGATTCACCACACTGCCGCTGTCCCGCCATCTTGTACACACGACGATTGCGATCTCGTCGCTACTCGTCTGCGCGGCACCGGCGCATGCGCAAGCCGTCTATCCGACACCGGAAGCCGCCGCCGATGCATTCGCCGACGCGCTCGCCATCAACGACCACGCGGCCATGCAGCACGTGCTCGGCCAGCACTACGACCGCTTCATTCCGTCGAAGGACGTCGGCGACGAGGACATCTACGAATTCCTCGGCGCGTGGGCCGCGGGCCATCGCATCGTCGACGACGCCGCGCCGCTTCATGGCCGCCCAAGCAAGCATCTGTCGGTCGGCACCGGCGGCTGGACGCTGCCGATTCCGCTCGTGCAGGCATCAAGCGGCTGGCGTTTCGATCCCGCGGCGGGCAGCGATGAAATCCTCACGCGCAGAATCGGCCGCAACGAACGCGCGGCGATCATGACGTCGCTTGCCTATCTCGATGCGCAGCGCGACTATCGCGCATCGGCCGGCCATTACGCGCAGCGCCTCCTCAGCACACCGGGTCAGCACGACGGCCTCTATTGGCCCACCGCTCCCGGCGAAGCGGAAAGTCCGCTCGGCCCACTCGCAGCCGCGATGCCGAACACGGGATCGGTCAGCAAGGAGGGCTATCACGGTTATCGCTTTCGCATTCTGAGCGCGCAGGGTTCGCACGCGAAGGGCGGCGCGCTCGACTATGTGGAGAACGGCACGCTGACGAAGGGCTATGGCCTCGTTGCGTGGCCCGCCGAATACGGCGAGACCGGCGTGATGAGTTTCATCGTTAATCAGGATGGCCAGGTTTACCAAAAGAACCTCGGGCCGCAGTCGGCAAGAAAAGCGGCGGCGCTCCGATCGTTCGATCCCGATCCGTCGTGGGAACCGGTAGCGCCGTGAATGCCGATACCGACGCCGATGCCCGTATGAACGAAGAAAACCTGGTTGCCTGCCACGAGTGCGACGCGCTGTTCCGCAAGCGCCGGTTGCGCGGAAAGTCGTCCGCGCATTGCCTGCGCTGCGGCGCGATCCTGTATCGCGGCATGTCGACGAACCTCGACGGCATTTGTGCGCTGACGCTCGCGTCGCTGTTCACGTTCGTGATCGCGCTCGGCACGCCGCTCCTCGAACTCGAAACGGGCGGCATTACGTCGCACACGAGCCTGTTCGGCGCACTCGTCGCGCTATGGAACGAGGACATGCAACTGGTCGCGGCAATGGTGTTCTGCTCCACGGTGCTGTTCCCGCTGACCGAACTGGCCGCGCTGCTATATGTGCTGACTTCCATTCGCCAGCGCTACGTGCCGCCAGGCTTTAATCGCGTGCTACGCGCCATTCAGTTCGTGCGGCCGTGGGGCATGATCGAAGTATTCATGCTCGGCGTGCTGGTCACGATCGTAAAGATGGTGAGCCTCGCGCGCGTGGTGCCAGGCGCGGCGCTGTTCGCCTTCGGTGCGCTCACGTTGATGCTGGTGCTCGTCGTCATGTTCGATCCGCGCACGCTCTGGGACTTCGCAGACGACATCCGCGCGCGCCGCGCAGCGCAGCCAGGACGCACGCGCGGCAACTGGCTGCCGGTCGCGGCTCCGCGCGGTCCGTGGCATAAACACCGGGTCACGCGATGAACACACTCACCGCATCGAAAGCCGGCCTGCTCACGTGCCACGCATGCGGACGCGTCGCGCGACGCGCAACCGCTCATGCCGCTCGTGCCGCTCACATTGCTCAGTCTTGCCCGCGTTGCGGCGCGGCCCTGCATCGGCGCAATCCGAACAGCCTCGCACGCACGTGGGCGCTGCTGATTTCGGCCGCGATCCTGTATATCCCGGCCAATCTGCTGCCGGTCATGCATACGTCGTCGCTGGTCGGCTCGGAAGACGACACGATCATCAGCGGCGTCATCTATTTCTGGACCTCGGGGTCGTGGCCGCTAGCCATCGTCGTATTCGTCGCGAGCATTCTCGTGCCGATGCTCAAGCTCGGCGTGCTCGTGCTGCTCGCCGCAACTGCGCAACGCCGCTCAGCATGGCGTCCGATGGAGCGCGTGAAGCTGTTCCGGCTTGTCGAGCGCATCGGCCGCTGGTCGATGCTCGACGTGTTCGTGATCACGCTGACCGTCGCACTCGTGCGCTTCGAATCGTTTGCCGTCATCACCGCCGGGCCCGGTGCGCTCGCGTTCGGTTGCGTAGTGATCCTGACAATGTTGGCGTCGATGCAATTCGACCCGCGACTGATCTGGGACAACCTCGAAGGCGGCAGCCCGCCGATGTCCCGCCCCGTTACGGAGCCGCCTCATGAATAGCCCGCAAGGCCCCGCCGCGCCGCCCGATCTGCCGGACGCGCCCGATCCCGGCATCGAGCCGCGCCGCGGCTGGCTGCCCTCTCTCGTCTGGGTGGTGCCGCTGATCGCGTGAAGTCGATCACCGAACGCGGCCCCGCGGTCACCATCAGTTTCAACAACGCGGAAGGTCTCGAGCCGGGCAAGACGCAGGTCAAGTACAAGGACGTCGTGATCGGCTCGGTGAAGAGCATCACGCTGTCGAAGGATCATTCGCAGGTGCAGGTGGCAGTGCAATTGAGCAACCAGGCCGACGACTTCGCGGTGAAGGACACGCGCTTCTGGGTGGTGCGTCCGCGAATCGGCGCGAGCGGCGTAACCGGCATCGGCACGCTGCTCTCGGGTGCGTATATCGGCGTGGACGCGGGCCGCTCGAAAGAGGCGCGCAGCGAGTTCGTCGGGCTCGAGGCGCCTCCGCCCGTCACCGGCGATCAGAAAGGCCGGCGCTTCACGCTGCACGGCGATTCGCTCGGCTCGATCGACATCGGCTCGCCGATTTTTTACCGGCGCGTGCAGGTCGGCCAGGTGTACGCCCTTTCGCTCGATAAGGACGGCACGGGCGTGACGATGCAGGTATTCGTGGCGGCGCCGTACGATCAGTACGTCGGCACGAATTCGCGCTGGTGGCATGCAAGCGGCGTCAATGTGCGGCTCGATTCGAACGGCTTTGTCGTCAACACGCAGTCGCTTACGTCGATCCTGATCGGCGGTCTGTCGTTCCGCGCGCCGCCGGGCCAGACGCCGGGGCCGCAGGCCGCGGACTACTCGAGCTTCCATCTCGCGTCCGACGAAGCCGATGCGATGCGCGCGCCGGACACCACGCCGGTGCGTACCGTGATGAAGTTCAACCAGTCGCTGCGCGGATTGTCGGTGGGCGCGGTGGTCGACTTCCGCGGCATCGTGCTCGGCCAGGTCACGGACATCGGCGTCGATTACGATCCGAAGACGCGCAGCTTCACGATGCCCGTCACGCTGGAGCTGTATCCCGACCGGCTGAGGCGCCGGGTGCACGGCACGGAGGTCCCCAAAGCCGGGACAGTGGAAAATCAGCGGCTGCTGCAACATCTCGTCGAGCGCGGGCTGCGCGGACAACTGCGCACCGGCAACCTGCTGACGGGTCAGTTATATGTGGCGCTCGATATTTTCCCGAAGGCCGCGCCCGTGAGCTTCGATCCCGCGCGCGATCCGCTCGAACTGCCGACCATTCCAAACTCGCTCGACGCATTGCAAACGCAGGTCGCCGAGATCGCGAAGAAGCTGGAGCGCATGCCCTTCGATCAGATCGGCGTGAACCTGAACAACTCGCTGAAGAATGCCGACAAGCTATTCGCGCAGTTGAGCACCGAGATCATGCCGCAGGCGCGCGACACGCTCGCGGCAGCCAAACAGACTTTCGGTTCCGCGGAGGCCACGCTCAGGCAGGATTCGCCGGTGCAGGCCGACATGCATCAGGCGTTGCAGGAACTGACGCGCACGCTGCAATCGCTGAACGCGTTGGCCGATTATCTGGAGCGTCATCCGGAATCGCTCGTGCGCGGCAAATCGGAGGACAAGCCATGAGCCGCTATTCGCGTCGTCCGCTCGCCGGGTTGGCCGCGCTCGCGCCATGCGCGGCGTTGATGGCATCGGTGGCATCGGTGGCTCTCGTCGCACTCGGCGCGCTCAGTGCCTGTTCGTCGCCGCCGAGCCGCTTTTATACGCTCGCCGGCGGGCTCGCATCGAGCGAAGTGCGCAGCGCCGCGCCGCCTCTGCTGATGATCGACGTCGCGGCCGTCGACGTGCCCGCGCAAGTCGCTCGGTCGGCGCTCGTCGTGCAGACCAGCGCGACTCGCGTGGACGTGCTCGAGCAAGCCCGTTGGGCGTCGTTGCCCGCCGACGAAATCCGTCTCGCGCTCTCGCAGCAACTCGCGCAACAGCTCGATGCGATCGACGTCTCGCGTTCTCCGCGCCCGGCCGGCGTGTCGGTTTATCGCGTGAAATTGAGTGTGCAGCGCTTCGAATCGTGGCCGGGCTCGCATGCGCTGATCGACGCGGTGTGGAGCGTGCGGGCGTTGTCCGAGGAAGCGGTGCTGACGTGCCGCAGCGTCGTCAGCGAGCCGGTCGGTGCGGGCAACGACGCGCTCGTGGCCGGTCATCGGCAGGCGCTTCAGCAGATTGCCGCCAATGTCGCCGACGGCATCCGAGCGCTCGACGCCGCAGCGCGTGCCCATCGCCTCGTGCGTGGGCAAACCGCGCCACCTTGCCCCGCGCAGTGAAAACCTTCAATTACAAACACCCTTCAGTATTCCGGCAGGCAGACGTAAACCAGATGTACGCCTCTTCTGGATACAGGAACGGAAATGAAAAACATGAAGGTCTCCACGCGCCTGCAAACCGGCTTCGGCCTTCTGACGGCGTTGCTGCTTGTGCTGGCCGGCATCGCGCTGTTCGGCTTGTCGGAGCTGAACGATAGTCTCGACGGCATTGCCCGCGTGAATAACGAGGAGACCCGTCTCGCGAACGAATTGCGCGCGTCGATTCAGGATCGCGCCATCGCGATACGCAACCTGGCGTTGATCACCGAGCCTCGCGACCTTGCCCAGGAAGCGGACCGCATCAAGAAGCAGGATCAGAATTATGCGGACGCCTACCAGCAACTTACTCGCCTGTTCGCGCAGGAGCCGGCCACGACTTCGGTGGAGCGCTCGCTGATCGAACAGCTCAAGCAGGACGAAGCCGCGGCAATGCCGCCGTTGCGCAAGGCGATGGATCTCGCACTGTCGCAGAACGCCGCGCTTGCGACGCAGGAGCTGCTGCAAAACGCGCGGCCGCCGCAGCGAGCATGGCTTGCCCGCGCGACGGAACTCGCGCGGGTCGAAGATGAGCAGAACAAGGAAGCGCAGCTCAGCGCCTTCGCGACTTACTCGACGGTCCGCACCATGATCTCGGTCATTGCCGCGATCGCATTCCTGCTGGGCGTCGCGACTGCCGCGCTCATCTCGCGCAGCATTCTGCGGCAGTTGGGCGGCGAGCCGCGCGCCGCGCAGGAAATGGCCGCGCAGATCGCAGAAGGCAACCTGACCGTGCGCGTGCAGGTTGCAGCAGGCGACCGGAGCAGTCTGATGGCGTCGCTCGAAGCAATGCGCGAGAAGCTCACCACGATCGTGTCGGGCATCAAGACGTCGGCGGAATCGATCTCGGTGGCTGCCGGCGAGATCGCACAAGGCAACCAGGACCTCTCGCAACGCACCGAGGAACAGGCCGCGTCGCTCCAGCAGACCGCGGCGAGCATGGAAGAATTGACGTCGACGGTGCGCAATAACACCGACAACGCGCGTCAGGGCAGCACGCTCGCCGCGGCGGCTTCCACGACCGCGGCATCCGGCGGCGAAGTGGTTCACCAGGTCGTGTCGACCATGCGCTACATTTCATCGAGTTCGACGAAGGTGACCGAAATCATTTCGGTGATCGAAGCAATTGCATTTCAGACCAATATCCTCGCACTGAACGCAGCGGTCGAAGCCGCTCGGGCAGGCGAAGACGGCCGCGGCTTCGCGGTCGTCGCGGGCGAAGTCCGCACGCTCGCCCAGCGCAGCGCGACAGCGGCGAAGGAGATCAAGGAACTGATCGAAGCCTCCGCGTCGCATGTAGCGAGCGGCTCGCAACTCGTCGAAAACGCAGGTCAGACGATGAGCGAAGTCGTGCGCTCGGTGCAGCAGGTGACCGACATCATGGGCGAGATCGCGTCGGCGTCGTCGGAGCAAACGAAGGGCATCGAGCAGGTCAACGTGGCCGTCACGCAGATGGACGAAGTCACTCAGCAAAACGCGGCGCTCGTCGAGCAGGCAACCGCCGCCGCGCAGGCCATGGCGGATCAGGCCGAAAGCCTGCGTTCGGCGGTATCGGTTTTCCAAGTGGATGCGGCCGGGCATAGTGGGCAAGGGGCAATGCGCAGCGCTGTCGCGAGGTCCGCGCGCGGCGCCACGCCGCCGAAAAAGGCGGCTGTGCCGGGGGCGAAGTCGAATGCTATTAGCGCCACGGCGCGCAAGGCGTTGCCGGCGTCTTCCTCGTCGTCTTCCTCGTCGTCTTCCTCGTCGTCTTCATCGTCCTCGCACTTCAAGGAACGCGAACTCCAGACCGCCGGCGCGGAAAACTGGGAAACGTTCTAAGTCCGTCCCTTCCCGCAAGAACCGGCGCACGAGCGCCGGTTTTTGTTGCAGCAAGCCAGCGCACGCGCCATGTCGCGTGCGTCTTCGCCCTTGAGAAAAAATTCTCACCGCCCCCGATGGTGCACTGCAGTGTGATCTCCCGATTCGCGCGTGCTACAAACGTACCGTACGTTTCAGGCTTCGGAGACACGCGGTGCGACGTAGCGCAGAATGTCTCCAGCACCCAGTTCGCGCTGAGTTCGCCCGGAGGCTCGTCATGCCCTACGTTCCGTCCACGAGACATATCGACCGCATATGCAACGTCATAGAAGGACGAACCCAGCGTCCGGGCGCCGACGGCAAACGGCTTGCCTCGTCGTATAGGCGCTCGCTCGAGCAATACCATCTCGATCCCGGCGCGACCGCCGGGCCGCGCATTCTGACGGTGCCCGAATTGCGCGACGTGCAGCATCGCGAGGAATCGTTTCTGCGCGCGTCGGGCCAGTGTCTGTCGCGGCTGCACGAGATGGTGCGCGAAGCGGACTACTGCGTGATGCTCACCGACGCGAAAGGCGTGACGATCGACTATCGCGTCGACAAGGACCGCCGCCACGACTTCAAGCGCGCGGGACTCTATCT
The DNA here is from genome assembly GCF_003058125.1 of Paraburkholderia sp. GV068. Taxonomy (NCBI): domain Bacteria; kingdom Pseudomonadati; phylum Pseudomonadota; class Betaproteobacteria; order Burkholderiales; family Burkholderiaceae; genus Paraburkholderia; species Paraburkholderia sp. GV068. The sequence continues at coordinate 397,774 of NZ_QBUB01000004.1, forward strand.
CGGCTCATGCTGGTCCGAGAGCGAGGAAGGCACGTGCGGCGTCGCGACCGTGCTGCTCGACGCGGAGCCGATTACCGTTCATCGCAGCGATCATTTTCGCGCGGCCTTCACCACGCTCACGTGCAGCGCGTCGCCGATTTTCGGTTTGCACGGCGAACTGCTCGGCGTGCTCGATGCATCGGCCGTACGTTCGCCCGACGATCGCGAAAGCCAGCGGCTCGTCAATCACATCGTGCGGCAAAGCGCGCTGCTGATCGAGGACGCTTACTTCCTGAATGCCGCAACGGATTGCTGGGTATTGCTCGCACATCGCAACCGCCATTACGTCGAGGCGCAGCCCGAAATTCTGATCGCCATCGACGCACGCGGCCACGCAGTCGCCGCGAACCGGCGCGCACGCGAATGTCTGCCGGTGCTCAATCAGTTGCCGCGCCATGTGTCGGAGATCTTCGACGTTCCGCCCGAGCGTCTGTTCGACGCCAAGACAAGCCGCGGTCTCGTATCGTTGAGGCTCAACGATACCGGCTCGCCGCTCTATGCGCGTGTGCGCGCACCGGCCGCCGCGCGAATCTCCCGACGCACGCACGCCGCATCGCCAGAAGCAAGCACAAACAACGCAAACACCGCGCCGCACGATATGCCGCTCATGTCGGAGAGCGAAGCGCTCGAGCGCAGGCGCATCGTCGACGCGATGAACGACGCCAAGTGGCGCACGGATCTGGCCGCGCAAGCACTCGGCATATCGCGCGCGACTTTGTATCGACGCATCGCGAAGCTGCATATTCTGCCGCCGCACAAGTGTTAGCGACGCTGCACAGATTCCCTTAGCGGGCATAGAACCCGCGTTCTCTCTGAAGTTCGACTATCCGTTTCATATGGAGGAGCAACCATGTCCGAAAACACTGCAAATCAGGCTATATCCGCTGTTCTGGAAAGCCTCGAAGCCGCGCTCAAACGCGGCGACACACAAGCCGCCGTCGACCTGTTTCAGCCCGACTGCTACTGGCGCGATCTCGTCGCTTTCACCTGGAACATCAAGACGCTCGAAGGCCGCGAGCAAATCGCGGAAATGCTGAATACACAGTTGGCTGCAATCAAACCGTCCAGGCTGCGGCTTGCGGATAACGAGCCCGCAACGGAAGCGGACGGCGTCGCGCAAGGCTGGATCACGTTCGAAACCGGCGTCGCGCGCGGCACCGGCTTCATTCGACTTAAGCAAGGCCGCATCTGGACGCTGCTCACCACGATGGCGGAATTGAAGGGCCATGAGGAGCCCAAAGGGCCGCTTCGTCCGATGGGCGCCGAGCACGGCGCACGCCGCGATCGCACGAGCTGGAAAGAGCGGCGCGAGGCCGAGCTCGACACGCTCGGCACGGCGGAGCAACCGTATTGCCTGATTGTCGGCGGCGGGCAAGGCGGCATCGGACTCGGTGCGCGGCTGCGGCAACTCGGCGTGCCGACCATCATCGTCGATAAGAACGAAAGGCCTGGCGATGCATGGCGCAAGCGCTATAAAACGCTGTGTCTGCATGACCCGGTCTGGTACGACCATATGCCCTACTTGCCCTTCCCGGACAACTGGCCCGTCTTCACGCCGAAGGACAAGATCGGCGACTGGCTCGAGATGTACACGAAGGTCATGGAGCTGAACTACTGGGGATCGACCGTCTGCAAATCGGCGCGCTACGAAGAAGCGAAAGGCGAATGGATCGTCGAAGTCGAGCGCGGCGGAGAGCCCATCACATTGCGTCCGAAGCAACTCGTGCTCGCGACCGGCATGTCCGGCAAGCCGAATATTCCGAGCTTCAAGGGCATGGATGTATTCAAGGGCGAGCAGCATCATTCGTCGCAGCATCCGGGGCCGGACGCGTATCACGGCAAGAAGGTCGTCGTGATCGGTGCGAACAATTCGGCTCACGACATCTGCGCGGCATTGTGGGAAGCAGGCGTCGACGTGACGATGGTGCAGCGCTCGTCCACGCATATCGTCAAGTCCGATTCGCTAATGGAGTTGGCGCTCGGCGATCTCTATTCGGAACGCGCGGTGGCCTCCGGCATGACGACCGCGAAAGCGGATCTGACCTTCGCATCCATCCCGTATGCGATGCTTCACGAGTTCCAGATTCCGGTTTTCAACGCGATTCGCGAGCGCGATGCGGAGTTCTATGCGCGCCTGGAAAAGAGCGGCTTCATGCTCGATTTCGGCGACGACGACTCCGGCCTTTTCATGAAGTACCTGCGGCGAGGTTCCGGCTATTACATCGATGTCGGCGCATCGCAACTCGTCGCCGACGGCAAGATCAAGCTGAAAAGCGGCGTCGATGTAGTCGAACTGAAAGAGCACTCGGTGCTGCTCAGCGACGGCAGCGAACTTGAAGCGGATCTCGTCGTGTACGCAACGGGCTATGGTTCGATGAACGGTTGGGCCGCCGATCTCATCTCACGCGAAGTGGCCGATAAAGTCGGCAAAGTGTGGGGCCTCGGCTCGAATACGACGAAAGATCCAGGGCCGTGGGAAGGCGAGCAGCGCAACATGTGGAAGCCCACTCAGCAAGAAGCACTCTGGTTTCATGGCGGCAATCTGCATCAGTCGCGGCATTACTCGCAGTATCTGTCACTGCAACTCAAGGCTCGCATGGAAGGCATTCCGACACCCGTGTTCGGATTGCAGGAAGTGCATCATCTTTCGTAGATGTGAGAGCATGGCGGCCGGCTTTTGCTTCGAGCCGGCCGCTCTATGCACTCTTTCTATCCACTCATTTCCGTGAGAAGAAAGTCGACGAGCGCGCGTTGATGCGCATTGAGCACGCCGCCGGAGCTGACAAGCGCAAGCTCTGTCGGCGGTAAAGGCGGTAAGCCTTTGCATAAGCGATGCTCCGGCAGTACCGCTGTAGTGGGCAGAACCGAAATGCCCAATCCCGACGACACCGCGGCCTGAATGCCAGTGAGACTATGGCTTCCGAATGCAATGCGCCAGCGCCGATGCGCCTTGTCGAGACCGCGAATCGCGCGCTGCCGGTACACGCAGCCTTGCGGAAATAGCGCGAGAGGAATGGGTTCGTCGGAAGAAGGTTCCAGCGCTTGTGCATTTGCGCCCTGCACCCACACGAGCGACTCCGGCCACGACGCGAGACACTCTCCGCTTGCCGGCTCGCGCTTGATCAGCGCGATTTCTATTTCGCCATTCGTGAGCCTGCGCTGCAAATCGGCACTCATGCCGGCCACTGTTTCGAGCCTGACGCCTGGCCTCGTTTTGACAAAGCCCGACAGCATGGCCGACATGCGCCGCGCGTCGAAATCTTCTGGAACGCCTATGCGAAGCGGCGTAACCGCAACGTCGCTCGTCAACGCATCTTGTGCTTCCTGCGCCAGCGCGAGCAGCCGTCGCGCATATTGCGCGAGCAGTTCGCCATGCTCGGTTGGCGTCACCTGATTGCCGGTGCGGTCACGCATCAGCAGCGTGCGACCGACCAGTTCTTCGAGCCGCCGAACCTGTTGGCTCACCGTGGATTGCGTGCGATGCACGCGCTCGCCGGCACGCGTGAAGCTGCCTTCATCGACAACGCAGATGAGCGTATTCAACAGGTCGAGATCAAGCATGATGGACTCGTTTCGTTATTTGCGATGCAACTGACGTCGAGAGGTTAATTTAATTTTCCAATAAGTGTCAATGCGCCTAAGCTAAACGCCATTCACAGGTCCATCACTTCGGGAACACATTCCATGTCACTGCAAAACACCGCACGCCCGCGCTGGCTGACGTTCGACTGCTACGGCACACTGATCCAGTGGGACGAAGGTTTGCAAGCCGCAGTACGCGAGATTCTTCAGAGCAAGCGCGGCCACGACGTGGACCCCGCGAAGCTGCTCGCCGTCTACGACCGGCACGAACACGCACTCGAGCAGACTCCGCCTTATCGCACGTTTCGCGAAGTCGCGGGCACGGCGCTGCGTATTGCCCTCGCCGAATCTGGCTTGCCCGGCGACGAGCGCGACATACGTACTTTGACGGACCGCATTTCCGCGATGCCGCCGTTTCCGGAAGTGGTCGACACATTGCGGCAACTCAAGCGGGATGGTTATAGCCTGTGCATCGTGTCGAATACCGACGACGACATCATTGCCGGCAACGTCGCGCAACTGGGCGGCTTTATCGACCGCGTGATCACTGCACAGCAAGCGGGCGCGTACAAACCAAACCGGCGGCTATTCGATTACGCGCATGAACAACTCGGCGTGACGCGCGATGAAGTCGTGCATATTTGCGCGAGTCCGCATCTCGATCACGCGGCCGCGCGCGACATCGGCTTTCGCTGCGTATGGATCGACCGTGCGACTGGCCGCACGCTACTGCCCGATTACACGCCCGATGCAACACTCTCCACGCTCGACCAGGTGCCGGTTCTTTTTGCATCGCTCGGCTGGTGACTTTGAGGAACGACGAACATGGCGCATACGCTTTCATCCATTGGCTCGGCGAAATCGTCACCGACATTACGACTCGATTCCGACGCTGTCATGGAGGCGCGCATCGAACTCGCGGCATGCTTTCAACTAGCGGCGCAATACGGTTTTGAAGAGGGAATCTGCAACCATTTCTCGGCGGTCGTGCCCGGACACGACAATCTGTTCTTCGTCAATCCGTATGGCTATGCGTTCTCGGAGATCACCGCATCGCGGCTTCTAATCTGCGATTTCGACGGACATGTGGTGTCGGGCGAAGGCAAACCTGAAGCAACGGCGTTTTATATCCACGCACGATTGCATCGGTTAAAGCCCCGCGTGAAAGCCGCTTTTCATACGCATATGCCGAACGCCACCGCGTTATGTTTGCTCGACGGTCCACCGCTGTTGTGGCTCGGGCAAACGGCACTGAAGTTCTACGGCCGCACCGCCGTCGATGAGAACTACAACGGCCTCGCGCTCGACGACTCGGAAGGCGACCGCATTGCCGCGACCATCGGCGACGCGGATATCCTGTTCCTCAAGAATCACGGTGTGATGGTGGCCGGCGAGAGTATTGCCGAAGCGTGGGATGATCTCTATTACCTGGAGCGTGCGGCTGAAGTCCAGTTAAAGGCAATGAGCAGTAATCGTCCGCTGAAAGCCATACCGCACGAAGTGGCGCAGCGTACTTATGAACAGATGCGCGCCGGCGACAAGGAAAGCGCGCACGCGCATTTGCAAAGCGCAATGCGCGAATTGCGCAGGCACGGCATCGCATTCGATCAATAGAACTATTTGCGCGTTCGATGCGCGGCGGCGACTGCATCGAGTCCCGCCATCACGAAGCGAATAAAGTCCTCCACCAGCGCATTTTTGTCTTTTGCAACGGCGGGCAGCAACGCTGCCTGCATTTGCCTGGGCGCGATCATCAGCGCGATGCAGGGCAGCACCGCGAACATCAGCGCGCGCTGCACGGCCGGCTCTTGCGGATTCAATTGCAATACCTCGCCGATCAATCCGAGCAGAACCGTTGCCTTTGGCCGCACCGCCTTTTCAATCAGCGCAGGAATAGCGGGCGACGGAGACAGCACTTCGCGCAGCATCAGCATGAATCCCCAAGGCGCGCCGCTGCTGGTCGACAGACCCACGAATCGCGAGATTACCGCGCGCAACTTGTCGCGCGCATCGCCCGGCCCTTCTGTCAGCGCGGACAATTCATCGAGACTCACGACCTGGCGATGCGCTTCGACAAGCGCCGCTTCGTATAGCGCCTCGCGACTGCCGAAGTGATAGTTCACGGACGCCATCGGCGTGCCCGCGCGCTCGCATATTTCCTTGCTGGTGGCATCGGCGAAACCGCGCGCGGCGAATACCTGCCCCGCAATATCGAGCAGATGCTGGCGTGTCGCCGCACCGTCGGGACGGCTCGCGCGATTGACCGGCCGAGGCTGCTTTCCCTGTTCCGTGCGGGATTTGCGCGCCGCCGTCGTGGGTGTTTTCGTTGCGCCTGCCTGCTTGGTCCGCTCTTTCTGCTTTGCAGGAGTCGTCGCTCGTTTCGTCGGCATGGGAAAGTGCAGGCTCCGGAAATAGTTTGAATTCGAATTCAAATTCGCATATATTCATTGTACTTCATCCGTGCGGACGACACCCCATGAGGAACTTCATTACCCGGCTCTGGCGGCCCGCATTGGCACTGTTCATGGTCGTGCTGCTTGCAGGATGCACGCAGCGCGACGAGAACGCCTACCAGGGCTATGTAGAAGGCGAATATGTGTACCTGGGCTCATCGCAGGCCGGCACGCTCACGCAGTTGCAGGTCGCACGCGGTCAAACCGTAAAAGCGGGCGCGTCTCTTTTCGCACTGGATTCAGTGGACGAAACGGCCGCGCTGCGGCAGGCGCAGCAGCAACTCGCGGCGGCCCGCTCGCAACTCGCCGACATTCAAACCGGCAAGCGCGTGCCCGAAGTCAACGTCAATCGCGCGCAACTCGCCGAGGCCGCGGCGAACGCGCGCAAGGCGGCGCTGCAACTCACTCGCGACGAAGCGCAGTACAGCGCGGGCGGCATTGCAAAAGCGCAACTCGACGATTCGCGCGCGAATGCAGAGGCGACGTCGGCGCAAGTGCGGCAGCTTACGAATCAGGTGGAAGTAGCGCGTTTGCCGGGCCGCTCGCAACAAATCGCTGCGCAGCAGGCTCAGGTCGCGGCGGCCGAAGCGGTCGTCGCACAGGCTCAGTGGAAGCTCGATCAGAAGCGCGCGAACGCGCCCGCCGACGGGCTCGTCTACGACACGCTCTATCGCCTCGGCGAGTGGGTGCCGGCCGGCAGTCCCGTTGTGCAATTGCTGCCGCCGCAGAACATCAAGGTGCGTTTTTTTGTGCCGGAAACGCGGGTCGGCGCACTGGCGCCGGGTCGCGAAGTGTCGATCCATTGCGACGGATGCGCAGCGGATTTGACCGCGAAGATCACCTACGTTGCGAATAAAGCCGAGTACACGCCGCCGGTTATCTATAGCAACGAGAGCCGCGCGAAGCTCGTTTTCATGATCGAAGCACACACGTCGGTTGCAGATGCAACGAAGCTTCATCCGGGCCAGCCGGTGACGGTGGCGCTCAAATGAGTACACCCGCGCCAGAGTATGTGATCGACGTCCACGGCCTGAACAAGCATTTCGGCGACAAGCATGTAGTCAACGACGTTTCGTTGCAGGTCGCGCGCGGCGAGATCTTCGGCTTTCTCGGCCCTAACGGCAGCGGCAAGACGACGTCGATCCGCTTGATGTGCGGACTGCTGACGCCGGACTCGGGCACCGGCACATGTCTCGGCTACGACATCCGCAGCGAGAGTGCGCAGATCAAGCGCAATGTCGGCTATATGACGCAGCGCTTCTCGTATTGGGAAGATCTGACCATTCGCGAGAACCTCGACTTCGTCGCGCGTATCTACCAGATGCGCAACCGTCGCGAGGCCGTCGACAAATCGCTCGAATCGCTCGGACTGCAAAGCCGCGCGAACCAGCTCACAGGGTCGCTATCCGGAGGCTGGAAGCAACGCCTCGCGCTCGCAGCATGCATGCTGCACGAGCCCAGACTCCTGTTGCTCGACGAGCCGACTGCGGGCGTCGATCCCACTGCGCGCCGCGATTTCTGGGAAGAACTCCACCGGCTCGCGGCGCGCGGCATTTCCGTCCTCGTCAGCACGCATTACATGGACGAAGCCGAACGCTGTCACAAACTCGCCTATATCGCGTATGGAAAGCTGCTCGCGCAAGGCACGTCGCGAGAGGTGATCGAGTCGCAGAACCTTGCTACATGGTCGATTCAAGGCGAGCATCTCAGCGAATTGTCCGAGAAGCTGCGCGAGATGCCTGGTGTCGATCAAACCGTCGTATTCGGCGCCGCGCTGCATGCCAGCGGGCGCGATCACGCGGCATTGGAACACGCGCTCAAACAGGCCACCGCGGACACGCGTTTGCGCATGGAGCCGATCGAAACCGGACTCGAAGACGTGTTCATCTATCTGATGAGTCATTCGCGGGATAACTTCGGAGCGCGATCGTGAGCACAGGTACGGGCTTTTCGTTGATGCGCTGGTGGAGCGTGGTGCTGAAGGAGTTTCTTCAATTGCGGCGCGACCGCGTCACGTTCGCGATGATCGTCGGCATACCGATCGTTCAGCTCGCGTTGTTCGGTTTCGCGATCAACACCGACCCGAAGCATCTGCCGACTGCCGTTATCGTTCACGACCAGAGCGAGTTCTCGCGCAGCTTCATCGCGGCGATGAGGAACTCCGCGTATTTCGACATCGTAGAAACGCTGCCCGACGAAGAAGCCGGACGCCGTGCGCTCGCCCAGGGCCGCGTGCAGTTCGTGCTGAACATACCGGTCGATTTCTCGCGGAAGCTGCTGCGCGGCGAGCACCCTTCACTGCTTGTCGAGGCTGACGCCACCGACCCGACCGCGACTCACACCGCCGTTGCCGCACTGCCCAATCTCGTACAGCCCGTCGCCGACAAGGACATCACCGGACCGCTCGCGCATCTTAACGGCACGCCAGGCGCTTTCGGCGTGCAAGTCCACAACCTGTACAACCCCGAAGGAATTACGCAGTACAACGTCGTTCCCGGGCTCATGGGCGTCATTCTCACCATGACGCTCGTGATGATGACAGGCCTCGCCGTCACGCGCGAACGCGAACGCGGCACGATGGAAAATCTGCTTGCAACGCCAGTTCTTCCCGTCGAAGTGATGACCGGCAAGATCATTCCTTATGTGGCCATTGGCCTGATTCAGGCGTCGATCATACTGATCGCCACACGCTTCGTATTTCATGTGCCCTTTGTCGGCAGTCCCATCGCAATCTATCTGGCCGCGCTGCTGTTCATTGCCGCGAACCTGACTGTGGGCATTACGCTGTCCTCGCTTGCACAGAACCAGTTGCAGGCGATGCAACTGACCATGTTCTATTTTCTGCCGAACATTCTTCTGTCCGGCTTCATGTTCCCGTTCGCGGGCATGCCGAAATGGGCACAGTTCATCGGCAACTTCTTGCCGTTGACGTATTTCAACCGGCTCATTCGCGGAATCATGCTCAAGGGCGACGGATGGGTGGATCTCTGGCCCTCGGTGTGGCCCATGGCACTATTCACCGCCGTTGTGATGGCGATTGCGCTGCGTTTTTATCGGCGCACACTCGACTAGGAAGAACGTTCATGAAAACACTTCTTGTTGTGTGCGCATTTGGTTTGACCGGCTGCGCGGTGGGGCCGGACTTTCACGCACCCGCCGCGCCCGACACTCAAAACTACACACAGCGCGCATTACCTGAGCAGACGGCCTCGTCCGAAGGGCCAGCGGGAGCCGCACAGACGTTCAACGCGGCGCCTGGTCCCATACCCATGTGGTGGCGTCAATTCCAGTCCGACGCGCTAAACCGTCTCGTGGATGAAGCATTGCTCCACAATCCAACACTCGGTCAAGCGCGCGCAAGACTGATCGAGGCGCGCGAAAACTACACCTCGCTCGCGGGCGCAACGCAATTCCCGAGCATAGACGCAACGCTTTCCGGCTCAAGGCAGAAAGTCGATCCTGCTGCGTTCGGCATTCCGCACGTCGAGAGTCCCGGACCCTTCTCGCTGTTCAGTGCATCGGTCAGCGTCTCTTACGTGTTTGATATTTTCGGCGGCAATCGGCGCGCGCTCGAGGCAAGCATGGCGCAAGTCGATTACGAGTCGTATGAACTCGATGCAGCGCGTTTGAGTCTCGCCGGCAATATCGTGGCTACCGCCGTGCGGCGCGCGTCGTTACAGCAGCAGATCGCGCTGACGCAACGTCTGGCCGACGCACAGGCGCATCAACTGTCGATCGTCGATGCGCGCTTCGCTGCCGGCGGCGTATCGCAACTGGATGTGCACCGCCAGCGTACCATGCTTGCACAGACACGCGCATCGTTGCCGCCGCTTGAAAGCCAGCTTGCGGCCGCGGATCATCAACTCGCCATTTTGCTGGGCAGAGTACCGTCGCAAGCGGATTTCGACGAACTCACTTTCGATGCGCTGCATTTGCCGCTGGATATTCCACTCGCTTTGCCGTCGACACTCGCCCGCGCGCGGCCCGATATAAAAGCGGCCGAGGCATTACTGCACGAGGCAAGCGCGAATGTGGGCGTCGCAACCGCTAACCTGTACCCGCAATTTTCATTGTCCGCGGGAATCGGCTCGGAGCGCACGCGGATCGGCGACATTGTGAATGGGCTGAACGTCTGGAATATCGGCCTGAACCTGACGCAACCGATCTTTCGCGGCGGAGAATTGCATGCGAAGAAACGCGCGGCAGAAGCCGCTTATGACGCCGCATTCGAGAACTATCGGCAAACGGTTCTCCAGGCATTGCAACAGGTCGCCGATTCGCTGACCGCCGTGCAGAACGACGCCCGCGAGTTGCAGGCGCGCACCGAAGCCGCGCAGCAAGCGCAAGCCAGTCTGGACGTCGCCACTCGGCAATATGCGGCGGGTGGAATCAGTCAGCTCGCTCTTCTCGACGCGGAACGTGATTCGCTGCAAACGGCGATAGATCGAACCCAGGCTCAAGCAAACCGCTTCTCCGACACGGCTGCGTTGTTCCAGGCGCTCGGCAGCAATCTATGACGGCTCGCGCGGCGTGTGCGAACTACAGTTGGGCTTCAATAGCCGCCTTATCGATAATCGACCAGACCCGGCCAATTTTTTCTCCGCGGAATTCGTAGAAGACATTTTCGGTGAAGGTCACTTTTCTTCCATTGACTTCGAGACCGAGAAATGTTCCTTGCGGTGTGCAATTAAAGCGCAGCCGCGCCCCGACATAAGCCGGGTCGGCAACCAGCAGATCGATGTCGAAATGAAGGTCGGGAATCTCGAGAAAGTCTCTCTCGAGCATTGCGCGATAGCCTGCCGAGCCGATCTGCTTGTCGTTGTAATAGACATCGTCATGAACGAATTGCGGCAAGTTCTGCCAGTCCTGCCGGTTCAGACAGGCGATATAGCTTCGGTAGATGTCCGAGAGGTCGGGTTCGGTCATGACAATCTTCCATTTGGCTGTCGGGCAACGAGACGTGCTGCGCGCGAGGCATACGCATTGCTCATTCTATGCAATGCGGCGCGCCCCTGCGCCGCCCAACGGATTTATTCGCGACCATGAAACATACACTCTTGTTGATTGCAGCCAGCGCGACTGCGCTGAGCGTGGCGCTTACCGGTTGCAACCGCTCCGGTCCATCGTCGGATCAGGCGGGCGCGGCCGCCGTCAGCGGCGCCGCGCAGAGTGGGCCTGCCGTCTCCGCGCCCGCCACGGCAGCAAGCGACGCGCCTGCCGGCGCAAGCCAATAGCGGCTTTTCGCGCTGTCCGCGTTGTGTGAGGTGAAGCTCGCGGCGTATGCAGTCTGCGTCGTGGGGAGGAATAGGCGTTGCTTAAACACTGCCTGTTGTCAGGCATTTCCCCCACTCGCATTGATACGGAGCACCTCATGAATGCAATTATCCCGAACCAGCCCGATGTCGGTCAGCAAAGCCATGCAATTGCCGCCTATGAACTTGCAGCTAAAGCCGTTGCGGGCTTTGAAAAAGTTGTCAAGTTGAATGTGCAGACCGTCAAGACTTCTTTGTCCGAGCAACAGGCACTGGTCGATGCCGCGCTCTCATCCGGCTCTCTCAACCAGATGATCGATCTGCAGTTTCAGCAGGTTCCGGCAGCAATAAAAAAGACGTGCGCCTATTGGGGGCACGTCGAGGACATTGCAGTGGACACGCATAATGATCTTGTGGATGCTCTACAAGACAGCGTGCAAAGTTATCTGTCCACGTTCTTCTCGTTGCTCGATAGCGCAGCCTCGATTGGCATAGTCTCAACGGGCCGCACGAACGTCACAAGTCCTCTCGTGATCGAGCAGCCGCCGGCCCCTCAGAACGACCCCGTCGTGATCGTGGACAGTTCGGGCAACGTCGTATCGTCGAGCCCCCGAATGGATCTGCACTAACCGAGTCAGGCACCGCGCGCCGTTTCGATCAGTTCTTTCACACGGCGCGCGATACTCGTCAAAATGTTCTGCGACGAAGCAGTTTGTTGCTTGCGATGCGGCATGCGCTGCAAATCTTCCCAGTCGCTTTCCACAGCACGCGCGTGACTTTCCGGCGTGAAGGGCCACTCCATCGCGACTGCTCGCACCGGCGAGTCGCGCCGCCCTTCTCCAGAGCGCTCGACATACGCATTGATAGCCAATGCCTCCTGCTCCGCCGCCTCTTTTGAAGTTGCTGCGATAAAGTCGTCAGGTCCTTCAATATGGACGCACCACAATTGTTCGCTCACGCGACGTTCCTCGCCGGGTACAGTCATAAGGGACTGGCGTTCAGCAGTTCCCATTTCAGGTCGGAAAAGCATGGGCCCTGCGTCGCCTCACTGAATTTGACGTCGTTGTGTTCGCCATTCCACTCCATCACCTGGACTTTGCCGTCGCTGTCGACTGTGACGTCCCAGCCTATGCAGCGCGCAAAAGGCACCTTGCTATGGAGTTGTAGCACCGTACCGACACAATCGTTGAATGCGGGCATCTTCAGGCCGGCAAATCTGACCTTCGAATCGGGGTGTTCTTCCGTCGCGCCCCAATCGGTCAGGAAGCCCTCGCGCGCAAGTTCTCCTGTGACGAGATCCACCGGCACGCAGATTTCGTCGTCGATCCTGATGTGGGTATGACGCGCTCTGCCAAGGCGCAAGAAAGCCGCACGAAGAGAAGTGCGGCCGAGATCGTCGACAGCCGTCGTCAGGCGCAAGGTCGCAACCGAGTTTGGAGCAAACGTGCTGAGAAGCGGATGCTGAACGATGAACTTCTGAATGACGCCATTGCCAAGCGATTTGATCAGGCCGCAGTCAAACGATTCCCGGTCGAAGAAATGAATACCTTTGCCTTGCGCCGAGCCGTCGAGCTTGAAAACGATCCTGTCGCATTCCCGGAAGACGACGTGCTCGATCTCCTGCTCGCGCACCACCAGATTGCGGTCCGTGAAGAAGAGGCCGTTCGCGAAGTAGGCAAGGTCGGGGAACGCGTCACAGCCGAAGATAACCCGCGACATCGGCTTCAGATTGGAGATTCGTCCATATCCGCCTTTCATGCTGGGCACAACCACGCCGCCGTAGTAGTTGTCGGGAATCCAGCCTTCCTTGAAGGTCCCGCTAAACGCCGCGTAGACACGCAGCCACGGCGCATACTTTGCGTCGCCAAACACGTCCCGCGCATAGGTGTCGGCGAGCTTCAGGTTGGCCGGATCGGGAGGACCGTATTTCTTCTGCAATAGCCGAAGAACCTGTCTCGCCTGTGCGCGATGAACCTGGTGGAACGTGTATTGCCCCACCTTCTTGATTGAACGTCTGACTACTTTCTCTACGCCGTGTAGTTTCATTGTCCCCTCGTGATCAGGTTCTTGTTGACCCACTCCCATACCGCACAATCAACGACTCGATCCGACGCGGGGATCAGTAAGCGTTAGGATGATGCAGTCCCTTGAAAATGGTCGCGCAAATGATCTTGACGTCGAGTGCGAACGACCAGTTTCGAAGGTAGTACAAATCGTGTGCGACCCGGCCTTCCATCTTTTCGATGCGATCGGTCTCTCCGCGAAAGCCATTGATTTGCGCCCAGCCGGTAATGCCTGGCTTGATCCGGTAACGGTGAATATAGCCGGACACGATGCCCTGATACAGGTCGTCGTGTTCGAGCGCGTGCGGTCTCGGACCGACCACCGACATATCGCCGCGCAGCACGTTGAAGAACTGCGGCAATTCATCGAGGCTCGTGCGCCGCAGGAAACGCCCGACCCGCGTAATGCGCGGGTCGCCACGCGTGGCCTGTTCGAGCACCCCCTGTTTCTGTTCATGCAGACGCATGCTGCGGAACTTGTAGATCATGAAGATGCGTCCGTCCGCGCCCTTGCGGCACTGTTTGAAGAACACCGGCCCCGGCGAACTCAGCTTGACCGCTATCGCACACGCAAGAAGAATCGGCGACACGGCAATCAATGCGAGCAGTGCAAAAACGCGATCGAACAATTCCTTTTCCACCATTGCATTCGGCGGCAATGGCGAGGCGGCGAGATTGATCGTCGGAAAGCCGAGCAACTCGGTCACGCTTCCATCGAAGAGTGCTAATGCGCGCACATCCGGCATGAAACGCACGTTAATCAGATCGTTGCGAAACTCATCGACCAGCTCGAGAATCGCGCGTTCTTCCGATAAAGGCAGCGCGAGCCACACTTCATCCACCTGCTGTTCGCGCACATACTTCGCAAAAGCCGCGCGCTGTTCGAACGTCGGCACGGAACTCGTCGTCTTGTTGACCGGGCGCAGGTTGTAGACGGCGCTCGCGCGAAAACCCGCTGCCGGCTCCCGTTCCATTTTGCGCAGGATCTCGTCGCAATGTTCTCCGCATGCCGCAATAGCCACCTTTTGCAGATCCAGGCCAGCGTGGCGAACGCGCCCGAGCAGAACGTGCGTCATTATCCGGCCGGCGATCATTGCGCCGCCCGCTATTCCCGTCCAGTACGCGAACCATAGGCGCGACACGAAATCGATGCGATGCAACGAGAACATCAAAGCCAGCGCGCATGCCTGGACCAGCAGCCAGCCGAGTGCGACCTGGCCAACGAGTACACGTTTCGAGCGGCCGCGCCACGACTGATAGACGCCTAATGCAGGAAACACCGCGAGCGAAAACGCCGCCGCGAAAGCGACGAATGCCAGATAAAAGTTGCGTTGCGCGAAATCGTCGAAGCGGATATGAGAGGCAGCGAATGCGCCGCCGAGGATCATCGCCACATCGAACATTCTGGCCAGCAGACCGGTAATCAATCGCATAGCAGCCCCCTCGAATACGCTCTGGTTCGCCACGGCCGCTTAACCCGCACGGCCATATTTGTCGTCGAACCGGACGATGTCGTCTTCGCCGAGATAGGCGCCGGACTGCACCTCGATGATCTGAAGCGGAACGCAACCTGGGTTCTCGAGACGATGCGTGACACCGAGTGGGATATACGTCGACTCGTTTTCGCCAAGCAGGAATTTTTCTTCTCCGCGTGTGACGAGCGCGGTGCCGCTCACCACAATCCAGTGCTCCGCGCGGTGATGATGCATCTGCAACGACAGGCGGGCGCCCGGCATTACCACGATGCGTTTAACCTGAAAGCGGTCGCCGTGATCGATCGAATCGTAAAAGCCCCACGGACGACGCACTTTGCGGTGCGCATCCGCTTCCGGCGAATTTTCGGCCTTGATGCGCGACACGAGTCCCTTGATGTCCTGCACATGCGAGCGGTCGGCCACCAGAACCGCGTCGTCCGTTTCGACGACGATCAGGTCGTTGGTGCCGACACATGCGACGAGCCGGCCGCCTTGCGAACGCGCATACGTTGCCGTCGCGCCTTCGAAAAGAACGCGTCCATTCGATGCGTTGCCGCACTCGTCTTTTTCCATTGCCTGCCACACGGCGTCCCATGAACCGAGGTCCGACCATCCCGTTTGCAGCGGCACGACGATCCCCGCGAATTGCGATTCCGGCTTGCCAAGATGTTCCATCACCGCGTAGTCGATCGAGTCCGACGGCGATTGCAGGAAGGCCTCGGCATCGGGAACGATGCAGCCGTCGTTGACCTTCGCGCCTTCGTAAGCGCGCACGCAGGCATCGTGAATTTGCGGCTGGAATTGCTTGATGACGGCAAGCCATACGGACGCACGCACGACGAACATGCCGCTATTCCACCAGTAATTGCCGGACTCGACATACTGCGCCGCAAGTTCGGGCGCCGGCTTTTCAACGAAACGTTCGATGCGGCGTGCGCCGTCGTTCAACGCAGCGCCGAGTCGGATATAGCCGAAGCCCGTATCCGCGCCAGTGGGCGGAACACCAAGCGTCGCAATTGCGCCTGCGCCGGCATGACGCGCAGCTATTTCGATTGCCTTATGAAGCGCATCGAGATCTGCAATAGCGTGGTCCGCGGGCATCGCGACGAGAATCACGTCGTTGCCGTCCGATGCTGCAGCCAGCGCAGCAAGCGTGAGTGCAGGAGCCGTATCACGGCGGCCAGGTTCGACGACGACCCGTGCCTTCACGCCGCTTTCGCGCGCCTGCTCGCAGGTTGCAAAGTAATGTTCGGCACCGCACACAATCACCGGTTCTGGAGCGACCGCCCACAGAGGACTGAAGTTATTCATGCGTCCCATCGTGGCCTGCAACAGCGTCTGATCGCCGATCACGTCGATAAGCTGCTTCGGGAACTGCTCGCGTGATACCGGCCATAGACGCGTGCCTGAGCCGCCTGCGAGAATCACCTGTGCGAGCGTGGTGCATTCCTGCGACGCGGCGCTTTGCGTCTCGTTGTCGTTCTCGTGTGCGGTTGCAAAAACTTTATCCATTTTTATTGCTCCTGGACGGGCAAGCCAAAGCGCGATTAATCGCATAAGCGCCGACGAAATACGCTGCACGTCGGCACTGCTCCGGTCTCACGTGTGATCAATAACGGGGTGTGGGCATCAACGGGCTCGGCGAGCCGTTCTGTCCGCGCAAAGCTAGGGATGCGCACCGAAGTTCTCGCACTAGGCGAGCGTTAGCGGCACACATATCGGCGTGGCGCCAGAAAGCCGATGCCACTCAAGCATGACTCGATGTGATCCATCATAGTCACCTCACGCTGCACCACAGCAATGGTGGCGCGTTCAGTTGAGGTTTTGGCCAGCCTCGTCGCATTAGCCCGCACATCGGCCACTGTGGCCTTTCTTATGGCCGCTGTGTGTGCGGTAGCGCGTGGAAATCAGTGCCTAGACGTGGTACCTTCGCGAGTACCTTCATGACAGATGGGCAGTTCGTTCATCGAGACGTAGGACCCCGATTCCGTTCAGGTGCACCGCCATCGTGGTGCACCGCACCTCCAACCAGGTTGTCTTCGCACGTAATGGCACTGTCATTGCAAGCTATGCGCCATTTGTTTTCCGGGAGTCGCAATGGCTTACATTTCGCTACTTGCGCTGTTTCTAACGGTTACGAATTTCGTGCCTCTCAGCGCGGTCGGCTTTGTGCCGATCTTCGTGTACGCGTGGCGCTTTTACGGTCGCCGCTATCCGGCGTTCATTACGCCGCTCACCGCGCTGACGGTCGTGATCGTCGTCTCCACGCTGCTCTACGATCCTCAGTCTTTCGCCGAATTCGATTTCTATCGGCGCGACGGTAACTTCTTCATTTCGTATGCTCCCATTTTTGCCGGTTGCCTGTACGCGCATCGTCTCGATCTGAACAAAGTACTTCGCGCGTTTTTTATTTTCGCGGTCGGCATCAATATCCCACCGTACGCGGTGTACATCGTCAGCACCGGACTCCTCGGCATCTTCACGAATCCAGACAAGAGCTTCGGCAGCTACTTCATCGCGCGCAATGCGGCGGGCGGATTCTTCGCCATGCTGTTCTGCCTGGGCGTGGGCTGCTACCTGCAAAAGCGCAGCAAGCTACTGCTCGGGCTACTCGCGATGAACGCGCTGATGCTGTTCTCCACGTATAGCCGCGGTTCGCTGCTCGGCGCGGCTGCGGTACTGCCGTACCTCTATTTCGGCCGCAAGCGCTGGCTGCTGGCTGCGTTGATGGGCGTGCTCATAGCAGGTTCGCTTGCAATGGCGTTCTATCACACGGACGCCACCGTCGACTACATGGGCTACCCGTTCAGTATCCACAACCAGGATGCGAAGGTCGCCAATCTGAACATCCGGTATGAGTGGCTGTGGCCGCGCGCGCTCGCCTATTTCGAGCAGAGTCCCATCGTGGGTATGGGCTTCGGTTCTTTCGACGATCACATCGGCAATGTGACTTCATACTTTCACCTGTTCGGTGCGCCGTCGAACGTCCTCGTCGAACATAGCGATTCGCACGCTCACAACTCGTACCTCAATTTCCTCGCGGAAACCGGTGTCGTCGGTCTTTTCCTGCTGCTGAGCTTCTTCTGGAGACTCGTTGATTGGAGCAAGCATGGAGCGGCTGCGGGCGCGCTCGTGGGAGGCGGTCAGAACTTCGCCGCCTTCCGGTTCGTCGAGATCTCTTCTATTTGCCTGCTGGTCATGGCGGCAACGGAACATCGCCTCGTGTCGCCTTCCAATGTCCTGATCCTCTCGCTCGTCATCTCGCTACTGCTGGCCTCACAATCGGCCAATGCAATCTCGGCGGAATTCAATCGGCGGAACTCGCTGATTCGCTCGCGCGTCTGACAGTACCTGCGCCCACTCCGGTACAGCGGGAACACAAAGATCCCGCTGTAGAGAACCCAACAACAACGAGAACCCTATGTGGACTGTATTCACTAACATAGGCGATGCGGCCGTCACGTTGCCCGTGGCCGCTGTTTGCGCCTGCTGGATCGCATTATTCGACGTCAAGCTGGCCTGCCGGTGGATCGCGATGCTCGCAGCCGGCGTCGCTATTGTCGGCGCGAGCAAGATCTTCTATGCGGGCTGGGGCATATCGTTTCCGGCGTCTGATTTCCGCGTGATTAGCGGCCATGCGATGCTCTCCACCTCCGTGTGGATGGTGGCCCTCGCATTGCAGCTCAGATGGTGGCGTCTGCCGGCGTTTCTGGGTATTGCGGCCGGTCTGGTTATCGGTGCGTTGACTGGCGTGTCGCGCCTGATGGACCTTTCGCATTCCGTACCCGAAGTCATTTCAGGCTGGATTCTGGGCGCAATCGTCGCGCTGCTCTTCTTGCGAAAGGCGCTTTCCGTGGAGTTCGAACACCCACGGCCCGCATGGTCGGCGGCGAGCTTTCTGTGCGTCTGCGTGCTCGCCTATGGGCATCAGGCGCCGCTTCAGCGGCTCATTGAAACGCGGTCACCGCAAATACATAGCCATGCTCATTCGATCATGGCTCTCGCCGGCCGCGTCAAATACCGCATTCAGTCTTACGAGGGCATACTCGCAAGGTGACGCTCCTCTGCCGTGCGCTCGCGCACCAGGTAGGGGCGAAGCTGTTCGATCGAGCTGCGCAAAAGCCGCGCGTCGATAAAGTCCGTCAATGCCGTCTTGAAGTTCTCGGTTGAGAACCGCTCGGCATTCTGACGGCAATTCACCGGATCGAATAAAGAGGCATTGCGCTCGAAACGTGTCACCGCTTCGAGCAATGACTCCGCCGTCTGCTCGCCGAAGAAGACACCTGTGGGCTGCTCCAGAGGCAAGCCGATAACCGACTCGAGCGCACCGCCCCTGCCGAAAGCAATCACGGGTGTGCCGCAAGCCTGTGCTTCCACAACGGAAATGCCGAAGTCCTCTTCCGCCGCGAAAACGAATGCGCGGGCGCGTCGCAAATGATCGACGAGTACTTCGAGAGGCTGGTGACCGAGTATCGTCACATTCGGCCCCGCAGTCGCTTTGATCCGCTTCATTTCCGGGCCATCGCCGATCACGACCAGCCGGCGCTCGGGTGTCTGCGAGAAGGCCCGCACGATCAAGTCGATGCGCTTATAAGGCACCATCCGCGAGGCCGTCACGTAGAAGTTTTCTTTCTGCGTGCACATCACCATGTTGTCGAGATCGACAGGCGGATAGATAACCGTCGCGTCGCGCTGATAAGCCTTCTTGATCCGCCGCGCGATGAAGTGCGAATTCGCCAGCAGATGATCGACGCCATTCGCCGAACGCGAATCCCAGCCGCGAATGTAATGCAGCAGCGCGCGCGCCATGATCGATTTGACGCCCTTGTTCAGATGCGATTCGCGCAAGTACTGATGCTGCAGATCCCACGCATAGCGGATCGGCGAATGCACATAGCTTATGTGAATCTGGTTGGGTCCGGTCAGTACGCCCTTGGCTACCGCATGCGAGCTGGAAATCACCAGATCGTACGCGGACAGGTCCAGTTGCTCGATCGCAATCGGCATCAACGGGAGATAAGCTCTGTAGCGCTTGCGCGCAAACGGCATCTTCTGAATGAACGAAGTGTTGACGGGTTTCCCTTTCACGCAATCGCGATCTTCGAGAAAGTCGACAATCGAAAAGACGTCCGCTTTCGGAAAGCATTCGATAATGTTCTTCAAAACCTTCTCTGCGCCGCCCGAAACCACCAGCCAATCGTGAACAATAGCGACTTTCACTTCTCTCTCCTGTGAGATGACGCGCCGGACGCTTCACCGGCGGCAATCCGTTTCACTTGTCTTTGGCCGCGCTTGTCTGGGCTCTTACACCCCACGCCAGCCCCAGCATTCCAGCGGCGCGCCGCGCGCCCGGCACCAGTCCGATCAGCTCGAGTCGGACCATGATGACCAGCAGGATCACGGCGAGCGTTGCTTCACCGAATACACGAGCCATGGCCATGCCCATTGCTCCAAAGCGCGGCGCAAGAATCAGTGCCGCGGCCAGGTTGGCGAGGCCGGAGGCGAGCCCGGCAAACGCGAGCAGCCGGTCTTTCTTGCGCGGAACGAATACGTAAAACGCGACGAATTCGTTGAACGCGACGAACGGGAACATCCATGCGAAACATTGAAGAATGCGCGCGGCAGGCTCGAACTCGGCGCCGAGAATCAACGGCAACAGGAACGGCGACAACGTCATTGCGCCGCAGAATACGAGCAGTCCATAACCGAGCAGAAGCGCCGCGCCACGGCGCGTGGTCGCGTGCGCGCCCTCTTTGTCGCCGTGTGCGAGCTGCCGCGAAATAGTCGGCACGAATACCTGCGACGCCGGGCCCATCAGGCTCAGTGCAATGGTGGCGAAACGCTCCGCCGCACCGAAATAGCCGACTTGCGCGGGCGTCGACAATAGCGTCAGCAGATAGGTGGAAGACGCCGTCAATACAACCGAGCCTGACGAGTAGCAAAAGAGCATCGTCGAGCTGCGAATGAGCGGCATCACGCCTTCCACTTTCAGTCGGGGCAGTCCCAATTGCGACGTGGTGATGCCATATGAAATGATCGACGACGCCACGCCGGCAACCAGCAGACTCGCCAGCACCCACACGGAATCCTCGGGCTTTCTCACGAGGCTCAGCACCAGAACGAGGCTCACGGCAAAGCCGAATACTTCGATCATGATCGGCGTGCGAAAACGCTGACGGCCCTGGAATAGCCAGCCGAGATTCATTGCCGACACGATGCCGAGCAGCGTGCCCAGCACGCCGATCAGCGGCCGCTCGGACAAGGTGGGCGAGCACATCGTCGCAATCAGACCGATGCTTCCGCCAATCACGGCGAGCATGAGCCGCGCGCTCACATGAAGCGAATAGATTGCATTGCACTCCTTCACCGAATGGGCTTTCGCGACTTCGCGCATGCCGACGAAGGTGAAGCCGTAACTCACGAGCATCCAGATGACGTTCATGAGCGACATCGACGCGAGCACTCGCCCATACTCGGCGACGCCGAGAATTCTTCCGTAGAACGGCACCACGATGATGAGGTACACGTACCTCATCAGATATCCGCCGTAAACAAACGCAATGACGCTTGCGTTGTCTCGTCTTTCCATTCCGTTCTCCAAATGCCTGCTCCCGGGCTTAACGCTGCGCCATGCGCCGACGCGCAAGCGGGTTCGATATGTAGCGAACCACAAAGTCAGAAAGCGGCGAGTACGGCACGAGGCACAAGCCGGAAAGAACCACAGTTCCGAATTTCTTCTTCACACTCCAGAATGGATTGGCCAGGATCGCGTGGAAATAGCCCCGCGAATCGCGCATCATCCAGCGCCAGCGGTGCGCGAACGTCGCGCGATAGACGCTCGAGCAGAAGATCGCCTTCTCGTGGCCGAAATCATGAAACGTCGGCGACAACTCGATACCGAGACGCGACCGCGCGATGTTGCGCAGAATTGCCCAGCGCATACCCAACGCTTTGGGCGCCTTGGAAATCTGCTCGGAATTGGCGAACGACACCGTGCCGCCATCGGCGTTATGCACGCGATAGCCGCCGAGCGATTTGCGCAGCGTCGCGACCGGGCCGACCAGCGCAGCGCCGTAGATCGCGAAGAAGTCGGCGCCGTAGCGATTGATGCCCGGTGCGGGAACCGGAAAGACCTGCTTGAGCGCACTCACCCGATACGCATTGCCCGAGGCGGGCGGCGATGGGTACAGCCAGCCCGCTTGCAGCAGCTCTCCGCAATTGGGCGGCGGCTCGGTGTTCGGCACATAAGCGCCTGTCGTTGCGCCGTTTGCGTCCATCACGTCGAGCCTGAACTGCACCTTGGCCCACGCGCCGCTGGAGAAAAGCTCCATGACTTCCGATACGGCGCTCGGATACAGAATGTCGTCCGAATCGAGCAGGATCGCGTATTCCGTTTCGAGCGCGCTGATCGCATGGTTGTAGGCGGACACCTGGCCGCCGTTCTCCTGGAAGATCGCTGTGATGCGGCTGCCGTACTTCTCGATGATCGCGCGCGAGCCATCCGTCGAGCCGTCGTCGAGCACGACGACGCGCGTGCCGGGATAGTCCTGATTGAGCGCGGAGTCGATCGCGTCCGCTAAATAGCGTTCGTAGTTGTAGTTGCAGATGACAACTGTGACCTGGTTCATGGCATTCGACGCTGTCTGATGTTTCGGTGAATCGGAATGGCTACGCAAGGGAACGGACCGCGATATACGCAAGGTGGGTCGGCGGATCGTTTCCTGCACCGTTGACCCGATCGGGTACCTTGAAGCTCAATTGCAAACCGTCGTTACTCCAGGTGGTCGTCATCGCGTCCTGTGCACTTACTGTGCCCGTCAACGCATCTATGAACTCAACCTTTACTTCGCGCGACGCGGGTCGCTTGAGTCCCGCTACTGTCACCCTTCGCCAACCCGCCGACGCGCTCACCTGCAGCACGATGTCATTGCCCGAACGCAATCCGCTGCCCGAAGCGCCTGGACCAAATTGCAAAGGGTTCGACAAACTTGCCAGCGGCCCTGAAACAGTCTGATGAAGCACGATGAGGCTCCTGCCCGACACGTTGTAAGTACGTACCGGCGGCCCCCGATGAGTCAGACGGAATGGCTCATAGCCGTCCCAGTGATAGATCATCGAGACGTATTTGTTCGGATCGTCCCAGTTGTGATCGAGCGCCCATACCGCGAAGTCGAAGAAGTACTCCGGCAGGTAATGCGGGTCCTTCATATACGCATCGCCGATCTCGGTTTGCCAAATGCCTCTCGCCGGTCCGTTCTTCACATACCGCTGATACAGCTCGTCGAGATCGCGCACACCGAGGTAGTGAGTGTCGAGATAGTCGACCCAGTCCAGCATGCGTTCGTTCGATGCAGGACTTCTGTACTCGAGCCACTTACAGTAATTGGACAGACCGCCCTGATCGGGCCACCCGCCGTAGACGATATAGGCGTTGTACTTGCGGATAATGCGGGCAGCGGGCAGATGCACTCGCTCCACGTAATCCTGCATGGCACGCTCGTACGGCTTCTCGTGCTTGCCGTCCTTGCTGAAGGTCGGACCGTGCCAGAACGTCGCCTGCTGCGCGCCGCCAGACAACGTTCCGGCCGCCTCATTCCAGATCTGGAAGTAGCGCAGGTTGAACGGCGGAGCGGAGTACTTGCGCACGGCAGCCTCGACATAGCGCGTCCACGCGCCGACATCCATCGGCGCGGAATTGCTGTCGCCGGGAACAGTGGCGTTCCACGGCGCCGTATAGCCGAGCAACAGCAGCGACTTGATGCCGTTGCGATTGTTCAAGAGCAGCGCTGTCGGAAGATCGGCGTCGAATTGCGAGCCGGTTTTGTCGACACGCATGGGTGCTCTCGGCGATTCCGGCTGCCCAGGGCCCACCGAATCGCGCCCCCATGTGATACCCATTTGACGCCACATTTCGACGTCACGGCTTGCGCCCGCCCAGCCGTTCGCGCCGATCAGATCCGTGATCCTGCGACCGCCGCTGCTGCCCGTTTGCGGCGCGGCGCTTCCTGACGGCGACGTCTTGCCGTACGCGAGCGGTATCGCGGCGCCAAGGAGGCCCGCAATGGTTCGCAACGCCCGACGTCTGCCGGCACTCTTTCGAATGCGATACATTGGCCTGCCTACCGACATGCGTTAGCTCGCCGACGCGCGGGCCGGCACGCCCGACAACCGAACGCCCGCCTGCCCCTTGAGGATTTCGAGCACCGTCTGCGCCGTCACATCCCAGCGGAATTCGCGCGCACGCGCGAATCCCATTGTCTTGTAGCGTTGGCGGAGTGCGTCGTCGGTCATCATGAGCGAGATCTTTTTGGCAATGTCGTCTGCGGACGTCGCGTCGCAATACAGCGCCGCATCTCCGCACACTTCGGGTATCGACGTCCGCGAAGAAGCGACGACCGGACACCCGCAGTACATCGCCTCGAGCGGCGGCAGTCCGAATCCTTCGTACAGCGACGGAAACACCAGACAGCCCGCGTTTTCATAGAGCGCCTTCAGTTCGCCGTCAGTCACGAAACCGGCCCACACCACTTTCTCCGACTGCGGCTTTTCCTCAGCCAGTTCGCTGTTGAAAATGCGCGCATTCTTTCCGCCGACCACGACAAACTTCACATGGTCGAGATGGCCGAGCTTCTCAATTGCTTCCAGCACGCGTTGCAGGTTCTTGCGCGGATCGAGACTCCCGACCACTACGCAATACGCGTCCTTGACGAGACTCAGGCGCTCCAATACCGCGGGCTCCGACGTCACACGGTCGAGGTGATCCGCTGCGGGATGCACGACTGCGACTCGCGACTCATCGATTTTCAGGTGATGGCAAATACGCGATCGGGAGAACTTCGACACGGTCAGGATCGTTGGCGCCATGCGCGGCAACATGAAAAAGCACAGGCGATACCACAGCAAGAACTTCTTCGAGAATCCGCCAGGTACGTCGTACACCGCCATGTCGTGAACCATGACTACCTGGCGGCGCTTGAACAGCGGGCTCATGTTGCACAGATTCAGAAGCGTGACGCCTCTCGCGGCGATGGGCAGCGTGATCTGCTCCCATAGCGTGCCGCGCAGCCACGAAAAGCGCCGTTGCCATTTCAACAGCGCCCCCGGCTCTCTCGCATTGCGCGGGACGTAGATCTCCAGCTTCTCGCCTGCGGGAACCCGCATTTGCATCGCTCTCGTCAATTCATACGCGACTCTCTGAACACCCGTGACGGGTTGCGAAGTAAATTTCCCGTTAATTGCAAACGCCATCTGCTTCTCCGTTTTGCGAATTCATCGACGACAGTGGCAACTCGCTCACGTCCGGAGAGGTGCGCTGGTCGGATCGGCATCGCCGTAATCGCTGGCGTAGTTCGTCGCATATCCATAGGTGCGAGTACTGCGCCGAAGCGGAATGCCGTTGAACACAGCGCCTGCAATGCGTCCCTCGGCGCGCTCCATCTTCTTGATCGTGTCTTCGATCTCTTCCTCGCTCTGCATGCCCGAGCGCAAAACCAGCAGCGATGCACCGGCTTCGCTTGCAATGATCGACGCGTCGGTGACTGCGAGGAACGGCGGCGTATCGAAGATCACCAGATCGAATTGCGCGCTGAGGCGTTCGAGTACTTCCTTGAAACGCGGCCTTGCGAGCAATGCGGCGGGGTTGTCCGGACGCGATCCGCATGAGAGGAACGACAAGCCTTCAATACCCGTGTGACGGAGCGCATTGCGCAGCGGCATGCGGTCGGAAAGGACTTCGGAAAGCCCGCCACGATTGCTCTGATTGAAGAGCGATGCGAGATGACCGCGACGCATATCCGCATCGATAAGAAGAACGCGTGCGCCGATCTCTGCCTGCAAGGTCGCGATATTGGCCGCGACAAAGCTCTTCCCTGCCGACGGCGTCGGTCCAATCACCATCAGGATGTTGTTGCGTGCATGCGCCAGATCGCGCGCCAGCGAAGTGCGCACTGCTCGCAGCGCCTCGACGGAGTTATCGTTCGGGAAGCGTTCGGCCAGTACCCTGTTGCCGCCGGCCGCCACCTGTATTTCGGACGCACCGCCCGCCACCGGCTGCGGCAATCCGGCCCGCGCCGCGGCACCGGGCAATGACTTGGCGCCCGGACTGGTTCTGTCGAGCAACGACTGCTGCTGACTGAACAGGATCTCGCCGAACACCGGCACACTCATTCTGCGTTCGACATAACGCGGATCGGTAACGCCCGTCAGCACATGGCGGCGCATGAACACCAGCACGATGCCCGAGACGATGCCGAGTGCGAGACCGCCTGGCAGCACGAGAATCGGCTGAGGTTTCACCGGACGATGCGGCGTGATTGCCTGGTCGACGATATGCGCGCCGCCGGTAGTACTTGCGCGACGCACCTGCAATTGCTCAGCCTTTTGCACCATGCCCAGATAGATCGTCTCCGCGACTTTCTGCGCGCGCAGAAGATCGACGCTCTGGCGTTCCGAAGCGGGCATACCGTTGAAGTGGCCGCTGAAATTCGCTTTCGCGCTATTGAGCTGCGCGAGTTGCGTGTCGACGCTCTGCACCCAGCGGCTTTGCGGCGTATAGCGCTCGAGAAGCTGCGTGCGCTGCAATTGCAGTGTCGCGATCTGCCGGTCGATGTCGAGACCGCCTTGCAGGTAGGCTTGCGCCTCAGCCGTCGGCTGCATCGATTGCGAGTTGGCGCGGAATGACTTAAGCGCTTCTTCCGCCTTTCTCAGGTCGCCGAGCAGACGCGGAAGTTCTCCGTTGATGAACGCAAGCGTCGTCGTATCGTTGAGCTGGCGGCTCGCAATTGCCGTCGCCAGGTACTGTTGACCCAACGCATTGGCGACTTCCGCAGCCTTTGCCGCACTCTTGTCGGTGTACTCGATCTGCACAAGACCCGAGTCTTTCACTTTGTCGCCGACCTTGATGAGCGCGTCGAAACGCTTGATGGCGTCCACCGCGTTCCAGCGTACGACCGTGAACTCGGTGCCGGGCCGCGCGACCAGCGCATCGACGCGCATCGAAATGCCGTTGCTCGATACCGCTTTGCCGACCGTGCCCTGGAGGAATACCTGATCCTGCGGACCGCGCAACTCGTACGTGTTGTCGTCGCGGGCAATCAGCGTCATTTTTTCTTCTTCGAGATCTTTGGGAACGTCGAGCGCGCCGATCTTTACCTGCTCGCCTCCCCATGCGTATGACTTGAGTCCGAGCCAGGGCCGCGAGGGCTCGCCAGGCGTCGCGAACTTCTCCGCGATATCGCCGAGCAGCGGCAGCTTGCGCGGCGTCACGGAGACGTCGAAGCGGAAGCGCTGAATCACCGGTTCGAGCACCGAGCGGCTGCGGATCACGCCCATTTCCGTCACAGGAGACGGAGCTGGCGGAGGCATGTTCTCCTGATTCTGGAGTGCGAGGCCGAGTGCATTCGGTTCTGGCGGATCAACGCGAATGAGTACATCCGCGGAATAGATCGGCGACGCAATCAGCAAATAGGCGGCGGCCAGGCTGAAAACGACGACCGTTGTCAGCACGATCTCCCAGATATGGTCGCGCATGAGACGGAGCATGGCGCTCGCGCTAAGCTGTCCACGCTCTGTACTGGCAGTGCCAGGGAGCGAATTCAGAGGATAGTAGTCCACCGGTTTGATCCTTCCATGTTTGATGGGCACAGTAATGAGTCGACACCGCCTTGGCTGCACCAACGGTCCACAGTCCAGAGCCGTCTCCGGCAGGAATGCGTATGGCGTAGCGCGACGCGTGGTCGAAGCTACGTCATGGTCTTGCCAAGCCAAGTGGCTGTCCACCTGCTTGAACGATCAAAGGCTGCACCGCCAACAGCACGGCTCGCCCCGTCTCCAGACTTCGAATCCCCCAATCTCCGGACAACGGCTTTACGCCGCGCACCGCGTTTTATTTGGTTCTACAAATGGTTCGCTTGTTCAATGAAGCGCTGAGCGAATCGTCGAGTCGCCAATACGCAGTCCGGCCCCGGACTTGCGTGAGCGTTGCCTCGTCGTACTTCGTCAGTGCACGGCACTTCGGGACACGGCAATAACTACACCTCAATGGAACCATCCACGCCAAAAGGTGAAGATATTGCGCATTGCTGGCATTCCATAGCGCCTACCGCGGCAACCGCTATTTCTGCAGATGTTGCAGTGAAGCATAGCGCTCGTGCGAATGAGTGGATCGATAGCGGCATAAATTCGGGTGCTAATGGCCGATTCCGCCGAAGCGATTTCCGCGCAACACCCCATCCAGAAAGTGTTGTAGCTATGTGCAATGGATGTAACAGAGTGATACGCGTTAGCCAATTTTCTGTCACTAACATTTAGTGACACTTCGGAGGGTTGATCGCGGCATTCAATGCACGTTGCGCCCCCAGCGGCCTTGTCGGACGGGCTTCTCGGGCGAAAGAGCACTGCGACCCTTATTAGCGGCTTCTGGATTATGCGAAGCAAATCTTGCTGCTTTTCACTGCCTTTTGTATGGCTTTATTTAGCCAGGCAAGGTAACAATTTCCCCAATCATCACTATTGCGCCAAAACACCATCGATTACCGGCCAGGTTCGCAAGGGTGATTTGAGTACGTTAATCTCGTCACGTAGACAGTGATTCACCCTGTTTGGAGAACTAAGCGTGACAACTTCCACCGACTTTCTTTCGTCGTATCTTGATACGCACCGCAGCGGCCCAAGAGTGGCGACACGGAAACCTGCAAAGCACATTGGACTACTGGTGTCGCAGGAATGCTCGATGGCGACTGCTGGAGCAATCGGCGACGCGTTCCGGCTCGCAAACGAATTGTCTGAAGGCGCGACCGACGACTCACCCTATCGTCTTTCAGTACTTTCTGAAAGCGGCGGGCTCGTGACCAGTTCCTCCGGCATTTCGATCTGGACCCAAAGCATCGAGCGCAATCGGCTCGGTGACTTCCATGCATTGTTTGTCGCGTGCCGCGACGCTGCGCGGGCACTGGAGTCGAATGACCGCCTGCTCTCATGGATAGCGCGCCAAGGCTCTATTGCGTCGTTCGATATTCAGCAAGGCGCGAACCTGGTGGTCATTTGCAAGGACCCGTTGCATTCCACCGTGCCGATCTTCCTGTTCGACGATGCGCCGACCACGACCCGCCCCAACAGTGCGACGCCGACCGATCTTGCGCTCGCGCAAATCGAACGCGACCTGAGTACCGAAGTCGCGCGGAAGATCGCCGACACGCTGCAAACCACCTACGTCGAGTCGGACAAATTCGAACTGGACGATGCGAGCATTACGACGACAACGGAGAAGATCCGCGAGTCGGCGCGGTGGATCAAGGAGAACTACAGCAATCCTATTTCCGTCGCGAAAGCCGCGGAGTGCGCGGCAATGAGCAAGCGCAACTATCAGCGCCGGTTCAAGTTCGAGTTCGGCATGACGCCCCTCGAGTACTTGCTGCGCACACGCTTCGAAGTCGTCCGCGCAATGCTGCGCAATACCGATCTGCCCGTCGACAAGATCGCGCGGCGTTGTGGAATGGGCGACGGCAATCGTCTCGGCCGCCTTTTCAAGGAACGCTATGGAATGTCTCCCACGCAATTCCGCGCGCAGCAGCGCCTGGAAGTCGCGGAACGATGCGTGGCGATCGACGATTGACGATTGACGGCTAATGCCAGTGTGAGCGGGAGCCGCGCCACTCATATATAGAGCGATAGCGCGCCGTCCCCGCTGGCCCTGGCCGGCTACGCACGCCGATTGAGCGTCGAGCCGCTATTCAAAAGGGACCGGACAATGACAACAACGAAGTCTGTACAGTTCTCCAACCAGGCCGATATGCCGGAGGACGCCGCGAGCCACCACTTGGCGCCGCGCAAGGAATCTCCGGCCAGAAGGCTAAAAGAAGCGGCCAAGTCGATGCTGCCGGCACCGATATTTCTGAGCCTGCTGCATCACAAGGAAATTGGCCGCTATCCGAACCTGCTGCGCCCCACTACGTTCAACGAAAAGATCCTGCAGAAAAGCCTGCGGCCCGACCCGTGGTTCGTCGAGCTGACCGACAAGCTGACGGTCCGCGAGTATGTTGCGAGGAAAATCGGCGAACAGCACGTCATACCGTTACTGGCTACGCCCGACGTCTTCACGAAAGAAGTATTCGACGCGCTGCCTAATGCGTTCGTCATGAAGGCCAACCACGGCAGCAGTTACGTCGAGGTGGTCAGGGATAAGTCGGCAACATCGTTCGAGAAACTGCGGGATCTCGCGAACTACTGGCTGTCGCTCGATTTCTACAAGATCGCGCGCGAAAGACACTATCGGCAGATCAAGCCACGCATCTTCTTTGAGCAACTGCTGCTCGACGAGAGCGGCAAGATTCCTGCCGACTACAAACTGCACTGCTTTGGCGGAAGAAGCGGACGCCCGATTATCTATATTCTGGTGATTTCGGACAGATTTGGCGGGAATACGCGGGGCGACGTCTATGACGTCGACTGGAATCATCTTGACATAGCCATTGGCTACTACAAACGCAGCCCGATACCGGCGCCGCGCCCCGAGAATCTCGAGGCCATTCTGCACGCGGCCACGAGACTATGCGAAGACTTCGACTACGTTCGCGTCGATCTATACGCGCCGGATAACCGCGTTTATTTCGGGGAGCTAACTTTCACTCCGGGCGCGGGCGTTCTGCCTTTTACGCCAGACAAGATCGACTACGAGTGGGGGAAACTGGTGCCGCAGAGCTTCTGCCGCTGATATAAACCTGGCCTCGCCCCACGAGCGAGGCGAGAACCAGGTTCATTGCAACAGCATCTTTAGACGTCGTTCAGGTGTCCGCGTGGCCGGACGTGAAGCTGGTGAACGCGTTGTACGGTGCGTCGATTGCCTTACCGTCGACCATTATGCCGTACGTGTTGTTTCCGCTATCCAGAACGTAGTACATGACCGACTGGATGTTGTGGGTCTTTCGGGCATTGTAGAACGCGGCGAGTCTGTCCGAGATGTAAGTCCCGCGATAGCTCTCCGACTTCTCCGGCCCGGTGTTCCACTCGGTGACAATCAGCGGCACGCCGTAACGGGCCTTGCAATACGTGGCCAAGTCGAAGCCCGGTCCCGCACCGTCGGTGCCGACGTTGAACAGGTCGCCGTATACTTCATAGTTGTGCCACGTCGTGACGTCCCAACGCACCGTCGGATGGCCCCCGCTGCCGTCCGGCTGCCGGCCTTCCCATAGTGCATCCGAGGCGCCCACGTCCGCCACGCAGAAATTGATCCCGCACTTCGCGGACGGCTGCGCCGACTTCACGCCGTCGATCATTCCGCGCATGACACCGCGCATGATGGGCCAGTTCTGGTTGTTGAAGTCGCTCGCCTTCGAACCCGCGTACGTGAAGTCCACCACGGTTGCGTCTTGTCGCGTCAACTCGTTGCCGCACTCGTAAATCGTCACGCCATACGGCTTCAACGCGTTTGCGACGGTTGCGCCGACCGAATAACCGCGATTGTAGGCAACGGATTCGCTGCCCATCAGGCCGCCCGATTCATACACGCCCTGGTCGATCAGCACGAGCAGCGTAAGTCCCGCCGACTGAAACGCTTGCGCAAGCTTGACGACCGCATTCAGATCTTTCGGATCGTCGGTCACGCCAACGCGATAGCTCGTGCAATTCATTCCCTTCAGAATCGACACGACCTGTTCCGGCGTATACGTGTAGTCAGCGTGTCCGTTCATACCGTAGAAGCTGCCCGGAACGGGCGCCACGTCGATACGCGGGTCGCTGCAATGCAGCCATTTTTCGGGCACATCATCCGCGTTCACATAGAACTGACCGCCGGTGCCGCAATGCCATATCTTGCCGCCATACCAGAGCACGAGCGACACGCTATACGTATTGCCGACCGTCGAGCCGTTGCGGTAAATCACGCCGTTGACGAGCGTCCACACGTCGCCGTAACCGTCAATGATCGAAGCGGCTCCCGGCATCACCGTACCGTTTGCCGAGGCGTTCGCGGCCGAGACTTTCGCCATTGGACTCGCGGAGGCCTTTGCTGTTGAACCCGTGCTGCCGTCGCCGGAGCCACCGCCGCCGCACGCGCTGAGAAGATAGCTGCCGGCAAGGGCCGTCAAGCCGCCGAGGAATTGTCGTCGTTTCACCATGTTTGTTTTTCCCACTGTCGAGAAAGTTCTCGATAAAAAATCAAAAGATGAGTTTGTGAAGTTCGGTAGAACCTGCGTTTATTCAAAAAAACAATTGTTATTAATTCGTTGTGCTTATCTATGCACAATTGCATGCTGCGCCGTCGGCACTTTGCATAAGTGCGGTCACATTGCCGGAGACAACGTGGAATAAATCGGTTGGCGGTAGAAAAAGCTCCGCCCGTCGCGATGCGCTTGACGCCGCGATTCGTTAATGGACCACCTGGAAACGCCACCTGCGAGACAGCTGTTACCGGTCACTCGCTCGGAAAGTTGTTCGCTTTTCCGTCGCGACCGGGGTAAATCGTACCCGGTAATGCTGGACAGGTCACACGGAAATCGGTGCTTTTGGGGCAAAAAGCAGGAATCTTTCCGAGAACTTCGCGTAACGCAAAAATTCCTGCTTTCAGATGATGATCGGAAGATTAGATGGACAGCGCGTTAGTGCATCCGACCCTAGGACAATTGTTCTCTTTTCCATGAGCTTGCAGTAAGACTTTCTTTCTAGCGCAGAAGTGGTGCACGCCATAGGAAAAATTAACCATCATCAGACGAAAGCCGATCTAACAACGCACGCCGCCTACGCAGCGACGGATGGAATTTTCCGCATTCAATCGTCCGACGAAATTTCCTTTCTCGTGGTTAACGCTATTCGAGCGCGTTCAAGCGGGGAGCGAGTCGTCGGCAACGGACAAAAAACAACCCAGCGTTCGCAAACCGGGCAACCAGCAAGGGTTTCACCAAGCGAGATTAAAACATCCCTCGCCAATAGAGATATAAACACCTGACAGCGTGCATTAATGGCTATTCGACCATTAGCAGACCGGGACACCGCATCAAGAACACGACAACTGCGTTTAGTGCGTCAACACACGTACGCGCCGATCGCGCCGCTATAGTGTTGAGTGCCGTGCGCTAATCCCCTCACACCGACCCTTGTTTCTCTTGCGCCGCGGCTATCTGCACACTACCTTCGTTGTACATACTCTGGTGACTATCGGATAGTGTCCGCGAATCGATCCTGCAAACATGCTCTTGCGCCTCTGTCGGCGCTTCTATTCGGCGCTCTCGCCGGCTTTTCTTCTTGCGCACAGGCGCAGGAGTTCTCGCTACTGGCGGGTCCCCTTTTTAGTGCAGGCTCGAATACCTACTCGTGGAGCGCGACGTATCGCGAAGGTTTGGGGCGCTACGCAGCGTGGAGCTTTTCCTGGCTCAACGAAGGGCATCTGCCCAACCATCATCGTGACGGACAGGCGCTGCAAGCCTGGGGACGTATGCCGCTATGGAACGATCGCCTCGAATTGTCGGCGGGCGCCGGGCCATACCGGTACTTCGACACCACCGCGGCAAGCGCCGGCGGCGATTATTCGAACACCCACGGCTGGGGCGTATTGGCTAGCCTGCGCGCCGCCTATTATTTCGACCGACGCTGGATTGCCCTCGCCCAACTGAATCATGTACATGCGTTCGGCGGTCCGAACACGACCGCGCTGCTATTCGGCGTCGGTTATCAACTCGAGGCGTCCGGCGAGCCGGGCCCGCGCGAGCGACCCGTACCGCGAAGCTCGAACGTGACGAGCAACGAGCTAACAGTCATGTTCGGCAAAACGATCCTCAACAGCAACGAGTCAGAATCGGCGAGTGCGGGAAGCCTTGAATACCGGCGCGGCTTATGGCGCTATGTCGACGTGAGCGCGTCATATCTGCACGAAGGCGGCCACATTCAATCGCGGCGCGACGGCGTCGCCGTGCAGTTGTGGGCAACGCGCGCATTCTTCGGCGACAGCCTCACGTTATCGGCGGGCGTCGGTCCTTATGTTGCGATCACGCAGACCGACAACCTTCCGCAAGACCGCACGGGCGACGGCCGCGTTTCCGCGCTCTTCGCCGTGTCGGCGAGCTATCGCTTCGGCTCGCGCTGGCTCGCCCGCGTGACGTGGAATCGCGTGGTCACCCGCTATAACCGCGATACGGATTTGATCGAGGGCGGCATCGGTGTGCGGTTTTGATCTCGCGCCATCGGGCACCGAGCACGCGCGAACGTAAGCGACATCCGCTGCTAGCCGCGGCGTTGCTGCTGCGGCACCTGCCGGCCCGCCCGCAGATTCATCCGTCGATCGCGAACTAACTGCCACGGCCGCAACGCATACGCGAGCGAAGCAAAGCCGCTCCATACATGCACCAGCCGCGTGAACGGGAAGATCAGAAACACCGTCATGCCGAGCACCATATGCGCCTTGAAAACCCAGCTCACGCCGTCGAGCAGTTGCACCGCGCCTGACCTGAACGTCACGATGTGCTGCGCCCAGCCGGCGAGCCTGAGCATCGTACTGCCATCAAGATGTTGCGCGGACAACGGAATCGTGCCGAGCCCCAAAATCAGTTGCACCCACAACAACACAAGCAGAACAATGTCGCTGGTCTTCGACGTCGCGCGAATACGCGGATCGCCGAGACGCCGGCGCAACAACAGCGTCACGCCGATCAGCGCGAGCAGGCCGGCAATTCCGCCGGAGACCATCGCGACGATCTGCTTCGTGCCCGCGCTGATGAACGGCTCGTACACGAAGTGCGGCGTCAACATGCCGAAGAAGTGCCCGAATAGCAGGAACAGCACGCCGATATGAAACAGATTACTGCCGCAACGCAGCGTGCCGGAGCGCAGTAGCTGCGACGAATCGCTTTTCCACGTGTACTGGTCGCGGTCGTACCGCAGCAGGCTGCCGACAAGAAACACCGTAAGGCAGACATAGGGATAGATGCCGAAGAGAAGCGTGTCGATAGCAGTCATAGCAAGCCTTCCTTGCGCACAGCGAAAGAAGTGGCGTCGCGCCGAACGAACTGAATGATCCGAACATCGGGCGCGTAATGCGAACCGCTTGGCGAGCATCCGCCAAATGCGTCGGGCTCGCGCCATTCGTCATCGATCGCAGGTTCGGCAGGCGCTCGCGCAACGGCATCGGGCGGCTGCACCGGCTCGCCCGCGAGATCCAGCGTCGCCGCCACCGCTGCGGCATAGGGACTGTGCTGACACACGAGCGCCGCATGAATCGATTGCAACAGATGCGCCATCTCGGCCAGGAACTCGCGCGCCGTATGCTGCGCCTGCATCGCGGCGAATTCGAGAACGACCGGCAGGTAATCCGGCAATTCATCGGCGGTGAGAAACATGCCTTGTTGTGTGTACGTTTGTTGCAGATCGATCAGCGCGGGACCGCGCTCGCGCGAATCTCCGTGCACATGTTCGAATAGATGAAGCGACGTTCGGCGTCCGCGATCGAATGTGTCGACATATAGCGCTTCGGCGTCCAGCGCGTCGGCGTCTTGCAGAGTGTCGATCAGCGCGACGACGGCTTCACGGCACTCGTCGGAAAGCGCCCGCTCTGATGACTGCAGCGCAACGCGCAGATCCGGCAAAGCCGCGCGCAGCTCGGCGTCGGGATAGTTCAGTAACGCCGCCAGCACGCGAGCGGCCACATGATGAGCGTCACTATTCATGTCGGCCTGTTTCATACCTGCTCCCTGATCGGAATGGTGCGTCTCTTCTTGCCGCCGAACAGGCTTGTCTCGCCCACGTCATCCGAACATCCGCTGCCGAATGAGAAGCCGCAACTACCCTTCAGGTCATAAAGGTTCTCCGCGTATTCACGATGCGTGCCCGGCACCATAAAGCGGTCCTCATAACTTGCGAGCGCCATGACGCGGTACATGTCTTCCACTTCGTCGCGGGTCAAGCCGACCTGCTCGAGCACGGCCGGATTCTCGCAGCCGTCGACATGCTTGCCGCGCTGATACGTGCGCATTGCCAGCATTCGTTCGAGTGCGCGGATAACCGGCGCTTCGTCTCCAGCAGTCAGCAGATTGGCAAGGTATTTGACCGGAATACGCAGCTGCGTGACGTCGGGTATTTCGCCGTTCGCGCTTATATGTCCTTCGCTTGCCGCGGTGGTGATCGGCGACAGTGGCGGCACGTACCAGACCATCGGCAGCGTGCGGTACTCCGGGTGCAAGGGCAACGCGACTTTCCACTCCATCGCCATCTTGTAGACGGGGCTCTTCTTCGCCGCTTCGAGCCATGCGTCGGGAATGCCGTCGGCGCGCGCCTGAGCAATTACGCGCGGATCGTGTGGATCGAGAAACACGTCGAGTTGCGCCTGATACAGGTCAGTCTCATGTTCTACCGACGCCGCCTTTTCAATTTCGTCCGCGTCGTATAACAGCACGCCGAGATAACGAATGCGCCCGACGCAGGTTTCCGAACACACCGTTGGCTGACCGCTTTCAATTCGCGGATAGCAGAAGATGCACTTCTCCGCCTTGCCGGACTTCCAGTTGTAATAGATCTTCTTATACGGACATCCCGACACGCACATGCGCCATCCGCGGCATTTGTCCTGGTCGATCAATACAATGCCGTCTTCTTCGCGCTTATAAATTGATCCCGAAGGACAACTCGCGACGCACGCCGGATTCAGGCAATGCTCGCACAAGCGCGGCAAGTACATCATGAAGGTGTTCTCGAACTGACCGTAGATGTCCTTCTGCACGTCGTCAAAGTTCTTGTCCTTACTGCGCTTCTCGAACTCGCCGCCGAGAATCTCCTCCCAGTTCGGCCCCCACTCGATCTTTTGCATCCGCTTGCCTGTCAGCAGGCTGCGCGGTCGCGCGACAGGCGGCGCCTTGCTTTCCGGCGCGGACTGCAAGTGCTCGTAGTCGAACGTGAACGGCTCGTAATAGTCGTCGATTTGCGGCAGATTCGGATTCGCAAAGAGCCGCGACAGCACCTTGAGCCGGCTGCCCTGGCGCGGTTCGATCGAGCCGTCCGCATTGCGTTTCCAGCCGCCGTTCCATTTATCCTGGTTCTCCCACTGCTTCGGGTAGCCAATGCCCGGCTTCGTTTCCACGTTATTGAACCACGCGTATTCGACGCCCTCGCGGCTCGTCCAGACGTTCTTGCACGTCACCGAACACGTATGGCAGCCGATGCACTTGTCGAGGTTGAGCACCATGCCGATCTGTGCGCGAATTTTCATGTGCGATCTCCGTGTGTCGCGATAACCGGTTCGTCGTCGAGCCAGTCGACTTTTGCCATCTTGCGCACGACAGCGAATTCGTCGCGATTCGTGCCGATGGTCCCGTAGTAGTTAAAGCCGTAGCTGAGCTGCGCATAGCCGCCG
Organism: Paraburkholderia sp. GV068; assembly: GCF_003058125.1. NCBI lineage: Bacteria > Pseudomonadati > Pseudomonadota > Betaproteobacteria > Burkholderiales > Burkholderiaceae > Paraburkholderia > Paraburkholderia sp. GV068. The sequence goes on from NZ_QBUB01000004.1 coordinate 434,965, forward strand.
ATCATATGCGTGGGCTTGAGTACAATGCGCGTGACCGAGTTGTGAATGCCGCCGCGTGTTCCGGTTATTTCAGAACCGGGTACATTCACGATCTTCTCCTGCGCGTGATACATCATCACCATGCCGGGATTCACGCGTTGACTCACTACCGCACGCGCGGCAATCGCGCCATTGATGTTGAACAGTTCAACCCAGTCGTTATCTTCGATGCCGGCCCTTTTCGCGTCGTCTTCGCTGAGCCAGATCACCGGGCCGCCGCGATTGAGCGTGAGCATGAGAAGGTTGTCGGCATACGTGCTGTGAATGCCCCATTTCTGATGCGGTGTAATGAAATTGAGCGCGATCTCCGTGTGCCCGTTCGGCTTGTGGCCATGCATCGGCGACGCGGCTTTCAGGTCGACCGGCGGACGATAACTCACGAAGCTCTCGCCGAATTCGCGCATCCACGGATGATCCTGATAGAACTGCTGGCGGCCCGTCAGCGTGCGCCACGGAATCAGTTCATGCACGTTGGTATAGCCGGCCGTGTACGACACTTTCTCGCTTTCCACACCGCTCCACGTTGGCGAAGAAATGATCTTGCGCGGCTGCGCCTGAACATCGCGATAACGAATCTTCTCGTCCTCGCGATGCAGCGCGAGATGCGCATGATGGCGGCCCGTGATTTTCGAAAGCGCGTCCCACGCTTTTACCGCGACGTGGCCGTTCGTTTCGGGCGCAAGCATCAGCACGACTTCGCATGCGTCAATATCGCTGTCGATCTTCACGAGTCCGCGCGTCGCGCCTTCTTCATTGACGGTGCCGTTCAGTCCGGCGAGTTGCGCGGTCTCCGTGCCGGTCTGCCACGCAATGCCCTTGCCGCCGTTGCCGAGCTTGTCCATCAGCGGGCCAAGAGCCGTGAAGCGGCGGTATACGTTCGGATAATCGCGTTCGACCACGCTCACCTGCGGCGCGGTCTTGCCGGGTACGAGTTCACACTCGCCGCGTTTCCAGTCGCGCACATCGTACGGTTGCGCGAGTTCGGCGGGCGTGTCGTGCATTAGCGGCGTGAGCACGACTTCTTTCTCGACGCCGAGATGACCGATGCAGACTTCGCTAAAAGCCTTTGCAAAGCCTTTATAGATCTCCCAGTCGCTGCGCGCCTGCCATGCCGGATCGACTGCGCTCGACAGCGGATGAATGAACGGATGCATGTCGCTCGTATTCAGATCGTTCTTTTCGTACCACGTCGCGGTCGGCAGCACGATGTCCGAATAGAGACACGTCGTGCTCATCCGGAAGTCGAGGGTGACGAGCAGATCGAGTTTGCCTTCCGGCGCCGTGTCGTGCCATGTGACTTCGCGCGGCTTTGCATCGTCGTCGCCGAGATCGCGGCCTTGCACGCCGTGAGTCGTGCCGAGCAGATGCTTGAGGAAGTACTCGTGCCCCTTGCCCGACGAGCCAAGCAAATTGGAACGCCACACGAACATGTTGCGCGGCCAGTTGTCCGGATGATCCGGGTCCTCGCAACTCATCTTCAGCGTGCCGTCTTTCAGCCTTCGCGCGACATAGGCTTTTGCATCGATGCCTGCTGCCTGTGCGTCGCGCGCCACCTGCAATGGATTGGTCTGCAATTGCGGCGCCGACGGCAACCAGCCCATGCGTTCGGCGCGCACGTTATAGTCGATTAACGAGCCGCCGTCGTGCGCGCGATCCGCGAGGGGCGAACGAATTTCTTCGACGCCGAGTTTTTCATAGCGCCATTGATCCGTATGCGCGTAGAAGAAGCTGGTGGAATTCATCTGCCGCGGCGGCCGAATCCAGTCGAGTGCAAAAGCGAGCGGCGTCCAGCCCGTTTGCGGACGCAGCTTCTCTTGACCTACGTAGTGCGCCCAGCCGCCGCCGCTTTGACCGATGCAGCCGCACAGCATCAGCATGTTGATCACGCCGCGATAATTCATGTCGCTGTGATACCAGTGATTCATTGCGGCGCCGATAATCACCATCGACTTGCCCCGCGTCCGGTCCGCATTGTCCGCAAATTCGCGCGCCACTAAAATGGCCTGCTCGCGCGGCACGCCGGTTATGCGCTCCTGCCACGCAGGCGTATACGGCACGTCGTCGTTGTAATCGCGCGCGCCGCCGAAGCCGCGATCCACGCCGTAGTTAGCGGCCAACAGATCGAACACGGTGGCGACGAGTACTTCGCGGCGCTCGCCGTTCTTGCCGAGTGCAATGCGCGCGACCGGCACCTCGCGCGCGAGTACATCGGCCTGTTTGCTTGCGGTGAAATGCGGCGTGTCGATGCCGCCGAAGTACGGAAAGCCGACCGTGACGATCTCATTCGCTTGCGCGCCGTCTTCCGCGACGGAGAGCTTCAGCTTCACTTCTGCGCCATGCCGCGCTTCTTTTGCTTCGAGATTCCAGCGCCCTGCGTCGCCGCGGCCTTCCGCGCCCCAGCGAAAGCCAATCGAACCATTCGGCAACACGAGCTTGCCGTCGACGTTGAACGCGACCGTCTTCCACTCCGGGTTATTGTCCTGGCCGAGCATGCCGTTGAAATCGTCGGCGCGGAGATAGCGGTCCGGCACCATGATGCGGCGGCCATCGGCCAGCGTCTTCTCTTTTAGTTGCACGAGCAACGGTAGGTCGGTATAGCGGCGCGCATAGTCGTCGAAGTACGCGCTGCGCCGCTCGAAATAGAACTCGCGCAGAATTACGTGGCCCATCGCCATCGCGAGCGCGGCGTCGGTGCCCTGGCGCGGGTGCATCCACAGGTCCGCCAGTTTGCTGACTTCCGCATAGTCGGGCGTGACCGCGACGGTCTTCGTGCCGCGATAACGAACCTCGGTGAAGAAATGCGCGTCGGGCGTGCGCGTCTGCGGCACGTTCGAGCCCCACGCAATGATGTAACTCGAGTTGTACCAGTCAGCCGATTCCGGCACGTCGGTCTGCTCGCCCCACGTTTGCGGACTCGAGGGCGGCAGATCGCAATACCAGTCGTAGAAACTCATGCAGACGCCGCCGATCAGACTCAGATAGCGGCTGCCCGCTGCATAGCTGACCATCGACATCGCCGGAATGGGCGAGAAGCCAATGATGCGATCCGGCCCATGCTTTTTGATCGTGTAGACGTTGGCCGCGGCGACGATCTCATTCACTTCGTCCCAGCTAGCACGCACAAACCCACCGAGGCCGCGTTGACGCTGATAGTCGCGACGTTGCGCGTCGTTCTCCACCACCGCCGCCCATGCATCGACGGCACTCATCGCCACCGCACGCGCGGCGCGCCAATGCTTGAGCAGCCGCGCTCGCACGAGCGGATACTTGACGCGGTTCGCGCTATACAGATACCAGCTATAGCTCGCACCGCGCGCGCAGCCGCGCGGCTCGTGATTCGGCAGCTCGGCGCGCGTACGCGGATAATCGGTCTGCTGCGTTTCCCACGCGACGATGCCGCCTTTCACGTGAATCTTCCACGAGCATGAGCCTGTGCAATTTACGCCATGTGTCGAGCGCACCACCTTATCGTGCTGCCAGCGTGCGCGGTACGCGTCTTCCCACGTGCGGTCCTCTCCGGTCGTCACGCCGTGGCCTTGCGCGAAGCGTTGCTTGCGCTGCGAGAAGTATTTAAGTCTGTCGAGAAAGTGGCTCATTGTGTAGGTCCGTTTTCGATTAACACGGCATGCCCGCATTGCGCCGCGCGTAGAACCACCACGTAAGCCCAATACACAGCAAATAGAAAACAACGAAGCAGTACAACGCGAGTTCCGGGCCGCCGGTCATCAGAATGGAACTTCCATAACTCTTCGGAATAAAGAACCCGCCGTACGCGCCGATTGCGCCTGCAAAACCAATTGCGGCCGCGCCTTCGGTACTGCCTTCACGTGTCGCATCGGCGAGCGCATTTGCATCGCCCGCGGGCACGCCACACAGGCGCAGATTCGAAAAGATCACCGGAATCATGCGGAACGTCGAACCGTTTCCGATGCCGGTCGTGAGAAAGAGCAGCAGGAACATCGCAAAGAAGCCTGTGAAGCTGCCATCGCGCGGACCCCAGGCGAGCGAGAACGACGAGCCGCCCGTCTTTGGCAGAAAGTACAGAACGCCGACGACCGCGAGCGCCATCACGACGAAATTCCACAGCGTCACGCGCGCGCCGCCGAGCCGGTCCGCGAGCCATCCGCCGAACGGCCTGATGAGTGCACCGACGAACGGCCCAAGCCATGCATACGTCAGCGGATTCACGCCGGGAAACTGGCTCTTGATAAGCAATGGAAAGCCGGCTGCATAGCCGATAAACGAGCCGAAGGTGCCGAGATACAGCGTGCACATCAGCCAGTTATGACGGCTCCTAAAGATAGTTGCCTGCGCAGCGAACGACGCCTTCACATCGGCGAGATCGTTCATTCCGAACCATGCTGCGAGCGTTGAAATGACGATACACGGCACCCAGATGAAAGCCGCGTTCTGCATCCACACTTGCGACGTGTGCCCGGCCTTGACGAGCGTCTGCGGCTCGCCGCCGAAGATGCCGAGCATGCCCGCAGTGACGACGAGCGGCGACAGAAACTGCACCGCCGACACGCCGAGATTGCCAAGCCCGCCATTCACGCCGAGCGCAGAACCTTTGCGTTCCTTCGGGAAAAAGAAACTGATGTTGGCCATGCTCGAACTGAAGTTGGCGCCGCCGAGGCCGCATAACAGCGCGAGGAGCAGCATCGTCGGATAGCTTGTCGTGTTGTCCTGCACGGCGAAGCCGATACCGATTGCGGGAATCAACAGCGACGCGGTGGAGATCGTGGTCCAGCGCCGCCCGCCGAATATCGGCACCATGAACGAATAGAAGATGCGCAACGTCGCGCCGGACAATGCGGGCGCGGCCGCGAGCCAGAACAGTTGATTGGTCGAATAATTAAATCCAAGCGACGGCAAGCTCACCGCCACCACGCTCCACATTTGCCAGATGACGAAGGCGAAAAAGAGCGCCGGCACCGAGATCCATAGATTGAGCTTCGCGACGGCCTCGCCTTCGCGCCGCCAGAATGCTTTATCTTCGGGTGTCCAGATCTTCAGCGTGCGGCCGGCCCGCGCGCGTGCTGTCGAGATATTCATGATTCCGTTTCCGCAGGTTGAGAGCCGACAGTTCGCACCGGCTGTTCCGACGAGGCGCGCGGCGTTGCCGCGAGTACGTCTTTCGTGCGAACTTCGGTGAAGTACATCCAGATGAGCGAGACCCACACCACGCCGTAAAGCAGCATGAAGGCACTCGAACGAATGCCGGTGAAGTCGACCAGCAGGCCGAAGAGAATCGGTAGCAGAAAGCCGCCCAGGCCGCCCGCGAGCCCGACGATGCCGGAAATCGTGCCGATGTTGTCCGGGTACTCGTCGCCGATGTACTTGAAGACGCTGGCCTTGCCGAACGCGAATGCGATGCCGAGTACGAACATCAGCACCGTGAAGCCGATCACGTTGAGGCCGATGTCGAAGCCTTTAGCGCCGTTCACCGTGGTAATGATCAAATGCGTGCGCGGATAGCTGAGCAGGAACAGGCACACCCAGCTCACCCACATCACCCACCACGTCACGCGGTGCGCGCCATAACGGTCGGAGAGCCAGCCGCCCACCGCGCGCAGCACGCCGCCCGGCAGCGAGAAGCACGCGGCGAGCAGCGCCGCTACGCGAAGGTCGAGACCATATTCGCCGACGTAGTACTGCACCATCCACAGAGACAGCGCGACGTAACCGCCGAATACGATGCTGTAGTACTGGCAGTACTTGAGCACCGTCGGGTCTTTCAACGCGCGCAACTGGTCGACGAAACGCACCTTCTCCGAGACGAGATGCGACGGGTCGCTGCTGCTGAGAATCCAGAACACCACAGCCGTAACCAGCATGATTACCGCGTAGACCTGAGGGACCATCGCCCAGCCGAATGCGACGACGATTGCGGGCGCAACGAACTTGTTCACCGCCGCGCCGGAATTGCCCGCGCCGAAAACACCCATCGCGAGGCCGCGCTTTTCTGGCGGAAACCAGCGCGCCACGTAGGGCGTGCCGACCGAAAACGAGCCGCCCGCAAGGCCGACGAAGAGACCGATCACGAGTAGCTGCCAATAGGCGGTGACATAGCTCATCAACCAGATCGCGGGCGCCGTGGCGAGCATCAACGCGGTCATGACAATGCGACCGCCATAACGGTCGGTCCAGATGCCGAGCGGCACGCGCACCAGCGAACCTGTGAGCACCGGCAATGCGGCGAGCACGCCGAACTCGGTCTCGTTCAGATGCAGCGAACGGCGCAGCGGAATGCCCACGACGGCGAACATCATCCACACCATGAAGCACACCGTGAATGCGAGCGTGCTGGCGATCAGCACGGACAAGGCGCGCCGGCGAGATGGGCCGCCGGTTGCTGTCGATGTCTGTGTCATGAAACGAACTCCGCTTTTCATGACATCGACTTTGGACTTTCACCGCATTCGCGAACATCCTTCGAATGGCGGGTCTCAGCGCGGCAAAAGAACTACTGCGGACTGACTACTATCAGGCAAGACGTAGTTCTTTCGAACTATGGGTGGAAGTTGATAGCGTTGAGTTGATGCTATGCAGTCGTAGGCCGACCGATTGCATTGACCGTTGCATACACCGCGGCCTGCACTCGCGAAGTCAGCTTCAGTTTGCGCAGAATATGCTGGACGTGGATCTTGACCGTCGTTTCGGAAATGGCAAGCGCGCGAGCAATTTCCTTATTGCTCGCGCCGCGCGCGATGTAGGTGAGGATTTCCCGCTCGCGTATCGACAGCGCGGGCTCAGGCTCGGAGCCATGTTGCGCTTCGGGCTTGAGCGTTGCAGGATCATCATCGGTGATTGAACTGGCGTCGCCCTCGCCTGCGTTCGCCATCGCGCGATAGGCTTGCACCAGCTTGCCCGTCATCTCCGGGCTCACGACGGACTCGTCGCGCATGGTACGCACGATCGAATCCGCGAGCGCCTCTGCATCCACTGTTTTCAGCAGGTAGCCGCGCGCGCCCGAGCGCAACGCGGCGCCGAGGTCGCGCTCGTCCTCGCTAACAGTGAGCATCAGAATGCGCGCGTGAGGCGCTGCTTCGCGCAGATCGTTCAGTGCGTCCACGCCGTTCACGCCCGGCAGATGATTGTCGAGCAGGATCACGTCGGGTTGCAATTCGCTCGTGCGGCGTTGCGCTTCGCCTGCGTCGGCAGCTTCGCCGGCCACGCTAAAACGCGCGTCCTGGCCGAGCAGCGCGATCAGGCCACGCCGGAACAACGTGTGATCGTCGACGACGAGCAAGCGGATTGCAGTCATATCGTTCTGCCTTTGGAAACCGGTTGGTTCGTCCGCATACACGTGTCTCCGCGATGCTGCGGCAACGTCAACGTCACACAAGTGCCCTCGCCCGGCACCGATTCGACCACCACCCGCGCGCCGATGCGCGCGGCCCGCTCGCGCATGATGCGCATGCCGACATGCGTCTCGCCGAGCGTATCGCGTGCGGCATCGAAGCCCTGACCGTCGTCGCGTACCTCGAAGCTCCACGCCGGAGTCTGCTGCACCTCAAGCCACACTTCACGCGCGCGGGCATGTTTGCGCACGTTCGACAGCGCCTCCTGCAACACATGCAGCACTTGCACCTTGACATCGGCGTCGAGCGGCAAGCCATGACCTTGCATCGACAAATGCGTGGTCAGCCCCGTTTGATGCTCGAACTTGCGCAACGTCGTTCGTAATGCGGGCTCCATGTCCTCTGCATTTCCGCGAGTGCGAAAGTGAACCAGCAGTTCGCGCACGTCGCCGGTACTTTCGCGCACGCCTGCATCGAGTTCTTCGACGATTCGTGCAACCGACGCATCCGTATGCGCGGGCAACGCATCGCGCAGCAATTGCACCTGGATTTTGAGGAAGGCGAGCGACTGCGCGATCGAGTCGTGCAGTTCGCTCGCGAGCAACGCGCGCTCGCCGGAGACCGCCGCTTCGCGCTCGAGCGCCGTGACGCGCAGGTTTTCCATTGCGGTTGCAAGGTGACTCGAGAGCGCGTCGAACAGATCGCGGTCTTGCGCGGACAACGCTATTTCGTCGCTGAAGAAGAGATCGATTTCGCCGAGCGGACGCTGATGCAAAATCACCGGCACGGACACGAGCGTCGCGTAACCGGCGCGCGCGCAGTGGCCGAGAATCGCCGCACCTTCGGCGAGCACCGGAATCACGCGCGCGCCCGGTTCGGTGCGCGGCTCGCCGCATAGACAGCTACGCGAGGTCAGGCACTGCTCGTCTTCGATCATGAAGCGCGGCAGGCCATCGCTTCCCAATAGCAGATACCGTTCGTTGCCCTCGTCGGACCAGCGGATCGCGACCGAATCGGCTCCGGCAATGCCCCGCATGCGTCGCGCGAAACCGTGCGCCAATACGTCGAGCGTGCTGGCCTCAGCGGCGAACGCGCTGATCTCGTAGAGCGCCGCAAGCCGCGCGCGCTCGGTTTCGAGGCTTGCAGTCTTCTCGCTGACTTTTTGTTCAAGCTCGGCATAAAACTGCTGAAGATTGCGGGCCATGCGGTTAAAGCCGGCCGACAACTGACCGAACTCGTCGTGCGACGCGACTTGCACGCGCATCGAGAAATCGCCCTCCTCGATGCGAGCGAGGCCGCCGGTCAAACGCGACACGGGTTCGAGTACAAGCAGATGGCCGATGTACAGCAGCGCCCATGCACTGCCGATAGCCAGCACGAGCAGCGCAATCTGCACAACGTTGAGAATCGACGTCCAGCGCGCGAGTTGCGCTTCTATCGACGTGTCGAACGCGTCGATCATCTCGACGAAGGTGTTCGCTTCGCGCAGTATGTCGGTGGATGCGGACGATGGCGCGTCGCGCGCCTTCGCCGCATCGATCCAGATGGGCCGCAATGCCTGCCACTGCCGTTGCACGTTAGCAAAATGCGCGCGAGCTTCGTCGTTCCAAGGCACCGACAGCGGACGCGCCGGATCGCCGACGCGCAATAGTTCGAGACTCCTATCGAATTGCGTAGCCAATGCGTCGATGCGCTCGGGCGCTTCGCGCAACATCAGCGCCGCGCGATAAGTCTGCATGCGCATGCGGCCCGCTTCGTTGATGGCGGCCGCGCCGCCGTCCAGTTGCAACGTGATCCACAACGTCACGCCGATGGATGCCAGCGCAAGCGCAAGCAAGGTCGCGACGACGACCGCAAGCTTGGTGGTGAGCGGCCACGAAGAGACGGGGCGCACAAGGCTTCCGACGTCTACCCTATCGGGACATCATATTCATACTGACGTTATGCATGACCCACACCGTCCCGCCGATCAGGAACAGCGCAGCCAATGCCGTATAGGCCAATGCCATGACATTCCAGCGCTGCCCCGCCGACATGTCGATATGCAGAAAGAACACGAGATGCACGACAATCTGCACGAAGGCGAGAACGGAGAGCGCGATCATCGCGGTCTGCGCCGGGAAAGCGCCGTGCATGACAAGCCAGAAAGCAGCCGCGGTCAACACAACCGACAGTACGAAGCCGGCGAGATAACCGCGCAGACTGCCGTGACCTTGATCCGCTGAAAGTGATTGCATGTGAGCCATTTACAGCACGCTCCCCAGATAGACGAACGAAAAGACGCAGATCCACACAATGTCGAGGAAGTGCCAGAAGAGACTTAAACACGCGAGACGTGTGAGCTGGCGCTCCGACAACCCCGGGCCGCGTACGATCTGCACCGCGAGCACTGCCATCCATACGAGACCCACGGTGACGTGCAACCCGTGCGTGCCCACCAGTGTGAAGAACGCCGACAGGAACGCACTGCGGGCCGGTCCGGCGCCCTCGGCAATCAGATGCGAGAACTCGCGCATTTCCAGAGCGAGAAACGCGAGGCCGAGCACGAACGTCACCGCGAGCCAGGCGAGTACCGCAGTGGATTTGCCGCGACGCGCGGCAAGCATCGCGAAGCCGTATGTGATGCTGCTCAACAGCAGCGCGGCGGTCTCGACCGCGACGCCGCCGATGTCGAACAGATCCTTGCCCGATGGGCCGCCCGCGAACTGATTCGACATCACGGCGAATACCGCGAAGAGCGACGCGAACAGCACGCAATCGGTCATCAGATAAAGCCAGAAGCCGAACACCGTGTCCGATGAACCGTGATTGCCGTGTCCGCCATCGAGCGAAACGGAGAGTGTATTGTTCGACATGAATCAGGCCTCCACAGCTTCCAGTTCGCGGTTATTCACCGCTGCGGCCGCAGGGCCACGCTTGCTTTCTATTTCCCGCACCTTTGCCGCGGGAATGTAATAGCCGTCGTTATCGCCGAAGCTGCGCACGATCAGCGTCGCGACGATTGCCAACAGCGCGGCAGCAGCCAGCCACGTGATATGCCAGACGCCGGCAAATCCGAGCACGAGGCTGAACATACCGATCAACAAACCGGCACTCGTATTCGACGGCATATGGATGTCGCGATACACCGGCGCTTTCGCGTGGCCGCTCACGGTTTCCTTCATGTGTGTATAAGCGTCGAGCTCGTGCACCGTCGGAATGATCGCGAAGTTATAGACCGGCGGCGGCGATGATGTCGCCCATTCGAGCGTACGGCCGTCCCACGGATCGCCCGTCATGTCGCGATACTCGCGCTTGTTGCGGTTCGCGACACTGACCCACACTTGCGCCACCTGAAACACGACGCCGATAGCGATCAACACGACGCCGCATGCGGCGGCAATCAGCCACGGATGCCACGCCGGATTGTCATAGTGATTCAGGCGCCGCGTCATGCCCATGAAACCGAGTACATAGAGCGGCATGAACGAAGCGTAGAACCCCACGAACCAGAACCAGAACGCGCACTTGCCGAGCTTCTCATTGAGCTTGAAACCGAACGCTTTCGGGAACCAGTAGTGGAAACCGGCCAGGTAACCGAACACCACGCCGCCGATGATCGCGTTATGAAAGTGGGCAATCAGAAAGAGGCTGTTATGCAATACGAAGTCCACGCCGGGAATCGCCATCATCACGCCGGTCATGCCGCCGATCGTGAATGTAATCATGAAGCCGATCGTCCACAGAACCGGCGCGGAGAACTCCAGCCGTCCGCGATAAATCGTGAACAGCCAGTTGAATATTTTCACGCCAGTTGGAATGGCAATCACCATTGTCATGATGCCGAAAAACGCATTGACGTCCGCGCCGGAACCCATCGTGAAGAAGTGATGCAGCCACACGAGGAATGCGAGCACCATGATCGCGCAGGTTGCATAGACCATCGTCCGGTAACCGAATAGCGGCTTCTTCGAGAACGTCGCAATCACTTCCGAATAGATGCCGAATGCCGGCAGCACGAGGATATAGACCTCGGGATGTCCCCATGCCCAGATCAGGTTCAGGTAGAGCATGGCGTTGCCGCCTGCTTCATTCGTGAAGAAGTGCATGCCCATGTAGCGATCGAGGCCGAGCAGCGCGAGCGCCACCGTCAGGATCGGGAACGTAGCCATGATCAGCACATTCGAGCACAGCGCGGTCCACGTGAATACGGGCATTTTCATCAGCGTCATGCCGGGCGCGCGCATCCGCACGATCGTCACGAAGAAATTGATTGCCGTAATCAACGTGCCGACGCCGGACAGTTGCAGACTCCATATGTAATAGTCGACGCCCACGCCCGGACTGAACTGCAACTCCGAGAGCGGCGGATACGCGAGCCAACCGACCTGCGCGAATTCGCCGACCACGAGCGACAGATTCATCAGAATCGCGCTGATCGCAGTCATCCAGAAACTGAGCGAATTGAGGAACGGGAACGCGACGTCGCGCGCGCCGATTTGCAACGGCACGACGAGATTGAACAGGCCGACCATTAACGCCATCGCCATGAAGAAGATCATGATGACGCCGTGCGCGGTGAAGATCTGATCGTAGTGATGCGGCGGCAGGTAGCCTGGCGAATGATAGGCGAGTGCAAGCTGCAGGCGCATCATGACTGCATCGACGAAACCGCGCACGAGCATCAGCACGGCAACGACGATGTACATCACGCCGATCTTCTTATGGTCGACGCTGGTCAGCCACTCGTGCCAGAGCCATTTCCATTTGTGAAAGCGGGTCAGTGCCGCGACTACCGCAAGCACCATGACGAGCATCAGTGCGCCCGCCCCCATGATGATGGGCTGATCGAACGGGATCGCGGAGAGTGTCAGATTTCCGAGCATGTGCTAACCCTTTGTGCGGCAATTGCTGTTTTGCGGATCAAGAACATTGCCGTTGTTGTACTTCGCAATAATGTTGTTGAAGAGCCTCGAATCGACCGACGAGAAATAGCCTACCGGTTCCTTCTCGCTGGGTTTCGACACCGAGTTGTACTCGTTCATATCGAGCCGGCGCGGCGACGCTTTCACTTTGTCGACCCATGCGTCGAACTGCGCGGGCGTGACAGCAAGCGTGCGGAACTTCATGTCCGAAAAGCCCTTGCCGCTGAAATTCGCGGAAATGCCGGCGTAATCGCCCGCGTGGTCGGCGATCAGGTGCAGTCGCGTTTGCATGCCCGCCATTGCGTAAATCTGGCTTCCGAGTTGCGGAATGAAGAATGAATTCATCACCGAATCGGACGTGATTCTAAAATCGATCGGCGTACCCACGGGTACTGCAAGCTGATTGACCGACGCAACGCCGAGTTCGGGATAGATGAAGAGCCACTTCCAGTCGAGCGCGACGACTTCGACTTTGATCGGCTTGACCGCCGATTCGATCGGCCGGTAAGGGTCCAGTTCGTGCGTCGTGTTCCAGGTCAGAATGCCGAGGAACAGAATGATGAGCGTGGGTACGGTCCACACCACTGTTTCGATCGCGGTGGAGTGCGCCCACTTCGGTGCGTACGTCGCGTTGTGATTGCTCGCGCGATAACGCCAGGCAAACACGATGATCATGACGATCACCGGCACGACGACTAGCAGCATGGCCATTGTCGCCGTACTGATCAGCGACTTCTCCGCCATGCCGATACTGCCTTTCGGATCGAGCAGCTCGAGATTGCTGCACCCCGAAAGGCACGCGGAGAGCCCAGCCCCCAAGGGTATCAATACCCGTTCAAAGGTCTTTTTATTCACCATATCTGCTGATTTCCGTGGACCGATCTGAAACGCTACACAATGTTCTCGCCATGAAGACCAGACCACTACTTCATGCGCTGTGGAATTCTAAGAGTGCGGCGGGATCGGGAACATGATCCTGGACAAGCTACGTGCAGAGGTGGGGTGGGCGGGCGAGTTGGGCGGTGCTGGGGAGGGGGAAAGGGAGAGGCCGAGGAACGCGATTGCGAGCAGAAAGCTCGCCGGGATCGCGACGGCGGCACTGACCTTCAAAGAGGTCACGCGCCAGGTTCATGAAGAAGCTCGACGCCGTGGCGCCTGCCTATCAGGCGGACGTGTTGCGCCTGATTTGGCTGCAGCAGGCGGAGACCGCGAAGCGGCGCGGCGCGTCACAAGAAACGTCCGCGAATCGCTGCACAGTCAACAGCCCGTCTTGCGGACATACCTGCCCCGTGCGGGCAACCGCCCCCAACGGCACACGCTCATCCTTTGCGCTTTTGGCGGGTGCAACGGGTAGTCCCGTTGCCGGATCGAGGTTCTTCTCACGGGCCAGTTTTGTGACCAGTTTTTCCGCGGGCTTCTGTGGTGGCTGAGCCGCGTCCTGCTCCTTCTGCCACTGGAACGTGCCGTCCCAAGGAGGCAGCTTCGCTGGCGGCAGCGGGACGATCTGGTCGATGTCTGGCACCTTTGGATTGCGGCCGTCGTTGTTGTTGAGGAATTCCCAGATCAATTCGTAGCGGCTTGACCGCTCGGAGTCCTTCTGCAATCCCACGTAATAAAGCGCGTCAGATGGCTCGGTATCGAATGCATTCTTTAAAAAGGATGCCGATTGAGTGTTTCCAGCCGCCACCCCTATCTGGAATGCCTCGATGGCATCTGGATATAGCTTGTTGGTTGATAAATCTATGCCAAGATAGTTCGCCGCTTTCCCATATTCCTGACCGGATGCACACTCCATCATCTGTCGCGAAATTTCCGGAGCCTTGTCCCGCGGTGAAAGCAGGTCTGCGACGTAATACTGTGCTTCAGGACTGCCAAGGTCAGCCGCCTTGCGGAAATACCGCAACGCCATTTCACTGTCCTGTTTCAACCCGTAGCCGATCTCCAGGTAATGCCCGATGTCGAAGTAGCCACCCGGTACGCCCTTCTGGACCAGCCGCGCGGCAAGGTCAACCGTTTCCTTCGGTGCATCGGGCGAATCGGCCAGCCCCTGTGAAACCAGCAGTTGCAGGTTGTGATTCGCCTTGTAGTGGCCCCAGGCCACTGCGATACGGTAATAACGCGCAACCGCGTTGAAATCCTTTGGTCCATCCTGCTTTTGCAGATAGCGACCGTAACTGAACAGTGCATCGGCTTGCTGATCGAGTGGCGGCAGATGGTCCACTTCGTGAACACAGGTGAATGCAAGGTTGGCGCGCACGGCGCTCATGTCGGGAAGCGAAGCTAACGTGTTCTCCTTATGGGTGCACGCACAGAGCACGGTTAACAGCAGAACAAGCAGGCGTCTCCGGGTCATGGCTCGGTCCGCATAGCTAGATGCAGTCCCATTTGCCCGGGGGCGAGTCTGGGGCAATGGATGAATAAACGGAGCGCACCAGTTACTCCGAGTAAAGCTCGAGCGAAATTTTCCATCTCACTACGCCTGGTCGATGTAAGCCTTGAGAGTCCATTCCCTGTCGCTCCGATACTTGCGCATGCCGAGCAGCCAGTCGAGACCAGGAATGGGACGGGGATCGTTCAGCGCGAGTTGTGGCATCGTCTCGCCTTTCCTGAAGCGGCGCGTCGCATCACAGGAAACGTCCGCGAATCGCTGCACAGTCCACAGCCCGTCTTGCGGACATACCTGCCCCGTGCGGGCAACCGTCCCCAACGGCACACGCTCATCCTTTGCGCTTTTGGCGGGTGCAACGGGTAGTCCCGTTGCCGGATCGAGGTTCTTCTCACGGGCCAGTTTTGTGACCAGTGTTTCCGCGGGCTTCTGTGGTGGCTGAGCCGCGTCCTGCTCCTTCTGCCACTGGAACGTGCCGTCCCAAGGAGGCAGCTTCGCTGGCGGCAGCGGTACGATCTGGTCGATGTCGGGCACCTTTGGATTCAGGCCGTCGTTGTTGTCGATAAAGTCCCCGATGACTTTGTAGCGGCGAGAGCGCTCGGGGTCAACTGGTAGCGCCATGTAGTTGAGCAAATCGGATGGCTGCGTATTGAACCCGTCCTCCAAAAAGGAATTCGATTCCGAGTCACCCGCTTTCGCGCCCTTCTGAAAAGCCTGGACGGCTTCGGCGTACAGCTTGTTGGTCGATAAATCTATGCCGAGATAGCGCGCCGCCTTGCCGTATCCCTGACCGGTTGCACACTCCATCATCTGCCGCGAAATTTCCGGAGCCTTGTCCCGTGGTGAAAGCAGGTCTGCGACGTAATACTGTGCTTCAGGACTTCCCAGATCAGCCGCCTTGCGGAAATACCGCAACGCCATCTCACTGTCCTGTTTCAACCCGTAGCCAATCTCCAGGTAATGCCCGATGTCGAAGTAGCCGCCCGGCACGCCCTGCTGGACCAGCTGCGCGGCTAGGTCAACCGTTTCCTTCGGTGCATCGGCCGAATCGGCCAGCCCCTGCGAAACCAGCAGTTGCAGGTTGTGATTGGCTTTGTAATGACCCCAGGCAGCTGCGATACGGTAATAGCGCGCAACCGCATTGAAATCCTTTGGTCCATCCTGCTTTTGCAGATAGCGGCCGTAGCTGAACAGCGCATCGGCCTGCTGATCGAGTGGCGGCAGATGGTCCGCTTCGTGAACACAGATGAATGCGAGATTGGCGCGTACGGCGCTCATGTCGGGAAGCGAAGCCATCGGGTTCTCCTTATGGGTGCAGGAACAGAGCAGAACGAATAGTGGAACAAACAGGCGTCGCCGGATCATGGCTCAGTCCGCGTAGCTACGGTCGCTCGATGTGCGCATGAAGCCGACCAAGGAGGCAATGGGTGCCAGTCCGTTTTTCTGGTAACTAGCATTCCGTTCGATAATTTTTGACCAGGCGATAAACGCTTCCTTTGGCGAATCCGATGCACCATCCTTGAAGCCCTTGGTATGCAGATTCCACAGCCGCCTACGCAGTGGCTGCGTCACGGCCATGTTCTCGTGGCAGATGTTTAGTTCGCTGTCGGCTTCCATGCTGCGTATGTTGACGTTCGCCGAACCCAGTGTCATGAACACATCGTCCACCACCATCAGCTTCGCATGCACATACACATAGTCCCATTTCCCCGGGGGCGAGTCGGGGGCAACCAGCGTGCACACATGCACCTTCAGGCCGGGTATGTTGCCGGGCACCACCACCTGCGGTGGCGCTTTCATCTGCTTTTCCAGATCAGCCCGCTTTGCTTTTGCCTGCGTCAGCTTCTGTTGCGATTGCGCAAGGCTTTTCTCGCCCGCCGACGAATCGGCATAACCCGGAATCTGGTATGCGCCACTGATCTCCCGGCTCGCCTGGTTTTGCTGCTCTATCGCCGCCGCGTAATCCTGCTTCAATGCGGCTTGCCGTGCATCTTCGCGTTCGAGTGTCGCCACCCCCGGAAGCTGGTGTGCGCAGCCAAGCGAATCCAGCATCCGGTATGTATTGACTGTCCCAACGCCGATACCTTCGTCGTTGGAATTCGTTACTACGAACAGGTAGATCGACCCGTGTTTGCCCGCGTCCCGTCCGCCACACGTCTGAGCGGAAACAGCCTGCTTGATCTTCTCCGCCAGCGGCACATACCGGAAATACTGATTCTCGATGTAGATGAACTTTGTGGCGTTATTCGCCGCCTGAAGG
Organism: Paraburkholderia sp. GV068; assembly: GCF_003058125.1. Taxonomy (NCBI): domain Bacteria; kingdom Pseudomonadati; phylum Pseudomonadota; class Betaproteobacteria; order Burkholderiales; family Burkholderiaceae; genus Paraburkholderia; species Paraburkholderia sp. GV068. The sequence goes on from NZ_QBUB01000004.1 coordinate 451,858, forward strand.
TACAGCGCCTCAATGTCCTTCTTCCCCTTCTGCGACTGCGTGCGTACGATCTGCGCCATCACCGGGGTGTCGAAGTCGCGGCGCAACTTCAACTGCTTCGCCAGGGGCGCCCGCGTCTGGGTGAGTGTCTGGCCAGTGGCATCGTCCCACGCCTGGCAGAAGTTGAGGTTCAGGTATTCAAGGATGGGACCGCTTACGCGGCTCGACATGTCTTCCCGGGGGTGCTCGCCGTTACGCCCCATTCTCGGATGCATGCGTATATAGCTGTGATCGTCGCGATCCCAGTACGTGTCGAGCATGTTGTGTCCCATGACGAAGCCGACTGCCTGATCGGGCATTTCGTAGTCGACTAGCACCATCTTCTGGTGATGCGTCGGCTCTGTAGCGCCCATGGAGACGCTGTTCTGTGTCGTCGTGTATGCGCTTCGCCGAGAATCCTTGCCATGAAACGCCGTGCGGTATGCGATTTCGGCGCGATTAGTGAAACTGAAATCGCGCGTGGCGAATTCGATGCCTTCAAACGCTTCCTGCGTGGCCGCGAATGGCAACCGACGCATCAGACGCCCCTTTGTGACGTTGCTCAGGTTGGCCCGCCGATACCATTCCAGATCAAATTCGCGCTCAAAGTTCTTCTGGTAGTCCCGAGAAACCATCGACATGCCAGGCATCGACAGGAGCCAGTCCGGCATATATGGCTTGAGCATCGTCGCGACATTGTTCCCCGGCATGTTGTTCTCGCTCCACTCTGCAACGTGCAAGTCGTCCATCCAGCAGAGCAATCGCACGCGAACACCATCTGCGCCTTTTCGCGCGAGTAGCTGCCCGATTGGCACCGTGTCGTTGCTGCCACGCCTGAAATACATCGATGGCTGGAAGCCCCAGCAGATGATATCGACACAGCGCTTCGCATTCAGGATCGCGTCGTATATCGTTCCAAAGGCTTCTTCACCGTTCACCAACGGTCTGAATGTCGCCGTCGCCGGGTTGTATTCCGTCTTCTGCACAAACCACGGCAGCGTGATAGTCGCGCCTGCGGTGCAGGACAGCGCAATCGGTACGGTAATGGATGGTTGTTGTGTCACGATCAGAAGTCCGTATCAGGATTGAGCAGCTTGTTGTAACCGGTGCGGTGTTCCGCACGATCAACTGCCCCAGGCTGGCCTTCATGAAACGGAATGCCCCGATTGGCGAGCGCTCCGTTATCAGCGTTGCCCCGGTATTGCTCGGCCACGGCAATCGTGTAGCTCACGCCGTTTGCGAGCTTCAGCGTATATTGCCGAGTCGTGGGATGGTGATCGATTTGAAGCAGTCCGGTCTCATCGAATACACCGTGCTTCACCAGCGCGCCGCCAGCGAAAAGCTCGTAGGGCATGCCGGCCGGGATGGCCGCTCTCGTCGCCGGAGATGCCGCTGTATTTACCGTCAGCGGCACGGTTGGCATACCGGCCAGCGACGGATGGTTGAGGTCCAGCGGCATGTTCAGCGACGCTTTCCCCTGCTTCTGGACCGTAATGGTCTTGATGAACAGATCGAGCGGGCCGCCCAGCGTGATGCTGCCGTCCTTCAACTGGATGAACGCGCCGCCTGACTCGAGCGTGAGTTCCTTCTTCGCACTGATGCGCACGGTGCCGTTGACGCTTGCCATCGTCAGGTCTTGTGCGGCCAGCAACGACATGGCATCGCTCTGCGCCTGAATTTCGACAGGGCCTTTGGCCGCAAAAATCTTCACACCAAGTTTCTGTGCGAACAGCGAAAGCTTCTCGCCCGCTGCAACAGTGAAGCGTTTCGCCACACTCCAGTCGGCGCTCTTGCCGGCAACGGTTGCGATACTGTCCTGCGCCGCGAACTGCACGCCACCACCCGCGACGATACCCGCCGACGCGGGCGTGCTCATCAGCAGTCCCGGCTGCTTCAGGCCGTCGAAATCCGCCTTCATCTGCCGCTGCGCATCGGTGTCGGCCGGC
>NZ_QBUB01000005.1:0-448592 GCF_003058125.1 Paraburkholderia sp. GV068
TTAAACGTTTACCGCGCGACCGCAGTACTCTTGAGCGTCACCCTCGTCGCCTGTAGCAGCAAGTTGGACGCAACAAAAGAAAACTATGCCGCGGCTGTGCAACGGCATCTCGATAACACAGACGCTGTCTGCGTCTGGAGCGCGGCCCCCGCGCCGTTCGAATATGCGAACGTCCGCGTACATGAGCAGCAGCAGGCAGACCAGCTTGTGAAAGTCGGCTTGCTGACGAAGGAGCCCACGACCGTGCGCGATTTCGGACAGGCGCTGCCCGGCGCCCGATACACGCTCACCGACGCCGGAAAGAAAGCGTCCAGGGGTGTGGTGTCAGGTTTGGGAAACCGCTTCTGCGGCGGCAAGGCGAAACTTGTCGACATTGAGGCGCCGTCCCTAGGCGCCAAGAGAGAGGTGGGCGACAGGATATATGTCCACTATGTAGCCGAACTCGTTGAGCGACCCGCATGGGACGACGAATCGGTTCTCGTCGGTCACATCGAGCTCGCCGCAACAGCCAACAACCGGTTCAACGGCGAGACCTTCCTCATGCTAACCAGCGACGGCTGGCAAGTGGTCCCGAAGTAGGACCGGTCGCAATTGCTCCGTTCGTCAAACCGTTAGGAACAGGGATGAAACGAAGTGCCGACAACAGGAAGGTCGTCGCGGCCCGCGTCGACCCGCAGATCAAGCAGAGACTTCGGCTGCTGGCAGAAACGACGGGCCGTAAGCAGTCGTTTTTCCTGCAGCAGATCATCGAGCGCGGCATCGACGCGATGGAGGAAACGTGGCTGCCGCCGGCGACGCTCGCGAAGATCCGTACGGGCGATTTTCCGGGGTTGCAGGAGCCGGGTTTGACGCCGGATCTCTTTGAGGAATAACGCGTACGAGGTCGAGTTTGACCATAAGGCCAATGCACACCGTCGGGCTCAGTTCGGCCACAACCGGTCATTCGACACAGGCTCCTCGATCGGTGACAATCTCGGCAAATTGAGCTTATTCCGCACACGAAAATGAATCTACTTGGGCATCGCCGACTGCATCGACCAGCAACCGGGTCTGGAGGCGCCACCTGTACAGAGAGAACCTCTGCAGACTTTCTGATAGACGGACAGTCTTTGCTGGGAATGCTGGTTGAAAGTGCCGGGGGACACTCCGACTTCATGGGTTGTTTTGTGAGTGGTCACGCGAAGGAATGCGAGCGCATGTCCACGATGTTGCTCGACATTCCGCCGGTGGGCGGAAAGCGCGTACTACTCTACATCTGTCCAGAGTGCGGCGACGTCGCATGCGGTGCATATTCGGTTCTTGTGCGGCGCGACCTTGAATCCTACAGATGGGAAAGCTTCGCCTACCAGACAAGCGAATCTGACTTGACGACTGTTGAGACGTTAGGACCGTTTGTTTTCGACGCAAGTATGTATAAAGACTCTGTGCTCGCTGCATCGGCGATTGACGGAACCGAGTAGCCTGCGGCAACAGACAGCGAGTTGCGGTCAGTCGACGTCAAGGTCTATATCGCTGAAAATTGACGTACCCCTTCGTAAATGGGCAGTCAAGGAAAAGTGAGACAAGACGCTATGGGACAGAAACTAGGCGATACCGAGTTGGAACTATACCGAAGAGTAGATGAGGTTCTGTACTACGTTTGGGACCCTATCGGTGTTGCGCCCAACGCCGTTACACGTGACGAATATCAAAGGTATTTGCCCGAAGTGTTTGCAATGTTGCAGGGGGGAGTGGGCGTTTCGCCCATCGCTGCATACTTGGATAACGTTGCTACTGAAAGGATGGGACTGAACGGAAATCCGGGACATTCCAAGCGAGTTGCCGAATTCCTGCTCGACTGGAAAACCGAGATTTACCGGATACGGTAGCGGTAAGCTTCAAATCAAGCGGTGCGGCGGGGCAAGGTCTGCGCCTGACTATTACGCAGACGGTGCCCAAGACCCTGGGCGCGGTCGGCATTACCCACTGGTGCCCCTGACGGAGTGTCCTTCCCCCCGCCGCGACGACAGTATATCGACCTTGCGGAACAGTCAAATAGTTGCTCGCGAATGTCCGCTAACGGGATCGCCGAAGGTCTCCTCAGGGTCGCGTGTCGTCGGTCCAGACCACGGGAGGCCAAGCCGTCGATGCGATCTGCATGAGGCAGTGGGCGGCCCAAAAAGCGCCATTCGACAGCGATTCATGGATTCGTGACAATCTGCTTTCTTACATTGGAACTATCGCTGCCGAGGTGATATGCGCGTCAACGTCTCAGTCTCCGATCGCACCGCCCAGTACCAAACAATCGCACTGATTTTGGTCTCGATGTTTTGTTTTGCGGTCGTCGATGCACTAGGCAAAGCGGTAGCCCTCGACTATCCCGCTAACGAAGTGACTTTCTTCCGGATGCTGTTCGGCGTTGTGCCGGCCGTTCTTGTCACTTTCCGTGGTGGTTCGCTTGTCGCTCGGATTCGAGCGATCGACCTTGGCGGACAGACAACCCGCGCACTCACGCTTCTCGGTGCCTCCGGACTCTTTTTCGCTGGCTTGCCGTATCTGCCATTGAGCGAAGCAGTGGCGATTGTATATTCGGAGGCAATTTTTGTTGTCCTCCTCGCTCCCATTTTGCTTGGTGAACGCTTACTGGCGCGAAATGCCGTCGCCGCGTTTGTCGGCTTTGTCGGGGTCCTTCTAGTGGTCCGACCTCAGGGCAGCTTGTCCAATCTCATCGGCCCGGGTCTGCTGCTGCTGAGCGCTTTGTGTGGTGCTCTTTCCATGATTCAGATTCGCAAGCTCAAGGCTGGCGACGACTCAAGCATCACGGTGCTCTTTTTCACGGCGTTCGGAACTGCCGTTACCAGCGTTTCTTTATTCTTTGCCTGGCGGACGCCGACGCTCAAAGACCTGCTGATCATGGCACTGCTGGCGCTATTTGCGACAGCCGGCCAGCTTTTGTTCACGGTGGCGGTAAGACGAGATAGTGCTGCGAAACTGGCTCCCTACACTTACACAAGCATCATCTGGGCAACGCTTTTCGGCTTCTTGGTGTGGGGCGAGACGTTAGGCCTCGTGCCAGTCATTGGAATAGCCGCGATTGTCGGCAGCTCTATCGCTGTTGCCGTTCGCGAGCAGCCACCTGAGGGACCGGCGGTCTAGCAACGAAGCTCTTAGGCGGACATTGGACCTGCTCGAGTCAATCGACCCCGGTCGGCCACAACCGGTCGTTCGACATACCGGCGTGAATCGTCGACAATCCGGTGAAACACCTTCGCTTGCGACGGAAATCAGGCCGATGGAACCTTGCGAGATCCAGTTTACCGCTGACAACCTTTGCCATTGGGCTGGCATGGGCGACCATGTGCTGACTCCGCCTGATCGCAGCTATGAGGTCACTCTGCGATATCAGGGCGAACCTCCGCACGGGGATTCATATCACGTTGTAGATGTGGCCGGTCGCCGGTTTCCGGGCTATGCGTGGGGTTGCATGTTCTCTATGTCGGACTGCTCGAACTTCATTGCCTTCAGTTGGATGGAGAGAAAATTCGAAAGACTGACGACAATTGTCGATGTGAGACATTCCCGATACTTTGTTTTGCCGCGATACATCTACAATCCGCGCATCGAATGGCCCTCAATTCTGGATGTGAAGACACCTGCGCAGGCGCCCTTTTCGTTCGTTGGCTCCGAAACGTGGAGGATTTTTTGACATTCACCACGGCAATTGCCATCTGAATACCTTCGCGCACCTCTCCGATAACTGAACTCAGTCGAATGACGCACTCTGACAGCGGCCACAACCAAAAAATCGTCGTCACACGCGACAGCGTTGCAGCCGGAGACGATATTGACGCTCCTCACCGCTTGGAGTTTGGTATTTCAAGCGATCGGGCAATCGCTGACATTCTTCGATACGTTTCGCAATTGAGCTACCTACCCTCAGTAGTCGGCGGGAAAGCGACTTGGTCTGCCGTGTCGGGGCGTCCACTCGCCGTCATTGCACAGCAATGGCCCGCCCCTAAACCGCTAAGTGTGTTGCCAATTGCATTTTCGGACCTTGACTCTCGTTCCGACGGGCTATATTTGCACTTCAACTACCACGCGCAAGTCGATCCCGACATCGTATTCAATGTGCACGATCGGCTGCGCCTGAAATCGTTCTGACTGCGTGATTTCTGGAGAATGAGGTTTGGACTTCACCTTTCAACCTCGATGGAAGGAGGAATTAGTCTGCTCCTGTACGCTGGGCGAATTCGTCCTTGAGATGCCGATGGGCGTTCCCTCCGTGTACATTCCCACGGAATCCGCTTGGCAGAACCTAGCGCCGACATGGGCGCGTCCGTATTGGAACTTGGTCTACGTCCAATTGGTGGCGTGGTGCGCGAACCACGGATTTCCGCTGCATGTGGATAGCTCGGCGAGTATTTTCGTGACGTAGCGCCCGCGTTTCTTGACCGTTATGACAAACACCGAACTGTTAAGCAAAATTGACGAAGCGCTGTCAGTCATTGAACCTATGCTGACTTCAATGTGGCCGAACGTTCAGAGTATTCACCGTCAACTGATATGGTGCCGCGCTCAAATCTCCGGTGAGCCGTCGGAGCCTAAGCAGGGGCCGCTTACGATGGGGCTGATTGCGACCCGGGAATTTGACATGTGGGGAGACAAGCCAGAACTCGCAGCTCTGATCAACCAAATACAACGCGCCGTCGAGTAAAGTGAATGACTGCTTTTGGCGCTCGCGACGGACCGCTCAGGGTCGACTGCTGCCTTATCTCGCGAAAGTCCGCCCGTCCCGCTGGTTTAGCGTAGAGCGAAGCAATGTTGTCACTGGCCCATGCCCGACACAACAGGGCCGGAAGGTCCACGTTGACGACATTACTTCGTTCGGCAGCGAAGTAATGTCGTCACCTCGCATCAGCGCGAAGTAAAAATGTCAATTCGCGTTCGGTCTCGACTGCCAAATTCTCGAGTGAGCGGTGAGCATAGTTGGCGGTTTGCGAGGTTACGTGCGTCTAACATTCCAGAGTTCCTTCATGCGAGGAGATGAGGCGGGCGGTTGCCCGTTCACCATGAAAACTGAGCTAACGTCAATGATTGGTACTGCTATCAATGTTCATCCGCGACACATTGGTTTGGGATGGTGTGTGGGATTTGAACTGTAAAAGCACCGACAGGTGGCGCATCGGCGTAGCGTGAGTCCCAACGAAGCAGGCAGTCAGCAAAGCCTTCGCATCCCATCGTCCGACATCCCCGAAATCGTATGGCATGCAGAATTCGCCTTGGCGGTGACGACCGCGGCCTGTAGCTCCCCGAGCATCGCGAACAGTGCCGGCGCTATGGTGAGGCGACGTTCTTCCTGGGTTCGTCGTTCGGAAGCACTTGTCTGAGATGTACGAAACGGATGTTGACAACGTTACTTCGCTTTTGGTGACAACTCTGCTTCGTACTACGACATCGTTGATGGCCCGTTTGCCGAGTCAAGGAACTGGTCGTTGGTCTTTACATCATCGACGTTGGATCGCTTGAGGGGGCGATTTCCTGGGCATTGCGCGCGCCAGCCGGTCTCGGCACGGACGATGACCTGGAGGTGCGCCAACTCACCGGAGCGGGCGACGTCCCGCCAGATGTCCTCGACATCATCCGGGCAGCAGCACAACCTCGAGCGAACCGGTTTGGCACGCGCGGCATTAAAGCCCAGATACGGAACCGCCGAGTTGCCATCCAGGCGAGCCGCCAGTCGTTTCACGCCTCGGTAAGCGGAACGACCTGTCGCGGCGTTAAGTCGGATCGAGGCACGTCACGACCCCCGCAGCACAGTCGATATCGGCCAGAGCAGTGCGGCCGGTCTCTGAAATCGCGCGGTAGTGCGACGCATGTCGATTCGTAAAAAGTTCGGATTCGCCGCTCGCTCTGAGTTTTCCGCTTGCATAAGCTCGCGTCGTTTCCATCAGCTGATGCCGGCTGGGTGCGCCGGATCGCAGCGTGATGACCAGCGACTTCGCCGTCAGATTCGCGAGCAGACCGCTGACGTCGTCGGGTGAAAGCCCAGCGTCGCCGACAATCTGCTGGGCAGCGGCGATGCAAAAAGCGCCATCGAAAACCGACAGACGCCGAAGCGCCATCTGTTCCTTCGCGGAAAGTGTTTCGAAGCTCCAGTCCAGCACGTCGGACAGGGTACGGTGCCGATGCAAAGCCGTCATCTGGCCTGACATCCGAAGCCGGAACTGCCCGCTCATCAGGTCAGCGAGTACCGGCAGATCGAACGCGTCCATGTGCGCCGCGGCCATCACGATTGCGAGCGGAATGCCATCCAGACGTCTGCAGATATCGATAACGAACGCGGTTATCTCATCGGTCAATTCGAAGTTCGGACAACTCAAGGTAGCGCGATCGACAAACAATTCGACTGCCGCGCAGTTGAGTGCGTCGAGCGCGCCCGGCGTCGACGCGAGAGAAGGAACGGGCAGCGATTCGAGCCGGCGGATCAGTTCGCTCTCGGCGCGCAGCGGTTCCCGGCTGGTTGCCAGAATGACCGCGTTGGGTGCGGAGATGAGGATTTTCTCGACGAGGTGCGCCAAGGGGCCGACGAGTCTTTCGCAGCCGTCGAGAACGATGAGTACCCGGCGATTGCCGAGGAACGACTTGATATCGCCGATGGCGTCATCGTTGTCGGCGGCTAAACCGAATCCAGCCCGAACCACGCTCATCAAACATCCAGCGTCCACGACGGTGTCCAGTCCAACGATTATTACCGAGTCGATATACCCGGCAGGCAATGCGAGACGCGCCGCGCACAAGGCGACAACGGTCTTGCCGATTCCTCCCGGTCCGACGACCGTAACGAGGCGCCGCCGGCGCATGTCATCGACGAGATTCTCGACGAATGCGTCGCGACCCACGACCTTCGCAAGCGGTGCAGACATGTCTTGCCGCGCAACGGCAGCATCGGTGAAGCTCACCGGTTCCACAAAGCGATAGCCGCGACGTGCAACGGTGTCGACATAAGAACGCGAGCATCCCGCTTCGTTGAACATTCGACGTATCGCAGCGATAGCCGAACGCAGATTCGACTCTTCGAGATGAGGCGTGCGCCACGCGCGGGCGATCAGATCGTCGTGCTCGACGACTTCACCGGCTCTTTCGACCAGTGCGGTAAGAACGTTGCGGGCCGGCTCGCCGATGCGTATGGGCTTTCCGTCACAAAGGAGCAGGTGGCGCGAGGGGATGAGGCGAAAAGGACCGAAACGGGCCTCGCCTTCAAGTGCAACAGCGTGCTTCGATGTTCCATTCTCTCGCATTGATTTGTGCACTCAGCGTTTAGCGACTGGAACGGCCCATAGTCGAACGCTCAGGCGCTGTGTATGGCGATAGACCTACGTCGGCACGGTTGCTGCAGCGAATGACGCGCCAAGGGTTGCCGTAGTGATCTTCTCGCCGGGATGAGCGCCGAAGGATAGCGTCGTGACGGTATCGTCCGGTGAAGCCCAAGCGGCACTACCGGACGGCAAGCGCAATTTCTCTTTGCGTGAAACGCGTAACTCTCGTTAGCCGAACCGTCCCGGATGCCGGGCGATCTTCGCCCGAAGAGGACAGATGGCGCGCCTCGTGACTGGCATGAGCCGCTCGATGCGCTTCACCGCAGAGTCATTTTTACCTGCTTTCGCGGCTGCGATATTGCACGAAAATAACGCGTTTGGAACGAAACTGATGCATACGAAAAATGCCGCTTGGATCATCGACGTTGCCGGCGCCAAACGGCGGGGGTTGTGCCGACCCATCGACTGAACAGGCGCGTGAAATGGCTCTGGTCGGCAAAGCCGCAGGCCATGGCAATCTCGCTGATTTCGAGCGCGGGCTGCTTGTCCAGCAGGGTCATCGCGTACTGGATGCGCTGCTTCAGCCGCCACTGATGAGGTGCCAAACCCACGGACGTGCGGAACGCCCGCGCAAAATGTCCAGTCGAGAGTCCCAGAACTGCGGCCACCTCTGCAAGCGATATGTCGTGGCGAAAATCCGATCTCAGCAGATCCATTGCGCGTCGTTCCTGCCACGGCGCGAGTCCGCCCGTTCGCGCAAGTCGCGGTTTCAGGCCGCTGGTCTGCTGGACGAGATGGGTGACCACGGCATCGAAAATGTGATCGGCAAAAAGCATGCTTGCACCCGCTGGATCTTCCAGTGCGGGCAATAGTGCTTTGGAGAGATGGAACAGGACATCGTCGGGCTCAGACAGAAACGTTTCGCACAGGTCGGGCGCTTTCGAATGGCCCAGGTCGCGGGCTTTCGCGTCCAGCGCCGGCTGAGATACCCGAAAGCTCACCGCGTCGAACGCTTCGGGGATATGTACCGCATACGATGACTTCTGCGAGTAAATCAGCAGGCCTGTCACCGGCACCGAAACCGATGTTGCAACGGTTTTACCGTCGGCCTGAACTTCTTCAAGGAAAGTAGGGCGCAGGCAACTGGTGACGATAAAACCGTTATCCACCTGACTGGGATTCGACCAGCCGGCGCCGGCTGTATGTCGAGCGTGACGAATCACATGCAGCGACGATTTCTTCAGATCTTTGCTGTAGATGGACTGGTCGACATCGACGCGTCCACGCCAGGCGCGATCGGGCCAGCCACGGGCGATTTCTGCAGTCGGTTTTCCATCAGCACTCTCGTTGTCGTGAGGCATTGTGTTCTCGCAAAACGGGACTCGCCTCGAACGCGGCGATGCGTGGTTGAGCTTGCGCGTGTCAAGAAGACCATCGATTTCGCGCTGACGTTGCCAATTGTAAGTCATGCTTAGGTCGTTCGTGACCGGCAGTGCGACGGGCCCGGCGGCAACCCGCACGCGATTCGTCATACTAATTTTGGGCGTGGGAACCGGCTCGGGAAGTCGCGAGCCGCCGACAGATTCCTATAGCGGCTCGCGCGAGCGGCAGCGTCGGGCAACCGCTGGACTCGAAAGCAGATCGGCGATGCGGGTGAACTCAGCGTGTCGGAGCCGGGCTTGCGTCGATACGGAGGCGGAACAGCGCGTACGGCTTCTTGCGCATATCTTTACCGCCGTGGAAACCCGCTTGGCGATGCAGCTGGTTAGCGGTGAAATACAGATAGCCGTCCGGACCGATCGACATCGTGTCGGGCCACAGGATGCGGGGGTCGTGCGCAATCGTCCGCCATTGGCCGCCGGGAACGAGTTTGCGTATCGAATCGCGTTCGTAGTCCCCCGCATAGACGGCGCCGTCGGCGTCCGCTTCGAGACCATCGGATGCGCCTTTCTCTCCCAGATCCTTGACGCTCGAAGCGACATTGTGATCGCTGAGTGCGGGATCCAGCAGCGTGGCAGTCGGCACCGAATAAAGATGACGGCTCGACAGCGGGCAGAAGTACAGCGTCTTGCCGTCCGGCGACAGCGCGATTCCATCGGACGCGACAGTGAACGCGGAAGTGGTGCCGTCGGCGTTGCGTCCCATCAGCGTTTTACCTTCGACGACCGGCTCGAACGAGGGATCGGCCGACGTCGACGGGTCGCCGGTCAGACGCCGGATCGCGGTACCCGTATCGAGGTCGACGATGATGATGCCGCCGATGCCGCTCAATGAAGAGTCCGTAACATACGCGACGCCGGCGCGGCCAACGCGAAAATCGAATCTGACGTCGTTCACGTACGTGCGCGGCTGCATGACGTTCGCCGGAAAGACGATCGTCCTGACAATCTTATTCGTCTTCAGGTCGATGGCGACGAGTTTGGCGCCGCCAGCGAGCGGCGGTGCAAATCCGGGCGCCGCGGTATCGAGAACCCAGAGCCTGTCCTGACTGTCGGCGACGACGCTTTGCACGCTTATGAAGTGACCGGCCGCGTCCCCACCGGTTTCACGATTGACCGTCGCGTCCGGATAGGGGACGGCTTTGCCGTTGCGCAGTTCGGCGACAGTAAAGGGGACGTTGTCGCCCCAGCGCGGGTAATTGATGAAAATCCGGCCGCTCGCCGTGACAGTGACGCCGGTGGGCATCGCGTCGTAAAACGTCGCGACGGTTTCAAGTCTTCCGATGGTCTGCTCGCGCGCCTGTTGCGGCTTCGCGGTCGCCGAAAGCGCAACGGACGGGACGCTCAGACTCGCGATCATCGCTAACGACATGGCCGAAGAAACGTTGAATGGCGAGAAAAATGAATGCCAGCGCACGGTGTGTTACCTCCAGTTTTCATGAGTGTTGCGCGATCGGAATCACGCGTTCAATGCAACGCCGCCGCCGTGGGATCCCACCAGTCCTTGCAGAATGCGGAGAACAACTCAGCGTCGGCAACGCGATTTGGGCAAAGCATATTGCGATGACAGCGGATGATCTTTACTCCCGCGCTAAAACTTTCGATTGAGCACGATTGCCGCGAAGGTGTGTCCGACGGTGTGTCGACGCTGTCGCGACGAGAACCACGATCGAATGTGCGGCAAGAATCGGCACGAATCGGCGCGGGCCGACTCGTGCGTGTCGGTCGCATTCGTTTCACGACAATCCGCATATTTTCACAACTTCCAACAGCATCAATACCGCCTCTGCGATAGGCTTGATTACGCAAACGGCGTATCCGCCGCGGGATCCGGCGAGGGCGATCGGCCGAACATCGGACCCGGCGCAAAGCGATTGGCGATGTCACGTGTCGCGCCTGGCTCGTGCGGTCTTTTTATCTTCTATGGATGTCAACGTCATGGATCCACTTTCCAATTCCGACCATGCGCCCGTGGGTGACATCGTGCGCGGTTTCGGCAGTCCGCCGGATGCGGGGCGATCGCAACCGGTGTGGGTAGCAAAGGAAGAAGTGTGGCGCGTTCCGCGCGCTTCGGTTTCGTTGCCGGTCGCCGACGCTGATGGCATCGAAGCATCCCGTTGGATGCAGAACGGCGTTTTCACAGGACGCACGATCAGCCACAACGATCAGAACCGCTTCATCATCGGGATTCAGCTCGCGAGTACGTCGGTCGAGTTTCGCAATGCCGGACGTCTGGTGGTGGACGGACGTCTCGCGCCCGGCGCTTCGCATGTTTCCCGACCGGGCGAAGCCGCTTCCGTCGCGCTTAGATCTTCATGCGATGTTATTCACCTCTATGTCGCGCACCATGTATTGAATCGTTATTGCGCGGAATTACTCGATGGCGGGGAGTTGGGCGACGACCAGATTCCAGGCAATAGCATTTTCTACGACCGCACGCTCGAACAACTGGGCCGGCTGCTTGCCAGCACGCATGACGAACATCAACCGGTCAACGGGTTGTACGTCGAAAGTCTGTCGCTGGCCATTCTGGCCCGGCTGTTTCCGCTGCACGCAAGCAAGGAAAACCGTACGGTGCCGCGCTGGAGACTTCAGCGTGCGATGGAGTACATCGAGGCCAATCTTGCCGACCCGATCCGTTTGTCCGATATCGCATCGAGTGTCGGGTTGACACGCATGCATTTCGCCAGGCAGTTTCGCGAAGCAACCGGCTTTACGCCACACAGCTATCTTCAGGAAAGGCGTCTGCAGCATGCCCGGCAGTTGCTGCAGAAAACAGATATGAACATTTTGGAGGTTGCGCTAAACAGTGGTTTTGCTTCTCACGCGCATTTTGCCACCGTGTTTAAACGGCGTATGGGTGCAACGCCTAAAGACTGGCGCAGAAGAATACTGTTCGGCGCGTGACGATGCGTTCGCGGACGTCAGCGAGTTCGGGCATATCGCAGGCGCGTTGGGCCGGAGCACACCTTCGCTTGCATCGCTGTCGTTCAGGAACGCAAGCTACCTCAATGGCGCCTCGTCGGGAAGCCGGCGCGGTTCTGAGCAGCGTGCGGATTGGCAAGCTTTGTCCTCTTGCGAAAGAACAGACAGATGGGCGCGGATAGCATCGGATCGTCGGGTGCGTGCGTACTCGATCCTCTATCTACGCGAACTGTTCTACACAAAGGAGAATGAAGATGAAGGTTCCTGCAGCATTGATGTCGGCGCTTGTTGGGGTGGCGCTTCTGAATTCGCCAGCGCAGGCCGACAACGGCAACTATCCGCCGTCCAAGGCGGCACAGCCTTATAAGCCATCGAGCGCGGTGCTGGCGCGCAAAGCTGCGAGGCAATCCAATCGCCGCCTCGAACGCAACGTTCGATCCGCAATCGCGAAGCCTGGTGACGTGGACGTGTCGCGCCTGACCGTGGTGGCCCGCTCGGGTACCGTGACATTGGCGGGCAGCGTTCCGGAAGAAGTGCAGATCCAGACGGCCAACGACCGCGCGCAAGCGGTCGAAGGCGTCTCGACTGTCAGGAACGAACTGACGATTGCGGTATCGGGCGGCCATTGACGAAGCGCGGTAAGTCATCGCCGATGCGGTGAGCGGCGTGCCGGCACGAATGCCGCACGCCGCTTCAGGGCCTGCTCCCGCGCTCACGCCGGGGGCATGTCGTGTCTCGTTGAAAGCGCCTGAATCACGGCCTCCGCGTATTCGCTCGCACCCATCGGGCCGTCGCCGGTCACGATATTTCCCACCGTGATCGCGTGATCGGATGCATAGGTGGCGCCATGCTTTTCAAGCTCGGTGATCATCATGTCGGCGGGGTATGTCGTCGCGCGTGTGCCCTGCAGCAAGCCGGCATAAGCGAGAGTCACTGCCCCGGCACAGATGGCCGTCACCAGCTTGTGCTTTTCATCGAACGCACGAAGCATCGTTTGCAGCCCGGCGTTCTTCCATAGATGACTCACCGTGCCGCTGCCGCCAATGACTGCGATCGCATCGAAGTCATTGGCATCCAGGTCTTCCAGGAGCGCTTCGGGCTGCGCCTTACCGCCAAGGTCGCCGGTCACCTCATTGAGCACGGTCGAAAACAGTTTCGTTCTGATTCCCGCGTGTTTCCAGGCCGCCATTGGAACAAAGAGTTCTTCGTCGCGAAACTTGTCCTCGGGAATGACAACGGCGATAGCACTCATGACTGAACTCCTCGATTGATCAGGTGGATTGGCGTGAGCGGCAAGGTTCCGCAAGCACGGGTTGCAGACGCCCACCGCGGAATAAGAGCATCGTCCGCCGTCCTCGTCTTTCGCATCCGTATCGTTCTTGCCGTATCGACCTGCCGGCGTGACTCCGCCGCATCAGATCGCCGGATCGTGAAGCTGGCGGGTTCGGCATGCATGCGTTGCCGGTGCGAAATCTAAAGTGCGGCGCGCACGCGAAAGAATCTGTCGCGCGAGATCGTCATGATGGACACATGTTGTTCCCGTTCACGCTGGATGTCCGGACCTACGATGAATAGTTCACTGACCCTGAAGAATGTGAAAGTGCGTGCGGTCGTGGTGCCGCTGCGCCGCCCGGTGATTGCGGGAATCGGCCGCTTCGATCATTGGCCGATGATCCTCGTGGATGTCGAGACGCAAGGCGGTATCACCGGACACAGCTACGTTGCGCCGTATCGTGCCGCGTCGGTGCCCGCCATCGTCACCGCGTTGCGTGAGCTCGGCGATACGTTCAGAAGCAGACCGCTTGCGCCTTTCGATCTGTTCGACGCGGCGATGAAAGCGCTCAATGTCGACGGCGTCACCGGCGTTTCGACGATCGCCGTTTCGGGCCTCGACATGGCGGTCTGGGATGCGCTCGCCAAAGCGGCGAATCTTCCTTTAGCGGTGTTTCTCGGCGGAACGCCGGGGCCGAACCGTGCATATAACAGCAACGGCCTGTGGCGGCACGACGTCGCGACGCTGGCCGGCGAGGCGCGCGAACTACAGGCCGACGGCGGTTTTCAGGCGATGAAGCTGCGGCTTGGAAGCGTGCACCTGAAGGACGATCTGGCGGCGATTCGCGCCGTGCGCGAAGGCGTCGGCGCCGGCATCGACCTGATGGTGGACTTCAATCAGGCGCTCGGACTGGGCGATGCGATCCGCCGTTGCCACGAACTCGACGATCAGGGTCTTTACTGGATCGAAGAGCCGATCGCATACGACAACGTTCGCGGCTACGTGCAGCTTGCGCAGAAAGTACGAACGCCATTGCAGATCGGCGAAAACTTCTACGGCTCGCGCGATTTCTTCACGTTCCTGTCCGCCGGCGCCGTCCACTACGCGATGGCCGATCTGATGCGCATCGGCGGCGTCACGGGCTGGCTGCAGACCGCGCACGTTGCGGGAGCAGCGGGCGTGCAGCTGTCGAATCATCTGTATCCGGAGATCGCCGCGCATCTGCTCAGGGTGACGCCCACCGCTCATTGGCTGGAATGGGTCGATTGGGCCAATCCGATACTCGCTGATCCGCTGGAACCGCGCGACGGTGTTGTATGGACGCCCGACCGTCCCGGAATCGGCATGAGCTGGAACGAGAAAAACGTTTCGAAATACGAGGTGCCGGTCTAGCCGGGCACGTGGCGGACAAGTCCTCCGCAAACCGCATCAGTCAGCGTCGCCCATGTCTGAAAGGAGAAAAATTATGGCCTATCAAACGATCAATCCCGCCACCGGCGAACTCGTCAGAACGTTTCCCGACATCACGGATTCCGATCTCGACAAGGTGGTGGATCGCGCGCAAGCGTGCTTCGAAACGTGGCGCCGGCGGCCGGTCGCGGAACGCGCGCGAATCGTCCGCTCGGCCGCCGCGAAGTTGCGCGCGCATGCGCACGAGTACGCAGGATATCTGACGACCGAAATGGGCAAGCTGATCGCCGAGGCGCGCGCCGAGGTCCAGCTGTCCGCCGCGATCCTCGATTACTACGCCGACCGCGCGGCGCACTATCTGAGCCCTGTCGAGGTCGACGGGATGCCGGGCAACAGCATCGAGACGCATCCGCTGGGCATCATTCTTGGCGTCGAGCCGTGGAATTTTCCGTACTACCAGCTGGCGCGGGTGGCCGGTCCGCAACTGATGGTGGGTAACGTCGTCATCATCAAGCACGCGGGCAATGTGCCGCAATCGGCGCTGGCGTTCGAGCGCCTGTTTCAGGACGTCGATGCGCCGGAAGGCATCTACACGAACGTATTCGCAAACTTCGATCAGGTTGCGAGGCTGATTGACGATCCGCGCGTGCGGGGCGCGACGGTGACCGGGAGCGAACGCGCGGGCGCGGCGGTCGCGGAACGCGCGGGCCGGGCGCTGAAAAAGTCGGTGATGGAGCTGGGCGGCAGCGATCCGCTGATCGTGCTCGAGGACGCGCCGCTGGAACCGACGCTCGACAATGCGCTGTGGGGGCGAATGAACAACACCGGCCAGAGTTGCGTCGCGGCCAAGCGGGTGATCGTGATCGGCAAAGCGCGCGGGCAGCAGTTTCTCGACGGTCTCGTCGCGCGCATGGGCGCGCTGAAGCTGGGCGATCCAGCCGATTCGGCAACCACGCTCGGACCGGTGTCGTCCGAAAACGCGATGCGCGGGCTGCTGCATCAGATCGACGTCGCAAAACAGCATGGCGCGCGCGTCGCGCTGGGCGGTGGCCGGCCGGATCGTCCGGGCTTCTACGTCGAGGCGACGGTACTCACCGATATCGATGAACACAATCCGATCTACCGGCAGGAGCTGTTCGGGCCGGTCGTGTCTTTCTACGTCGTCGAGAGCGAGGCGCAAGCCATCGAACTGGCCAATGCCACGCCGTTCGGACTGGGCGGCTCGGTGTTCACCGCCGATCTCGAACGCGGCCGACGCGTGGCGGCGCAGATCGAAAGCGGCATGGTGTTCGTCAATCACCCGACGTGGACCGCACCCGAATTGCCGTTCGGCGGCATCAAGAACTCAGGCTACGGGCGGGAACTGTCGGAGCTGGGTTTCGGAGAGTTTGTGAATCGCAAGCTTGTCAGCGTGACGCCCGCGGGTTCGCCGCCGCCCTCCGTCACGAACGCGGGTTGAACGGCTCATTTTTCTCAAGGAACCGCTATGACGACGACCGTACAACAGGCGTTTTTCGAAGTTGCGCGTCAATTGAAGCTGACCACGATTTTCGGCAATCCCGGCTCGACCGAAGAAACGCTGCTCAAGAATTTTCCATCCGACTTCCGCTATGTGCTGGCCTTGCAGGAAGCACCCGCAGTCGCGATGGCCGACGCCTACGCGCAGGCGACCGGCGAAGCGGTACTGGTCAATCTGCACACGGCGGCGGGCATGGGCAACGCGCTCGGCAATATCGAAAGCGCGTGGTACAACCGCGCACCGCTGATCATCACGGCTGGGCAGCAGACACGTGAGATGCTGCTGCTCGAACCTTACCTGACCAACACGCAGCCGCTCGCGATCGCGCAGCCGTTTGTCAAGTGGGCCTACGAGCCGGCCCGTCCGGAAGATGTGCCGGGCGCGTTGATGCGCGCTTATGCGATGGCGGTGCAGCCGCCTGCCGGACCGGTGTTTCTGTCGATTCCCATGGACGATGTCGACAAGCCGTGTCCTGCGGTGCCGGTCATCCGTTCGGTAAGCCGCAGGCTGGGTGCGGACCCGGCCTACCTCGCGCCGATCATCGACGCGCTATCGCAAGCGCGCTCGCCGGTGCTAGTGATCGGCGGCGCAGTCGATCAGAGCGGCGGCTGGGACGACGCGGTGGCGCTCGCCGACCGTCTGCGCTGCAAGGTCTGGGCGGCGCCAGCCGAAGGCCGTCCCGGCTTTCCCGAAACGCATGCGTCCTATCAGGGCGTGCTGACGAGCGCGATCGGGCCGCTCGGCAAACAGCTCGCGGGGCACGACGTGATCGTTGTGATCGGCGCGCCGGTGTTCCGCTATTACCCGTACGTTCCCGGCGATTTCATTCCGACAGGTTCGCGGTTGTTCCACATCACCGACGATCCCTCCGAAGCGGCGCGCGCTCCGGTCGGCGACAGTTTCCTGGCCGATCCCGGCCGTGCCTGCGCGGTATTGACCGAGCATCTGCCGAAGGCCGTGCGCGAGGCACCGGTTCCCGCCGCGAAGCTGCCGCTGCCGGTGATCGACGGGCAGATCACGGCGGATTATCTGTATCACACGATCAACGAAGTGCGGCCCGCGGACAGCATCATCGTGCAGGAATCGCTTTCGACGATGAAGCTGCTTCGCCAGCGCATTCCGACAGGCTCGCCGCGTTCGTTTTTTTCGATGTCGAGCGGCGTGCTGGGCTATGGTCTCGCGGCGGCGGTCGGCGTCGCGCTGGCGGAGCGCGACAACGGCGGCAAGCGTCAAATCATCGATATCGTCGGCGACGGCGCGGCCAACTACGTGATCCAGGCATTGTGGACCGCGGTCCAGCACGCGCTGCCAATCCTGTTCGTCGTACCTCGCAACGGCGCCTACAATATTCTGAAGGCGTTCGCCAATCAGCTCGATACGCCTGGGGTGCCCGGCCTCGATCTACCCGGCCTCGATTTCGTGTCGCTCGCGAAAGGATACGGCGTGGCGGGCGAGCGGATCGACAATCCATCGGACCTCGAAGCCGCGCTTCGCCGTGGCCTCGCGGCGGGTGCCCCGTACCTCGTCGAGGTGCATATCGATCCGGCGGTGCCGTCGCTGATCTAGCCGACGCCGCGCGCGTACCGATGTCATGACGAAGAGGACTGACACATGAAAGCGATTGGTTACCGTGTCGCGGGTCCGTCCAGCGCATCGGGCGGGCTGGTCGACTTCGAGTTGCCCACACCCGAGCCCGGCCCGCATGATCTGAGGGTGGCAGTCCGGGCAGTCTCGGTCAATCCCGCCGACGTCAAGCTGCGCGCGACCCGCGCACCTGCAGATGGCGGACCCGCGATATTGGGATTCGACGCGGCGGGCGTGGTGGAGGCCGTGGGCCGGGACGTGACGCTCTTCAAGCCAGGCGACGAGGTGTTCTACGCCGGCGCCATCGACAGGCCCGGGACCAACAGCGAATTCCATCTCGTCGACGAGCGGATCGCCGGGCGCAAGCCGGCGACGTTGTCGTTCGGCGAGTCGGCGGCGCTTCCGCTCACGTCGATCACCGCGTGGGAGTTGCTCTTCGACCGGTTGTGTGTAACGCAACATGCAGGCAAGCGCAACGCGGCGATCCTGATCATCAACGGGGCGGGCGGGGTCGGTTCGATCCTTACGCAGATCGCCAGCATGCTGACGGGTTTGACCGTTATCGCGACGGCGTCGAGGCCGGAGACGATCGCGTGGTGCCGGAAGATGGGCGCGCATCGTGTGATCGATCATCACAAGCCGCTGAAAGACGGGTTGCGGGACATCGGCGTCGAGCAGGTTCAGTACGTTGCCAGCCTGACCGCCACCGACCGGCATCTGCCGGGTATCGGCGAAATCATCGCGCCGCAGGGAAAACTCGCGCTGATCGACGACCCTGCGGCGCTCGACATCGTGAGTCTCAAACTCAAATGCGTGTCGGTGCATTGGGAACTGATGTTCACGCGGTCACTGTTTCAGACGGCAGACATGATCGAGCAGCATCGCCTGCTGAACCGCGTCGCCGATCTCGTCGACGCGGGCGTTCTGAGAACGACGCTGACCGAGGACGCGGGTCCGATCAATGCGAAGAATCTGCTGCGCGTTCATGCACGCGTCGAGGGCGGCCGGTCGATCGGCAAGACGGTTCTCACAGGCTTCTAGAAGCGGCAGCGGCGCGGCGGAGGAGGTGCGGGCATCAGGCAAGGCGATAGCCGTGATGGCACTGGAGAGTGCGGCGGTCCAACCCGGCAAAAGCGGTGCGCGCAGCAAGTCTCGGGCGCCGACGCGATTGATCAATCAAGGAGCACGACATGTCGAATTCAGTACATACCATCGCATCGGCAGGCGCGGCACAGCTCGCCGCTGACAAAACGATCGGGGAAATCGAGCCGGTCTTCGCTTTCTACGATGCGATGCCGACCGGCGTAACGGTTTCGCACGATGGACGCATCTTCGTGAATTTTCCGCGCTGGGGCGACGATGTGCCGTTCACCGTCGGCGAATTGCGCGCAGGCAAGGTGGCGCCGTATCCCGACGCGGCGATCAACCGTTTCGACGCTGACCGGCCCGGCGAAACGCTCTGTAGCGTGCAAAGCGTGGTGGTCGACGCGGCCAATCGTCTGTGGATCCTCGACACGGCCGCGCCATCGTTTTCGACCCCCGTCGATGGCGGCGCGAAGCTCGTCGCCGTCGATCTGACCGCGGACCGGGTGGTCAGGACGATCGTGCTTCCCGCCAGCGTCGTTTTGCCGACCACTTACGTCAACGATGTCCGTTTCGACCTGCGCAGCGGCGCGGGCGGCGTCGCATACGTCACCGACTCGTCGGTGTCGGGACCAGGCGGAATCATCGTCGTCGATCTCGCGAGCGGTCATAGCTGGCGCAAGCTCTCGGGCCACCCTTCGACTTCGGCGGATCCCGCATTCGTTCCCGTGGTCGAAGGCGAACGGCTCGCTATTCGCAGCCAAGGAAACGCACCTTCGCCCTTCAGCGTGGCTTCGGATGGCATCGCGATATCCGCCGATGGAGCATCGCTGTTTTATTGCCCGCTGTCGAGCCGTCATCTCTTCTCGGTGCCGACCTCGCTGCTGCTCGATGAAGCATCATCCGAAGCAGATGTGGCGAGCGCGGTCGTCGACCTGGGCGAAAAGGGCGCGTCCGACGGTCTTGAAGCGGACGACCGGGGGCGGATTTACGCAGGCGACTACGAACGCAATGGCATTCGCCAGCGTGGCGCCGACGGCGAGTGGACAACGATCGCGCACGATCCGCGAATCCTCTGGCCCGACACTCTCTCGGTCGCCAGCGATGGCTATCTTTACTTCACCGCGAATCAGCTCCACCGGCAAGCGCAGTTCCATAACGGCGTCGATCGGCGGGAGAAACCGTATTCGCTGTTTCGCGTTCGGATCGATGGCGGACCCGTCAAGCTGATCTAGACGGCGGCAATCATCACCGTTCGTAAACGTGACTGTCTCTCGTGGGTCGGGCGCTGCCGATCTGGGACTGCGATCCAGCCTGGCCCTACCAGCCTGCAGCCGAGGAGGTGTGGCTGATCATGTCAGGACCGCGGCCCAGGATTTGCGTTATGGGCGGATTGCCGGATCAATTCAAAGGCTTCTGTCATTCGCGATGTCGTCCCACTGAGCCGGCGTGACCTTCGCGGTCGCCAGACGCTTGGCCATGTCGAGTGGCAGGCGCAGCTGAAGGAGATCCGCACACGCGACACAGCGAAGCTGACACGTTCGATCTCACGCGACATCCACCACGATTTTCCCGCGTGCGGTGGCGCTCGTGATGGCGTCGTAGGCGCTTTCTGCGGATCGCAGGTGGAACCGGCGAGGATCGAGATTCGGCGTGAGCTTGCCGGCTTCGATCAACCGTGTGGCCTCGCGCAGCATCTCTCCGTAATGCGCGCGATGTTTGCCCGTCAGGAGCGGATAGAGGGTGAAGACTCCTGAGTACGTCGCTTCTCGAAACGACAGGGGAGCCAGCTGTTGGTGCTCACAATTGCCGCTAGCCGTGTCAAGGAAACTGCTAGCGCCGAATTTGTCGTAAAACGCCGTACATTCCGACCGAAAAGCGGAAAATCCAGCGATTTTGCATTGTTGTATCGATACAACGACTGAGTGACACGGTGTCCACTAACGTTGCTAGCGTCGATTTCATGTTCTTTAATGCTGCTAGCGCGTCCTTCCCGCGTACTGGGGGGTAGACATGGCTTCCTCGGAAGAGATTGAAGCTCGGGCAGCGAAGATAGCGTCAGTGCTTAGACCGCTTGGAAGCGGCGTGCTTTCCCGGGAGCAGGCGAAACGCGCGGCGCAATTGCTCAACGTTCACTGGGCGACTGTTTATCGCTTGCGTCGCCGCTTTCTCGCGAATCCTGTGACGAGCACTTTGCAGCCGTCTCCTTGCGGTCGCATACCAGGCGGCCGACTGGACGCCGCGGTTGAGACTGTCATCGACGATGTCGTGCACGAATGGCTACCCGCGCAACGGCAACTGGCCCATCCAGCAACCGATCTGGTGCTTGAAATAAAACGTCGATGTGCTGTTGCGGGTTTGGATTCTCCCAGTCGGTCTACGGTGGCTCGCCGATGGACTGCATATCGCCAGCAGGATGCATTGGCACGGGCTGCACTTCCCGAATCGATGGTTGCACCCGGCACGTTCGGGGTCCGGTATCCGCTCGACATCGTCCAGATCGACCATACGCAAGCCGACATACTGCTGGTGAGCGAGGTGGACGGGCAGGTCATTGGCCGACCCTGGCTGTCCCTCGCGCTTGACGTTGCGTCGAGGTGCGTGCTGGGCTTCTACTTAGGAATGGAGCGGCCCGGCGCGGCCACGGTTGGCTTGCTTCTCACGCGGGTCGCGTTGCCGAAAGCGGCATGGCTTTCCAAGATAGGCGTAGAAGCGGACTGGCCCATGCGAGGCATTCCGCGTGTCCTGCATCTCGATAACGCAGCTGAGTTCAAGAGCAGGGCGCTCCGCAGCGGGTGCCGTGAATACGGCATTGACCTCATGTATCGTCCAGTCGGTAAGCCTCACTTTGGTGGCCATATTGAACGGTTGAACCGGACGTTGATGGAGCGCGTGCGTGGCTTGCCAGGAGCGACGGGATCGTCCGCAAAAGGACGCAAGGCTCGCCAGGCCGAGAAAACCGCCAGCCTGACATTAAGGGACTTCGAACAATGGATGACGATCGAAATTGGAAGGCGATATCACCAAAGCCCTCATCGCGGCCTGTCTGAGCTTCCTCCTGCCGAGAAGTGGCGCGAGCTTTCGGGTTCGGCCGAGTCCCGATATCTGCCGAATGCACCGGATGCAGAACTTCAATTCTTGATAAGGTTTCTGCCAGTCGAGCAACGAACAATACAGGCGGATGGCCTCAACATATTTCGGATCCGGTACTGGCACCCGTTGTTCGCCGCATGGCGGGAGACACGCCGTGCTGTGACTGTGCGTTACCATCCCGAAGACCTGTCGAGGGTATTCGTAAGTGCGGGAAAGAAGAGCTACATAGAGGTGCGTTACGCGGATTTGCGACGGCCTCCCATCTCGCTCTTCGAACAGCGGGCAGCCTTGAAAGCAATCAGGGAGAGAGGACAGCGAACGATCTCAGAAAAAGGAATTTTTGAGACGATCATGGAACAGCGAAGCGTGATCATGAATGCGACGCGAGCCACACGGAAGCGTCGGCGTTCCAGATCACAGAGCATTCCTCCTGTGGGAAGGCTAGACCGACAGGACGCCGAGCAGCAACCTGAGCAGCGGGACGCGGAACAGGTGGATTATGACTTGCCGGTGACCGCGTACGATGTCGAACAGTGGTAAGGAGCCGACATGAAGCACGATGGACTGGCGCACTTACTTCCGGCTGCCAGAGAGCAGGCGCAGTTGGGAAGCGAAGATCGTGTAAAAGGTCTCCTTCGTGATCGCTGGATCGATTATCCACGCGCGACTGAAGCGTTGCAGGTGCTTCAGAGGCTCTATGAGACACCCCCACGCGACCGTATGCCATGCCTCTTGTTGCACGGCGATTCGAACATTGGGAAGACGAAAATTACGGCGAAGTTCAGGCGCGCTCATCCCAATGAGTTTGACGAGCGACGAGGTGTAGAGCGGTGTCCGGTTGTTTCCGTCCAGATGCCCCCGACTCCAGATCAACATAGGTTTTATTCTGCACTGTTATTCGAACTCGGCGCTCCACATAACGCTGCCGCGGGTCTGGCGTCTCTCGAACGGCTGGCGCGGGATATCCTGAAACGGATGTCGCCGCAAATGCTGATTGTGGATGAGGTGCATCACCTGCTCGCAGGAACGTATCGCGAGCAGCGTGCGTCTCTGAATCTACTGAAATACCTTGCAAATGATCTGCAGATCAGCATGGTCCTTGTGGGCACTCGCGACGCAGTGCTTGCGCTTCAAACCGATCCGCAGATGGTGAGCCGTTACAGGCCGTTCGAGATCCCTCGATGGAGAGAGAGCGATAGCCTTCGGCGGCTTCTCGCCGCCTTCGAAAGGGTGCTGCCGCTGAGGAAGCCGTCCGATCTTTCGCGGCGCGAGATTGTCCAGTACGTGCTGGAAGCGAGCGGTGGGCTGACCGGTGCCATTTCGACAATCCTGAACGACGCAGCGGAGCTTTCTATCCGAAACGGTGACGAGTTTATCGGTATCTCACATCTCGAGCGTGTCGCTCGCGAACATGCCTGATCTTGGGAAGCCTTGGCCTGTCGCTCCAAGGCCGTTTTTCGAAGAGGCATTTGGCAGTTGGCTAGGTCGGGTCGCGACGTGCTACCAGGTCAGCGTGGGCATGCTATGGGAAACGAGCACGGGGCTGGATATGCCGGACCTTGGAAAAGCGGGATGGATATTGTTTCCGCCGGTCTCCGCATCACCGTTGGATCAGCTCTCCAAGTTGGCGCGGGTGAGCGAGGGGAGATTGGCCTCGATCCAGACTCCACCCGAATGGATGGCCGACCAGCGGTACCTTGCTTACTGTTTCAGATGTCTCGTGCTCAACGATGTCGACGTGTCGGCCCCACGGTGGAAGAGGGAATGGCTTGACCCGGAAGCTGAATACTGCGCGGCGCATCATAGCCTGCTGGAAACGGTCCCTGCATCGATATTTGGAAAAGCCGCCAACTTCGGTGCCGCTCTGCGAGCGATATCTCGCTATCGAACTCCGCGATTTCCCAGAAATGGAGGGCTACGCTAGCGGAGTTACTGAACTTGCTAGCGCCTCTGTGAACATTGCTAGCGCCAATTGTGGGCGCCAACAGAAGCGTCCGGTCGCCGCGCCGGATCGCCGCGTTATAGCGCCCGGGCGGTTGCGAGTAAAGCAGCCTGTCCCAGTAAAAGCAGATACGCCCGTTCGTATCACGGTCGAAGGCCGGGTACTCCAGCACGGGGACGGGGCAAGGCGGCGGATCGTCGTTACCCGCGCATGCAACGTAACAGCAGCCGTTCCATATCTGCCTGGGCGGCGGCGGACGCCAGCAGTGCACCCGCTCGATGCGCGCGGTTATGTCGGGGTCCTGAAAAAGCTCACCTTCGCAATCCGGCTCATGAGCCGACTCGCGCAGCAGCAGGCACGTCCGGATGGTCCGGTACGGGACGACGCGCACGATGAGGTTACGGACGTGCATGAGCTGTCTCCTGCAGGAACGAGCGCATGACCTGCTGGCGCTGCTGCTCGATGGCTTCAAGCTGCGGACGGATCGTTTCGACGTCGCCGTCCGATTCCCTGTACAGCGTGTTTGCCTGCGTCGATAGCGCGCGCAGTGCGTTGGTCGCCTTCGTCGCGGCGTCACTGGTCGCGAAGTCCGTGTCCTCGTCGCCCGCACCGCTGGCGCGCTGGTGCTGCTGCGCAAGGTTCAGCTCGCTGTAGAAGACACTCTCCAGCTCCCGCGGATTGCTCTTGATGAGCCGCGACAGGCCGAACGCATCCATCAGTCCCAGCTGCTCCCGCGTAGTGGCGGCCTTCCCCTTGGCTTCCGGTTCCTGGAACGCAGCGCTGGCAAGTCCCGTCAGCGGCCCTATCATGTAGCCGTTGACGAGTGTCTTCCATTCCTCCGGCGCGAGATCGAGCCCGGTTGTTTCCCGTACCGCGTTGGCCAGGTGCTTGTACGATTCCTCGGTGTTCAGCTGCCCCTGCATCGAGCGGTACTGGTCGGGCGAGAGGTCCCGCGTGATGGGCGAGCCGAACGCCGACGTGTTGAGCGCAACCTGCGCGGCGGGGCGTAGCAGTCCGGGCGTCGCTGACAGGAACGCGTCCCTGAACAGGTTGCCGCTGCTACCTTCCGGAAGCTGCAACGGCGTCGTCTCCTTCAGTGCCGAGCTGGCCGCGCCGAACACGACATCGCTCATGTCGGCCTTGCCTGCCGCCGCACGTGAAGCCAGCACGGCCATTTCCCAGGCGACCTTGGGAATGCCGTAACCGACTGGCGCTGACAGGAAGTGGTCTCCGACCTTGACGGGGATGCCGTTCGAAATCGTGCTCATCGGCAGGTTGTCTATCTCGTTGCCGGTGTCGGGATCGTCGTCTCCCATGGCGCGCGCCATCGAGTACATCATCATCGCGCCGACAAAGGCAGTGGCGAACGTCGCCTGGCCACGGCGCGTGCCCATCGAGCGCACGAAGTTTGCGCCGCCCTTGAACGCGCTGTTGGCGAACGGCATGAAAGCGCGTGCCCATCCGGTCGCCTTGCCACGCTGGTTCAGGTCGAACAGATCCAGCGTGCGGTACAGGGCCTCCTGTTTCGGCACACCCTGATCGCGCAGCGCCGAGTAGATCGAGAGGGACGAGCCCGTGTCGAAGAACTCGTTCCATCTGTTGACGTAATTCAGCGCCGCGTCACGTGCGGTGAGTGCGCCTTCCTTCAGGTCCTTCGATTTCAGAACGTCCTTTGCTCGTGCGGCCTCACGGATGATCGAGTCTCGCGATTTTGCGTACTCGTCGGTGTACGTCATCAACGCGCCCCCTTCGTGGAGTTCCTTCTTCGCACGCGCCGCCCTGCGGCATGATGCCGTCCTCATACCGCACCTTCTCGATGACGGCAATCTGCGGCGTGCCATTGAGCATCTGCACGAGGCCGAACGCGGATAGCACGACGCCCCTGCCACGACGCACCATGAAGGTCGGGCTTGTGATGCTTGCGCTGCGGCTGTCGAAGAGGATCATGCCGGTTCCCCGGAACTGCCGAAGAACACCACGGCAGGCACGCTGCCGCCACGCACGAGTCGCGCTTCCACATGCGTCTCGCCCACCAGCATGTCGTCAGACAGCTCGAACCGGTATGCGCCTGGCACGCTGATGAGCTTCATGTCGTCGTTATCGCTCATGGCCCACGCCACGCCATTGGTGACGATAACTTTCTGGTGGGTGATGGTCGGAAAAAGCGCGCCGGGCGGAATCGCGGACGGCCCCTCGTCGCACAGCGTCGGACACGCATATCCCTGCGGCATGTCGCTGGCCGCGAGCGCGACCTTGAAGACCTTCATCGTGCCGCCCGCGAGATCGAATACAGACACGACCAGCGCAGCGCCTGGCTCGACCACGAACACGCTGCTGTAGCGGCTCGCGGAATGCGCATCGAAGACAATGTCGGTACGGTACCGCGAGTCACATGACGCGCCCTGGGGAGCCTGCCTGTGCAGGCGCGCAGCTAAGGATTCCAGTTGAGACATCGCAGTTCATGACGCTCCCTAGACACCTCTGTAGCGGTCGAGGACTTCGACAAGTGACTTGATGAACTCGACGCGGCGGTACTGGCCCTTGCGCGGAAGTACGACAATGGGATTGAACCAGTACACGCGCTTCACGCCCGAGAAGTAGCCGTCAGGCGTGTAGCGCATCGAACGTTTGCCGAAGCGCACACTGAAGCCCCCATCCGGCGTCACTTCCTCGACCTGGCCTGCGCCAAGGAATATGTCCCATACGCAGTCCTGCGGGAACACATTGTCTCCATCCAGCATCGGAAACTCCCCAGAATCATTGCGCTGTTTATCTTATGCATTGCGGTGTGTCAATCGGTCTTCGCAATGGACATGGACGGCTGGAGCCGCGCGGTATCCTGTAAGCGAGCCAGCATGAGAGAATGTAGTATCGCGAGTGATGCCCAAGTAGTCCCCGTCTATCTCTTACCTCCTGCTAGATGAGCACTCCCACAAATACAACACGGGTCGGTGACGAATTTGAAAAACAAATCTTCGATTATTTCCGGGACGAGATAGACGCTGGCCGCATGCCGTTCAAGAAGGATTGCTGCAAGCTTTTTGCCAAGAAAGGTTACTACTCGCGCGATAGATGCTCGGAGATCATCTTCGATATTTCGCTTGAAATTTACTTGCCGGGCCAGCAACAGCACTTGGTGCTTCTGCTAATTGAATGCAAACGGTACTCGCATCCGGTTCCCGTTGATGACGTTGAAGAGTTTTTTGCGAAGGTCGAACAGGTCGGGGCTGCGAACACGAAGGCAATTGTCGTGAGCACGGCTCCATATCAGAAAGGTGCGCGAGAGTTTGCGAACGCCAAGAAAATGGGGCTTGCGCGCTACTTCGGCCCCGAAAACTTCAAATGGGAATTGCAAAGATCGCTTGCCGTCACGGCCAGTGCTAGCGGCGCAGGCTACGAAGATCTGGAGCGGGGACTTTCAGACGATGTGTTTCCAGACGCGTCCTTTGACTTCTACTTCCAAGGGCCGCAAGCGTTGACGAACTCGTTGTGGGACTTCATCGAAGACACTTGTGCCGAGGTTCCCGCTGCACCGCATGCGCTTCTCAAAGCGAGGAATAAGCGGCGCGCCGCACGCGAGGTTGCTTTTTTGGCCGGGGCCGCAATTGAGGACCTAGGTGCGTCGGTGCTATCTCGGATTGGTTACTCCGGGGGGGAGGTGGCGTTACAGGAGATTTGCAAGCGAGAGTTGGTCACATCTGGACTTCAGGTTCAACTGGATGTGCCGCACAACGACGCGGAGGTGGGTGCTAGGCTGCTGGGGCGGATCACTTTTGACCCACTAGTGATTCAGGTTTTCGCCCAGTCTGAGCCGAACCAAGGCAGAGAACGGTTCACATTGGCACACGAGATGGCTCACCACTTTCTCGATCACGGCAGATATTTGGTTCACGAATCGTGTGATAGCAACGACTTCGTTCTGCATCGCACTGGCATGACGAACGCCGCGATCGCGCGGCTAGAATTTCAAGCTAACTATATGGCATCGAGCATGCTATTGCCGCGCGCCAGAGTCATCCACGATTTCCACAAATTGATGCGAACACTCGGGATCGCAGACAAAGGGTTCGGCGCGCTGTATGTGGATGACCAGCCGTGTAACCTCCACAACTACGAATTCGTGACCGGCCAACTCATGAAGAAATATGCTGTTTCCCGCAGCGCGGTCCGCATCAGGCTCGAGACGCTCCAACTGCTGCGGGACAAGCGGACCGTCCTTTCGGTGGGCCAGATGGTACGTTGGAACAAAACTTTCCTTTAGCCGCACGCGCGGACATAGATCGCCTCTGCGATTGCCAGCATCGCTATGCTAACCAGCATCCCATACAGCATCCCCCGCAACGCCGCGCAGCACCAGCACCCGGTGGGAAAGATCTTTTCCATCCAGTCGCCGACTACCGAGTCAACATCACACGGGTTGACCAGGAGCCGACGACGCAGCCACGTTCGAATCGGGAACACCTGCACCTCCTACGGGTGACGGGGCAGGCGGCGCGCCGGGCTGGGCAGTTGCTGCCTGCTGCTGGGCGGGCGTGCTTTCGTCGGGGAACTGGTCGAGCGGTACCCCGGAAGCCGACAGCGCCTGGTCGATGGCCCAGCGCAGCACCGCCGGGGAAATCTGGCCGCTCTGCGCGAGCTGCGCAATGAACTGCAGCATGTCCTGCGCGTTCTGCTTGGCAACTCCCTTTTCCAGCAAGCCACTTGTTCCGCGAGCCTTGACCTTGGCATCGCCTCGGATCGACGGATCGTCGGTGTACTTCATGTTCCAGTCGAAGTAGGCGTTGCCCAGGCGTTCGAACAGGTCGATGTCGAGGTTGGTCAGCGCGCTCTGCACACCCTTGAGCGCATTGCCGTACAGCGCCATGATGCCGCGGAACGTCCGGTTCACCCCCGTGCCGACCGGCTGGCCTGACAGCGCCGCCGGCAGTCCCGTCCACCGGTCCGCCATGTCGATGAAGAACTGCATCAGCTGCATGGTCTGCGACGTGATGCTCGGCACGGTATGGAAGTAGTGCGCGGGCCTGCCACCGGAAGCCGGGTCCGGATCGACGGGCACCATCGTGCTCGCCATCACGTTGCCGATCTGGTCTTCGGCCATGTAACGCTGCATACGGCGGTAATCGACTTCGCCCAGCGGCGCGACCGAATAGCTGACATTTTCCAGGGTCCCGCGCAGCGCTGCCATGAAGGCGCGCTCGATGTCACGCACGAGCTGGCCGACACCATAGCCAGCGAGTTTGCCCGGTGTGCTCTGGTAAGCCGTCGCGTAGATGGGCCGCTCCGGAGACGTTCGGATTCAGATTGATCATGAGCCTGATCGTCCACTGACCCAGCAGGACAGCTTCCGTTTCGTGGTACTCCGAATCGTCTGCCGACAGCCCGTACTGGCGCAGCTCCCGGCCGGAGAGCAGGCCGAAATGACGGATCACGTCAATCGACTCGTCCAGCCCCCACATGGTCGACCCGATCATCGGCTTGTCCGGGTTCGGGTTCAGCCAGTCGCGGTTCGTCTCGGGCAAGGCGAAGTGTTCGAGTGCCGCGACCACATTCTTCGTGATGTAGCCGGGGAGCGTGGCACTCATCAGGAGCCGGTGCTTCGTCATCCGGTCGCGCACGATGTCGAAGGTGCCCTTGCTCGCGCCGGGAGAGTCGGGCGAGTAGAAGTAGTCGAACGGACTGACGTTGCGCACCACCAGCATCGGCTCATAGGTCTGCTTGGGGTTCGAACCATGCCACGAGAAAACCGGGCGCATCTCCGGCGTCGGTCCGGTCATCACCGGATACGGATAAAGCGCGAAGTTGGTGAGGAACTGCAGCAGCTCGTCGCGGAACGACGCCTCGATCAGCGGGTCCTCGATCTTCTGCTGCATGCCTTTGGCTGCCGCCTGGGCCACGTCCTGCTCAGCGGCGAGCTGCTGCGCCTTCATCGTGCGGACCATCTGCAGGATACCGTCAGGGCCAGGCGGCGCGGCCATCGCGCCCTGCGTGAGCAGCTGTTTCTTGACCTGCTGGACTACCTGCGCCTTGCCCATGGGGGACAGCTCGGGTACCGGCGTTGGACTGATAATGAACGGGGCGTCTGCACTGTTCAGCAGCAGGTCCCGCATCCATGCAACCAGTACGTCTGTCTTGTGCTTCGTGATCGAGATGTCGAGGTCGATACCCGAGGCCTCGACCAGCTCCGCGTCGCGGGGATCGAGAATGCTGTGGTACTGGCGGTAGGAATTCTGCAGCGCCTGTTCGACGGTGTACCTGCCGATGCGGTCCACCGCACGCCAGTGCCGCGCACGCCGGTAGCGGTCGCGAACGAGGTCGGCCACCGGATCGAGCAGCGCGCTTTTCGGCACGGCTGTGTCCGTCGCGAGCTGCGAGGTCATGTCCATGCACGGCTTCTAGCATGCAAGCTATGTTCGGTAAAGCTATTCCACTGCTTCAGTTCATCAAGCAGCCTCGACGGTCGGAAGTACAATTGCCGCACAGAAATGTGACTAACAGAACGGAGGCAGCAATGCTGCACGACCTGGATGAGCTTGTTCTTCACTGTCGCGATGAGCGCGCCAAATCATACATACGCGAAGCCGTGGCCTGTTACCGGAGTGGAGCGTACAGGTCGGCGATCGTTGCGACATGGATCGCCGTCGCATTTGACCTGATAGACAAGTTCCGGGAACTTGCGCTGAGTGGTGACAAAGAAGCACTCTCGCAAGTGGAGGCTTTCGATGCGATGCGAGCCCAGAACGACATCCCACGTTCCCTGACTTTTGAGCGGTCTTTGCTGGACGTCGCAAAAGACCGATTTGAACTCATCTCGCCGGTCGAACACATTGACCTCAGCCGGTTGCAGGAAGATCGCAACCGGTGTGCTCATCCATCGATGGCAAGTGAGAACGAGGTCTTTTCACCTTCCGCCGAGCTTGCGCGCGTCCATATCCGCTCCGCTGTCGAGCATCTTCTTAGGCACGAGCCGTCTCAGGGAAAAGCTGCATTGACCAGGTTAGTGGACGAGGTGAGGTCGCCGTATTTTCCAATGAAGCTCGCGGACGTACGCGCCGTTCTCGCAAGCAGCCCCCTCAAGCGTGGTCGAACCTCTTTAGTACGCAATTTCCTGATAGTGGTTGTTAAGGATCTACTGGACCCCGCTACTGATGTACGGCAAGTAGCGCAGCTTAACCAGGTCTTCGCCGTTATCAAGGAAATGCACCTAGGAGTATGGAGGGAGACCGTCCGCAGTGATCTATCGAAACTCGTGCACCCGATAACTTCAGCAGATGGATTAGCGCGGGCGACCGATCTGGTCGCGCTTGATGAGGAAGTCTGGATTGCGCTTGCTGAGGCGGAGAAAGTAAGGCTGAAGTATTTCATAACTCATTTGCCCACCGAACAAGTCGGCCACCTCTTCTGGTGGCTTAACGAACCGATGTTGCGCGACACAGCCATAGTGCGAGCCAAACGCCTGACGTATGCGGAGCTGGATGAGTGGCTGTACCTATTTTTACCAGCGGACCCGGTTATCAGAGAGACGGTCATCGCCCGCTACTTGACGGTCAAGAACTATGATTCGGCAAATTCATGGGGACGACTGCTTTCCCAAATGGCTGACTCGTTCACCTCCGATGAGATCGTGGCGATTGTTACCGCAGCAAAGGAGAATTATGAAATCCGGGGCAGCTTCCAGTGGGTACATTTGGCGAATGAATTGAAAGCCAACAAAGCGATGGCAGACGAGGACTTCGACAAGTTGATGGCTGAGTCGGGGTTCGAGGAATTCATGCGGGCAACCACCTGACCTGCCTCTGACAATTCGCGGCACAGTAGTCCTTTTGGCTCGTGCTCCTATACCTCATCATCGTGGTCTATTGGGATGCCGGTAATGTTGGGTGCAATCTTGGGCGACATCCGTGGGTAGATGTGGCCTCACTCCTTCGGACAGTTTTCTGAGATTTTTAAGTGGAACGTCCGAGGCAATCATGCTGCCGATTTAATCGCAGGCAGCGTCGCGAAGTATGCCTCAGCCGGCGTCTGGTCCGGCATGCTCCAATGGGGCCGTTTCCGGTTATACAGCTCGATGTAGTCGCCGATGGAGCGCCGGGCATGGCTGACCGACTCATAGGCTCGCAGATAAATCTCTTGGTACTTGATCCTGCGCCACACGCGTTCGACGAACACGTTGTCGCGCAAGGCCCCTTTGCCATCCATCGACAGCCGCACGCCCCGGCTCAACACAGCCTCGGTGAACGTGCCTGCTGTGAACTGGCTAACCTGATCGGTGTTCATGATGTCCGGCAGTCCGTAGCGGGCGAACGCCTCTTCCAGCGCCTCGACGGCGTGCGTGGCTTCCAGCGTGATGGCGACCCGGTGCGCGAGAACCTTGCGACTCGCCCAGTCCACCACCGCCGTCAGGTACACGAAGCCGCGCGCCATCGGAATGTACGTCGTGTCGAGGGCGAACACCTGATTGGCACGGTCGATTTTCATGCCGCGCAGCAGGTACGGCCAGATCTTGTGCTGTGCGTTGCGCCGGCTCGTGTTCGGCTTGCAGTACAGCGCTTCGACACCCATGCGCTTCATCAGTGTGCGTATGCGACGGCGACCCACCCCATGGCCTTGCCGGCGCAGCAGGCGCGCCGGCATCCGTGCCCCGGCAAATGGAAACTCCATGTGCAGTTCGTCGATTCGCCGCATCAGCAACTGATCGACCTCGCTGACTGGCTGCGCCCGGTAATACGCGCTCGACCTCGCGATGCCAACCAGTCGCGTCTGTCGCGAAACCGGCAGCGCATGCGTACGGTCAATCATCGCTTTGCGCTCAGCAGTCCGGCTTTGCCGAGCGCTCCTGACAAAAAATCATTCTCCAGAGTCAACTGTCCGACCTTCGCGTGCAGCGTTTTCACGTCCACCGGCGGCTCGCTCGACGGCGCACCGGTCGCACCAAACACTTCTGTCGCACGCTCCTGCAACTGCCGCTTCTATTCCGTGATCTGGTTCGGATGCACATCAAACTGCTGCGCCAGTTCGGCCAGCGTCACTTTCGCTTTGAACGCGGCTGAGTGCGTCCCTCGGGTTCTCTTCGTCATTTCCTCGGTTCCTTTACCAGCATTATCACTGGCTCAGGCCCCGGCCAAACCACTTATCCGATTGTCCGAATTTGCGCGGCCACCTCTGTCCGTCGGTCGGGGTTGCATCCTAGAAGTGCGTCGCATGGCGCCCAAAACCGGCGGTAGCCTATCCTGCCGTCCCTTGTTCTTCGCGCATTTTTTGTGGCCCAGAGTAAACGCCGTACGCAGAGGTTGCCGCTTTCACGTAAACGTCTGATCGAGCCCTGGAGAACGACGTGCGTTGTCCCAGCGAAAATGATGCGACTTAGGGTTACCACCTGAGCCAACGTATTGCGTAAAACGATGTGTTAAGGGATGTGCAACCACTGCGCCATGCGCTGCTGACCAGTGGCGAACCTGATGTGTGGAATGTGCGTACTCCGCTACGTTTGGCGCACGGGCAAAGTGCGAATTGTTCGCGGAGTAAATGCGCTAAGCGATTCGTTTCGCGGGACGTATAAAGAATCAAATCGAGAGCGTAGGCTGTCAACGTAACGCGCGGAGCGGCCGACAAATTGCGCACGTTGCGATGCCAGCGATGCGCTATCGCGTGACTATGGGTCTCGCCGACAAACGCAGAGCATTGTGACCAAGTTCCTCGCAGTTGTGTGGAATCCGCACGCGCACATCTGACGAGGGCGAAGCCAGAATCCCGCGGCAACGTGATGGCCTCGGGAGTGAATGGCGAGCGTACGGCGGCGTTCCTTGATGCGTTGATGTAGCGTGTCGCGTGCGCACCACACACGAAAAAAGTGGATTGTTCTCCTACTTTCCCTTCACTGCCGGTGTGTTCCTGCGCGAGCAGGTCGTGCGTAAAAACCGTGTTGACGCGTGCTCAGGACGTGCGCACGATGGTGTCACAGAGATGCGTAGTCGATGTTCAGGAGGGTAACGATGCCTGTTGCGAAGGTCTATACGAAGTCGCAATGGGAGGCGTTTGGTCGTGCACTCGATGCGC
Source organism: Paraburkholderia sp. GV068 (assembly GCF_003058125.1). NCBI lineage: Bacteria > Pseudomonadati > Pseudomonadota > Betaproteobacteria > Burkholderiales > Burkholderiaceae > Paraburkholderia > Paraburkholderia sp. GV068. Next base: position 33,617 of record NZ_QBUB01000005.1, read on the forward strand.
TGCCAGAGAAGCCGGATACCGAACGAGGAGTGACGGTGCGCGATGCGATGAAGGACATGCGTGTGCGCGTGAGGACTGCGCAGGCGAAGGGCTATACGCTGGAGCAGATCGCGGAGCAGGCGCAGCGGCAAGGGCTCGACATCACAGCCGGGACGATTCGCTATGCACTGCGTTCGACCACGAAAGGCGGTAGCGCAGGTGGTGTTGCGCGGCCAGCATCAGGTGCACGCGCGCCCGGTGCTGAGAAGGTGTTCTCGACGCAACCGCGGGCGCAGGATGCGACGTCTCAGACAAAGCACGTTCGCAAGGATGGGGGGAAGACGGAAGCCAGACCGCGGTCCGGGCAAGTGCAGGGTGCACTCGGATTTGCGATCCGGCCCGACACCGACGATCTGTAGAGGAGTCGCGATGGATACGGCAGTCAATCCAATCTATCTTGTGGGCGGCGGCAAGGGCGGCGTTGGCAAGAGCCTCGTCGCGCTCGCGCTGGTCGATCATCTGCAGCGGCGCGGCGTCAAGCCTGTGCTGGTTGAGAATGACACATCAAACCCTGACGTGATGAAGGCCGTACAGGGTGAGATTGATTGCGCCGCGTTCGATCTGGACGAGGCGGACGGGTGGATCAATTTCGTTAACTACTGCGACGAGCATCGCGACGCGGTTGTGGTGGTCAGCACGGCAGCCCGCAACCAGGATGGCGTCGCCCGCTACGGCGCGACGCTGGCCAGCACGCTGGGCGAGCTTGGCAGGCGGCTGGTCGTGTTCTGGGTGATCAACCGGCAGCGCGACAGTCTGGAACTGCTGCGGCAGTTCGGTGAAACCTTCCCGGATGCGATGACGCACGTCGTGCGCAATGGCCACTACGGTACACCGGACAGGTTCGTGCTGTATCAGGACTCGAAAATCCGCAAGAGTGTCGAGGCGAAGGGCAAGTCGCTCGATTTTCCCGAACTCGCGGATCGCGTGGCGGACGATCTGCGCAGTCAGCGCCTGTCGGTGCGCAAGGCGGCAGAGTCGTTACCCATCGGGCAGCGCGCGGAGCTGCTGCGCTGGCGGGCGCTCTATGACGCGATGTTCGTCGGGGTGACGGGCAATGCCTGAGCGGCGGGCGCGGCGCGGGCGTCCTGTCGATCCACTCGCCCGGCTCTTTTATGACGTCACCGGGGAAAAGCCGGACGACGCGATCCTGCTGCGTATGCGTCGGGTGTCGACGGCTCTGAATCTGCGCGATAACGATGCACTGTGGTCGGTGCTGGCGGTGCTCGAATACTATGCGCGTCTTTACGAAGTGAGCTTCCCTCGGTTTTTCGCCTTCCAGAGGCCCGGGGTTATGCGGCCGTATCCTTTGTCCGCTGAGCCGCAAGCCAGTCTTGCATGAACTGGGTTGGCGACATGAAGCCAAGCGATGAATGACGACGACTGCGGTTATAAAACACTTCAATGTATTCGAACAAGTCCGCCACGGCTTCGCGATGCGTGCGGTACTTCGTGCCGTGTACCCGCTCGTTCTTCAGGCTGTTGAAGAAGCTTTCCGTCGGCGCGTTATCCCAGCAATTTCCTTTGCGGCTCATCGAGCAGCGCATCCCGTAGGAGGCCAGCTTGCGCTGGAATTCATGGCTCGCGTATTGGGCGGATTCAACCGGTCCTCGCAACACTGCATTGTTGAACAGATTTTAAGTAGTCGTCCAGGGCTTCCGCGGGCGTCTTCCATCCAAGAGTTTTACGCGGCCTTGAGTTCAACGTATTAGCACCGGGCGCAGGTCGGCGGCGGAACCATGCCATCGTCAATGCGTCGGTCACGAGGTCCGCCGTCATGCGCGGCTTGACGGACCAGCCCACGACCTCCCGGTTGAACAGGTCCAGCGTAACCGCCAGATACAGCCAGCCTTCGTCGGTCCAGATATACGTGATGTCCGATGTGAACACCTGGTTAGGCTCGTCCGGCGTGAACTGCCGGTTCAACACGTTCGGCGCGACCGGAAACTGGTGCCGGGAATCAGTTGTCACGCGATAACGGCGCTTATGGCGGGCTCGGATACCGTTGGTGCTCATCAGCCGTTCCACACGTGCTTTGCTGGCCGGAAAGCCGCGAGAGCGCACCTCGTCGGTCATGCGTGGCGAACCGTAGGCACCTTTGAACTTGGCATGAATCGTTCGAATCAACGTGAGCAACTGGGCATCGGTCAGTCGCTGCCGCTCGGGTGTGCCGCCGCGCTTCCAGGCGCGATAGCCATTGACGCTTACTCCAAGGACCTCGCACAGCGCCGACAGTGGATAGTGCCGGCACTGCGTGTCAATCCAGGCGAACTTCACAGGAGGTCCTTCGCGAAGAACGCCGCCGCTTTTTTTGCGATTTCGAGCTCCATCTGCAAGCGCTTGTTCTCCGCTCGCAGGCGCGAGAGTTCCATCTGTTCTGCCGTGACGACCTTCGCTCCGGGGCCGTTCAGCTTGCCCGTCTCGGAAGCCTTGAGCCAGTTGCGCAAAGTCTGCATCGACATGCCTAGCTCGCGAGCCACGGCGCTTATGCCTTGCCCGTCCTTGACTCGTTGCACGGCGGCTTCCTTGAACTCCGCCGTGTACACCTGGTGCGGTACCTTGAACATTTCTTCTTTCCCTCCTTTCGGTCGAGTTTATACGCGACCTGCTGGAAGGCGAAATTTCAGGGGAAGCTCACATCGGCAGACTTTGCGTCATGAATGGCAGAGCTTACCTTTCCGATCTTCGGTGGTGTCACGTACAGGCGAAATGTTGCTTGCTCCCGTCCACCTTCTTGGACTCGACCGCGACAAGCCAATTCGCAATACTTTTCCAAAGGTCCTCGGACCAATCAGAGAGTGCATTGTGGGACAGTGCGCTCTTGCACTGTTCCAAAAGAACATTTCCGTCCGAGTAGTGAACGGCGACATCATCCAGAAGCTCTAAGGAAACGCTCGAATCCGATGGGCTGCTGAGGAGGTGGTAGCAGAGCCGGACTGGCTGCAATGAGAAACCCAGATAGGGGCCGGGCGCGCTGTGCTTGACTAAGGCTGTCATCCGCTCGGCCCCAGGTCCGCCCGACTATGAAATGCTTCCCATCTGCAATTCGTAAACTCCATGATATTCCCCGAATCTCAGCGCAATTCAGCTTACGGCTGGTCTGCACGATTTGTTACGCATAGGGTACTCAACCTAGGTCTCCTGCGAACGAATCATATCCGATTAAACGGCCATACTCTGGCTAACGGCGTGGTAGGGGGAGACTTTAGCTCATGGGATGGAGCAGTGTTCGGGATGTGGGCGAACGCCATCATCGTGGGCGCGCCGACTACCTGGGCCGGTGCCTCGTTGGCGAGTTGAATGCTCTCCCTCATACCGATAACGCGTCAATGAGATCAGGATCGCGGTCGTCGCAATCTGTCTCTGTTGTGGACTCAGCAAGCTCCGCCTTTGATTGTCGGCAGTCTTCGATGAATGCTGCCGACCGTTCCAAGGCAAGGCGTCGTTCGCCGTAGTACGTGTATTGATCGTAGACTCCTTCGACGCCGGAAAGCTTGTGATTCAGGCACATCCCAGATACGTCGCGGCCGATCCTTAGTTTCTGCATACGAGACTTCATGGTCGAACGAAGATCATGCGGTGTAAATCGGCGTATTGAAGGCTCGTGGTTGTCAATCCAATAATCGATGACCTCCCGGATCGCATCCTTGCTTAGATGCGCGTCGCCACCATGCCGGGCCGCCCGGTTGGCCGCCCTGGTTGGGCGGCATATAGCAGGAGAGGTATTGAGTGCGAGCAGTTCGCGAAACTTGTCGACAACAACCGGTGCGAGTGAGCGCCAGTTCGCCCGAGCGAACTGGCTAGCGAGTCGGCTGGATGAGCGCTATGGTGGGAACCAGCATCGCGCTCTCGCCAACAAAAATCAAAGCGGACCGCTGCATCATTTTGCGAAACGCGTCGTATGCGAAATGCATTATTTTCACAAGGCTCGGTCGAAAACTAATAAAGCAAACAGGTGACAGCTCAAGTAATTGCCATTATGGTCGTTATAGCAGTTGGGCGAGCATCGGGTGAGGTTGTGCGGCGTACACCGAAGAATCGGACGATTGTCCAATCCATTAAAGGCCGGGCCATAACAAGGTTGCTGATTTGCGAAGTGGCCATTTGATGCGCTGGTTAATATATTCGCAGTCAACAGCATCAACGGTGACGCGATGTATGCATGTCGCGTGTACGGTTATGCAGACGATGGCTGGTTCGAGGACGGAGCGGTTGATAGGAACGCCTGCAGACTGCAATCGACCAGGTTATGTCATTGGAAATTTCATCAATCCGGTCCATCACCGGTAGAAGGGCGCGCATCATGACGCGCCAACGGGGCAATAAATGGCGCTATATGAGCTGGCCGTGCTGGGTACACCCACTACAAGGCAGGCGGAAGAGTTGCAGGGGGTGGTGTCGAAGGTCGTCGATTCGTTCGGCATGACTCTCGGGAACGAAGTCGGCTGGTCTGTCTGTCCAGACGCGTTTGCGCCACCATCTAATCTCGCTGCGGCTGCGGTAGTCTACGGCGGCGCGGAGGCGCTGAAGCAGGATGTTGCTCCGCTTCTACGTCGCGGCGTTCCTATATTGCCGGTCGCGTCGGAACTGACGCGTGTGCGTGAAGAAATACCGGAGGCGCTAAGGCAGCTTAACTGCATTGCGTATGGTGCGGCCGGGGCACAGCGGGTCGCCGTTGCCCTCCTGGAATGCGCCGGGTTGCTACCGAAGCAGCGTCGCGTATTTGTCAGCTATCGCCGCAACGAGTCACGCGAAGTGGCGCTCCAGCTTTTCGATGAGCTGTCCGCCCGCCAGTTTGACGTCTTTCTTGATACGCACGACATCCGGCCCGCCGAAGATTTTCAGGCCATGTTATGGCATCGCCTGTGCGATTCCGACGTTCTTGTCATGCTCGATACGCCGGGGTATTTCGAGAGTCGGTGGACCAATGCAGAATTCGGCCGCGCGCTCGCAAAAGGTATTTCAGTGCTTCGGATCGGATGGCCTGACCAGACGCCATCACCTCGTACTGGCACCGCGAGCCGCGTGGAGTTGCTGGCATCGGACGTCCAGGGCAGTGGGCGCGTATCGGCTGATGCGATCGAGAAAATCTGTTTGCAGCTTGAGATGGTGCGAAGCCAAGGGTATGCCGTGCGCAATCTGAATCTCGTGAGCAAGCTGCGCCTCGCAGTCGAGACGATTGGGGGGGCGTTTGTCGGCGTTGGCCCGCACAAGGCGGTGCACGTTAGTTTGCCCGATAGCAGGCCGCTTATCGTACATCCCGCGGTTGGCGTCCCCACTGCGCTGACGTTACATGAAGCGACAACCCATACGCCGGATTCGACGAGCGCCGTAATGTACGACCCGGTCGGCCTCCACCCGGAGTGGCAAGCGCATCTGGACTGGCTTGGCGGTCAGATTCGCACCGTTAGGTGGATGAAGGTGGAAGAGGCGGCGTGGCGGCTCGCCGACTGGGAGGGTTGAAGCGATGAAGGAGCTATTTCTGTCAGCCAGCGTTCCGCAACCGGAGGGCGGCCGGTTCTTCGATGATGCTGATCCGTTTTTGATCCAGTTTGCCGTGCGCGAGCTTGTAACAGCGGTACTGGGCCGGAGGAAGATTATTTTTGGCGGACATCCGGCGATTACACCAATGATATGGGCGGTATGCGAAGACCTCGGGGTGAGTTACGCGGCTGGCGTTGTCATCTATCAGAGCAGGTTTTTCACCGAATGGTTTCCTGAGGAAAATGCACGGTTTGGCAACGTCGAGTATGTCGACGAGGTCCCGGGCGACCGCGAAGCGAGCCTTCTGCGCATGCGTGAAGCAATGCTGTCTCGGGCCGACCTCGATGCTGCGGTGTTTATCGGCGGCATGCAAGGTGTCATCGATGAACATGCAATGTTTGAGCGGTTTCATCCGAACGCGAACATGATTGCGGTTTCGGCCCCTGGAGGGGCTGCACGGGAGTTGGCGCAGCAGATTCCGAGAATCGGGCAACCGTGGCATCCCGATATAGATTTCGTGCGACTATTTCATGAACGGCTGAACATTTCGCCAAACGAACCCAGGCTGTAGTGATGGGGGAAATAAGCAGATCCCTACCGGCAGCGACGGAAGTGCTTTCTTTTTATCTGTATTTTAAAAAAATAAGGATATCGAAATGGCAAGGCAGACATTTTTCAGCTTTCGCTACCGTAACGACAACTGGCGGGCAGCCATTGTTAGAAACAGTTGGGTTACCCAGGATAGAAAAGCCTCTGGTTTCTTTGATTCAGCGGAGTGGGAGGAGGTCAAGAAGAAGACCGACGAAAAAATCGCTGCATGGATTGATGAACAGCTGAAGGGAACATCTGTGACAGTAGTGCTGATTGGGGCGGACACCGCGGGAAAGAAGTGGATCAAGCATGAAATTGTCAGTAGTCACAAGAAGGGAAACGGGCTGCTGGGGATATACGTGCACGGGATCAAGAACAGCAACGGACAACTCGGCTCAATGGGAGCGAATCCGTTCACGGATTTCCGGTTCACAAAGGAGGGCAAGGAAGTGGTCTATCCCGTTTACGACTGGATTGCCGACAATGGATATACGAACCTCGGTAAGTGGATTGAAGCGGCAGCTACAGCTGCAGGCCGATAATTGACGGTTGATTGGGCAGGAACCGGAAAGCGCATGTCGTTATTTGGCGCAGTACGGTGCGTCTGCGCTGCCGGGATGATGGCGCACTGCCGAAGTGAAACACTCAGGTGCATCGCGCATCATCAGCCGGCTTTGGAAGAAAGATCTCGACAATACTAACGGCCCACGTACCTGCACATCGATCCTGTCTTGCAGACGATCGATCAGTACTTCGGACTAGAAAAGGAAAGAAATGCTTTATAAGGTAGCAGCGCTGGTGATCGGAAATGGCGCGTATGCCGGCGCGGAACTGAAGAATCCGACCAATGATGCTGAGGACTTCTCCAAAGTATTGACCGGGTATGGTTTCTCGGTAACGACGCTCAAGGATGCGACACGCAGCGAGATTGACAGGGCAATGAAGGCATTTCAGGCTAGTCTGGCCTCGAGCGATGTCGGGATATTTTATTTCGCCGGTCACGGTCTTCAAGTAGGCGGTCAGAACTACATCACTGCGGTGGACACGGATTTTAGTGATGAGACGGTGCTCAAGTACTCGTCGATTCCACTGAACCGGCTCATTGAAAGTATGGAGCGCAGCAATAACAACACAAATCTGATCATTCTGGATGCGTGTCGGAACAATCCATATGAGCGCGCTTGGCACCGCTCGGTCGACCAGTCGGGCCTCGCGCCCGTGTATGTGCCGAAGGGGACTCTGATCGCGTTTGCCACGTCTCCGGGGCAGGTTGCACTGGACGGAAAGGGACGGAACGGTACGTATACAGAAGCGCTACTGCGTCACATCCATACGCCAGACATTACCGTCGAGGAAACATTCAAGCGGGTGCGCAAGACACTGTCTGCCGTCACGAAAGGCCGTCAGACCTCTTGGGAGCATACCAGTCTTTCGGGCGATTTTTTCTTCAACGTGAGCTTGGGAAAACGGATCGACGGTTACGGCAAGCATGCGATCGCGGACAAACTCTTTGTTGTGCGCCCGGGCGTTCCCGGGAACGACATCATCCGTGACCTGCGCAGTCACAACTGGTATGTCCAGAATCCTGCCATCAACGCGTTATCGCCTGCAGCCGTGCAAGGCATCGATAAAGACACATTGTTCGTGATAGGTCGCAACATTTACCAGGCTGCTTGTGGAGGCTCGACCGCCGCCAGCAGCTTTTTAGGGAACTATTCGGCAAAAGCGGCCGGATACGCGGCAGAATGCGCGAACGCGATTCTTGACGGCATGCTCTTTGAAATATTCTTCAATCCAAAGGGCGAGATTCGCCAGCAGTTCAAGATCGGCGAATTCAATGTGCTTTTTGAATTGCAGGCGGATCCTGCATTGTCGCCCAGCTTCGACTTCATATCCGAGTGCCTGTCGCTCTATGCGAGCCGGTTCTACCAGATCCCGGGCAAGAATCTGAAGACCAGTGTCGATGTGGTGTCGGACACAACTGATAAGGGTGAGCACATTATACGAGGTGTCTATTTTGCGGGTATAGATGTGCTTCGCAATACTGATGACGAGCAGGCGGAGCTTGGGCTTGAGCCCATGCAGGCGGAGGCATTAATCGAGCGTATTTCTGAAGAGATGGTCATCCCGCTTGATCTACTAGCTGTCAGTTGTGCGTTTCCGCATGACCAGAAGACACGGGTGCTGTTTCCCTATGGGCATACGGTAAGCAAGGGCTAGAGTTCAAGCGGGGCTCGGCACCGAGGTTTGCGGGAGGGCGAGGGTCGCGCTATTGGAAGCCTCGACCAGTAGGGGCGGGGGCACGCAGTGGCTCCCGATAATGAAGAAGGAATGCGATGTACCAAGGATTCAATCTCGCGCTAAAGAACGTTCTGTGGGATCGGCAGGATCTTGCATACGGGGAGTTGCTACACGCTGGGCAGCGCAGACAGGTGAAGACGACGATCGATGCTTTTGCCGGTCACGATGGGGTCCTGGATGCATCGAAAATGCAGGCCAGTTGGTTTCCTCAGATCGATGCGCAAGTATTTATATCACATTCCCACGCTGACGCGACCTTCGCACTAGGTCTTGCAGGCTGGCTCAAGACACACTTTGACCTTGTCTCGTTCATTGACTCTTGCGCCTGGGGCTATGCGGATGATTTGCTTGCACTGGTCGACAAACAATTCTGCAGAAACCCGGGCGGGGAAACGTACAGCTATTCAAAGCGAAACCGATCAACCAGTCACGTGCATATGATGCTATCGACTGCGCTCGTGACCATGATGGACAGGTGTGAATGCCTGTTTTTTCTAAACACACCGTCATCGATTACACCGGCTGACGTGATAGAAGAGGTTGGGACCGGGATCACAACATCTCCATGGATTTATTCGGAGATTGCCATGAGCGGGTTGATCCGTCGTAAAAGCATGAGCCAACACAGACGCGTGCGGGAGGAGGCGAGGGCGGTCGCAGATAGTCTTACGCTGCGATATGACGTGAGCGTTAGCCACCTGGGATCGCTAAACTCGCGCGATCTTGATGCGTGGAGGCGCGGTGCTGCGGTTAGCGATGCGCATCCGCTCGACCTGCTTTACGGGATGAAACGCTTGCCTGAGTGATTTGCGTTTGGCAGTGCGATTTTCGTCCAGCCCGATGGGGCTGGATCATATTCCGAACTGTGCAATACCTGTTTTGACCGTGTCTTCATGGTGAACCGGACGTGGTTTTTCTATGCAGGCGATCTCGCGCCGGTAACTTTCCGGTTGGCATGCATACCGCTGCTTGAACTAGTCGGGCGTCAGATCAGGTAGGCTTGAATGCGGCCGGATGGCATTGTAGTGACGCCGCCACTGCTCGATTACGACCTTCGCTTCCGTGCGGGTTCGAATCCGTTCAAGGCTAAGACATTCACTGGAACTTACCGGTAAAGCTTTCGTCCGCATCGTTTTGCCAGGGGTTGCGCTCGCTGCCCGCCATGTCCATGCCGTTTTGCACGGCCCACTTCAGGATAGCCCTCGAGACGAACTGCGGACGGAGCACAGGTAGCGAGGCGCGCCACGAGCGCTGACCAGTTGGGACAGCACTTCGATCACGCGCCCCTAGCGGATCGATCCGGCCACGTCAATCGACCAGCGCAGGCCAGCGAATCAGTGCGCAGCGAATTTGCTTTCGTCAACCCGGGGGATCAGTCTTTCTGATTGTGGTCTCGCCACCGTCTGGCTTTGTCAGGACCGCGTTGGAAAATGCCTGACGGTATCGGATCCGGTGTCGTCACCACCGATCGTGTCGAGGTGCGCCATCGTTGTGCGCGATATTCTTCCGGCCTTCAACGGGAGGCTGCTCTGCGAGGTCACCGCCGATGATCTGCATGCGCTCTGCATGCGGGTCAAGGAGCGGGGTGCACCGGCTACCGCGGTTCAGCTTCGCGATATCGGCAAGCAGATTTATGCCTACGCGAATCTGCACGGCGAAAAACTCGAGAATCCAGCTGATGAGGTTGGCGTCGCGTCGAGTCGCCACGTTCGTGCCGAAGGGACCGGGTCCTGTCTCCCTTGGAAATTCGGTGCATGCATCGACAGTTGCAGCAGGTGGCGACATACCGACGATTCGGCTCGCCTTGCGTCTTATTTTGCTGACGATGGTGCGCAAGAGCGAATCTATCGAAGCAACGTGGGATGAGGTCGATTTCGAAGCCGCGGTGTGGACCATACCGAAGTTCCGGACGAAAGCGCGCCGAGCCCACAACGTATATTTGTCCCGCCAGTCGATCGACATCATGGTGGCGTTGCATACCTGCGCAGCGGCCTCATGAGGACTGTCGAGACGTTCTCCAGTGCGAGCGCCCGTTGAAGCATCGACGCGTCGACTGAGACTTCAGTTAGGACATGCCTTGCGTCCAGTGATGACTCGCTTCGTCGTACTTCAGGGGTTGCGGGCAGTCGTCGACGTGCTGAGTGCGCGCAATCCGAACGAAAGATCAGAGTATGCAAAATGGATAATCGATTAGGGGTAGATCATTGCTTTGCTTCTATATCGAAGCTGTAATGAAAAAGTAATCAAAAAAATTCCGTAACTTACTAAAGTTTTCTCAGATAAGGCCGACATTCGTAATGCGGGTGCATGGGTCCACAGAACCCGCCCTACAAAAACCAAACGAGAGAGTCCGTCGGACGGGGTTGCATGAAAGGCCGGTATTGTCTACGACACCCGCTATTCGGGAGTCGACGCGCGATTGCGCGCGCTGCGCATTTTCTTATCTCAGTGTCTGCTGCTGTGCCGGCTACGGCCAGTGCGGCAGGCATCGTCGTCGATGGTGCAACTGCAACCACGGTTTCCACTGCCACAAATGGCCACCAAACCGTTAATATTGCCCCAGCATTTGCCGGCGTATCAAACAACACTTATACGAATTTCAGTGTCGATGCTGCCGGCGCTTCGCTGAATAACGTTGGCATTAATGCCCGGACCATCGTCAATCAGGTCACGAGTACTAATCCAAGCATTATCAGTGGCCGTATCGATGTACTCGGGTCGCGGGCCAATGTGATACTGGCCAATCCCAACGGCATCACGGTGAACGGCGGCTCGTTCGTGAACACCGGCCGGGTGGCGCTAACCACCGGTCACGTCAGTTTCAAGGACACCGTGCCGGTGGCCGGACTCCCCGAGCGCGACATTGTGCTGGACACAAGCACGGGGACGATCGTGGTTGGCCCACAGGGATTGACGGGCGCACTGATCGGTCTTGACCTGATCGCGAAGAACCTGCAGATCAACGGGCCGCTCGCCAATACTTTCACGTCACAAACCGCTGCGATACGCGCGGTAGCGGGCACGAGCAACGTTACGTTAAACACCGCTGTCTCGCCCACCGACAACGGCAACGACTGGCTCACGCTCAATTCCTCAGCGACGCCCGCCACCGCAAACTCCTTTGCTATCGACATCACGGCAGCCGGCAGCCTGACGAGCGGCCGCGTCCAACTGATCGTTACCGACAAAGGCCCGGGCGTACGCAGCGCTGGACCGATGAATGCGACGCTCGGCGACTTCACGCTGTCTTCTAACGGTTCGGTACAGTTTTCGAACACCACGCTTACCGCGCAGAACAATCTCGATCTGCAGGTTCAGGACGGCATTGCGCTGACCGACACGAAGCTCAAAACGAACAACGGTTCGGCCACACTCGCTGCGAGCGGCGCCGTGTCGCTGACGGGCAGCAGTCTGCTTGCCGCGACGGGCATCAATATCAGCGGTGCGGGGATCGCCCTGACGCAGGACGCCACGGCGCAGTCCGTGGTGGCCTCGACCAACAGCGGTGTAGTGCTGACGAGCACCGGAGACATCACGAACTTCGGCTCGCTTATCCAAGGCCAGCAGACCAACGCGCTCGACAGCGCATCGCTTGGCGCCGTGACACTGAAAGCGACGGGGAATGTCTGGAACCACTCGACTGCGGAAAGCAAGCTCGCGGTTCTATTCGGCGTGGCCGGTGACGTGTCGGTCACGGCCGGCGGCTCCGTGACCAACCAGAACGCCCGCATCCTGTCCAATAAGGCACTGACGATCACCGCTGGCGGCGACGTCAACAACATCGTAGATCATTCCGCGGGAACGAACGGCGGCGCGCCGGTCGGCTATTCAGATCGCAGCTGGCGGCTCATTTTTATCGAGCATCGCGAGAACGGCTTCGATGTGGATTATGGCGCAATCGCCGATCCCTCGAAGCTCTCCTACATCACTGCGGACGACGGCAAGCTGACGATCTCAGGCACGAACGTGGCAAATATCGGCGGCTCGATTCTCGCGAATGGCGGTTCCATCGCGATCACCGCGCGCAATCAGTTGTTGACGCAAGGCGTCTTTACTGGCCAGGCGTCGTATCGGCAGACGTGCTTTTTCTTCTGCAGTTCATCGTCGTCAAGCAGCGTTCAGACGTTCGGCGGCGTCATCGAAGCATCACAGGACATCACGCTCAAGGCAGGCACGCAGATCACGAACACGGGCGGTACTGTCCTCGCGCTCAACGTGCTGAAACTGGACGCACCAAAGACGCTCGCTCAGGCTGTGCTCGGCTACAGCGCGATCAACCGCAACCACGATCTGAAGGCCTGGTTCGGCAATTCCTGGTCGGCAATTTTCGCGGCAGACACAGGGGGCGTCTTCACCGGCGGCACTGGGCAGGTTGAACTGACTGGAGAGGCCGATATAGAGGGCGGCGCCTTTAACGCGCCTGGCGGCATCAAGGCCGCAGGCGGTGTGAACACCATCCGCGCGCCATACCGCGCACCGGTGACGGTCGGCAATCACAATCACATCGGGCTCGTATCATGGTTCGGGCTCTAGATCGCACCATGAAGCGCACCATCAGGCGGCTCATGGAGCGACCGACAGGGCAGGGGGCAAAGCGCCACGTGCACTGCCTCGCGCGCTGCGCGCTGGCCGTGCTCGCCGGTACGGCGTCGGCCAGAGCCTGGACGCAAACGGTGCCGCCAGGCTTGCCGAATCTCCCGGCACTCGGCGGCGTTCCGTTAGGCGTGCCGATGCGCGCGGAACAGGACCCTGCGCAAAGGCTGCTTCAGGAGCAGCGCGACCGCCAGCGTCGCGAGGAAATCCAGCAGGCGCCTGCGCGGATCGAAGTGCAGCAGCCCACCGTGGTCAATCTGCCCGAAGGCGCGGATGTTGAAACACTGCCGGACGTGGCGCCGTTGTTCAGAATCGACCACGTCGAATTTGTTGGCGATACGGTGCTCGGCCGACGCGAGCTCGATACGATCGCCGCGCCCTTCATCGGCAAGGAGCTCGGCCGCAACCGCATCAACCTGCTGCTGCGCCGCGTGACCGAAGCATTCATCGCGCGGGGCTATATCACGACGCGGGCCTACCTCGGCGCGCAGAACCTCGCGTCGGGGACGCTCAGGATCAACATCGTTGACGGCAAGGTTTCGGCTTTTACGCTGAATGGCCATCCGTTGCGTCCGCGCGAGCGCGACGAGCCCTGGTACAGGACACACGGCGGGGGCCTGCTGACCGACGCAGGTACCGCGTGGGCGTTCGGCGACAGCGTAGGGGACGTGCTGCGCCTGCCCGATCTCGAACAGGGCGTGGACCAGATCAACCGGCTGCGCCGCAACCAGGCTGAAATCCAGATCCTGCCGGGCGAGACGCCGGGCGATTCGGTCGTGGCCATCACGAACCACTATGGCGACCGCGTTTTCTATGATCTTGGCATCGACAACTATGGCAGCTCGCAGACCGGCACGCTGCGCTATCGCGCCGGCGTGCAGGCGAACAACCTGATCGGCCTGCAGGAGTCGCTGTCGTTCAACTTCGTGGGCACGCAGGACAGCAACGCAGTGGTGTTTTCTGCGGCGGCGCCCTACGGTTATCAGACTTTCAGCTATACGACATCACTCTCGGAATATCAGCAGGCCATTGGCGACGTTGCTCTGCTTCAGGGCCGCACGTTCAGCCAGATTCTCGGCTGGAACGATGTGCTGAGCCGTTCACGCGCGGGCCGCACAAGCGTTGACGTCACGCTCACGAAAATGCGCACCGAGCGCAGTCTGAACGGTATCGAACTGTCGCCGCAGGACCTCACGGTATTGCGCATCGGACTGAATGGCTTGCGCCGTTTCGTGGCGAACGAGCAGGGCGCTGCTGCCACCTGGGACGTCGGCGTGTCACAAGGTTTGCCCTGGCTTTCGGCTAGCCACGACAGCCCTGGCATCGATGAGGTCGAGGCGCACAGCCAGTTCACACGGCTCGACGCGACGGCCACGCTGCAGATCGCGCTCGGCACACTGGCGGGCACGCAATGGACCTATCGCGGCACCCTGCGCGGACAGTACAGCCGCGTCGCGCTATTCGGCAACGAACAGATTTTCCTCGGAGGCATGGACTCGGTGCGCGGCTTCACCGAAGGCGGCATTGCGGGTGACAGCGGTTTTTATCTGCGTAACGAGGCGGCCTGGCAGAACGTACCTCCCTGGCACGACGCGCGGCTCGAACCATATGTGTTCCTCGACGGCGGCAAATCTCATCTGGTCGCGCAAGGCGGCTGGCCGACGTTGATCGGCACAGGCATCGGCGCACGCGCGCAATGGCGCTACAAAGCGCAAACCGTCACCAGCGAGGTGCTGCTCGGGCAGGCCTTGCTCCAACCGGCTGCACTCGGAAAGAAAGCCACCGTGCTGCTCGCCACACTCAACTGGTCACTTTGAAGAGGTTCTCATGAAACATCGCCCGATCGCAGTCACGATCCGCAATGCCGCCCTGCTCGCGATGCTTGCCGCGGCGGGTCTCGTTGTCAGCATGCCGTTCGCGCACGCGTCCAACAAACCGTCGTCGAAGCCATCGCCGGAAAAGACGGTCGAGGCCGTGTCGGGCCCGCTGCCCGCGAATGCAGTCGCGCGCGTAAACAACGTGACCATCACCCAGACGCAGCTCGACGATGCGGTGCGCGCCTCGAATGCACCGGACACGCCTCAATTGCGTGCGTCGATAAAAAACCAGTTGATTGCACGCGAACTGTTCCGCCAGGCTGCGGAAAAACAGCATTACGAATCGCGCCCACAGGTGGTGGCGGCGGTCGAACAGGCGAAGACCGCAGCGATGACAGCGGCCTATCTGCGCGACCAGGTGAAGCCCGAGCCGGTGACCGACGCGGACGTGAAAGCGAAGTACGACGCGATCGTCGCCACGCTCGGCGAGTTCGAGTACAAGCCCAGCGCCATTGCCGTGAAGGACGCGGATACGGCGCAAACGGTACTCACGCAACTGAAGAAGGGTACTGATTTCGCGCAACTCGCGAAGCAGTACAGCCAGGCGCCAGGCGCCGCTCAGGGTGGCGCGCTGAACTGGATTTCATTCAAGACGCCGATCCAGCCGGGCAACACACAGAACTGGCCGCAGCCGCTCGCCGAAGCACTGTTGAAGCTGCCGCAGGGCGGGGTGTCGAGCACGCCGGTGCAGGTTGGCGACGCATTCTGGATTTTGCGTGTCGACGAAAAACGCGCGACGCAGGTTCCGCAGTACGACCAGATCAAGGACGCACTGCGCAAGCAGCTTGAGCAGGTTGCGCTGCAGAAAGCGACCGCGCAGGTCGTCGTAGATCTGATGAAGAACGCAAAGATTCAGCAGCAGTAAAGGTGCGACGGCGATACACACGCTGATCAAAGACAGTACAGAAAACTCAAAAAAGGCTCGGGGAAAATGAACGTCAATATCAAGCGGACACTTCTTGCCTATGTAGTGGCGGCGGCTATGGCTACGTTGACGGGTTGCGTGACGTCATACCAGCCTCTCGGCACGACGGGCGGCTACAAGGACAGACAGATCGACGATCAGACGCTGCACGTCGAGTTTCGTGGCAACGGCTACACATCCCGGGACACGGTGCACAAGTACTTCATGTACCGCTGCGCGGAGCTGACCCGGCAGCATGGTTTCAAATACTTCATGGTCGTCCCGACTGCCCTGTCGGGAGCGGTCCCTCCGACGAGCAATCTCGTTCGAAGCGGGGGCTTCGATCGCACGCAGATGCGCAAGGTCCATGGCTACGTTCCGATCATTGTTTATAGCGGCGGAAACACCGGCGTCAGGTACTCCGCCGATGCCGCAGATATCCGCATGTTCAACGACGACGCAGTGATCACGACGAAGGTTGCCGGCTGGGACGCGGCTGAAGTGGTCCATCAACTGGAGCCCTTTGTTCACAGTGCGGGCCGGACCGCAGCGGATGTTCCGAAGGCCTGGGTGTTCGAGGCGGGCCACCCCAAGGTACGGGCGGAGGATTTACTGCCGAGCGCGCCGAAGAGCAGCACCGTATCAGGCGTCTGACAGCGCAAGTCAAGCGCATGCAGCTCACCCGATACCGGGGATGCGGCAGACGGGGAAACGCTGCCGCAGCGCGATGCAGACTGGCCATCCTGCAACGTGCCTGAAAAGAATAGACGAAGAACGAGAAGACCATGACAGTTTGGACGCGCAACGCTTTACGACAACTCGAACAGAACCGTCACGTCCACGACGAGCGGCACGAACGTAGTGTGCAGTCCGCGCATCAGCGTTGGTCTGTGCTGACGCCTGCGCGTGTGTATCGCGTGTACGGACTCTGGCAGCGCGCCGTCTCGGCGCTCGTGGCGCTCACACTTTTCGCCGGACCGCTGTCTATCACGTTCGAGCAGAGCCGCGACGCCGCGGGCGTGCTTGCCGCAGGAAGCACGCGCCTGGACGACGAAGCGTGGCAGCAGATTCAGGATCTTGCCGGCTTGCGCGTTCGCTTCACGATTCAGGAGGCGCAGGCCGCGCCTATCGTTGACCCGACCGCGCCTATTTCCTTCCAGCCGAAGATCACGCAGAGCACTGGCGCGAACGGCGGTGTGCCCGTGGTCAACATCACCGCGCCCAACGCGGCCGGCATTTCGCTGAACCAGTATCAGAGCTTTAACATTGATCCTGTCGGGCTGATCCTCAACAACAGCCTGATGTCCGGCACGTCGCTCACAGGCGGCGATGTGCAGGCCAATCCGAATCTCTCCGGCCGCACGGCAAGTGTGATCGTCAACCAGGTGACGTCTACGGGCGCCGCCTTCGCGAGCCTGCTCAACGGTCCGCTCGAAGTGTTCGGCGCGCCGGCCACGGTCATTATCGCGAATCCGAACGGCATCACGACTCACGGCCCCGGCTTCACGAACACGATCGGCGTTACGTTATCGACGGGTACGCCGCAATTTCTGAGCGACCTCAAAGGCAGTGTCACCGACTTCAACAACGCACAGGCAATCGGCTATAGCGTGACCGGTGGTCACATCCAGATCGAGGGCAACGCGGGTGTGAACGGTCCAGGCGCAGGTATCGAAGGCACGGTCGGCACGATCGACCTGATCGGCGAGACCATTGGCATCAACGCGCCGCTGTATGCCGGCCAGCGCATCAATGCGATCGCGGGGCGCCAGTTCGTGCTGCCCTCGGCCGTGACGGCTAGCGGCACCACGTATGCCACGTCATCAAACGGCGCGGACAACACGGCGAACGCCATCAACAACGCAAACGGCCGCGCCAACAACGGTCTCGCAATCGACGCCACCGCGTTCGGCGCGATGACCGCGGGCCAGATCCAGGTGATCGGCACAGCGGCGGGCATGGGCGTGCGCACCGATGCACAGATGGCCGCGAACACCGGCGACCTGTTGCTCTCGTCGAACGGCGATCTCACGGTAAACGGCTCCGCCGCGCAACAGCAGGCAACCTTGCAGGCACGTGGCAATGTGTCGATGACCGGCGCTCACGTCGGCGTCACCGGCTACACCATCAATGCGAATGGCGATCTGACCTCGAGCGGCACGATCCAGAGCGGCGGCAAGCTCGCAGTGAGTGCGGGCGGCAACGTGAACGTGGCGAACACGCAATCGAGCGGCGATGCCGCGATCAAAGGTGGTGCCAATGTCACGCTTGGCGACGTGCAGACGGGGGGCGCACTTTCGGTTAGCGCGCAGGGCAACGACGGTGCGGGCGACGTCAACCTGAATGGCACGTCGGTGGTGAGCGGCGCGACGACCCTTCAGGCCGCGCGCGATATCAACGTCAATGGACAGGCCAACGGCGGAACGTTGCAGGCGACTGCGCAACGCAACGTCAATGTGAACGCGGCTTTGCAGACGTCAGGCGATCTTGCCCTGAGCGCCACGCAAGGCAACCTGAACGCAGGCGCCACGGTGAAGAGCGGCAACAACCTTGCGCTCACATCTGGCCAGAACACCATCGTTACCGGACAAGCCACTGCCCAGAACGCAGTCACCGTCGCGGCAGGCGAGGACCTGACCGTGAGCGGATCGCTCGCCAGCGGCACGACGCTCGCCGCGAATGTCGCGCGCGATGTGTCGGTGCCGGGGTCGCTCCTCGTCGGGACTAATGCGCAGGTGAATGCAGGGCGCAATGTCGATGTGCCCGGTGTCGTCATCGTGCAGCAGGACGGTGTGATCAACGCGCAGAACAATATGACCGGCGGCGGTTCTGTCGCATTCGGGCAAAACGGCACGCTGGCCACGGGGCAGGACGTGGCATTCGCCGGCAAGCTGCTGGCCAATGGTCTCCAGGTGACGGCGGGCAATAACGCGAGTGTCGCCGATGTGCAGGCAGGCGGTGCATTCAGCATCGCCGCGAACGGGTCGACCAGTAATCCAGCCGGCGGCGGCGACGTCAGCTTCAATGGCAATGCGGCGGCGGTTGGTGCGACGACCGTGCAGGCCGCGCGCGATGTCATCGTGAACGGAACGCTCGCAGGCGGCTCGCAGGTCGCCCTGACGGCGGAGCGCAACGTGACGGTGGCAACCAGCGGTACGGTGCAGGCCGTCGGCGATCTGGCTGTTGCGGCGGTGAGTGGCAGCGTCAGTTCGAGCGGTACCGTGAACGGTGCCGCAAACCTATCGGTTAGCGGCGTCCAGGATGTCGCGTTGACCGGCGCGACGAGCGTGACCGGCGATACGACGCTCACCGCAGGGCATGACGTTGTGATTGGCGGCACGCTCGCGGGACAGGGCGCGGCGACGCTCAATGCTGGCCATGACGTCATCGCGGGCGGCAGCAGCGGCTTCGTGAAAGACGCGAGTGTGACCGCGGCGAACGATCTTGCGGTGACCGGTGCGCTGCAAGGGGCGGCCGTTTCGCTGACAGCGGGGCGATCAGTCGCGCTGAACAACGTGCAGGCCAATAATGCGCTGCAGGTGACGGCAACGGGCGGCACGCTAGCGGTGAACGGGCTCGTTGCTTCGCTTTCGACGGCGTCGTTGAGTTCCGGCGGCGACACGTCGATTAACGGCGCATTGCAGAGTGCGAATGCATTAAGCGTGACGAGCGGCGGTAACACGTCGATCGCCGGCAGCGTCGCGTCGAACGGCAACGTCACGCTGGCGAATGCGGCGGGCTCGCTGACGAGCACCGGGAACATTCAGTCCGGCGACAACCTGCTGATCAATGCGGCGCAATCTGTCGACCTTGGCAGGCAAGGTACTTCCGCGCTCGGCGATCTGACTGTCAACGCCGGCCAGAACCTAACGACGAACGGCTCGGTGGTTGCGCAAGGCAACGGCACGCTGACTGCCGGCGGTACGATCGCCGGTGCGGCGACAGCCGCGTTCGGTCTCGCGGCGAACGTCAGTTCCGGCGGCGATACGGATCTCACCGGTTCGCTGCGCGGCGGTTCTGTGCAGACGACGGCCGGCGGCTCTGCGTCGCTGCATGACGTGCAGGCCGCATCGGGCCTTGCACTCGCATCCAGCAATGACCTGACTATCACCGGCGCTGTGACAGGCGGCGCGGCAGTGGCGCTCAACGCGGGGCAGAACATCGTCATCAGCGGCTCGATCCAGTCCGCTAACGACACGACGCTCAGCGCCCGGAGCGGCAGCCTCAGTTCGACAGGCACCATCGCCAGTAATGGTGCATTGAGTGCGCAGGCCGGCTCCGACATCAACCTTGGCGGCACGACGTCCGCCGCGCTCGACACCACGCTCAGCGCAACGCGCGACATCAACGTGACCGGCATGCTCGCCGGGCAAGGGCAGGGCGGCGTGACAGCGGGGCGTGACATCGGTGGTGCAGGCACCATGACGTTCGCGCAGGCGGCCACGCTTGATGCTGGCCGGGACGTCGCGCAAGGCGGTCTGATCCAGGGCAAGTCCGTGCAGGTGACGGCGGCGGGCAACATCGGCGTGAACAACGTCGAGTCGGCGAGCACGGTCGTGCTCACCGCGAATGGCACGAACACGGTTAACGGTCCCGGCAATGTCACCGTGAATGGTTCGGTCGCGGCGGCGGGTGCCGTGACGGCAACGGCGCGCAACGACGTTTCGGTTGTATCGACCGGGAAAATCGCAAGCGGCACGACAGTCAACGTCAATGCCCAGCACGACATTGACATTGCAGGCGCCGTCGAGTCGGTCGGCGATACGGCGCTCGCGGCCCAAGGCAGTCTGAATGCAACGGGCGGTATCAACAGCGGGGGCAAGCTGAATATCGCCACGGGGCTCGATCTTTCGCTTGGAGCGAGCACGAGTGCGGTTGGCGATGCGACGTTGAACGCAGGCCGCGACGCGCTGCTAAATGGCCTGCTGATAGGCGAGGCGAACGGCTCTGTGACGGCGGGCCGCGATATAGGTGGCGCGGGCACACAGGCCTTCACGCAAGCTGCGACTTACACGGCGCAGCGCGATATTGCGTTGACAGGTGGCGTGCAGGCCAATGTCATCAACGCGACGGGCGGCAATAACGCCGCGCTGCACGACGCCCATTCGGCGAGCACGCTGACGCTGAGCGCCAACGGCAACGCCGGCGGTGGCGATGCGGCGATCACGGGAACGGCCACGGCGCCGGGCACCGTTACGTTGAGCGGCGCGCGCGACGTACTTGTGAGCGGATCGCTGACTACTGGAGACTCGCTGACGCTGGCAGCGCTTCGTGACGTATCGGCGAGTGGCACGCTGCAGACTACAGCCGGCGACCTGAGTGCGACTGCGGCTACCGGCAGCATCGCGCTGACGGGCACCACGACCACATCGGGCGCGTTGAATCTGAGTTCGACGCTCAACACCCAACTGGGTGGCCAGATCAACGCGGCGAAGGAAGTCACCGTGCAGGCGGGCCGCGACATTACGCTGAGCGGCGCGCTCGCCGGTCAGCTTGGCGGCACGCTGACGGCATCGAACGATATCGCGGGTGCGGGCACGGCCGCATTTGCTCAGGCTGCAACGCTGAATGCTTCGCATGACCTCGCATTGACCGGCGCATTGCAAGGCGCAAGCGTCACCGTGACGGGCGGCAACAATGCCGGACTTGGGAGCGTGCAGGCCGTCACCGGCAATGTAAGCCTGATGGCCAACGGCAATGCAGGCGGTGGAGACGTGACGCTCGGCGGTGCGGCTACTGCACTCGGTGCACTTGCTGTGCAGGCGGCACGCGACGTCAGCGTACTCGGCGCGATCAACACAGGCAGTACCACGACAATCGACGCAACCCGCAATATCGCGCTCGCCGATGTGAATTCGGCAGGTGACCTGACACTTGCCGCGACGAGCGGCAATGCCAGCGCGGCGAACGTCACCACGCAGGGCAACCTGACCGGAAGCTCGGGCCAGGCGCTGCACATCGCGGGCGCGACGACCGTGGGTGGCAATGCGCAGCTCACGTCAGGCGGCGACATGACCCTCGCGGGCGGCATCGGCGCGCAGAACGCGGGCACGTTGACGGCCGGCGGCTCGATCAGTGCGGCGTCGGTGGCGTTTGGCCAGCAGGCCACGTTGAACGCGGGAGCTAGCATCGGCGTGACCGGCGCCGTCGCCACCAACGGTGTACTCAATGCAACGGCGGGGAATGACCTCTCTCTCGGTTCCGCGCAGGCGGGCGGCGCGATCGCGTTGCAGGCGCAAGGGCATAACGGCGCGGGCGACGTGAAGGTGAGTGGGGCAGTCGCGTCCGGCGGCGCGGTGACGGTCAATGCCGCGCGCGATGCAACGGTCGGCGGCAACGCGAGCAGTACCGGTGCTCTCGCCGTAAGCGCCGGCCGCAATCTCACTGCGAGCGGCACGGTCGGTGCGAACGGCGATGTGACGTTGACGGCGACGGGCGGTAGCCTGTCTGTCGGCGGTGCAATTACGGGTCAGGGAAACCTCAACGCAACTTCCGGTAGCGCGCTTGCCTTGAACGGCGAACTCATCAACGGAAATACCACGTTGACTGCAGGAGGCACTGCGACGGTGACCGGCGCCTTCCTGGGGCTCGGTCTCGCGACGATCAACGCGGGCAGCTCGGTGAACGGCGGTGGCTCGCTGACGTTCGGCAAGGACATCACTGTGAGCGCGGGTGGTGGTGTGACGCTCGGCGCGATCCAGGGCGCGGGTCAGTTCTCGGCGACTTCGGTCGGCGATATGTCGCTCGGTGCGACGACGGCCGTGGCCAATGTAAGTGCGAAGTCGACGGGCGGCAGCGTAAGCGTCGGCGGCAATCTACAGTCGGGCGGCAATGTAACGATCCAGGCCGCGAAGAGTGCGACGGTGGCGGGCGCTGTGTCGTCGATGGGCACTGTGAACGTCACCGGCACGCAGGGCAATGTGAGTGTGGCGGGCGTGTCGTCGAACGGTGACACGACGATGAGCGCAGGTCAGACGCTTACTCTGAGCGGCACTAGCACGGTGGCGGGGCAGTTCACGCTGAGCGGCGGCAACGTCACGCTAAGCGGCTCACAGGGCGGCTCGAAGAATGTGAGCGTGACTGCGCAAGGGACGCTCGATGCGAGCGGCGCGTCGATGGTCTCGACGCAGAACATGCAGTTCAGCGGCACCAACGTAACGTTGGGGACGGCGATTGTCGGCGGCGCCTTGACGGCCACAGCGTCGAACCAGTTGTCGCTCGTGGGCGCCGCAGTGGACGCGGTCGGTGCGGCGACGCTGACCGCGGGCAACGGTTTCTATAACACGAGTCAGGTGCTCTCGGGTGGCGCACTCTATGTGTCGGCACCGAATGTGACGAACGCAGCGAATGCGTCACTGGCTTCGACGACTACCACGACGATCAACGCCACGAACTTCACCAACGCGGGTCTGGTGAACGGCTCGACAACCAATGTCACGGTGGCGGGCGGGCTGAACAACAGCGGCGGATCGTTGATGGCGGTGAACAGCCTGAACATCAACACCGGATCGCTGAACAATCAGAACGGGATTATTTTTGCGGGCAATCCCAATGCGCCCGGTGGACCGACGACCGGCGACGTCTCACTGACGATCAACGGCGGCAACGGCTCCTTTTATAACCCGGGCGGCCAGTTGCTCGCACAGCGCAACATGGGCATCAGCGCGATGAACATGGCGTTTGATCCGTCGCAGGGGACGATCAGTCAGGGTGGGCAGCTTTCCATTACCGCCGGGTCGATCAGTAATACGGGCACCTGGAACTATGGTGGGCAGGGCGTGACGCTGACAGGCGTCTACGGCATCAACAACTACGGGACCATGACGGGGACCGCGCCGCTGACTCTGTCGACTAACGGCACGTTCACGAATTCTGGGCAGGTTACCGGCAGCAACGTTACGTTCAATGGGACGTTGAATAATGTTGCTGGGGCGGTGATGCATGCGTCGGACTCGCTCACGCTCAACGGCAACGTAACCAACCGGGGAACAGTCGAGAGCGCAGGTAACCTGGCGTTCAACGGAGGTGGCAATTACGACAATCAGTACGGGTTGACACAGGCCAATGGCAGCATCGCGCTGAACACCGGTGGAACCGTTTACAACACGGTTGGGAGGATTACGGCGGGCGGCGATATCAGCATCACGGCCGGTGCTGTGATCAACGATGCGCTTCAGGGACAGACTCAAACCTACACAGAACAGGTCAGCGCTTCAGCGGACCCTAATCTGTTGAACGGCATCGTTGTAGGTACGGTGACCGGCTGGGGCTGCACGCTGAGCCAGGGCGACTGCTATCTCGGTTCGTCCACTGCAACGGCGACGATTGCTACGCTCAAGCCAGATTTCACAAATGGATATGTGGACGTGCGGAGCGGCGGCAGCACCTGCTATGGCGACGCAAGCGCGTGTCAATACGTGGAGGTTGGTAACACCCTCAGTGGAGACCATCAGTATGTGTCCTTGCCGGGTATCGATCGGACCGTCACTGCGCCGGGGGCGGTGTCTCCCGGCGTGATAGCGGCGGGTGGGACGGTCAATATCGTTGCCGGTACGTTATCGAATGCGGGCAGCACAATCTCGGCGGGGCTGGACGTCAACCTCAACCTGCAATCGCTCAATAATGCGCCTATTGGCAACGCAACAGCAACGATTGTAGACACCGTCGATAAGGCCCAACTGGATGCCTTTATGGCGCAAATGTATGCGATCGGACTCGTCGGCATTTACGGTACGGTTCATGTTGCCATATCCGGCACGGTGGTGCCTGAGTCGACGGTGACGTTCGATTCCACGGCGAGCGTACCTCCGAGTTCAGTCAGTACCAACACCGCGTTCGGGTCACAAGGTCAGATTGTTGCCGGCCGGAACATGACTTTGTCGGGTGGGAACCTGGTTAACGGCGGTTTGCTTTATGCCGGCAATAACTTCAACGCCAGCGCCGCGCAGTCCTTCACCAATCAGGGGCAATACAACTCAGTCTCGACGACGCAGCCTGGCAATGCGATGCGCGGAGGCAATCCGAACTCGACGACATTCTCCTATGCTCAGCAAAGCGCCACAGTGTTTGCGGGCAACGACCTGGTTATCGCCGCAGGGCAGATTAACAACACGTACGGTAGCCTGCTCGCGGGCCATAACATCGTTATTGGCGGCGTGGGAACCACGGCGACTTCGACAACGCCGGCGCAAACCCTGAATAACACGTCGGGCAACATTGTTGCGGGAAACGATATTGCGCTGAACGTTTCGGGCGCTATCACCAATAATCTACCGCCGCCGGTAACCCTTCACCAGAACTTCGGTGCGACGGAGCAGTACAACGGCTGCATGACAGCTGGTGGATACAAGGAAAGCTACTGCGAAGGTTATGTCGACCAGCAATCTGGCAACTCGTCGGTGATCAGTGCTGGCAACAACTTGCAGATCAATGCGGGTAGCTTGACGAACATCGGCAGCCTGATCGCTGCAGGCACCACCGCTACGATCAACGTCGCTGGCCCGGTCGTAAACGAGGCTCAGACGCTAAATGCCTACTGGCATTCGCACTGGGTCCAGGAGACAGGTGATTTCAGCCCCGATAAGCGTCACGACGTGTGGGCGTGCGGTTCAGTGGCCCAATGTACGGCGCTTTACGGGAGTGCCTATACGAGCGCTGGCGGCACGATCGATCCGCCGACCCCGGTGGACAACATCGCCGCGACGATCCAGGCGCCGAATCTATCGATCACGTCGACTGGAGAAATTCGGAACGTTGGCAATGTGATCGGTACGTATGTCTCTTTGACAGGGCAGAAGCTCATTAACGGCATCACTACGGCGAACACTTATACGCCGCGGGTCAATGCGCCGTCGCAAGTCATATCGTTGAGCCTTGTGAACCTGCCCGGGCTGCATCTGTCGACGCCGCGGTCGGTCGGTGGGGCCCTGCCCACGCCCGTTGCAGGCAAGGCGTCGTACGTTACCGGTACGCTGGATGGCTCGGCGCTCGGGGCGGTGAGTCCGCAAGCGCTGCTGAAAAATCTGCCATCGAGCCTGCAGCCTTCCTCCACGTTGTTCTACTACGACCCGCAGGCGGAAGACCTCATGCTGCAGCAGGCGGCGCTGCAGCAGACGGGGCAGGCCAGCTTTGTCAACGGGCTCTCTTACGACAGCACACGTAACCTGTCGGTGACTGACCAGGAAAAGGCGATCCTGTATCAGAACGCCATCGACTACGCGAAGCAGAACAATCTTCAGCTCGGCAATGCGTTGTCGCAAGCGCAGATCAATGCGCTTTCCGAACCGATGTTGTGGTATGTCCAGCAGTCTGTGCCCGATCCAAGTTGCCTCTCGACCGGCGTGGTCGCTTGCCCGACTGTTAGCGCGCTCATGCCCCAGGTCTACCTGCCGCCGAACTGGAGTGCGATGTCTGCCGGCGGCAACATCACCGGCCAGAACGTCTCACTTGATTTCAATCAGGGTGGGCAGGGAAGCATTCTCAACACAGGCAACATTGCTGCGTCGAATACGCTGACGGTCAATACCGGCACGCTGACCAACCAGGCGAATCAGGTAAACGTAGGGGATGTCTGGCAGTACATCGCAGCCACCGGCTACCTGAAGACGAGCGGTACTGAGGTCCAGCCTGGCGGGTTCATGAGCGCGGCTGACATGAATCTGAACGTGCAGACGCTCAACCAGATTGGTGGAGCATTGCAACTGCTGGGTAGCGACACAACGGTCGATCAGGCCGGTACTGAGCAGTTGCTAGCCAGTCTGCAGCAACAGCTCGGGACCAACTTTACGCAGACGACGGTTACCGACCACCTCGATACGAGCTTTACCGCAATGGGCGGGTTTGGAGCGGCGGATATCGTCGGAATGGCCTTCGCTGTCGTCGTGTCGATCATGACGGCCGGCGCTGCGAGTGCGGCCATCGGGGCGACCCTTGGCACGACGGCCGGTAGCACGTTTGCAGCAGGCACGGCGGCAACCACTGCAACGGCGACCTCGGCGGCTACAGTAGCGACGACAGCAGGGCTGGGCAACATGGCGCTGTCGGCGGCTTTTGCCGGGTTCACGTCGAGCATCGCCTCGCAACTGACGATGACCGGAAGTCTGGATTGGGGCAGCGCATTCGAAGCGGCTGGCGTTGCAGGTATCACGGCGGGGCTGACGAATGGCATTACTTACAATTCGGACACCGGATTCGATTTCACGACGGCACCCTTAACTGTCGGAGGTCCGACTAGCTCCCTTGCCAGCCTCGCCGGTGTTAATCCGTCGATTGGCACCACTGTGAATCAGGCGACTGCATCAACCGCCTCTACCTTGGAAACCCGAGCTCTGGCAATGCTGGCCGAGGCCGGGATTTCGGCTGGCGTAGGTACAGCGATTGAGGGAGGCAGCCTGCTTGGCGCATTCCAGAACGCGCTGATTCAGGAAACGGCGGCATCTGGCGCGTATGCCATCGGCGATGGCACAGCCCCTCTTTCGATCGAAAACATACTGGGACATGCGGTGCTGGGGTGCGCTGCCAGCTCGCTAAGTGGCACCGGATGCACGGGCGGAGCTATTGGAGCGGCCACAAGTGCGATGTTGTCGCCGCTTGCAATCATCGCGATGGATCCGACCGGGGCACCGCTTACTGAGGGCCAGGCCGCAGTCGTGACGGCTCTGTCCGTCTTGACGGGTGGCGTCGCCGCAGGCCTTGCAGGCGGCGATGCGCAAGCCGGAGCAACTTGGGCCGAAAACGAAGCGACTAACAACTCCGAGAAACATACCGCTGACATCCTCAAGGCTTGTCTGCAGAGTTCTTTTTGTAGCGCAATGTTGCCCGCGCCGGCGAAGATCGCTGCAATCGGTTATGTCGCGAGTGCAATGGGCAGTTCAAAGGACGATTCCGGGAACAACCTGCCGCAGTTGCCAGATCACCCAGGCAACAACGATGACGACCTAAGCGGTGGCTCGCAGGGACAACACGCCAGCGGCTTTACCCTGGCCGGAACGCCTATTCCGGTCTGCGTACCATACGGTGGCTGTACGTTTGTAATCGTGCCGGTACCCACGCCGTTTTCCTTGCCCAGCATTGGCGCCATCTTTTCTACCGGTAATGGAAGCGATAGTGGGAACAGCGGCGATTCAACCAAAAGTGCGAACAATGACACCACGAAAGGAGGCGTGAATAGCGCCACAAACAAAGGCGGGATTATTATCGACGGAAAGATTGGCGGCCAACTTGGAGCTCGCGGATGGACGCAGCAAGAAGTTCAAGCGGTCGTCGATGAGGGACCTGTCGGAACGACGATGGATAATCGATCCGCGGGGAAGACTCCAGACGGGTTGCCGAGAAATGATTCCGCATCCGTGTATGGCTCGAAGAGCGGTTACGTGGTGGTCAACGACCGGACCGGCGAAGTTGTTCAGGTGAGCGGCAAGAACGATCCCGGCTGGATTCCCGACAGTCGAATTAAATGGAAGTGAGTCGAGATGAAAATTGATCTTCAACGACGCTACGATTCTTCGGACGACTTCTTCTCAATAGGTGGGAGCATTGTGATGAAGTTGTCCGCCGATGCGGCAATTGCGGTTTGTGAGCGGGCGGGGCAACACGGTTTGATTATCGCTAGGATCGAGGGAGGAATTTGGCATTTCCCCGGTTTCGAAGCGAGGCTTGATTGCATTTGGGATGGCGTCGATCCGCCCGTTGATGATGGTGTCGCGGAACAAAACAATCTAGCCGCGGCCGAGTTCATTCGCTCAGAGAGCCAAGTTCACGATGTCTTTGTTGTAACGGCCCCGCAGATGACAGGCTGGTGAACTGGACGAAGAGCATCCTAACCAACGTCGGCGCAGGTGATTTGTTGTCACAAACAATAGCCTGCCTAACAATGCATCCTAGCTGTCTCACATCTTCCGTGACGACGCCGGGATCAGACCGATGCTCCTGAAAATCGGCAAGCGTTGGTTAATCTGGTCAACAATGCCGGCAATAGCTTCGGTACCGACCAGTTTGGTAATAAATGGTTTGCTCATACGCAGCCAAACGGAACTCAGCTTTGGGGAAGTGTCCGAAACGGGGTTATCAAAATGGCGGATTGAATACGACGCCCCGGAGCTTCAGCCCAGCTACCGGATTGTCGAAAGGGAAATAGCAATGAACGCTGAAAATTTGACACCTGAACTCGCGTATCTAGCGATGTATGAGTTCCTAGCGGAGCTGTACCAGCGAACGAAGTCGGACGAGTTAGGTTCGTTGTTGGGCAGCATGAGTTACCTAGCCGATGGCGAAACAGCTGATCCCGCAGTCTGGACGGATTGGATGCGCTGCGTGACCAAAGTCTTGGTTGGAGAAGGCGATGCAAAACTCAAATTGCGATGAGTTGCTGCCACAAACAGAAAAGCATCCTTGCTACTTCCCTGCACGCGTCCTCGTTGGAGTGCATTTGCTTCGAAGTATGCATCGCGCTCTGAATTTAATCGGTGGCCGCGTCGGGGTTGTGCCCCGGTGCGCGGCGGTGGCGATGCCGCGCAAATGCGCGAATCGCCGTGGGACGCCGGGCCGTCACCGGCCGGGGTAATCGCGAATGTTCGTGGTAGGGATGCGGACTGGATCTTGGACTTCTTGGGGGTAGCTCATGTATTCATACGAAGACCTCATCCGCGCGGTCAAGCCGTACATCAAACTGGGGCAGCTAGTAGCGGCGGCCATCCGATAGCTTGGTTACTCAACCAAGAATGCTCCTAAAGGCTGGCAGCGGGAACTCGAACGGCGTCTTGATCTACCTGCAAGCTAGCTGCCGAACTCGATCGAAGCTAACGTCAAGAGTGGTGTATGGGCGGCTTAATAGCGTCCGACTCAAGCGGCGAGTTTCTGCAGAACCGGCTGGTCGCCTTCCACCGGTTCGCCGTCCCTAAAGGCGATGCGCTCTAGTAACAGCTTGATCCGTTCGGGGTCGTTGATGCGGCGCTAGGTTTTCTCAGCTTCCATGACTAGCTTGAATGCCAAGCCGAGGAACGTAGGTCGGGACAGGCAGGTGCGCGTACGAGTCGTCCGGTGTCGCACGATTGCGAACGTCGACTCAACCGCATTCGCCATGCGCAAATGCTGCCAGTGTTCGGCCGGAAAGTCGTAAAAGGCCAACAGGCTCTCCCGGTCCTTCTTCAGCGTTTCGGTCGCCTTTGGACATATCGCACGAGCTTCGCGCTTTGGAGGTGTGCGAAGGGAGCACGTGATCTTGAACATCGCGGCATCTGTTGGCTTTAAGCGGCTGCGTCGGAAGGAGCCTGGCGGTATTTGTGACGGTATTACCTTTGTGCAATGTCTTTCGGTACTCTTTCTCCGCGGGAGTTGTGAGGGAAAGGGGCGCTGTCCTCCATTGCAATCGACCGGAAGCCGAGAAGTGCTGGTGGGATTTGTCGGCATCGTTGTCGGTATCGCTGTCGTGTCAAACTGCGGAAGTGCCGTCTACGCAAGGCTCCAGCCCAATGATTGACAATCGAGTGGGTATGGTGCTCAGGGCCGCCTGCTTGATCCTGCGACCGTCGTTGAGCTACTTAGCCGATCAATATAGTCGGCCCACTCCTGCATGACCCTGCGACGGTCATCGTCGAACGTTGTTCTATCGTAGGCCTTTTGCACATCGCCACGCTTGGCATGTGCCAGTTGCGCTTCCAGTACATCGATATCCATACCGAGTCGTTCTCGTCCGACCGTGCGAAGCATGCCCCGGAAACCGTGCGTCGCGTGTTTTCCTTGAAATCCCATCTCCCGTAGTGCTTTGCTCAATGCGTCTCGATGCAAATGAGGAGTCTTCTGGCGGGCAGGGGACGGAAAGACGTAGTGCCCCTTGCCGGTAAGTGACTGCAACTCTTTCAGGACCGCGATCGCCTGTTTGGGCAATGGCACGATGTGATCGTGCCGCATTTTCATCCGCTCGGCTGCAACATGCCATTCAGCTGTCTCGAGGTTCACCTCGGTCCACGGCACCGCTGCAACCACGCCGGGGCGAAGGCCGGTCAGCATGGTGAGCTTGAGGGCGGCGCGGGTAATGGGTGACTTGTAGGCATCGATAGCAAGAACGAGCGGCGCTATGTCCGCAGGCCTGGTGATCGCTGGTATATGGCCTTTCCTGTGGCGAGGAACAACGCCGCGCAGTGTCAAGGCGGCGCCATCTTCCCGCAGTCCGTTCTGGACCGCGTACGTCACGATGCCACCGACATACTGCCGTGCCTTGGTCGCGAGGTTAGGCGCATGAGAGGCAATCGCTTCGAGTACGGGCTTGACCTCTGGCGTGGCAAGCGTCGAGATGGGCTTGTTGCGAAGTGCGGGAGTCAGGTATTCGCGCACGACAAACTCTGCCTTCCGGTAGGTTTCGTCCGCCCATTCCTTGCGTTTGAAGTCGAGCCAGCGCTGGGCCACGAGATGGAAGGCGCCTTCGGCCATGCGTTTGCGGGCGATGGACTCGGCCTGGCGATATGCAACCGGATCGATGCCTTCGCGTACGAGATTGCGTGCGGTAGTGGCCGACCGTCGTGCATCAGTGAGCGTGATATCGGGGTAGGGGCCGAGGCTGTGGAAGTTTTCCCTGCCCGTGCTCGGTCGTCGATAGCGAAACAGCCAGGTTTTGGTGCCGTTCGGCTGGACCCTCAGCGCGAGTCCGTTTCCATCCGCGAGTAGGTAGGAACGGGCGCCCGCTTTGGCGGCACGGAACACTAGCTCTGACTTCGGTTTGACGCGTTTGGGCATGGGTTTGCCCCCCGAATCTGGTATACGCAACAGTATACGCAAAAATCGTCGATGTCAGTGGAACGCAAGGGATCTATGGAGAACAAAAAACCCCGTAAGACCTTGATCTTACGGGGTTTCTCGGACTACTGCGGCTCACGCCGGAACAACTGTTGGTGCCCAGGAGAGGACTCGAACCTCCACGGTGTTGCCACCGCTAGGACCTGAACCTAGTGCGTCTACCAATTCCGCCACCTGGGCACGTCTTGAAGCTAGACCGCTATTTTAGCGGGATGATGCAGCGTGTCAATCCCCGCCGCCAACCCACGCCTTGAACCGAAACAAACAACATTACCGCTCTACATAAAAACTGAAGCCGCCCGATGAACCGAGGCGGCTTCAATTTTGAATCCTGGTGCCCAAGAGAGGACTCGAACCTCCACAGTGTTGCCACCGCTAGGACCTGAACCTAGTGCGTCTACCAATTTCGCCACCTGGGCAGGTGATGAACAGCAAAGACCGACATTATAGCGACAGCATCGAGGCTGTCAAGCGTTTCTCAAAAGCTGCTTAAACACGCCGCAAACGAGCCCGCGCGGGCTTGCCGGCGACGCTTCCTGGCGACTATTGACGGCCCGCGTGGCGTGCGAGACGGGTGTTAGAATGCCTCGCAGTAGTTCGTTGGCACGGTACACAAGCCCGTCGGACTCAGCCTTGAACAAGCCGGACCCGAGAGAGTCTTTTAGTGCAGCAGCAAGTGCCATTCAGGCGCCACGCAAACGCTTCTTAAGCCGAGCCAGATCGCCGACCGACGTCCATGCAACGAGAAAAAATCATCGACAAGCCCTTGAGCAAATTTCCGTATCCGATTCCGAGCCGCGAGGAAATCCTCGGCGTCCTGCGTACGAGCGAAACGCCGCTCGCCGCCAACGAGATCGCCGAAGCCCTGTCCATCAAGCGCCAGGAGCGCGAAGGATTTTTCAAGCGCCTCGGCGCCATGGAGCGCGACGGCCAGATCCGGCTCGATCAGCGCAATCTCTATCAGCTGACTCATCCGTCGAACTTCGTCGCAGGCCGCGTTCAGGGTCATCGCGACGGTTACGGCTTCCTGATTCGCGACGACGGTCAGGACGATCTGTTCCTGCCCACCGCCGAAATGCAGAAGGTCATGCACAACGACCGCGTGCTTGCACGCATCGTCGGCTATGACCGGCGCGGCCGGCCGGAAGGGCACATCGTCGAGGTCACGGACCGCGCGAACAAGCGCGTGATCGGGCGTCTGCTGAACGAGAACGGCGCGCTGATCGTCGCGCCCGAAGACAAGCGCATCGGCCACGACATCCTCATCACGCAGAACACCAAGAAGGCCAAGGTCGGCCAGGTGGTGGTGGTCGAGCTGACCGATTTTCCGAGCCGTCATTCGCAGCCGCTGGGCCGCGTCGCGGAAGTGCTGGGCGATATCGACGACCCCGGCATGGAAATCGAAATCGCGGTGCGCAAATACGGCGTGCCGCATGAGTTCAGCCCCGACGCGCTTGCCGAAGCCGCGAAACTTCCCGACGAAGTTCGTCCCACTGACGTGCGTCATCGCATCGATCTGCGCGACGTGCCGCTCGTCACGATCGACGGCGAAGACGCGCGCGATTTCGACGACGCCGTGTATTGCGAGCCGATCAAGGTCGGCCGCGGCGACGGCTTCCGTCTGATCGTCGCGATTGCCGACGTCTCGCACTACGTGCATCCGAAGAGCGCGATCGATGCCGACGCGATCGAGCGCAGCACGTCGGTCTATTTCCCGCGCCGCGTGATTCCGATGCTGCCGGAGAAACTGTCGAACGGTTTGTGCTCGCTCAATCCGAACGTCGACCGTTGCGTGCTCGTGTGCGACATGATCGTCACCGCGCGCGGCGAAGTTAAGGCGTATCAGTTCTATCCTGGTGTGATGCATTCGGCTGCGCGTCTGACGTACACGGAAGTCGCGGCGGTGCTGAAAAACACCAAGGGTCCGGAAGCCGCGCGCCGCGCCGCGCTGCTGCCGCAATTGCAGAACCTCTACGGCGTGTACAAGGCGCTGTTCGCCGCGCGGCAGAAGCGCGGCGCGATCGACTTCGATACGACCGAGACGTACATCGTCTGCAACGCGCAGGGCAAGATTGAGCAGATCGTGCCGCGCACCCGCAACGAGGCGCACAAGCTGATCGAGGAATGCATGCTGGCCGCGAACGTGTGCGCTGCCGACCTGCTGAAGCGCAACAAGCATCCGGGTCTGTTCCGCGTGCATGCCGGCCCGACCGCGGAGAAGCTCGAGAATCTGCGCACGTTCCTGCGCGGCATGGGCCTCACGCTCGGCGGCAACGACAAGCCGCACGCCAGCGACTACGCCGCGCTGATGGCGCAAATCCGCGACCGGCCCGACGCGCAGATGCTGCAAACCATGCTGCTGCGCTCGATGCAGCAGGCGGTTTATAGCCCGGACAACATCGGCCACTTCGGTCTCGCGTATGAGGCGTATGCGCACTTCACGAGTCCGATCCGCCGTTATCCCGACCTGCTCACGCACCGCGCCATCTACGCGATTCTGCAAGGCCGCAAGTATCAGCCGGAGCCGCCGGCAGGCGTCGTGTTGAACACGGCGCTGTCGCCGCGCGCTCGCGCCATGCAGCAGGCCGACGACGAAAAAACCGGCCGCACGCGCGGCACCAACGTCGCGATCTGGGAAGAGCTCGGCCTGCATTGCTCGGCTAACGAGCGCCGCGCCGACGAAGCATCGCGCGACGTCGAAGCCTGGCTCAAGTGCTACTTCATGCGCGACAAGCTCGGCGAAGAGTACGGCGGCATGGTCAACGGCGTCACGTCGTTCGGCATCTTCGTGCAGCTCGATTCGCTCTTTATCGAAGGCCTCGTGCACGTCACCGAACTCGGCTCGGACTACTTCCAGTACGACGAAATCAAGAACGAACTGCGCGGCGAACGCACGGGCATTCGCTACCGGCTCTCGGATCGCGTGCGCGTGCAGGTGAGCCGCGTGGATCTGGACGCGCGCAAGATCGACTTCCGCCTCGTGCGCGATACGCCGATCAAGCCGCATCCGGCTCGCAGCGTGTCGGCAGACAAGTCGTCCGCGGACAACGGCGGCCCGCGCGTGCGCGAGTTGTCGTCGCCCGAAGGCGGCGCGGCAGCGCCGGGTGCGCGCCGCAAGCGGGCCGCGCCGGTGCAAAGCGCGGCCGTCAAGGAAGCGCGCGGCGCCGCGAAGAAGCAGGGCGGCGCGTCGGCCAAGGCGGCGTCCAGGCAGACCGCGCGCAAGAAGCGCTAACGCCGCGCGTCGGCGCCCGAACCGCGCGCAGCGGGTACGTGAAGACGTGCCGGTTGCGCGCGGTGTTCGTTTGGTCCGCGCTTGGTTCGAGTTTAGTCCGCGCTTGATTCGAGTTTGATCGGCGCTTCATGCAGCCTCAGCACGCTTCATCAGGCAGTCATTGAGTAACGCGCCGGCCCGATCGCGGACAGGCACACGTATTCATCACAGCAGCGCGGCTTCTCCGCTGCGCTCAATCAAAGGTTGTATCAGTCATGGCACGTCACAAGGTTCTATACGGTTTTCATGCAGTCACCGCGCGCATCCGGCACGACGCGTCGACCGTCGAAGATGTTTATTACGACGCCACGCGCAAGGACCGCCGCATGACGGAGTTTCTGCACACGGCGAAGGAAGCGGGCGTGCGCCTGATCGCCGCCGACGAAACGCGTCTGTGGGGGCTCGCGCACACCGAGCGTCACCAGGGCGTGGTGGCGCGCGCGGGCGACATGCCGCTCGCGCAGAATCTCGCGGAACTGCTCGACGGCATCAACGGCTCGCCGCTGCTTCTGGTGCTCGACGGCGTGACCGATCCGCACAATCTCGGCGCCTGCCTGCGCGTCGCCGATGCCGCCGGCGCCCACGCGGTGATCGCGCCGCGCGACCGCGCGGTCGGCCTGAACGCGACCGCCGCGAAAGTCGCGAGCGGCGCGGCCGACACGGTGCCGTACATCACCGTGACGAACCTCGCGCGCGCGCTGCGTGAACTGAAGGAGGCCGGCGTGTGGATCGTCGGCACGGCGGGCGAGGCCAAGAAGAGCCTCTACGAGACGGAACTCGACGGCCCCGTTGCGATCGTGATGGGCGCCGAAGGCGAGGGCATGCGCCGCCTCACGCACGACACCTGCGACATCGTCATGCAGATTCCGATGGCGGGCACGGTCGAGAGCCTGAACGTCTCCGTAGCTTCCGGCGTGTGTCTGTTCGAGGCGGTCAGGCAGCGGGCGGTGAAGAAGTAATTTCGCCCGGTTTCCGCCGCTTACTCCGGTAAACTAGCGTCTTTTACAGCTCGCCCGCATTCTCATGACTCAAGACGAACTCAAGCAACTGGTCGGTCAGGCCGCCGCCGATTATGTCCACGCGAACGTGCCGGAAGGCTCGGTGATCGGCGTCGGCACCGGCTCCACCGCGAACTGTTTCATCGACGCGCTGGCCGCCAACAAGGCGCGCTATCGCGGCGCGGTGTCGAGTTCGCTCGCCACCACCGCGCGCCTGCAATCGCACGGCTTCAAGGTGCTCGATCTGAACGAGATCGACTCGCTGCCGGTTTATGTCGACGGCGCCGACGAGATCGATCACAGCGGCGCTATGATCAAGGGCGGCGGCGGTGCGCTTACGCGCGAGAAAATCGTCGCGTCGGTGTCGGACGTATTCGTCTGTATCGCGGACGCCAGCAAGCTCGTCGACACGCTCGGCAACTTCCCGCTGCCGATCGAAGTCGTGCCGATGGCGCGCACCGCGATCGGCCGCCGTGTGACCGCGCTCGGCGGTGTGCCGGTCGTGCGTGTGACGAAAGAGGGCACGCCGTTCATCACCGACAACGGCAACGAAATCATCGACGTCAAAGGTCTGCGCATTAGCGATCCGCGCACGCTCGAGACGCATATCAACGCGTGGCCGGGCGTCATGACAGTGGGCCTTTTCGCGGGCCGTGGCGCGAATCTGTGCCTGCTCGGCACGGACACCGGCGTACAGACCATCGAGTACCGCAAGGTCTGAGCAATAACCCAGGCGCCCGCATCGCATCGTGCGGGCACCTGCGGCCCTTCGTTTTCCGTTCACCGAAACACGCTTCAGCGGCCCCGTCTGAGCATTAGCTCGCCGGCGGGCCGCTGCATTGCCGTGTCGAGCGAAACATCGAACGCGTGGCGCATAGGAAAGCGAATTAATTTGTTCCGTGCATTCGCAAGAAGCGAATGGCGGCGAATGAATTATTCCCGTGCTGTCGTGCGTCGAATGTGGTCACGCGCACGCACAGTAAAGCACGCGCCACCTACACTCGTCGCTATGCCCAGGAGGCGTTAACGAGGATAGGGAGATCATGAGAGTTGCGATCGTGCACGACTGGCTGGTCGCACCTGGCGGCGCCGAGAAGGTACTCGAGCAGATTATCGAATGCTTTCCCGACGCGGATCTTTTCAGCCTCGTGGATTTTCTCGAAGACCGTCGACCGTTGCACGGCAAACCCGTCACCACTTCCTTCATTCAACGCCTGCCGTTCGCGCGCCGTCGCTATGACAGCTATCTGCCGTTGATGCCGCTCGCGGTCCAGCAGTTCGATCTCGCGGACTACGATCTGATCATCACGAGTTCGCATACGGTCGCAAAGGGCGTGCTCGTCGGCCCCGATCAAACGCACATAAGTTATGTGCATTCGCCGATGCGTCAGGCGTGGGACCGGCAGCATGAGTATCTGCGCGAAGCCGGTTTGACGCGCGGGCCGAAGTCCTGGCTCATGCGTGCGTTGCTGCATTATCTGCGCGGCTGGGATTCGCATTCGGCGAATGGCGTCGACCGCCTGATCGCGAATTCGCAATTCGTCGCGCGGCGCATGATGAAAACCTATCGGCGCGACGCCGCCGTGATTCCACCTCCGGTCAATGTCGACGAATTCGAACTGTGCACGCATAAGGAAGAGTTCTATCTGACGGCCTCGCGAATGGTGCCGTACAAGCGCATCGATCTGATTGTCGAGGCGTTCAGCGCCACGCCGCATCGCAAGCTGATCGTGATCGGCGATGGACCGGAGATGGCTGCGATTCGCGCGAAGGCCGGGCCGAATGTGACGATACTCGGCTATCAGCCGATCGGCGTGCTGAAGAGCTACTTGCAGCGTGCGCGAGCTTTCGTATTCGCCGCCGAAGAGGACTTCGGCATCGTCACGCTCGAAGCGCAGGCGTGCGGCACGCCGGTGATCGCATTCGGCAAGGGCGGGTCGCTCGAGACCGTGGTGCCCGTCGGCGACGCGCATCCCACCGGCATTTATTTCGGATCACAAACTGTTGTGTCGATGCTCGACGCAATCGACCGGTTCGAACGGCAGCATGAACAGATCACGCCGGCCGCGTGCCGCGCGAACGCCGAGCGGTTTTCGGCGGCCGTGTTTCGTCGCGCGTTCATGGCCGAGGTCACGCGCACGATCGCTTCCGAGCATTTACGCGGCGAGTCCGCAACCGTGCAGCGGATCGACGCTGAGCGCCTCGCCGAACCGGCCGGATGGCCGGTCGAGCCGGCGGCGCAGAGCAGTTGCGGATGATTAGCCGAGGCGTTCGCCGGCTTCGCGGCTCGGCGATCCTCTCGTGTTTCAGCAGGGCAGCACCATCAACAAGCCGTTCGGGCGATGCCACCGGAGCGGCTATCGGGGGCAGGCGGCAGCGTGGATCATAAGCCGCCTC
The DNA here is from genome assembly GCF_003058125.1 of Paraburkholderia sp. GV068. Lineage (NCBI taxonomy): Bacteria > Pseudomonadati > Pseudomonadota > Betaproteobacteria > Burkholderiales > Burkholderiaceae > Paraburkholderia > Paraburkholderia sp. GV068. Next base: position 71,858 of record NZ_QBUB01000005.1, read on the forward strand.
AATACGCGATATTCGACGCAGGCGACGAATCGTAACCGCCGTGGTAACGCAAACAATCACGGATCGTCGCTGCGATTTACTAAAACAGGCAGTCGTTAATCCGTACGTCACGCGATGACGCATGCGATGCGCGACCTTTGGACGAGGAAGACTCTACACTCATGAATGCCGATCGCCTTCCGGGCTCTTTTCCCGACATCGCTCGAAGCTGGGCCGCGCTACAGGCCCAATTGCCCATTACTCCCATTCGCAACGAACAAGACTATCAGACGATGGTCGAACTCTCCAGTGCCCTTGCCGATCATCTGAACGGCAAGGAGAACGAGCCGCTCACCGATCTTCACGCGATCGTGTCGGACCTGGTTCGGAGCTGGAAGGCGCAGAACGTGACGCTGCCCAAAGCGGAGCCGCGCGAGGTGTTGCGGCATCTGCTCGAAACGCACGGGCTGCGGCAAAAAGATCTGATGGGCATCGCATCGCCGACGGTGGTGAGCGATATCCTCGCGGGCCGCCGGGCGATCAGCAAGAAGGTCGCGAAGGCGCTGGCGCAGCGCTTTCAGACGGACGTCAGCGCGTTTTTGTAGTGGCGTAAAAAAAAAAGGCTGCGCCTTCATGCGGCGCAGCCCTTGACCGGCTATCTATTGCAACGCAAATTACTTCGGCTTGCGGGCGTTAGCGCGCCGCTTCCTGCCACGCTCCGCGCATTGCGCGTAAGCCCACTCGCCATTTGCGAAACGCAAGCGCCATTCCGCCGCGCTCGAACGCCAACGACAACGACAACGCGCGCAGGAACCCCGGGTCCGCGCGATCGCCGATCAGCGTCGAGTAAACGACGAACGCCCATCGGCCTGGCGGCGTCAGGTGTTCGCACATGATGAGTCGAAGATTGAACGACGCGTTATAGAACGCCGTATCGTTGAAGACGAAGCGCGGGTCCTCGTCGCGGCGTTGAGCGGGAAAGTGCTCGACGAGCAGCGCAGGATCGTAGACGAGCGTCCAGCCGCGCCGGCGCACGTCGAGGCTGAAGGCCATTTCGCAATGAACCTGCGCGCCGCTGCCGAGCAGCCGCGCGTCGAAACGCAGCGCGCCGATCGCCTCGCGGCGAAACGCCATGTTCACTCCGTTGAGTACGTGCACCTCACGCGCCTCGCCATGACCGATGTGATGGTTGCCGATCGTGCGGCCATACCATCGCACGATGCCGACGCACGGTTTCCGCCCCTGCGGAATACCGTTGCGTTCATGCACGATGTCCCGGCCGCCGAGACCGCCGAGGCATGCATCGCCCCCAAATGTGCGGGCGATTCGCGCGACCCAGTCAGGATGCGGAGCGGCGTCGTCGTCGGTGAAGCAGAGCACGTCGCCGCATGCGCTGTCGATCCCGAGGTTGTACGCGGCCACGACGCCGGGCTTGTGCACGAGCACGACGCAGCGGCGCGGATCGGGGCGTGTGGTCTCACGCGTACGCAGCCAGTCGAGCGTCGCGTGATCGTCGTGACGCGCGACGACGATTACCTCGTCGGCGCGGCGCTCCTGTGCGTCGAGTGCCGCGAGACACCGCGCGAGATCGGCGGTGCGCCGATACGTCGGCACGATCACGGAGACTTTCAGGAGCGGCGTCCGTAGCGGCATGATCAGAACGCGTTGCGGCTGATAAAGCCCTTGAAAATCGTGATGAAGACGATCTTCATGTCGAACCAGAACGACCAGTTGTGGATATAGAAGAGATCAAACTTCACGCGCGCTTCCATCTTCTCGACCTTGGCGGTCGCGCCGCGATAGCCGTTCACCTGAGCCCATCCGGTGATGCCGGGTTTGATGCGGTAGCGGTGCATGTAGCCGTACACCTGGTCCTTGTAGAGATCGTCGTGTTCGAGCGCATGCGGACGCGGGCCGACCACCGACATCTGTCCGAGCAGCACATTGAGAAACTGCGGCAGCTCGTCGAGGCTCGTGCGGCGCATGAACGCGCCCAGCTTCGTCACGCGCGCGTCGTGACGCGTGGCCTGCGTGACCTGACCCTGCGCTTCATGATGCACGGTCATCGAACGGAATTTGTAGATCGAGAACGGCTCGCCGTCGGCGCCCTTGCGCGTCTGGCGAAAGAACACGGGCCCCGGCGACGTGAGCTTGATCGCCGTCGCGAGCACGATGAACACCGGCGCGAGCGTGACGAGCGCACCTGCGGCGAAGAGCCGGTCGAAGATCAGCTTCGGCCACATCTGCGGCGGCGAGAGCGACGGCGCGCCGAGACTTAGCGTGGGCAAACCGACCACATCGACGAGCGAGTGGTTGAAAAGCGAGAGGCTGCGTACGTCAGGAATAAAACGAAGGTTCACGAAGTCATGCCTGAACATGCGCTGAAAGCGATAGATCGTGCGTTCTTCCGAGAGCGGCAGCGCGAGCCAGACTTCGTTCACGCGCTCGTCGCGCACTTTGGCGGCGAATGCAGTCAGGTCGGTCAGCACCGGCAGGCGATTAAGCCGCGCGCCATACGCTGCCCGTTCAACGCTGCTGTCCACGCTCGTGTCGAACACGCAGACCGGCTTGAAGCCCGCTTGCGGCGCATGCTCGAGATGCGCGAGCAGCGTGCGCGCAAAGCCAGGTGCGCCGACAATCGCAACGGTGCGGAAATTCATGCCGCGCCGGCGAACACTGCGCAACGCGACATGCACCGCGCACTTCGTCGCGACGATCAACGCGCCCGAGATCAACGTCGAGTAGACGAACCACAGCCGCGACACCGCATCCATGCGATGCAGCGTGAAGGCGAGCAGCAACGCCGCCGCGACGACCGCGAGCCACGCCGCGGCCACGCGTGCGAGCATCGCCGTCAACGGCTTGCCGCGCCATGTTTCATACACGCCGAAGCCGGGAAACATCAACAGCACCAGCACGCAGTTGAAGGCGATCAGCAGGCGTTCGGTGTCCGGCAAAGCGGCGAGCGTGGCAAAGCGCATCCAGTGGGCGAGCAGGCCTCCCGCAATCACGAGGAATGCGTCGAGGCATCGCGCAGTATTCCTGAACATTATCGACTCTGCGAGGACGGCAATCGCGCCGCGTGTTATTCGACGGTTTCGGCCTGGCGCAGGCGCGGCAGCAGGCGATCGAATTCGCGCTTGACGAGGCCGTAGCATTCGCACGCGCGCGCTTCGAGCCCCTTGCGGTCGAGCACCTTGATGTGTCCGCGGCTGTGGTGAATCAGGCCTTCGTCGTGCAGCTTGCCGGCTGCCTCGGTGATGCCCTCGCGGCGCACGCCGAGCATGTCGGCGATCAATTGCTGCGTCACCGTCAGATCGTTCGACGCGACACGGTCGACTTCGATCAGCAGCCACCGGCACAGTTGCTTGTTCAGTGCGTGATGGCGGTTGCATGCGGCGGTCTGCGCGACTTGCGTGAGAAGCGCGTGCATGTAGAGCAGCATCAGACGGCGCAGGAAGTCGGAGCGGGCGAATTGCTGCTTGAGGGCCTGCGCGCTCATGCGATACGCGAAGCCCGCACATTGCACCTGCACGCGGTTCGGCATGGTTTCGCCGCCCGTGAGCACGGGCACGCCGGTCATGCCTTCGCGTCCGACCGCGGCGATTTCGACGGAGCTGCCGTCTTCCATCGTCGACAGCATCGAAATGATCGCGGTCGTCGGGAAGTACACGTGATGAATGCGTTGGCCGGAATCGCAGAGCAACTGTTCCGTGCGCAGATGAACCAGTTCGAGGTGCGGAGCAAGCGCTTGCCATTCGTGAGACGGCAATGCGCCGAGCAAATGGTTTCCGTGCAGATCTGATTGAAGTGTCAACATGATCGGTCCTCGCGTGAAGCCGCGGGTCTCGCGTCTTCCTGTTTTTGATCCGATTCCTGCACCCTTTGATAACGCGCGCTCTGCATTGCAGTCAGCGCAGGGTGAACAGAGTCGGCCCCGTATTGGTTGGTGCGCCGCCGCCGTTGTGGTCGTCCTCACGGCGCCGCGGTGTTGCGTCCTTGTATTAGCGAGGACTGTGCCAACCATAGGGGAAAGCGTGACTGGTGCGGCGCAGCGACGACGGGCGGGCGAAATAAACCCCCTGTGCGCGCCTTTTTGTTTCAATTCTGTACATCCGACGTTTGCGTCGACCGTGCGCGCGATGGTCTTTTTATACGGGCCAAGTGCTTGATCCAATTGAGTTCGCTGCGCGTGGCGGCGGTTTTGCGATTGGAGCGCCAGGGTTGTTCCGCGCTTTGTGAGCGCCTTTTGGCGCGGTGTCCGCGATGTGCCGGAATTGATTCAGATGTGTTCAACCGCTTGCGTCGGTTGCCGCACGGTTCATCATTTATGGCTGTCAGGAGTCGCAAAAAAAACGACAGTGATGGGCGCAGCCCGACCAATGGGTTCGCGCAGCGCGAGGTTTTACGCGCTTCGCGAAGACATCGCGGGCAAATGGCGGGCGGATGGTACGGGTATCCGTAGAAGTGGCGGATGCGTCATCGAGCGCCCGGACTTCGGCGGCCCGTGCCGCAAGTGTTGCATCCGCTTTAAAGCTGAATGATGGATGCGCACGCAACAGCCCGCGCTTTGTGATGTGGGTGGCGAGAGTGGGATCGCGTCGGGCAGGGCGCCACGCGTGGTGATGAGTGATGCCCTTATTAGTTGAAAATGGCCAGACGTCTGTAGTGGGCGCGCGGGCCGCGTCATTCGCATAGTCGAAATTCGCCAATGCGACGTGTGGCCAGATGCGCACGGCCGTGCTCGTCGGCTAGCGCATAGAACCTGTCCGATTCGTACGCCATTGTCCTGCTCGCGCGCAGCATGTTTCATGCGTGCGTCGCGGGCCGGCTCGAAGGCGTGTTGTGGTTGCGCTTCGCTGCTTCTCCGGCTGACGGGATCGGCATTCGTCCGACAGGTGCCGTGGAAGAACACCGGCACGTCGGTGATACGCGGCGCGAAGTCCGGTGCCGTGCGCGCCGCGTTCGACTCCGATCTCGCGAGAGCCGAACGAGCCTCGCGGCCATGTCTATGCGCCGTTGTCGCGGCACCGTGCAAATCAGCGAAATGTAGCGTCAGCGAAACAACGCCGTTGTCGCCGTCTATTTTGCTTGCGATGTCCACGTTTCCGATCGCGTGGCGCGCATCACTCAGCAACTCTAAAGCCGTCACGATCTGGTGTGCAGCGTCTCCGTTCGCGCCGCGTTATCGGTGCCTCGTATGAAGATTCGGCAACCTCCAGCGTGAGTGCGATGGCGAACGGAAACAGCCGGATGGCGGCCGTACCGTGTAGGCGTCAAAACCGGCCCGCCAATCGTGCGAGGCCCGCGAGGGCAACCTGTGCGCTCGCCGCACCGAACATTAAAGAATCCGCTGGGGAACGTGATGAACTGGAAAACGCTGGAATTCGAGCAGCTTTCTGCACGCGAGCTGTACCTGATCTTGCGGGCGCGCAGCGCAGTGTTCGTCGTCGAGCAATCGCATGTGTGCCTCGATGCCGATGGACGCGACGAAACTTCGCTGCACGTGTTCGCCGTCGAAGACATGGCGCGGCCGATGCCGATTCTTGCGTACGCCCGTGTGCAGCCCGGCGATGCGGAAGATCCCGACATCATGATCGACAAGGTGCTGACGAGTCCGCTGCGCCGCGGCGACGGCACCGCGGAAATGCTAATGGAGCGCGTATTGCAGGCCATTGCCGAGCGTTGGCCGGGACACGCCGCACGCGTGAGCGCGCCGCTCAGTTTGCGCGAGTTCTACGAGCAGTTCGGCTTTCGCAAGACGGAAGGTCCGTATCTCGAGCATGGCGTGCCGTTCATCGGTCTCACGCGGCAAGTGCGCGCCTCGCAACCGCTCACCGCATTGCGGCGCCGCGAGCGCGATCGTGCCGCGCTCGTCAACACGTTTGAGATGCTGTGAGGAAGCCGCTGCTGATCGCGCTGTCGCCGCGCTCTTGCATCGCACTGGAGACGTGTCGTGAATAGTCAATCGGAGCTGGACCGCATCAATCGCCTCGCCTGGAATTCGCGCGACGCGGCCCGCGTTTTCACGACCGGCAAGAGCTTCTCCGACGCGGGCGAAGAGGCCGCCTTCAGATGGCTCGCGCCGCGTTGTTCGGGCACGCCGTTGCTCGATATCGGCATCGGCACCGGACGCACCGTTGCGCTGATGCTTAGTATCTCGAACGAATACACCGGCGTCGACTACGCGCCGAACCTGCTGGAGACGGCGCGATCGCGCTATCCCGGCTGCGATTTGCGGCATATGGATGCACGCGATATGTCCGAACTGCCGTCCGATCATTACGGGCTCGCTGCATTTAGCTGGAACGGTATCGACTGCGTCGACTACAACGATCGCGTGAAGATCCTTCAGGAAATGTATCGCGTGGTGCGGCCAGGCGGCTATGTGCTGTTCTCGTCGCACAATCGCGGCGGCCCCGGTTACCGCGAGGGCATCTGGCATCTGCTGCCGCGTTTCACGCTCAATCCGCTGACGCTCGGCTGGCGTACGCTGCGCTCGATGCGCCGCTTCCAGCTCGGCACGCTCAACTATATACACAACGTCAAGCTGAATCGCGACTATGGCGGCTATGCGGTCAAGACAGCGGCGGCTCACAACTTCGGCATTGTGATCGTCTACACGACACTTGCCGAACAGCGCCGGCAACTTGCGCAGATTGGCTTGCAATGCGATGCGGTGTTTGATAGTTGCGCGGGCAACCGTATTTCCGACGGCGTCGAGAACAGCGGCGCGTGCTGGTTCCACTTCATCGCGCACAAGCCGCTTGCGGCGCATCGCCTTGATGACGAGCGAGGCCATGCATGCTCACGTGTGTCGAATTGAAGAGCGGTGAGCGCACTAAAGACTCACGGGCAGTCGCACCAGCAACCACACAGGCACCAGGTCCGCCGCTTGCGGCAACCCATGATCGATTGCACGCCGCCTCCGTTCAGACAATTTGCCGTCCTACGTGCGTCTTCGCACGATGCAAAGTCGGCGTGAAAGGCATGCTTGAGACGCAAGCTTATGGTCCTTCGGGGCCGATCGCGTTACACAGAAGAAACAATTCTTCAGAGGGATAACCCTGTCAGGAAGTGTCCCAACTGGCGTAACCGTTGTGAAGCTAGCAACGTATCGTGGATGAGTAACCACGCGACGATAAAACACACAAAAGGGCGGTTTATCAACAGGCTACGCGGGGGCGAACACCGCTTCGGGGAGAGGGTCATGGAACAGGCAAACAAGGATCGATCGCTGGTGAGCAAGGTCATGGATGGGCTCGTCACAGGGATCGTCGAGGAGAAATACGGCGCGATACTGCCGCCGCAGGACGTGCTGTCGAAAGAGTTCGACGTGAGCCGCACGGTGATGCGCGAAGCGCTCTCGATGCTGCTCGCGCGCGACATGCTCGACGTGCGCCCGAAGATCGGCACGCGCATCCGGCCGATGAGCGACTGGCGCATGATCGACGAGGACGTCGTGAACTGGCGTTTTCGCGCGAAGCCCGATCCGGTGTTCCTGCGCGACGTCATCGAGTTTCGTATTCTGATCGAACCGCGTGCTTCGGCGCAGGCCGCGTCGCGCGGCAGCGCGGCCGACATCGCGGCGGTGCGCGACGCGTTCGAGGCGTTCAAGGTGATCCGTCCGGGCGAACCCGGTTATCAGGAAGCCGACGAGCTGTTCCATACGCGCATCGTCGTCGCGAGCGGCAATCAGTTCTTCAAGCAGATGGCGGCGATTATTCGCGGCGCGCTGTCGACCGGTAATCCCATCGTCACCGCTCGCGAAGGCGCGTGGGAAACGGCAGTGAACTCGCATCGGCGCGTGGTCGAGGCGATCGAACGGCGCGACCCGAAAGAGGCCGAACTCGCTGCGATGGCGATGATCGATCACACGACCGAGGAAATCGCCGGCACCTTCGCCGGCGCGCCGCCGGTGCCGCCCTCACGCGGCTGACACGCTGGGCAAGACGCAGGGCAACACGGGGCGGCGCATCGGTTGCGCGCTGCTGCTGCGCGCGTTCGCGCAGCGGCGCGCGAGTGTTCGCTCATGGTTCGGTCGCCGTTAGTTCTTCGATAGAGACAAACAGGCAGGGCGTTCGCCGGCGACGGCACACGTGCGGGGCCGCATGCGCGACAATAGCGGCTCTCTTTATCCGCATGGACGCCAGCCGATCGTGACGAACGCCAACTCAACCGCAACCCAAACCACTGCTTCGGACCGCGACATCCGTTGGGGCATCGTCGGCGCCGGCCGCATTGCGCGCCGGTTCGCTCAAGGCCTCGCCTATGTGCCGCACGCGCGTCTCGCCGCGCTGTGGTCACGGCGGCCCGAGCCCGCTCAGACTTTCGCCGACGAGTTCGGCGGCGAGGCTTGCGCGAGCTTCGACGCGTTGCTCGCGAGCGGCATCGACGCGCTCTACATCGCCACGGTTCAGGACAGCCACGCCGACTACGCCGTCGCCGCGCTGCAAGCGGGCGTGCATGTGCTGTGCGAAAAGCCCGCGACGATCAACAGGCCGCAGCTCGAGCGTGTGGTCGATGCCGCGCGCGGCGCACAACGGCTCTTCATGGAAGCGATGAAGCCGCCGTTTTATCCGCTCTACAGAAAGTTGCGCGCGCATCTAAACGACGATCCGATCGGCGACATGGGACTCGTGCGGGCCGGCTGCTCGGTGCCGGGCGTACCCGACGATCATCCGTCGCTGTCGTTCGAGCACGCGGGCGGCGCGCTGCTCGACATCGGCATCTATGAAATATTTCTTGCCGTCGACTGGCTCGGCGCGCCGCTGGAAGTGCAAACGCTCGGCCGGCTCGGCTCGACCGGCGTCGATACGTTTGCGAGCCTGAATAGCCGGCACGAGCGCGGCATCGCGCAACTGTTTTGCGGGCTCGATCTGCACGGCAAGGGCGACGCGCTGCTGATGGCGAAGGGCGGGCACGTGACGATTCACGAGCCGTGGTGGAACCCGTCGCGCGCGACGATCCGCTACACCGACGGTCGCGTGGTCGAGCTCGACGAGCCGTTCGAAGGCGGGGGCCTCAACTACGAGACCGCGCATTTCTGCGACCTGATTCGCGCGGGACAGCTCGAAAGTCCGCTGATGCCGCACAGTAAATCGTTGCAGATGATCGAGATGGCCGACGCGGCGCGCGCGGCGCTAGGGCTGAAGTTTGCGGGAGAGTGAAGGGGGCCGCGAGTCACGACTCACGACTTACACGCATCGCGTTTCACCCGGCTCGCAATGAAAGCGTAGCCGACCACGCGTTCATCGCGTGCCGCGCTCAATGCCGCGAAGGCAACGCAAGACGCCGCTCATACCAGCGCTGCAACAGTTCCAGTATCTGACACAGCACCCAGTAAACAGCCGCCGCGGCGAGATAAAGCGGCAACGGCTGATACGTCGACGCGATGACTTCCTGCGCGCTGCGCAGCAGTTCCGTGACGGTGATCACCGACACGAGCGAGGTGTCCTTGATCAGGCTGATGAGGCTGTTCGACAGGCTCGGCACGGCGATGCGCAGCGCCTGCGGCGCGATCACGTAACGCAGCGTCTGGCGCCGCGAGAGTCCGAGGCTGTACGCGGCGAGCCATTGTCCCTGATGAATGCCGAGGATCGCGCCGCGCATGCTCTCCGACAGATACGCGGCCACGTTCGCCGACAATGCGATCACGCCGGCCGGCGTCGGATCGAGCGAAATATTGAAGCTCGGCAAGCCGTAGTAAATCACGAAGATCTGCACGAGCAGCGGCGTGCCGCGCATCACGCTCACGTAGACGCGCGCGAGGCGGTTCAGCGTGCGGCTGTGGCTCACGCCCATCAGCGCGAGCACGGCGCCGGCGATCAGGCCGAAGAACATCGACAGAACGGCGAACTTGACCGTCAGGACGGCGCCCTGCGCGAGCGCAGGAAGCGATTCGACGAGCAGGGAAGTGGTGGACATGAGCAGTGCTCGGGTTGGCGCGCAAGGCGCATATCGTCAATGGGAGCGCGTGCCGCACAAGTGCGAAGGGCGGCATACCGAGCATGCCGCCCTTCGTTTCATCGCGAGCCGCTTATTTCAGGCGCTTATTTGATCGGCTTGCTCACGTCGATGCCGAACCACTTGTCCGAGATCTTCGCGAACGTGCCGTCGGTTTCAAGCTGCGTCATCGCGTCGTCGATTGCCTTGGCGAACTTCGGGTTGTTCTTCTTGAACGGAATGCCCGACGGGTTGCCCGCGCCGACGTTCGCGCCGGTGCGCAGCGGCAACTGCGAGTTCTTCAGCAGATACGCGAGCATCAGGCGGTCGTTGAGCGCCGCGTCGAGACGGCCGGCCGCGAGATCGCGCAGATATTCGGGCGCGCCCGGATACGTCTTCACGTCGATGCCCGGCACCGACTTCGCCATGTCCATGTAGTTGGTGCCGAGGCCGACGCCGAGCTTCTTGCCCTTCAGATCGTCGAGCGACTTGAACTGGCGCGTGTCGTCCTTACGCTGAATCAGTTGCGCGGCCGAGTACGTGTACGCAGGCGAAAAGTCGAGCGACTGCTTGCGTGCGTCCGTAATGCCGACCTGATTGACGATCACGTCGAACTTGCCGGCCTGCAGGCCCGCAATGATGCCGCTCCATTCGGTCGTGACGAACTCCGGCTTCACGCCGAGCTTCGACGCGACAGCCTTCGCGATGTCGACGTCATAGCCGACCAGTTCGCCCGACGGCGCTTTGGAATTGAACGGAGGGAAGGTGCCTTCGAGGCCGACGCGCAGCGTGCCGCGCTGCTTGACCTGATCCAGCAGATCGTCGGCATGGGCCGGGATCGCGGTGAACGAAGCGCCGATCATCGCGGCGACGAAAAGTTTTTTCAACAAGCGAAGTTGCATCGTGGTCCTTTTTTGTTCGTATGGCGTTATAGCGGACGAGAGCTTAACAAAGCAGAGTGCCCGTCGCTAAATACCCATTGCTCATGTCTGTATTACGAGGCGGGCGTGTGCATGACCATCAGCGACGCGTGAGAGCGCGCACGCTGACCGCATACCTAGCGCAACGCCTGCACGCATTCGCCGATGAGTGCCGGGCCGCGATAAATGAAACCCGTATAAAGCTGAATGAGCGAAGCGCCCGCGGCAAGTTTGGCGCGCGCGTCGTCGCCGGAAAAAATCCCGCCGACGCCGATGATCGGCACCGTCTCGCCGACTTCGGCGCGCAGCTTGCGGATCACTTCATTGGACGCGTCGAACACCGGCTTGCCCGACAGGCCGCCCGCTTCGTCGCCGTGCTGCATGCCCGCGACGGCCGTGCGCGCGAGCGTCGTGTTGGTCGCGATCACGCCTTCGAAGCGGTGGCGCAGCAGCGTGCCGGCGATCGATTTGATCTGCTCGTCGTCGAGGTCGGGCGCGATCTTCAACGCGAGCGGCACGAGCTTGCCGTGCATGTCGGCCAGACGCTGCTGCTTGTCCTTGAGCGCGGCGAGCAGCGCGTCGAGTTCGTCCGCGCCTTGCAACTGGCGCAGGTTCTTCGTATTCGGCGACGAGATGTTGACCGTCACATAGCTCGCAAACGGATAGACGCGCTCGAGGCAATAGAGATAATCGTCGGCGGCACGGTCGATCGGCGTATCGGCGTTCTTGCCGATATTCAGCCCGAGAATGCCGCGGTAACGCGCGGCCTGCACGTTCTTCACGAACTGGTCGACGCCCGCGTTGTTAAAGCCCATCCGGTTGATCACAGCTTGCGCCTGCGGCAGCCGGAACATGCGCGGACGCGGGTTGCCCGGCTGCGCGCGCGGTGTGACGGTGCCCACTTCGATGAAGCCGAAGCCGAGTGCGGCGAGCCCGTCGATCGCGGCGCCGTCCTTGTCGAGTCCCGCTGCGAGTCCTACCGGATTGCGGAACGTCAGTCCCATCACCGTGCGCGGCGCATCGGGCACGCGGGCGGCGAGCGCGCCCGCGAGCCCAGTGCGGCCCGCGGCGCCGAGCGCGCGCAAGGTCAGGTGATGAGCGTCTTCCGCGTCCATGCGAAAGAGTTGGGCGCGTACGAGCGGATAGAGGGAACTGAACACAGGACGAAGCCGGGCGGCCGGAAAATGGGAACCCGCTATTTTACCGGCTTTGCGCTGTCAATGAGATAAGGCGGAAGGCGAGGGCGGTGCGTTGCCGCGGGCGCGGGTCGAGCGTGGTGTTCCTCGGGCCACACTCAGCCCACACTCAGCCCACACTCAGCCCACACTCAAGGCCGCAGCGGCCCGCGCCTGCCTTGCATCCCCGCGCCGGTCGGCTGGAGATCGACGCCGGCGGGATCGAGCACGCGCCACGTGCCGTCGATCAATCCTTCGAGCGGCCGGAAATTGGCCTTGTACGCCATCTTCGGACTCTCGCGAATCCAGTAGCCGAGGTACACATACGGCAGCTTGAGACTGCGCGCCTGCTCGATCTGCCAGTAGATGTTGTACGTGCCGAAGCTCGTATGCGGCAGTCCCGGCTCGAAGAACGTGTACACGGACGAGAGCCCGTCGCCGAGAATATCGATCATGCTGATCATGCGCAGCAGGCCCGGCGAATCGGGCCGGTCCGGCAGCGGCTCGCGGAATTCGACGAGCCGCGAATTGATCCGGCTTTGCAGCAGGAACTGCTCGTATTGATCGCGGCTGTCGCGGTCCATGCCGCCGCCCGCATGCCGCGCCGACTGATAGCGCATGTAGAGCGCGTAGTGCTCTTCGTCGTAGTGAAGCGGTGCGACGGTGGCGATCATCTCGCCATGTTTTTTCCACACGCGGCGCTGCGTACGGTTCGGCTCGAAGCGCTCGACCGGCACGCGCACCGGCACGCACGCGCGGCAACCGTCGCAATACGGCCGGTAGGTGAACACGCCGGAGCGCCGGAAGCCGGCCTTCACGAGGTCCGTGTAGACATCGGAGTTGATGAGGTGACTGGGCGTGGCGACTTGCGAGCGCGCGATGCGCCCGTCGAGATAACTACAGGGATAAGGCGCCGTTGCATAAAATTGCAGCGCCGAAAGCGGAGAAAGAGGCAGCTCGTTGGGATGAGTCACGTTGGCAGCTCTCGAAGCGTCTCTGGTGTCTCTGGTAATGCAAACCCGGCGCGCGTTGCGGCTAGCTTGTCGATCCGCGCGTTCGCTTGTGCGTTCGATCATGCGGACCCGGATTCGGCCTGATTCCTTCTACGCCGCTCGCGCGAGCACATCGAGCAACGCGGTCTTGTCGAAGCGCCAGGGAATGCGCGGTGCGTCGACCGACGCGCGAACATGCGCGATGAACGCCTTGCGCGCTATCTCGCGACCGCCGAGCGACGCCAGATGCGACGTGTTCTGCTGGCAGTCTATCATTTCTATTTCGTGACGGCGCAAGTGCCCGACAAGCGCGGCCAGCGCCATTTTCGAGGCATCGGTGACGTCCGCGAACATCGATTCGCCGAAGAACATCTTGCCGAACGAGACGCCGTATAAGCCGCCCACGCGCTCACCTTCGAACCATGTTTCGATGCTGTGCGCATCGCCCATCCGATGCAGCGACGTGTAGGCGTCGACGACGTCGGCGGTGATCCAGGTGCCGCGCTGTCCGCGCCTCGGCGCCTGCGCGCACGCGCGCATCACCGCGGCGAAATCGTGATCCACGCGAATTTCCCATGCGTCGTCGCGCAGCACGCGCTTGAGCGTTTTACGCAGCGACGGCGAGATCTTGAACTCCGCGGGACGCAGGATCATGCGCGGGTCGGGGCTCCACCACAGCACCGGCTGACCGTCGGAATACCACGGGAAGATGCCGTGACGATAAGCGTCGATGAGCCGCGACGGCAGCAGGTCGCCGCTCGCGGCGAGCAGGCCCGGCGCGCCACTGGCCGCGCCGAGCGCACGCTCGACGGGCGGAAAGGGATCGTCGGGGCCGAGCCAGGGGACCATGCGCGCCGCTCAGCCTTCGCGCAGCGAGCGGAAGATGTCGCCGGTATGCAGGCCGAAGCTGCCGGCCGCGCGGTCGGCGAAAAAGAAGCGCAGTGTTTGTCCGACGGTGGGAAACGCGATCTCGTCCCACGGAATGTCGCCTTCCTCGAAGAGCTTTACTTCGAGACTTTCCTCGCCCGCGGCAATGTCGAGATCGAGCAGGCGCGCCATATAGAACAGATGCACCTGATGCACGTGCGGCACGTTCAGCAGCGAGAACAGGCTCTGCACTTCGACGCGCGCGCCGGCTTCCTCGAGCGTTTCGCGCGACGCGGCCTCGGCCGTGGTCTCGCCCATTTCCATGAAGCCCGCAGGCAGCGTCCAGTAGCCGTAGCGCGGTTCGATCGCGCGGCGGCATAGCAGCACCTTGTCGTCCCACACCGGAACGGTGCCCACGACGTTGCGCGGATTCTGATAGTGCACCGTGCCGCAACTGCCGCACACGAAGCGCTCGCGGTTGTCGCCCGGCGGAATGCTCAGGCTGACGCCGTGGCCGCAGACAGAACAGAATTTCATAGGAAGGGGACGAGAAAGGGTGCTAGGAGTTTATCACTGGGGCGGCGTGGTTTTGTGGCGGGAGCGAAGGGCGGTGGGAGAGGCGAAGTTGGCGGGGGTTGCCACGGCGACGCGAGCGCGAGCGTTTGCGAACAACTGGAACGCTGTGTGCGAGCCGATGACCCGCGTGTCGAAGCTTGGAAGAGGAATGGCAAGCTCAAAACAAAAAAGGCCTGCCGATTTGGCAAGCCTTGAATGTTGTTTTCGACGCTTTGACCTGTTCGCTCGCATTGAGCACTTGGTTGCGGGGGTAGGATTTGAACCTACGACCTTCGGGTTATGAGCCCGACGAGCTGCCAGACTGCTCCACCCCGCGTCCGTCGAAGAAAAGATTATAGAACAGATGGGAAGCGCGTGCAATAGGCGTTTAAGAAAACGGCTTTTTGGGCGCGGGCCTTTTCCTCAGCGGAACGCTTTCTCCTCGCTCTGACAAGCGCCGGCGCTAACTAACAGCACGTCGCGCGATGCGTGCCCCGCGTCGCATCGCGCAAGGCCCCCGCAACACGCTGCGCTAAAATCGCAATTCGACGCGCCGTCACGTATGTCGCTCCGTCGCCAGGTAGTCGCGAAGTAATCCCGATCGATTCGCAAGGAACCGCGCGACTCGCCGCACGACAAAGCAGACAACCGCACAAACCGTCAGCACTGCACGACGACGCGCCCGCACTCCCATTCGCCCTCGGAATTTCATGGACATCGCTCACGATCTGCAGGTCATTGCCGCTCAGGAACACGCGCTCGTGTTTCCTCAATTCGACGCCGACCGCGCCTGGCAAATCGGCGCCTATTTGCACGAGGTCGCGAAGGCGCGCGGCATCGCGGCCGCCATCGACGTCCGCACGTTCGGTCAACCGCTGTTCTTCAGCCTGCTCGACGGCGCGACGCCGGACAACATCGATTGGGCACGCCGAAAGGGCAACACGGTCGCGCATTTCCGGCGCAGCTCGTACGCGATCGGTCTGAAAATGCAGCAGGCCGGCAGCACGCTCGCCGACAAACACGGTCTGCCCGCCACCGAATACGCGTCGCACGGCGGCGCGTTTCCGTTGACAGTCACGGGCGCGGGCGTAATCGGTTCGATCACGGTGTCCGGTCTGCCGCAGCGCGCCGATCATGAGTTTGTGGTCGAAGCGCTATGCGCGCATCTCGGTCACGACTACAGCAAGCTCGCGCTTGCAAAGGCCTGAGCCGATGCGGCTGCCGCCTTATGCATTGCTGGGCATCGCCATCGTGGCCGAAGTGATCGCGACATCGGCGATGCGCGCGTCGGAGGGCTTCTCGCGGTTCGTGCCGTCGGCGATTGTGGTGCTTGGCTACGCCGTCGCGTTCTACTGCCTGTCGCTGACGCTGCGCAGCATTCCGGTCGGCATCGTCTACGCGGTGTGGTCGGGCGCGGGCATCGTGCTGATCACGCTCGTCGCGCTGCTGCTGTACGGACAGGTGCCGGACGTGCCGGCCGTCATCGGCCTCGGGCTGATTATCGCGGGCGTCGCCGTGCTCAATATGTTCTCGAAGATGCAGGCGCATTGAAGCATGCTCCGGCGCCTGTGCCGCAACGGTGGGCGCCAACTGCGCTGCAACTGCAACTGCAACTGCGACTGCAACTGAAGCTGAACGCGCTCACTTGCAGCGCACGATCATCGAACGGTTCTTGACGTTGGCCGACACGACGTTCGTCACGCTGCCGCCCGCGGTGCCGCCTTCGTCGTTGTCCTTCGACACGATGTCATAGCCCGTCGCGCCGCACGCCTTGCCGGCCTGCACGTAGCATGAGGCCCAGCTCGAATCGGCGCCGGCGCCGCTGCAATTCACCGCAAAGCCGGTCTGGCCGTTCGGCAGATTGATCAGCGACGTCGTATTCGACGACGCGCAGCCGGCTATGCCCACGCCGATCGCGAGCGCGGCCGGCAACGCGGCAAAAAGCGAAATGCGGCGCAGCAGAGCCCGCGCGAGGCCATGTCGAAGATGGCGGGTGCGCGGCAATTGCGTCATGAAATGCATCGTGATTGTTTCCTTTGATCATGCGAGCTTGCGACGCGCGCAAGCTCAGGGTGCGTCGATAGTGATGCCCGCTGCGCCGACCAGCTTGCGGCTTTCCGCGCCGCTTTCGGTGGCCGCGTCTTCCCAGATGCTGATGGCTCTCGCGATGTCGATGCCGTGACTTTCGGCGTACGCAAACCATCTGTTCGCCGCATCCGGCTCGGGCAATTCGTGGTCGTCCAGAAAATATTTTCCCATATTGCGCTCGCGGAACTGGAAAGGGACCGACTGCATGAGCATGGAGTGTGCCGATAAAGCTCTTCGACCGGCGCCAAGCGCGAACGTGCGGCATACATGCGCAGCGAGCGCGAAGCAAGGGCCTAACAAGGGTGGAAAAGCGCTCAACAAGCGCACGCTCGCAGAACTAATTGGCTTCCCCGGCGCCTTACCTCAATCATTGCATCGAGGAGAACGAACATGGCTGAGCGGGTCAGCGGCCCTTATCGCGGCTATTACATCAGCGCCGCCGCGCGCCTCGTGCCGGCAGGCGACGCGCCAGGCGCGGGCGGCCATTACGTCGGGTCGGTCAGCCTCGCCGAACTCGGCCCCGACGATTCGCACCGGATGGAAACCCTGGTCGATCTCGGCGGCGAGCAGCGCTTTGGCAGCGAGGACGAGGCGCTCGCATTCGTCGAACAGGCCGCGCGCGATTACATCGACCGGCTGCTCGGAGGCCGGCCATGACGGCGCGCGATCGTGGAGTGCGCAAGCACGCGCGCACCGAGGCGCGGAGTCACGCCCGTAGTCACCCCCAAAGTCACGGCAAGAGTCAAACCGAAACGCGCACCGGAAGCCACGCCCAAAGCCAGGCCAGGAGTCGAACCGAAAGCCACTCTGGCGCCGACGCCCATCCCCAACCAACCGCCCACACGCCAGCCGCAGCGCTCTGGACCGCGGTCCGGCCCCGCGAGTACCATATTCGGGTCGTCCGGGGCCGGCCGGTTTTTGCGGGCTCCGGTTGTGTGCCAGATACTTCCGATGAGGCGACCATGGAAATCAGGTTTCCCGCAGGCGCGCCAGCCTACCGCGATTCCAATCTGACCGTTGTGTTTTCCGCGCTCGTGGATGGCGAGCCCGTGCCCTGTGCGATCTCCGTCGAGGCGCTCGAAGATCACTTCGGCGCCCACTCCGAGGACGAAGAAGGCTGGATGCGCGCGTTCGACGCCGGCCGTCCGCGCATCGAAGCCGTTGCGCGCGAGCACTTGCAGATCAGCAACGGCACGCCGGTGCTGCTCAAGAGCGGCCACTTTCCGCCCGGCAACGCGGCGGGCTAAAGCTCAAGCTCAAGCTCAAGCTCAAACTCAAGCTCAAGCTCAAGCTCAAGCTCAAGCTCAAGCTCAAGCTCAAGCTCAAGCTCAACGAACCCCATGCGGCGAGCCGCACCGCAAGACAGCGGCTCGCCGCGCCAACGCACAACGTGCAGCGCGCGCCCGCGCATAGCCGCCGGCAACCTGCCCGACGCCGCGCCGCCTTCCACCACAAACAGGTCCGACGCCGCAGCTACGTGATAACGTTGGGTTTCCCGTGACTCTGCGCCGTCGCGCGTCGTCTTCCATGTCTCTTTCCGCCTCGCCCGCAGCCAGCGACCAGCTCGCGACTTACGTAGCCAACCGCATTGGTTTCATCGAACTCGAAAGACCGCAGGCGCTCAACGCGCTGTCGATCGGCATGATCCGCGCCATGCACGCCGCGCTCGACACCTGGTCGGAAGATCCCAACGTGCTCGCGGTCGTGGTGCGCAGCCAGCATCCCCGGGCGTTCTGCGCGGGCGGCGACGTCCGCTTCCTGTACGAGTCCGTGCAGCGCGGCGACCACGAAGCTCGCGACGCGTTTTTTATCGAGGAATACCGGCTCAATCACGCGATTTTCACGTATCCGAAGCCCTATATCGCGCTGACGAACGGCGTGGTGATGGGCGGCGGCATGGGCATTTCGCAGGGCGCGCATCGCACGGGCGGGCTGCGGGTCGTCACGCAGTCCACGAAGATGGCGATGCCGGAAACGCGCATCGGCCTCTTTCCCGATGTCGGCGCGAGCTGGTTTCTCGCGCGCACGCCGGGCGCGATCGGCCGCTATCTCGCGGTGACGGGCGAAACCATCGGCGCGGCCGACGCGCTGTACGCCGGTCTCGCCGATGTCTATATGGAAGACGCCGCGTTGCCCGCGCTCGTCGACACGTTGCGCAGCGAACTGTTCGAGCGCGGCGCAGATGTGGTGGCGTGCGTCGAGCGCGAATGCCGCGCGTATCAGGATCAGGTGACGCCGCCGCCGGACGAGTCGCCGCTCGCTCGCGCGCGAACGCTGATCGACCGGCATTTCGCGCTGCCGGACGTGCCGCGCATTCTGGCGTCGCTGCAGCAGAAGTGCGATCGCGACAGCGCCGAGTGGGCCGAGCAGGTGATCGCCGTGTTGCGCGAGCGCTCGCCGCTTTCGATGGCGGTATCGCTCGAGGTGGTGACGCGCGCGGAAGGCTCGATGGCCGAGGTGCTGCGCAGCGATCTCGATCTCACGCGCTCGAGCTTTGAACAAGGCGACGCCGTGGAGGGCGTGCGCGCGCGCATCATCGACAAGGACAATGCGCCGCGCTGGCGCTTTGCGCGCATTGAAGACGTCAGCGTCGCCGACGTCGAGAAGATGTTCGAAAGCCCGTGGCCGCCGAACGAGCATCCGCTGCGCGACCTGCGGAGCTAGCCGCTAGTCGCTCGCCACTAGTCGCGGACGAACATCGGAACGAACGCTCAGCGCGCGCTCAATCCGCATCCTCACCCGCCATGAACGCGCGCATGAAGACGAGCGCGCCCCAGCCCCACATCGCGTTCGCGGCAAAGCCCATCGCGAGGCGCGGCAGCATGTTGCCGCTTGGCCAGATGCCGCGAATCGGATCGACGACGAACACGCTGGCCGCCGTCAATACGATGCCGCCGAACACGAACGCCGGCAGCCACGGCGCGCGGCGCTCGGGCGCGACGCGCAAGAGCCACGCCATCAACACCGCCCAGAACGCGCTCCAGATCGCGTTGGCGATGAACTCGGGCAGGCCGAGCGGCATGAACGGGGCAGTGGAAAAACCGCTTTGATCGACGACGCCTGCGGCATGCAGCAGCGCCAGCGTGGATTCATGAAAGAACAGCGATGCCAGAAAACCGGCGACAAACGGCAGGATGAGTTTTTGCATGCATTGCACCGCCAGGGTACAGGCGCGTGATTGCATTGCCTGCACCGGATTATTGGAAACGTGCGCCATTATATCCAGCGCTCGCGGCTTTTCCGCGGGCCTCCGGGGTCGTGCCCGTATGCTGTAGCGTCGGGCTAATCACGGAAGTGGAAAACCTAAGCTCAAAAAAATCGTTCAAAAGCCGCGCCCCCGTCCATAGACTGTTTCTCCATGCAGACGGCGCCTCGCGCCGTTGCCTTTAGCGTCGATACCGCAACCTTTTTCCGTCCCTTCGCGATGCATCGTCCGGTTCATGTCCGATGACCGGCTGGATGCGTGCGTCCGGCGTTGTCTCGATCCACTCCAGTTTCCGAATACGCGGGGAGCAGCAAATGAATGTGTTCTGGTTCATTCCGACTCACGGTGACAGCCGTTATCTCGGCACGTCGCAAGGCGCGCGCGCGGCCGATTACGACTACTTTCAGCAGATCGCCGTCGCCGCCGATACGCTCGGCTACGAGGGCGTGCTGCTGCCCACGGGCCGCTCCTGCGAGGACGCATGGGTCGTCGCGTCGAGCCTGATCGCCGCGACGAAGCGCCTGAAATTTCTGGTCGCGATCCGGCCGGGCATTTCGTCGCCGGGTCTTGCCGCGCGCATGGCCGCCACTTTCGACCGTCTGTCGAACGGGCGCCTGTTGATCAATGTCGTGACCGGCGGCGATGCGGCCGAGCTCGAAGGCGACGGCGTGTTCGTCGATCACGACACGCGCTATGAAATCACCGACGAGTTCCTGCACATCTGGCGCAAGCTGCTCACGGCCGCGCATACGAACGATGCGATCGACTACGAAGGCAAGCACTTGCAGTCGAAGGGCGGCAAGGCCCTGTATCCGCCCGTGCAGAAGCCGCATCCGCCGCTGTGGTTCGGCGGTTCCTCGCCGGCCGCGCACGACATGGCGGGCGAGCATATCGACACCTATCTGACGTGGGGCGAGCCGCCCGCGGCGGTCGCGAAAAAGATCGCCGACATTCGCGCACGCGCGGCTGCGAATGGCCGCACGATCCGCTTCGGCATTCGCCTGCACGTGATCGTGCGCGAGACGGAAGAAGAAGCGTGGGCCGCCGCCGACAAACTCATCAGCAAGCTCGACGACGAGACCATTGCGCGCGCGCAGGCGTCGTTCTCGAAGATGGACTCCGAAGGTCAGCGCCGCATGGCCGCGCTCCACGGCGGCAAGCGCGGCGGACGCGCGGAGCTTGAGGTTTATCCGAACCTGTGGGCCGGCGTCGGCCTCGTGCGCGGCGGCGCGGGCACCGCGCTCGTCGGCAATCCGCAGCAGGTCGCGGCGCTCATGAAGGAATACGCGGAGCTCGGCATCGAGACGTTCATTCTGTCGGGCTATCCGCATCTCGAAGAGTCGTACCGCTTTGCCGAACTCGTGTTTCCGCTGCTGCCCGGCCGCCAGAGCAAGACCTCAAACGGGCCGCTTTCCGGGCCGTTCGGCGAGATCGTCGGCAACAACTATCTGCCGAAGGCGGCGAGTGCGAGCTGAGCGGCGTCCGTTCGGTTACGACACCTTCGACACGCAATGAGGGAAGTCACATGACTCAATCCACTGTGAGTGCGCAACGCGATGAAGGCGCGCGGGGCGGCGCGGCTTTCCGGCCCGCGCTGCGGTCCGCTTTCGGGTCGTTGCGGCAAGTCGGCGCGTCGCTTGCGCCGTGGGTCGCACCGCTTCTGATTCTGCTCGCCTGGGAAGCCGCCGCGCGCAGCGGCGTGCTGTCCACGCGCGTTCTGCCTGAGCCGCTCGCGGTGGTAAAGGCGGCGTGGTCGTTGATCCAGTCGGGCGAAATGTGGGCGGACGTGAAGGTCAGCACGTGGCGCGCGGTGTCCGGTTTTGCGATCGGCGGTGGAATCGGTCTCGTGCTCGGGCTCGCGACCGGTCTCTTCAAGCCGATCGAAATCGCGCTTGATTCGACCGTGCAGATGATCCGCAATATTCCCGCGCTGGCGATGATCCCGCTCGTGATTCTGTGGTTCGGTATCGAGGAGCAGGCGAAGGTGTTCCTCGTCGCGCTCGGCGTTTTTTTCCCGATCTACGTGAACACGTTCCACGGCATCCGTTCGGTCGATTCGAATCTGATCGAGATGGCGCGCAGCTACGGCGTGAAGGGCGTAGCGCTCTATCGGCACGTGATTTTGCCGGGCGCGCTGCCGTCGATTCTCGTCGGCGTGCGCTTCGCGTTCGGGCTGATGTGGGTGACGCTGATCGTCGCCGAGACGATTTCGGCGCAATCGGGCATCGGCTACATGACGATGAACGCGCGCGAATTCCTGCAAACCGATGTCGTCGTGGTCGGCATTCTGCTGTACGCGGCGCTCGGCAAGATCGCCGACGTGCTGGCGAAGAGCCTCGAGCGCGTGTCGCTGCGCTGGCATCCGGCCTATCAACGTGGAGGTAAGGCATGAGCGCAACGACACTGTCGACGACGTTCGGCGGCATCGCGGGCCGCGATCTGGAGGTCGAGCTGGCGCAGGCGCGCGTCGCGGATCACAACGCGGATGTCGCCGCGGATCTCGATGAGCGTGAGCGTGCGCGTCGTCAGGTGCGCAATGAGCGACGGGCGGCGGAGCAGGCGGGCGCCGTGGCGCGCGAAGATGCAAGGGACGCGAACGGAAAAACCCGCACAACCCGCACAGCCGATTACTCGGTCGAGCTGCGCGGCGTCGGCAAGCAGTATGGCGAACGCAAGGTGCTGACGGACTTCGATCTGTCGATCGAGCGCGGCAGTTTTGTCGCGATTGTCGGCCGCAGCGGCTGCGGTAAATCGACGTTGCTGCGGCTCGTCGCCGGTCTCGAGAAGACGAGCGCCGGCGTGCTCGAAAAACGCGCCGAAGACGGCCGGCCGCTCGACACGCGGATCATGTTCCAGGACGCGCGTCTGTTGCCGTGGAAGAGCGTGCTGCAAAACGTGATGCTCGGCCTGCCGCGCGGCGCGCGCGACGACGCGCGCGCGGTGCTTGCCGAAGTCGGCTTGCTCGAGCGCGCCAACGACTGGCCCGCGCAGCTTTCCGGCGGTCAGCGTCAGCGCGTCGCGTTGGCCCGCGCGCTCGTGCATCGTCCGCAATTGCTGCTGCTCGACGAGCCGCTCGGCGCGCTCGACGCGTTGACGCGCATCGAAATGCATGCGCTCATTGAGCGCCTATGGCGCGAGCACAAGTTCACCGCGCTGCTCGTCACGCACGACGTGCACGAGGCCGTCGCGTTAGGCGATCGCATCCTGTTGATCGAAGAAGGGCGCATCGCGCTCGATCAGCCGGTGCCGCTCGAGCGTCCGCGGGCGCGTGCGTCCGCGGGTTTTGCCGCGCTCGAAGAGCATGTGCTGCAGCGCGTGCTGAAAAATGCGCCGAACGACGACGCGTTGCGCGAGGAGGCGCACGATTCGCGCGACGCACGTGGTGCAGGTAACGCTGGCAACGCAGGCCGTTTCACGCGGCCAACAGATGTCCGTTGGGCCATCTGACATCCTTGACTGACTGAATCTAATCGCTTTCCCTGGAGTCACTCGCAATGAGCATTTCCGCAATCAACGTACGCAATCAGTTCAAAGGCAAGGTCAAGGAAATCATCCGCGGACCGGTCGTGTCCGAAGTCGATGTCGACACACCGTTCGGCATCGTGACCTCCGTGATCACGACGCGCTCCATCGACGAACTCGAGCTGCAGGTCGGCTCGGAAGTCGTCGCGCTCGTCAAGTCGACGGAGGTCTCGATCGCGCGCCTGTAAGCGCCGCGCTATTTCGCGTTCGCGCCGCTCGCGGGCGGCTCGTGCATCATTTTGTCGTTGGTGGGCTTGCGCGGACGCTTGATCGGCATGTTGTCCGGATTGCTCGAGCCGGTCGCGCCTGATGCCGACTCGGGCGGCTTTACCATCGACGATGCGGCGTCGGCCGGTTGCGCTGCTTGCGTGGGCGGCGTGGTCGAGCCTGCCGCGTTGGTCGTCGTTGGCGTCGCCGATGCCGCCGTTCCGCTCGCGCCCAGCGCCAGCAGCGCGGCGGCTGCGCTTAGCGCGGCCAGAGTGCTTCGCTTCATCGCCTTCTCCTTTTGCGTTCCTCGCGTCTGCTCGGGTTGCATGGGTTTTCCCGGTAGACCGGCGTCGCCCGCGAAAATTCACGCGCGAGCCATTCGCTCGTGACGATGCGCCAATGCGCCTCCATTCGCTCTCGAAACTTGCTACGATAAATTCAGTCACGTCGACGGAGACCGCCATGTCGAAGTCATTGAGTCCCGAAGCAATCGAAGCGTTGCGGCGCCTGAACGAAGTGGGCGTCGGCCAGCCGGCGCCGAAATTCCCGCAGTCCGTCACCGCGCAGTTGCTGGCGAGCGGACTCGTCGCCGAATCGAGCGGCGACGAAGTCGAAATCACCTGCAACGGCAGGCAGTACCTTTCCGGCGATTGCGACTGAGCGAACCGACGGGCGACGTTTGCGCGACCTTGTTCGAACGAGCCGCAAGCGGGTTGGCAAGGGCAGGTTGCAGCGCACCGCGCTGCCGCCGGTGCCGGCGCGTTCGCGCGCGATAAACGGCGATTGGAACCGCAGTGAAGGGGGAAGTGAAGATGGAGCCGACGGGCCTCGACATGGGCGATTACAAGGAGCGCTATCAGGACTACGACATCGAAGTCGCGGTCGAACAGGTGCTCACCGGCGTCAAGGCGCATTTCCGCGTGCTGCGCGAGAGCGCGGTGGTGGTCGACTGGCGGCTCGTGCATATCGACAGTCTTTGGCCCACCGAGCACGCCGCCGCCGAGGCCGGCTTTCGCGCGGCGCGCGACGTGATCGACGCGGGGCTCGCGGCTTGATTGCGGCGGCGCGTGAAATCGGCAACGTATTCGACTATGCTTGGCGGCTCATTCCGACTCGCTGAGCCTCGTCATGCATCTTGCGCCTGCTGTGCCGATCATCCGCATCTTCTCCGAGGACAAAGCCCGCGAGTTCTACGTGGATTTCCTGGGCTTTAGCGTCGATTGGGAACACCGTTTCGGCGACAACTTCCCGTTGTATGCGCAAGTGCGGCGCTCCGATCTGGTTCTACACCTCAGCGAACATCATGGCGACGCGACGCCCGGCTCGACGATTTTCGTGCCGGTACGGGAGATTGACGCGCTGCATTCCGAGCTCGATGCGAAGGACTATAAGTACGCGAAGCCGGGTGTCGACGCGCTGCCGTGGGGCAAAGTGCTGGAAGTCGCCGATCCGTTTGGCAATCGCATCCGCTTTTGTGAGGCGCCGGAAGAAGGGGCGGCGTAACGCGCGGTGGGTGGCGATTCATTCCCGTAAACGAAACTGGGCGCCGCACCGGAATCCGATGCAGCGCCCAGTTCGCATGCTGCCACCTGGGCAGCAGGGGCAGGAGGGTCGACGGCGAGTGCTTAGTGGCCGAAGAACACCGATTGCGGACCGGAAACCGGTTCGCGGGTGCCCGATTGCGACGACACGTTGTTCACGCCGCCGTAAGCGGTCGAGCCGGCGTTAGCACGTTCGGCCGCGACGGTTTGCGCGTTCTGGCCTTGTTGCGAAGCCGGTGCGCCGACGGACGGGCGATAGAACGGTGCCGGGCCGTAGCCGCTTGCGAAAGCCGGTGCAGCGACGGAAGCGGAAACAGCGACGAGCAAGGCAGCGATAAATTTGGTCTTCATGATGTACCTCCAGGATTTCGATTTTCAGGATGGCGTGGCAGGAAGCCGTGGGCTGTGTCTGCTACGTCGATGGAATGCAGTGTATACCCCTACTATCGAAAATTTGTGCCGATAATCTGAAATTACTATTCTCGCTGCTGAAATAATCCGTCAGAGCCGCGCCGCATATGGCTTAGCAGTGGTTCGACCCTGCTTTCCGCGGCTTTCCTGTGCGTTGGCCGGAGTCCAAATACCTGATCTTGCAAGGGTTTATCGGGCAGTCGAGGGGCACCGACGCCGGCCGCTTCCCGCGTTGCGGTAAAATTGCGGTTTCGATTCAAGTCGTTACCGCCCATGTCTTCAGCTCGTCCCGCCAGTCCGCGCCGCGTCAGCGTCGCCCCCATGATGGACTGGACCGATCGCCACTGCCGGTCGCTTCATCGCATGATTTCGCGCCATACGTGGCTGTACACGGAAATGGTGACGACCGGCGCGCTGCTGCACGGCGATGTGCCGCGCCATCTGGCGTTTACGCCCGACGAAGCGCCCGTCGCATTGCAACTCGGCGGCAGCGAGCCGGACGATCTCGCGCGCTCGGCGAAGCTCGGCGAGCACTGGGGCTACGACGAAATCAACCTGAATTGCGGCTGCCCGTCTGAGCGCGTGCAGCGCGGCGCATTCGGCGCGTGTCTGATGAACGAGCCGCAACTCGTGGCGGACTGTGTGAAGGCGATGCGCGACGTGGTGTCGGTGCCGGTCACGGTCAAGCACCGGATCGGCGTGGATGCCGTCGAGGAATACGGCTTCGTGCGCGACTTTGTCGGCACGATCGCAGAGGCCGGCTGCGATGTTTTCATCGTGCATGCGCGCAACGCGATTCTCAAAGGTCTGAGCCCGAAAGAGAATCGCGAAATTCCGCCGCTCAAGTACGAATACGCCTATCAGTTGAAGCGCGACTTCCCGCACCTGGAGATCATCATCAACGGCGGAATCCGGACGCTCGACGAAGTGGAGACGCACCTTCAACACGTCGATGGCGTGATGCTCGGGCGCGAGGCCTATCACAACCCGTATCTGCTGGCTGACGTCGACGCGCGCTTCTATGGTTCGACGCAGGCGCCGCTCACGCGCGAGCAGGTGGAAGCGCAATTGATCGAGTATTGCGCGGCCGAGATGGCGCGCGGCACGTATCTCGGCGCGATCACGCGTCATGCGCTCGGCCTCTATCGCGGCGAGGCGGGGGCGCGCGGCTGGCGGCGCGTTCTGTCGGACAGCAAACGGCTCGCGGCACGCGACCTCGCGATCTTCGACGAGGCGAGACAGCATCTGCGTGAGCCTGTCGAGATTTTTGAATAAAGGGCTAGGCAAACGCCGTTTGTGTTCGTATAATCTCGTTTCTTCGTTGGTGACCCGGGTTTTTTAGTTGTTTCCGGCGAGTCAAAGCAGATGTCAGTGGTGGCTGTAGCTCAGTTGGTAGAGTCCAGGATTGTGATTCCTGTTGTCGTGGGTTCGAGCCCCATCAGCCACCCCAAAGAATTCAGCGGTATCAAGCAGTTGGAAGTTTCGGAATTAAGCCCGCACACCGTTGCGGGCTTTTTTTCGTTCTGCGCACTTACGCAGTCGACATAAGCCGGCTAGAGAGACCGGGGAATAAAACGATTTCGACGTTAGGGGTGCAGCCGCTCGTTAATTTGGTCGAGTACTACGACTATTAGATTGGCGATGGCAACGGGAGCCCAAGCAAAACCCGGCGTTTGACGCCTACTGCAAGATGTCGCCAGACCGAAGAACGAGACCGAATGCAATCTTGTCGGCACGGCAGATCTCGGCGATGTGAGCCATCAGCGGATTGATGTGCTCGTCGTAGCCATGATCTGCGCATTGCATCAATGACGCCAACCTGCGGTTGGTAAAAAGCGGCGGTGATGTAACACTCTTCATCCTGAAAACCAGCGGGTCGGCACCATCGGTCGGATTGCTTGAAGAACGTCCGGAAGGCGGTGCCCGACTTTGACGAAAGGCTTCTCGAGAAAATGCCATGAAGCAGCACCGACAGCGATAGCCACAGCAATTGAGAAAAGCTGATTTTGCTGCAGGCTAATGTCAGGAAATAAAGCAGTGATCGTTTGCTGTATCGGCCATCCATAAACGTAAACCCCGTATGAATAGTCTCCGGGAAGTTTAAGCGCTTTGATGGGCCTCAGTGTCATCAGCCATAGCGGCGTCAGCAGGAAGGCAGCATAGAACGCGTATTCAAACACTGGTCCGTCTCGAAGCAGCCATGCAAGGAGATAGGTACCGAGGACCACTCGCGCGTCGATGCGGATTTTTTCCTTGAAGAGTGCCAGCAAGACGCCAAATGAAAAGAACGCCGGTAGGCGTCCAGCATCATTGTTGTTGGGCAAGCCAAAGATTGAGATGCTGTCTGGTCGATACAAAAACCAAACGATCACTGCACCGCAAGCAAATGCCGCAACGACCTTCAATCGCAATAAACCACACATGGCAAGCGCCAGTAACGCTGCATACATGAGGAGCTCATAGCAGATTGTCCAAAGCGAGCCATTCGCATCCTGGTATGCATTATTCTGGAACACGCCCGGCATCACGTAACCCATATAGGGTTGCTTGAAAATGTGGATGTACATCCAGGTGTTCCCGAAATATTGGCCTAAAGGTAGCGAGGTCAACATGGGGCCGATGACGAGCATGCAAATGGAGCCGCTCACGATGAGCGCCGGGAAAATGCGGAATACTCGGGCGACGGCGAACTTCACTGGCGACGGCTGGCGAAGCCAGCTAGACGTGACGAGAATCCCACTGAGGAAGAAGAAAAACTTGACCGCAAGCGAGCCGGAGTAGTCGAAACCCAAAAGCGCTCCGATTGGCTCATGCTCGCCCTCGCGAGGAGACAGCCCGAAAGCGTGCCCCCATATCACCGCCAGGGCGGCGATCAAACGAAACAGATCCGCGTTGTTATTTTCACGCCGGAGAGCATCATCGAGTGTCATTGATAAGTGCTCCTGTCACTTGCTCGCCGACAACGTCGCGTGCATATTGTTGAGCCCGGACTGGAGGCGGTATGCGACAAGCTGAGCGATGATCTGATGGCCAAGGTCATTAGGATGGATCGGGTCCGCTGTGCGCTCCATGGGATCGAATTTCCCGGCCTTCTCCAAAGGCATGATGGCCTCTCGCAGGGCGATCATTGGCACGCCGAGTTCCCGACCGATTGGGATCTGGTTGTCTTCCGCGCTTGACCACTTACGATCCATCGTGAAAAGCATCAGTACGGCTGGATGATTGGGCGCAGCCAGGATGCGCTGCACGACTCGCTTGTAGCTCGCTCTCATCTCTGGAGTGATGGCATCGTTATTTGCCCACTCGGTAATTACGAAGTCTGGCTTGTATCTCAGTAGGTCTTTCTGCAGGCGCTTGTCGCCGTATTCGGAATTCGTCTGGCCGATCCCGGCATTGACAAGCCTCATCCTGCTTTTCGGAAAGGTCGCTCGCCACCAGCCGAACACGCGGCCCACATAGTTTTTTTCCTGACTCGTCGCCCATGCACCTTGCGTGATTGAGCCGCCGATCGCGGCAATGGTTATCGGTTTACCCGCCCGGGCTTTCTCGAAAACTTTCCAAAGGCGCGAATCGTCTCCGTATTGGATAACCGACCGGTTCAGTGCGGCTGGGTCGACGACGCAGGATTGAGGCAGCTTCGGATCTGTGATGTAACACTCGGGTCCCGCTGCATGGGCGCAGGTGCACGCGAGAAAGCATGCAACAGAAATTATTTTTATCACGTTGTAAGAAAGTGTAATAACCCGGACCGGGATAGTACACTTATTAGTCGACGCACGCCTAATGCATCGCCGACTGTAGTCGCTACGCGACCAATTCGGCCAACACTTGATGCCCCGGGTCGTTGCATGGCGAGGACCGGATGCCTTCTTCATACAGGGTGCTTCGCGTATGCTTTGAGACCGATAGCCGAGGTCGAACACAAACGGGTAATCCCTTCCGCCATCGCACATCGCCAGCAGCCGTTGCGCTGCCTGACGGCGTTAATGCGCGGGCAAGTAGACACCGCGCCGCATTTCTCGGACAGGAGAAAGAACTAGCGTTTGTATTTCTGGTTTTTGTTCATCATCGAGCCGACGCTTTGCGGCGATTGCGTCGGCTCGATTTTGACTGCATCGCGCTTGCCTATGCGAGTTAGCGATTTTCCAAGTTCGATAAAGGGCCGTTCGATTGCCGCAAATGTGATCGATGCAGCGACACACAAAACTGCTGCGCAGATCAGTAGCGCTGTCCAATAATGCGTCGGCGAGAAAAGCGCCCAGGCTTTGAATGGCGCATGCCAGAAAAGAAGCGTCAGTGGGATGCCTTGCAACAGGTAGATTCCATAGCTGATGTGCCCCATGCGCTGCGCGGGCCGCAGCAAAAGCAGGCCGAACAGGTCGGCGCCGCTGCAAATCAGGTAAAAGGCAATCCCAATCAGGGCGATCTGGATCACGCCCGCGTGTGTCCTGGCGAACGAGAACATTATCGCTAATGCGGTAAGCGCCATGATCGACATCCAGTTAGCGCTGAGCCGCGGCTTGATGCCCTCGTGCAACAGCGATGCGGTCAAGATGCCACAAAAAAACGCGGCAGGAAGGCACCACAGGTCAGACTGCGTTGTGAGAATCAGGGCGAACGACGCGGCCAGACCGACGACCGCAAAAGTCAGGTGCATTCTCAGCTGAATAAATATTGCAGTGATGATCAGTGAGAAGTAAAACCACCATTCATATTTGATACTCCATGTGACTCCCATCAGGATGAATATAGTCCACGGGAATCCATTAATCGGTTTCATATCGTCGTTCAGGCCGAGCGCGAACCACCGGCCCAGATTCGAGACCATTGAATCCAACGGTTCTCGCAGTTCAAAGCCGGTTCGCCAGAATACGATGAGAGTCATTGCCAGAATGGAAAAGACGTAAAGCGGGCCGATCCTGAAAAGACGACCGATATAAAGTCCTTTCCAGTCCGGTCGACCGTCACGCTTCAATAGGCGCGTCCAGAACAGGTAGGCTGTGATCATGAAAAAGAGCATCACCGCGACGCCGCCAAGCGGTCTGTAGAAAAGGGAGTCGCTCGCGATCCATTGGCCATTCGCCTGGTAGTTATAGCTGATCAGGCCGTGGTAGATCATGACGGACAGAGCCAGGAATCCGCGCAAGCCGTCGATGGTGACGACTCTCCCGGAGTCTCCACCGACAGTGTCCACAAACCTGAATATGGGCAGCGCAAACAGGCAGCACAACGCCGCCATGACGACAAAGTACGGCGCGATGTTGTAGAGGCCCATGTCCCATATCTTTCTTAGGATCGGTGCGGACGAGTCTACATGAATTGGTAAGGATTTCAGCGGCTCGAGCGCAGGCATGGCGCGGCCGCCCGGTCCGGCTTCTTGCAGAAATTACGATTGAGTTCGGGTCGTTTGCGAGCCCCGTAGCGACCCGAAGAATTTCAGCGGTAAGCTTCAGTAGGCATTTGCAAGCGGCGTCGTGAGAAACCACAACGCCGCTTTTGTTCTACCGCACGGATCGCGGCAACCATCGTCGCATGAGCTGCGAGCCTCAATGACTCCGTCCGCCATGCCCGCCGCCACCACTCCACGAGCTGCCGCCGCGCGATCCACCATAACCGCCGCCATGCCCGCCGCCACCGCCGTGGCCGCCATGCCAATCACCGCCGCGCCAGTGCCCGCCGCCGCCGTGGTAGCAGCAGGAGCCACCCCAGCCGCCCCAGATCCCGACCGTGCCGTATACCGGCGCATACGGTGCGTATGGCGCGCCGTACGCATAACCATAGTCGGGGTAATACGGCTGCGCGTAGCCGTAGTCATAGCCGGGCGCGACCGCGCATCCGCTCACGCCCGCTGCAATCGCCAGCCATGCCATCGATGCAAAGAGTCTGCTCACGATCGTCTCCCGTCCCCATACGTCCTCACTAAAGAGTCAGAAAGATCGCGCGTCCGGGAGTTCAGCCGTATTTGTGTCGTCGCGTTACAGCGCGGCCCACGCCTTTAGCGTTTGCGCAAAGGCTCGATCAGCGACGACAAACCGTTGTGATCGATCTCATGCATCAACGCAAGCAGCCGTCCGATCTCGCCGGGCGGAAAGCCCTGACTCGCGAACCAGTTGAGGTAGTGGCCAGGCAGGTCGGCGATCAGGCGGCCCTTGTACTTGCCGTAGGGCATGACGCGCGTGACCAGCAACTCGAGGTGTTCGGGATTCATCGTGATTCGATCGACGCAAGGAAGGTTGAGCGCGGCGCATCTTCAGACGCCCGCGACGACGGCATTTTAGCTGTGCTGCAGGCATCGCGCGGGCGTGGTAACGTCAGCGGTTTATGTTCATACAACCGATAGGACAGGTTCAATGGAATACCGCAGACTCGGCGATTCGGATGTACAGGTCAGCCTGATCGGGCTCGGCACGATGACGTGGGGCGAGCAGAACACCGAGCAGGAGGCGCACGCGCAGATCGACTACGCGCTCGATCACGGCGTCAACCTGATCGATACCGCGGAGATGTATCCGGTGCCGCCGCGCGCGGAAACGCAAGGCTCCACCGAGCGCTTTATCGGCACCTGGCTCGCGCAGCATCGCAGCGCACGCGAGAAGATCGTGCTGGCCACCAAGATCGCCGGACCCGCGCGTCAGCCGCACAATCCGCGTCATATCCGCGGCGAAACCAATCAGTTCGACCGCAAGAATCTCACCGAGGCGCTCAACGACAGCCTTAAGCGCCTGCAAACCGATTACGTCGATCTGTACCAGTTGCATTGGCCCGACCGCAACACGATGACGTTCGGCCGCCCGGCCTATCCGTGGGTCGACGACGAATACACGGTGCCTATCGAGGAAACGCTCTCCGTGCTCGCCGATTTCGTCAAGGCGGGCAAGGTGCGCCATGTCGGCGTCTCCAACGAAACGCCGTGGGGCGTCGCGCAGTTCCTGCGCGCGTCGGAGAAGCTCGGCTTGCCGCGCATCGTCAGTATTCAGAATCCGTACAGTCTGCTTAATCGCACTTACGAAGTCGGGCTCTCCGAGTACGCGCATCGCGACAACATCGGCTTGCTCGCGTATTCGCCGCTCGCGTTCGGCTGGCTGTCGGGCAAGTATGAAGGCGGCGCGCGTCCGGCAGGCGCGCGCATTTCGCTGTTCGAGCGCTTCCAGCGCTACAGCAAGCCGCAAGCGGTTCAGGCCACCACGCGCTACGTCGAGCTGGCGAAGCGGCATGGCCTCTCGCCCGCGCAGTTCGCGCTCGCGTTCGTGAACAGCCGGCCGTTCGTGACGAGCAATCTGATCGGCGCGACATCGCTCGATCAGTTGAAGGAGAACATTGCGAGCGTCGACGTCAAGCTCTCGCAAGACGTGCTCGATGAAATCGACGCGTTGCATCAGTTGCAGCCGAACCCCGCGCCCTGAGTTCGCACGGACATGCAACGAAAGGCAAATGTGCCTGCCTGTCGGCAAATCACGACCTAAACTGTGGTGAGCAGTACGGGCTTGTCCTTCTTATCCGGCACGTCGTAAGTTAACGGCGCGCGCGAATAATGCGACTCGGCCCGTGAATCGGCAGCCGCGGCGGTTGTTCCGCCGCGCTGCACAAAACACAGCACCAGGACCAGGACATCGAATGGCTCAACAAAAAACAAACCCAAAACTCGAGCAGGCGCTGACGCGCGGGGATCTTGCAATCCGTCAGGCGAATTCGGCGCGGGCGACTGCGTTGCTGCGCGCGCTGGCCAAGATGATCGTCGAGGCGTCGGCGACCATCGGCGTAGAGGCGTTCACGCTGATCCCGGACGGCGACAAGATTTACGATCCCGCCGACGGCCTGTGGCCGCAAGAGCTGCAAATCTCGCTCGACGGTCCCGTGGAAGACGCCGATCCCGACGAGATCCGCACCGTGCGCCTGATCGCCGACGACCCCGGCACCGTGTTTCGCGTGGAGTGGCAGCGTGCCGACGGCAAGATCGGCCGGCATGAAGGCGGCCCGTTCGCGACGGTCGCGTTTATCTCGGACGTCGACATTCCGTGGACCGACGACGAGGACTGAGTCCGCGGCATCGCCATCATCGTCATGCACGTTCATTCGCGGGCGCCGGCTCCTTTGGAGGAACGCGCGCGAAGCCGTCCGCTACTTCATCATCCTGCGCCGGAACAGCACCGCCGACACAACAAAGCCGCCTACCGCATAAACCGTCAGCACGACGACATGCGATAACGCGTTATCGAGCGGGCGCGCCAGCATCGCCGGGCGGAGCAGATCGACGGCGTGTGCCAAAGGCAGTACTTGCGCCGCACCGCGCGCCGCGGCGGGCAACTGCGAGATCGGGAAGAACACGCCCGAAAGCAGCAGCATCGGCGTCAACACCAGCGTCTGATAAAACATGAAAAAGTCATACGACGGGGCGAGCGCGGTCACCACCATCGCGACACTCGCGAACGCCAGTCCCGTCAGTACGATGACGGGCAGCGCCAGCAGCATCGACGGAAAACTGGCGTAGCCGAGCGCGCCCGCCACCAGCATGATGGCCACGCCCGAGAGCACCGACTTGCTGGCCGCCCAGATCACTTCGCCGAGCACGATGTCGCCGAGCGTCAACGGCGTGTGCATGATCGCTTCCCACGTGCGCTGTACGTGCATGCGCGAGAAGCCGGAATACATCGACTCGAAGCTCGCCGACATCATCACGCTCGACGCGACCGTGCCCGCGGCGAGGAACGCGATATACGACACGCCATCCACGCGGCCGACCATCAATCCGAGGCCGAAGCCGAGGCCGAACAGGTAGATCATCGGATCGGCGAGATTGCCGAACATCGACGCGAGCGCGAGCTTTTTCCACACGAGGTAGTTGCGGCGCCACACGGCGATCCAGTTGACCGCGTTGGCGGGCAGTGCGGCGAGCAGCGCCTGGCTCGGCGGCCTCGCTTCGTTGCTTCGGTAGGTGCGTGCATCCATTGCGTGTCTCGTGCGGGGTTTGGTGCCGTGATTCTCTAGTGTCTCTTTCGGTATCTCGTGCGGTATCGACGAAAGTCAGTCCTGCATCTCGCGGCCCGTGAGCCGCAGGAACACATCCTCCAGATTCGCCGGACGATGCAGATAGCGCAGATCCGCGCGCTGC
The DNA here is from genome assembly GCF_003058125.1 of Paraburkholderia sp. GV068. Taxonomy (NCBI): domain Bacteria; kingdom Pseudomonadati; phylum Pseudomonadota; class Betaproteobacteria; order Burkholderiales; family Burkholderiaceae; genus Paraburkholderia; species Paraburkholderia sp. GV068. The sequence continues at coordinate 106,374 of NZ_QBUB01000005.1, forward strand.
TTGAGCCGCGCGTGCACCGGCGCCGCGTCGTTCACATAACAGAAAAGCGTCTCGCCGCTGATTTCCGTGCGCTGCGCGAGCGGCGCGAGTTCGTCGCGCAACGCGAGCGGATCGGGGCCGAAAATCTCGATCACGTCGCAGCCGATTTCCGATTCGATCAGCGCCCTCGGCGCACCTTCCGCGATCTTGCGTCCTTCTTCGATCACGCACAGCCGGTCGCATAACCGCTCGGCTTCCTCCATGAAATGCGTGGTCAGCAGGATCGTCTTGCCGCGCGCGAGCAGCGAGCGCAGACGCTCCCAGATCAGATGCCGCGCCTGCGGGTCGAGGCCGGTGGTCGGCTCGTCCATGATCAGCACGTCGGGATCGTTGACGAGCGCCCGCGCGAGCGTCAGGCGCCGCTTCATGCCGCCCGACAGCTCGCTCACGCGCGCGTCGGCCTTGCTTTCCAGACGCGCGAATTCGAGCAGCGACGGCACCATTGCGCGGCATTGCGCGCCGCTCAGGCCAAAGTAGCGGCCGAAGACCAGCAGGTTCTCGCGGACGGTGAAGTCCGGGTCGAGGTTATCGAACTGCGGCACGACGCCGACGCGTGCCCGCGCTACGCGCGCGCGGCCTGGAATCGGCTCGCCGCACAGATGGATCGCGCCGGCGTCCGGCGCGGCGATGCCGAGCAGCATGCGCAGCGTGGTCGTCTTGCCCGCGCCGTTTGGTCCGAGCAGGCCAAAACATTCGCCGGTGTCGACGTGAAACGACAGTCCGTCGACTACCTTCTTTTCGCCGTAGCTTTTTTCAACCTGATCGAACTGGATGGCGGTATCGGGCATGAATGAGATCGACGTCATGGAAAAGGCGCGAATGGCCGGGAAGGCTGCTCATTCTAGGCCATCGGCTGCGAACGGGTGGCCGCTGCGGCGCGCGGTCGGAGCCGCTTCTTGCACCGCCGCATGAACGCCGCCGACGCTGTCGCAACGGCGCGAAGCTCGCATGCACAGGGCAGGGGCATGCACGAGTCGCACTTAGCGTTTTCCATCCCTTGCAAGCTGAATTGCGGCGCACCATGATTAACTCAGACCGCGCTTTTGCGGAAAGGGGAAATACCATGGCGAGCTACCAGAAAATCCTGCTGTGCTACGACGGCTCGCGTGAAGGCCGCAAAGCGCTGCGCTGCGGCGCCGATCTTGCGCTGGACCTCAAAGCGGAAACGCATCTGCTCTCGGTCGTGGACATGCGCTCGAGCATCGCGCAAAGCGCGGGCCTGCTGACCGACGTCGCGTGCGGCAGCTTCGAAAAGACCGCGCGGGACATCCTGCAAGAAGGCGTGGACTGGCTGACGGAGCGCGGCGTGCGGGCTCAAGGGCACTTTGCGTTCGGCCATCCGATCGACGAGATCGCCAATCTGGCCAATGAACTGCATGTCGACCTCGTAGTGGTCGGCCACCGCTGCCGCACCGGCTTGTCCCGATGGTGGATGGGCGCGGGCAACACGCCGCTGCTCGATCGCGTGTCGTGCAGTATCCTGGTGGCGTGTTCATCGGCGCAGGAGCAGCAGCAAGAGGCGGCCTGAGCACACGGCTCGCGCTTGCGACCTTCGCGGCGCGAGTGCGGCTGTCGAATTCGCGAACTTCAACGCCCAAGCGCCGCGCTCCCGCTCACTCGTTCAGATTGACCGCGGCCAGCTTCCATGTGAACAGGCCTTCGCGCAGGAAGATCGCGGAGTAACGCGCGTCGCCGGCGCCGTGCTGGTATGTAACGACGAATTCGTTGATGCCGCGATAACCGGCGGTGGTTTCCGGCGGCTGCGGCGGCGTGGCGCCATGCGCCGCGTTGCCTTCTCCACCGGAGTTGGCGCCATTGCCGGCTCTTTGATCCGCGCCGCTTTGATCCGCGCTATTAGCGCTGCCCGGCGCTGCCGGCGCAGGTCCATTTGCCGCAGCCGGATTGCTCGCAGCCGGCGGCGCGGGCGGCCGTTCGCCCGGTACGCCGCGCGGCGGCATGCCGTTGAGCAACGCGGCCACGCCGTCGGGCGTCGCATACGCATCGACTAGCGGGCCGATCAATGCGACGCCGATCATCGCGCCGATCGCGGCCAATGGGTTGCCGTTTCCGCGCGAGTCGAGCCGCCGCGTCAGCAAACCCGTCACCTGCTGCTTGAGGCTTTCGCGCAACGCCGGGAAATCGACGTACTGATTCACCGTCTGCGCGTCGCGCGCGTCGGCGGCGCGTTTGAGGTTGTTGAGCGCGATATACGGCGATGCATAGCCAAAGCCCAAGCCGGCGATTATCGCGATGACGATCAGCGCGACGACAAGCGGACGAGCACCGCGCTTCTTGCGTATTGATACTGCTGCCATGGGCCGGGATTCTCCATCAGGTGAGATCGAACGTGGACCGGCGTTGCGCCGAAACGATCCCCACTCATGATTCCCGTTCGATGCGACGAACGACGTTTCCCGCAACGCGCCCGCACACCTTACCGCACATCAGGACTCGAACACCGCGCCCTGGACGTTGGTTTCGTCGGCGATGCAACGGTCGATCATTCTGCACACCGCGTCCATGGTGCCGACCATGATGAGCCGCGACGGCCCGTGATAAACCCGCACCGGCGCGCGACGCGCCGGCTCCGCGGTGTTGAGCCCGGAATTCAGCGACACCCGCGCGAACGCCGGCAACGACGACGGCAACAAAGACGCCTGTAAGGATGACGAAGCGGCATGCGCACCGGAGCCGTTCACCGGCGAATCGAACAGCGACGCAGTGGCGGCCGTGGATGCTTCAATCAGTGAGCAGGGCACCAGCTTGCGCAGATGGCGCAAACGGCCGAACTGGCGAAACGGCAACAGGCGGGCAAGGCGTTCCATGAGGCTCTCCGGGCGATTCAACGTGTGTGCTGCGGTAGTGAGTGGCAGGCGAGGGTTGATCCGCCTGTGTACGGTGTACTGACAGGCGACCAACCCGGCAGGCGCGATCAGAACTCGCCGGGGCGAATCAGACCGACAGCAATGCCTTCCAGCGCGAAGTCCGCACTGCCTGTCTCAACGAAGATGTTTTCGTAATCGGGGTTCTCGGCGATCAGCTCGATACCGTTCGGCCGGCGCTTCAGGCGCTTGACCGTGACGTCGTCGCCGAGGCGGGCAATGATGATCTGGCCGTCTTTCGCCTCGCTTCTTTTCTGCACCGCGAGCAGATCGCCGTCGAAGATGCCCGCGTCGCGCATGGACAGGCCGCGCACCTTCAGCAGGTAGTCGGGCTTGCTCGAGAACAGCGCCGGGTCGCACGCATAGTGCTGCGCGATATGTTCCTGCGCGAGGATCGGGCTACCGGCCGCGACCCGCCCGATGAGCGGCAGCGACAGTTGCATGATGCTCGGATGCGGCAGCGTGAACTGATGCTGGGTGCCGTCCTGTCCGAAGTCCTGGCTGGGCAGCAGACGGATGCCGCGCGACGCGCCGGCGGCGAGTTCGATCACGCCCTTGCGGGCAAGCGCCCGCAAATGCTCTTCGGCCGAGTTGGCAGAGCTGAAGCCCAGCTCGGCGGCGATCTCCGCGCGGGTGGGCGGAAAGCCGGTGCGTTCGATCGCCCGGCGGATCAGATCGAAAACCTGCTGCTGTCGTGCGGTGAGTTTTGTCATGGCGCCACTGTATGTATGAACAGGTGACTGTATTTTTATACAGTATTCGGCGCAATTCAAGCTTTACTTTAAGTTCGCGCTCAAGCACCGCGCTGCAACGTCGTCAATCGACGTCAAAACATCGGTTTGCATGCCGCAACGCCTTGTCTGGCTGCCATTACCACTTTTGCGTATTAAAAAATGAGGAAACATTATTTTTAATGATGAAAGCCCTTCGATAGACTGGCCTCCAGTCGCGCTCATGTGCACGTGACCCGACGCAAAACAACACCACTCGCAGCTTTAGCGGACCAACACGCGGAGAACAGGACATGAATCATCGGAACACGGGGCGGGCACGGACTACCCATAAGGCGCGGAGCATCATCGCCGCGCTCGCATTCGGCGCGGCGGCCGCGCTCGGCGTAATTGGCACAATCGGCCAGGCGCAAGCCGCCGACAACACGCTGCTGAACGTTTCCTACGACCCGACCCGCGAGCTCTATCAGGACGTGAACCAGGCGTTCGGCAAGGAGTGGAAGGCGAAGACCGGCGAAACCATCACGTTCAAGCAGTCGCATGGCGGCTCGGGCGCGCAGGCTCGCTCGGTGCTCGACGGCCTGCAGGCCGACGTCGTGACGCTTGCGCTCGCCTACGACATCGACGCGCTCGCCAACAAGGGCTTGATCGACAAGAACTGGCAGAAGCGCCTGCCCGACAACGCATCGCCTTATACGTCGACGATCGTGTTCCTGGTGCGCAAGGGCAACCCCAAGCACATTAAGGATTGGGACGATCTGACGAAGCCGGGCGTGTCGATCGTGACGCCGAATCCGAAGACCTCGGGCGGCGCGCGCTGGAACTACCTGGCCGCGTGGGCGTACGCCGCGCATCAGCCGGGCGGCAACGACCAGAAGGCCAAGGAATTCGTCGGCAAGCTCTACAAGAATGCGGGCGTGCTCGATTCGGGCGCGCGCGGCGCGACCACCAGCTTCGTGCAACGCGGGATCGGAGACGTGCTGATCGCGTGGGAAAACGAGGCGTTCCTGTCGATCAAGGAATTCGGCACGGACAAGTTCGAAATCGTCGTGCCGTCGGTGAGTATTCTGGCCGAGCCGCCGGTCGCGGTGGTGGACAAGGTCGTCGACAAGCACGGCACGCGCAAGCTCGCCGAGGCGTATCTAAACTTCCTGTACAGCCAGGAAGGCCAGGAAATCGCCGCGAAGAACTTCTACCGTCCGCGTTCGAACAAGGTGCCGGCCGAGTTGACCGCGAAGTTTCCGAAGCTGAAGCTCTACACGGTCGACGATTCGTTCGGCGGCTGGACCAACGCGCAAAAGACGCACTTTGCCGACGGCGGCGTGTTCGATTCGATCTATCAGCCGCAGTAAGTAGCATCGTCCAGGTCCGCGCCGCAACCCGGCGCGGACAGGGCAAACGCGACGCGCCGTCAGGCGTCGTGAAGGAGCGCGCCGCGGGCGCGCTTTTGGCCGATCGGGACGCCGAGGCCTGCAACACGAGCATCAACTGAAAGAGTACGAGCATGACGACGTTGACCTTCCGAAAGCCGAGCGCGTTGCCCGGTTTTGGCCTGACCCTCGGCATCACGGTGGCTTATCTGAGCCTCGTGGTGCTCATTCCGCTCGCGGCGACTTTTCTGAAAACGGCGACCCTCGACTGGAGCCAGTTCGTGCGCGCGGTCAGCTCGCCGCGCGTGCTTGCTTCATACCGGCTGACGTTTTTTTCCGCGCTCGGCGGCGCGCTGATCAACGCGGTGTTCGGCTTTCTGGTCGCGTGGGTGCTGGTGCGCTACACGTTTCCGTTCAAGCGCATCGTCGACGCGGTGGTCGATCTGCCGTTCGCGCTGCCGACGTCGGTCGCCGGCATTTCGCTCGCGGCTGTCTATGCGGGCAACGGCTGGATCGGACAGTTTCTCGAGCCGCTCGGCCTGAAGGTCGCCTTTACGCCGGTGGGCGTGCTGGTCGCGCTGACGTTCATCGGCTTGCCGTTCGTCGTGCGCACGGTGCAGCCGGTGCTCGAGGAGTTCGAGCGCGAACAGGAAGAGGCCGCCGCCTGCCTCGGCGCGTCGCGCTGGCTGACGTTTCGCCGCGTCGTGCTGCCGGCGGTTTTCCCGGCGTTGCTGACGGGCTTCGCGCTCGCGTTCGCGCGGGCGCTCGGCGAATACGGCTCGGTCATCTTCATCGCCGGGAATGTGCCGATGAAGTCGGAGATCACGTCGCTTCTGATCATCACGAAGCTCGAGCAATACGACTACGCAGGCGCGACCGCGCTTGCCGTGGTGATGCTCGTCGTCTCGTTCCTGATGCTGCTTTTCATCAACACGTTGCAGTGGTACTTGCAGCGGCGCACGAGCCGCGGCGGTTCCGGTCCTGCGCCCGCAGCGAGCGTGACGAGCGTCGCGGCGATTGGCGGAGGTGTGCAATGAGCCGCCAGTCTGTCGAAACCCTCAAGCCTGCCGAAAGCGCCGAAAGCATTGACGCGCATGCCGCGCCCGCACGCGCGCCGCTGACTGCCGCGCGCCGGCCCGACCCCGTGACTGAGCCGCCCGTGGTGCGCTGGATTCTCATTGGCATCGCGCTGCTGTTTCTCGCGCTCTTTCTCGTCGTGCCGCTCGTCGCGGTGTTTTATCAGGCGTTGAGCAAGGGGCTCGGCTTCTATCTGGAGTCGCTCGCGGACCCGGATGCGCTCGCCGCCATCAAGCTCACGGCGATCACCGCGGCGATCGCGGTGCCGCTCAATCTCGTGTTCGGCCTCGCGGCTTCGTGGTGCATCGCGAAGTTCGAGTTTCGCGGCAAGGCGCTGCTGACCACGCTGATCGATTTGCCGTTTTCCGTGTCGCCGGTGATCTCGGGTCTCATCTACGTGTTGATGTTCGGCGCGCAGGGCTGGTTCGGTCCGTGGCTGCAGGCGCACAACATACAGATTATTTTCGCGGTGCCGGGCATCGTGCTCGCGACGATCTTCGTCACGTTCCCGTTCGTCGCGCGCGAATTGATTCCGCTGATGCAGGCGCAAGGCAACGACGAGGAAGAAGCCGCGCATGTGCTCGGCGCGTCCGGCTGGCAGATTTTCCGCCGCGTCACGCTGCCCAATGTGAAATGGGGCCTGCTGTACGGCGTGATTCTGTGCAACGCGCGGGCGATGGGCGAATTCGGCGCGGTGTCGGTGGTGTCGGGCCACATTCGCGGGCAGACCGACACGATGCCGCTGCACGTCGAAATTCTCTACAACGAATACAACTTCTCGGCGGCGTTTGCCGTGGCGTCGGTGCTGGCGTTGCTCGCGCTCGTGACGCTCGCGCTCAAGCTGCTCGCCGAGCGTCATATGTCGGCGGAGCTGTCGGACGTGCGCGACGTGCCCGCACATGCTGGTCCTGTCACGCTGCCGTCGGCGCTGTCGGCGTCGTCGTCCCCAGCGTCGTCGTCGGCCTCGTCGTCTGGCTCCAGGCCGCTCAAAACATCAGTCTCGCAGCAACACCCGCTCAAGCAAGGAGAGCTGTAATGGGTATCACCGTACGTAACCTGCAAAAGCGCTTCGGCGATTTCGTCGCGCTCGATAACGTCTCGCTCGATTTTCCGCCGGGCGAACTGGTTGCGCTGCTCGGGCCCTCGGGTTGTGGCAAGACCACTTTGCTGCGGGTGATCGCAGGCCTCGAATACGCGGATGGCGGACAGGTCGAACTACAAGGCCAGGACGTCGCCACGGTCGGCGCGCGCGAGCGCGAAGTGGGCTTCGTGTTCCAGCATTACGCGCTGTTCCGTCACATGACGGTGTTCGAGAACGTGGCGTTCGGGCTGCGCGTGAAGCCGAGGAAAGAGCGGCCTTCGGAAGCGGTGATCCGCGAAAAGGTGCATGAGCTGCTGAAGCTCGTGCAACTCGACTGGCTCGCGCAACGCTATCCGTCGGAGCTGTCGGGCGGCCAGCGGCAGCGCATCGCGCTCGCTCGCGCGCTTGCCGTCGAACCGAAAGTGCTGCTGCTCGACGAACCGTTCGGCGCGCTCGACGCCAAGGTGCGCAAGGAACTGCGTAGCTGGCTGCGGCGTTTGCACGACGACCTGCATATCTCGACGATCTTTGTCACGCACGATCAGGAAGAGGCGCTCGAAGTGGCGGACCGCATCGTCGTGCTGAATCATGGACACGTGGAGCAGGTCGGCAGTCCGCAAGACGTGTACGACCATCCGCAGACTTCGTTCGTCTATGAGTTTCTCGGCGCGGCCAACCGGCTGCACGGCAAGGTCGACGCAAGGGGTTTCGTGGTGGACGGCGCGGCGTTGCCGGTTGCGATCAGCACCGACTTCAGCGGCCCGGCTTTCGCCTATGTGCGTCCGCACGATCTGCAGTTGTATCCGCAGTCGGCGGGGCACCGCGAAGGTATCGTCGTCGATGTGCGGCGTGTCGTGACGCTGGGCGGCTCGGTGCGAGTGGAACTCGCGGGCCGCGAAGGCCATCTGCTCGAAGCCGAACTCGATCGCGAATCATGGCGCGAGCTGCAACTCGCGGTCGGCGACGGCGTGACGGCCGTGCCGCGCGCGCTGCGCGTATTTCCGGCGCAATGAGCGGCTCAGCACGCATGCGCAACCCGATTCGATCCAACGCGACCCACTCCAATAATTCAATTTTCGCTGAACCGGACACTTCAACATGAACTTCCAGCAACTGCGCTTCGTGCGCGAGGCCGTGCGTCAGAACATGAACCTGACCGAAGTGGCGAACGTGCTGTACACGTCGCAGTCGGGCGTATCGAAACAGATCAAGGATCTGGAAGACGAACTCGGCGTCGACATCTTCATTCGACGCGGCAAGCGGCTCACCGGCCTCACGGAACCTGGCAAGGCGGTGCATCAACTGATCGAGCGGATGCTGCTCGACGCGGAGAATCTGCGCCGCGTGGCGCGCCAGTTCGCGGATCAGGACAGCGGCCACCTCGTGGTCGCGACCACCCACACGCAGGCGCGCTACGCGTTGCCGAAAGTGATTCGCCAGTTCACCGAGGTCTTTCCGAAGGTGCATCTCGCGCTGCGTCAGGGCAGCCCGCAGCAGATCGCGCAGATGATCATCAACGGCGAGGCGGACATCGGCATCTCGACCGAGGCGCTCGACCGTTTCCCGGACATCGTCACGTTCCCGTGCTATTCGTGGCATCACGTCGTGGTCGTGCCGAAGGATCATCCGCTCGTCGGCCGCCCGAATCTGACGCTCGACGAAATCGCCGAATTCCCGATCGTCACGTATGACCAGGACTTCACGGGCCGCTCGCATATCGACCAGGCGTTCGCGAAAGCGGGCGCGCTGCCCGACGTGGTGCTGACCGCGATCGACGCCGACGTGATCAAGACGTATGTCGAACTCGGCATGGGCATCGGCGTGGTGGCCGCAATGGCCTATGACCCGAAGCGCGACACGGAACTGGTCGCGCTCGATACGCAGCATCTGTTCGAAGCGAGCACGACGCGCGTCGGCTTGCGCAAGGGCGCGTTCCTGCGCGCGTACGCGTATCGGCTGATCGAGATGTTCGCGCCGCAATTGACGGAGGCGGAAATCGCCGTGCAATTGCGCGAGGCGGTGTGAGCGCGCGATTGCTTAAGCGATCTGCCTAAACGATCCGCTTAAGCAACCAAAGGGTTTGTGAGGACTTCAACGGCGCGAGAGGGCGGCGCATCATCGCTTACAATCGCCGCCATGAACACACTGACTTCCTCCTCTTCGTCAAGCGCTGCGGCGCCGCTGCCGCGCATCGCCGTGCTGGCGACCGGCGGCACGATTGCCGGCGCCGCCGCGGACGCCACCAACACTTCCGGCTATCAGGCCGGCGTGGTCGGCGTCGAACAATTGCTCTCCGTGGTGCCGGCGTTGTCGACGGTGGCGCGCATCGCGCCAGAGCAGATTGCGAGCATCGACAGCAAGGACATGGCGATGCCGCTGTGGACCACGCTCGCGCAACGCGTCAACACGCTGCTTGCCGCCGACGACATCGACGGCGTCGTCATCACGCACGGCACGGACACGCTCGAGGAAACGGCCTATCTGCTGCATCTGACCGTCAAGTCGGATAAGCCGGTCGTGCTGACCGCCGCGATGCGTCCGGCGTCGGCGTTGTCGGCGGACGGTCCGCTCAATCTGCTGAATGCGGTCACCGTTGCAGCGAATCCGGCCGCACGCGGGCAGGGCGTGCTGGTTGCGTTCAACAACAGGATTCACAGCGCGCGCGACGTGGTCAAGACGAGCACCTATGCCGTCGATGCGTTCCAGTCGCCGGAAATTGGCGCGCTGGGTTGGGTGCAGGACGGGCGCGTCGAGTTTCAGCGCAGCGTCGTGCGTCCGCATACGCGCGCGACCGAGTTCGTGATCGGCGCGAACTGGCCGCATGTGGAGATCGTCGCGAGCTATGCGGGCGTATCGCGTATCGCCGTGGATGCATTCGTGACAGCCGGCGTGCGCGGCATCGTGGTGGCGGGCACGGGCAACGGTTCGATTCACGCGTCGCTTGCGCAGGCACTCGCCGATGCAGCGTCGCAGGGCGTCGCCGTCGTGCGTTCGTCGCGCGTGGGTTCGGGACATGTGATGCGCAACGGCGCAGCCGCCGACGATGCACTCGGTTTCGTCAGCGCCGGCTCGCTCAATCCGTACAAGGCGCGCGTGCTGTTGATGCTCGCGTTGGCCGCGGGCGGCGCGGGGCCGGTTGCACTGCAAAAGGCGTTCGATACGTACTGATCGATCTCGCGCGAGCGGCCCGATTCAAAGTCGGAAACGTGTCCCGCAGATGAACGTCAAATGACAACGCGGCGCTCAGGTCATCGACCTGGCGCCGCGTTATCGTTTGAGCTTGACGTTTGTCGCGATGGACGTCAGTCCGCCAGATCCGCGGGCAACTTGCCGCCGTTCGCCGCCAGCGCTTGCATTACCTGCTTGTGCAGCCAGACATTCATGCTCGCCGAATCGTTCGTGTCGCCGCTGTACTTCAGTTCGCGTGCGAGTTCCTTGCGATGCTCGAGGCTGCTGTCCACGCCGAGCGCCTTCAGCGTGTCGACGATCGACGTGCGCCAGTTCAACGTTTGGCCGCTCTCGCTGACGAACTGGTCCATCACGGCAGCGACGTCCACATCGGCCAGCGGCGCGGGCGCCGGTGCAGCCTGCGGTGCGGCAGCTTGCGCCGCTGCCGGGTCCGGTGTCGGCTCGACTGCCGGTGCGGGCTGGTCGGGCTTCGCTTTGCCGAAGAGCTTGTTCACGATGTCACCAAAGATGCTCATTCTGAATCCTTTGCAGATGGGTTACCGGCGCAAGCACATACCGCTCACGGGTTGAACACTGGTTGCGAGTCGTTGCAAGTCGTTTCGACTCGGGCGAACGAAGCAGGGCACATGCGCTGCAATGATCGGCAAGCCGTACGTGATCGCCGATACGCTGCAACCAGACTCAGGGAGTGTAGGAGAAAAGCGCGGACCGAAGTGTCAAAAAAGGTCGTGCCGCGGACGCGGAGTTGCAAGCAAATGCAAGCGGACTTGCGAGCCAACGTGCGAGGGAATCTGCAAAGACAGGCGCTGGCAGGCGGCGCGCATGGCGCACCTGCTGCGAGAGATTGGCGGAAAGCGCATAACGATGAATCCGACAGCCGGACACCCGACGACGACGTCTGACCGACCAAGGCTTCCCCGGCGCCGCCGGGTGCCGCTGCGGACCCCACTTTGCCGCTCTCAGCCCAGAGCGGCTCGATTTGCCCGCTCCGCCGCGATGCCGCGCGACGGAACAGGCGCCCCACATTGGATTGCCGTGACGTGCCGAAGGAAGCGGCGTCGGCGGCAATCGGTGTTACTACGCTGCTCCGCAAGCCGCGAAGCAACCTTGCGACATCAGGCCGCTTTCGCCTCGCTATCCGGCGCCTGCGCGACTTCATAGTTGGCCATGATCTCGAGCGCGCGAACCATCGCCGAGTGATCCCACGCCTTGCCGCCGTTCGCTGCGCACACGCTGAACAGTTGCTGCGCGCTTGCGGTATGCGGCAGCGCGATGCCTAGCTTGCGTGCGCCGTCGAGTGCCAGGTTCAGATCCTTTTGATGCAGTTCAATCCTGAAGCCCGGATTGAACGTGCGCTTCGTCATGCGCTCGCCATGTACTTCGAGAATGCGCGACGAAGCGAAGCCGCCCATCAATGCCTTGCGTACACGTTCCGGGTCGGCGCCCGAGCGCGACGCGAACAGCAGCGCTTCGGCCACGGCCTCGATGTTCAACGCGACGATGATCTGGTTCGCGACCTTACACGTTTGACCCGCGCCGTTATCGCCGATCAGCGAGATGTTCTTGCCCATCAGTTCAAAGAGCGGCTTGGCCTGCGCGAACGCTTTTTCGGGGCCGCCGACCATGATCGTGAGCGTGGCCTCGCGTGCGCCGACCTCGCCGCCGGACACCGGCGCATCCAGATAGTCGACGCCGAGCGCGTTGATCTTCTTCGCGAACGCCTGCGTGTCGAGCGGCGAGATCGAGCTCATGTCGATCACGAGCTTGCCCGCTGTCAGACCGGCGGCGACGCCGTCGTCGGCGAACAGCACGTTAGCAACGTCAGGCGTGTCGGGCACCATGATGATGACGATGTCGGCGGCTTGCGCGACGGCGGTGGAATCGGCCACCACGTTCGTGCTCTTGCCCAGGTCTTCCGGCACCGGATACGCGCCGTTCACGAACAGCGTGTGACCGCCCTTGAGAAGGTTGCGCGCCATATGCGCGCCCATGATGCCGAGCCCGATGAAACCGATCTTTGCCATGTGTCTGAATCTCCAGTGTTTCCAGTGTTGTTTGCGCGCCCGCGAGGGGACGTGCTTCAAAGGCGCGCTGCGCCCGGTTCGAGCAATGCGGTGAAGATGAATCGCGCCTGGCTCACGCTGCCGCGTGCGCGGCGCCGCGCGTTTGCCCGGCCACGCTCTGCACCCAGACGAGGCCGGCCGTGGTGGTGGTGCGCGGCTTGTATTCGCAGCCGATCCAGCCGTCGTAGCCGATCGAGTCGAGCAGATCGAACAGGAACGGGTAGTTGATTTCGCCGGTGCCGGGTTCGTTGCGCCCCGGGTTGTCGGCGAGCTGGATGTGCGCGATGTGCGGCAGATTCTTTTTGATCGTGGCCGCGAGTTCGCCTTCCATCCGTTGCATGTGATAGATGTCGTATTGCAGGAACAGGTTGTCCGAGCCGACCGCGCGAATCACGTCAAGACCTTCGCTCGAGCGGTTCAGCGCGAAGCCCGGAATGTCGTACGAGTTGCACGGTTCGACGAGCAGCCGGATGCCCGCTTTCTTCAGTTCGCCGGCCGCGAAACGCAGGTTATCGACGATGGTCGAGCGCGCCTTGTCGGCATCGATGCCCGCGCCGGGAATGCCGACGAGGCAGTTCAGTTGCGGCACCTTCAGCGCGCTCGCATATTCGATCGCGCGGCCCACGCCTTCCTGGAATTCGCTCACGCGATCGGGCAGGCACGCAATGCCGCGCTCGCCGGCTTCCCAGTTGCCCGCAGGCAGGTTGTGGAGCACGAGCTTGAGCCGGTTCTGCTGAAGACGCTCGCTCAGCTCGGCGATCGCATACGGATACGGAAACAGGAATTCGACGGCGTGAAAGCCCGCGTCCGCCGCCGCCGCAAAGCGGTCGAGGAACGGGACTTCGTTGAAAAGCATCGTGAGATTCGCTGCGAATTTCGGCATGGTGCGTAGGTCTCGCTGGTCGGTCGGTGGAGTGGATCGTCATGCAGGCGCAACGCGGCCGCGCATCGCGCCTGCATGATCGAACCGGTGATGTCTTGCGATGTCAGTCGGCGATGCTGATTGCGGTGGGCGCGTCCTCGCGCGTCGTGGCCAGTTCCTCGAACTCGTTGATCGCGTCGATCTCGGCGCCCATCGAAATATTGGTCACGCGCTCGAGAATCACTTCGACGATGACCGGCACGTTGAACTCGGAGAGCATCGACTGCGCTTTTTGCAGCGCCGGCTTGAGCTCCTCCGGCTTGAACACGCGAATCGCCTTGCAGCCGAGACCTTCGGCCACCGCGACGTGATCCACGCCGTAGCCGTTCATTTCCGGCGAGTTGATGTTCTCGAAGCCGAGCTGCACGCAGAAGTCCATGTCGAACGCGCGCTGCGCCTGGCGGATCAGGCCGAGGTACGAGTTGTTCACGACCACATGCACGTACGGCAGCTTGAACTGCGCGCCGGCGGCGAGTTCTTCGATCATGAACTGGAAGTCGTAGTCGCCGGAGAGCGCGACGATCGGCCGTTGCGGATCGGCTGCGCGCACGCCGAGGGCGGCCGGAATCGTCCAACCGAGCGGGCCCGCCTGGCCGCAGTTGATCCAGTTGCGCGCCTTGTAGACGTGCAGGAATTGTGCGCCGGCGATCTGCGAGAGACCGATCGTGCTCACGTAGCAGGTGTCGCGGCCGAACACCTGGTTCATCTCTTCGTAGACGCGCTGCGGCTTCATCGGCACGTTGTCGAAGTGCGTCTTGCGATGCATGGTCTGCTTGCGCTGCTGGCAATCGGCGACCCACGCGCTGCGGTCCTTCAGCTTGCCCGCGGCCTTCCATTCGCTGGCCACTTCGACGAACAGTTCGAGCGCCGCCTTCGCATCCGACACGATGCCGAGGTCCGGACCGAACACGCGGCCGATTTGCGTCGGCTCGATATCGACGTGCACGAACTTGCGGCCCTTCGTGTAGACATCGATGCTGCCCGTGTGACGGTTCGCCCAGCGGTTGCCGATGCCGAGCACGAAGTCGGACGCGAGCATCGTCGCGTTGCCGTAGCGGTGCGAGGTCTGCAGACCGACCATGCCGGCCATCAGCGGATGGTCGTCGGGAATCGCGCCCCACGACATCAGCGTCGGGATCACCGGCACGCCGACGGTTTCCGCGAACTTCACGAGCAGGTCCTCGGCGGCTGCGTTCAGCACGCCGCCGCCGGAGACGATCAGCGGCTTCTCGGAATCGTTGAGCAGCGTGAGCGCGGCCTCGATCTGCTTGCGCGTCGCCTTCGGCTTGTAGACCGGCAGCGGTTCGTAGGTGTCGATATCGAATTCGATTTCGGCGAGCTGCACGTCGATCGGCAGATCGACCAGCACCGGACCGGGGCGGCCCGAGCGCATCAGATGGAACGCCTGCTGGAACACGCGCGGCACGAGCGCCGGCTCGCGCACCGTCACCGCCCACTTGGTGACGGGCTTGGCGATCGACTCGATGTCGACGGCCTGGAAGTCTTCCTTGTAGAGACGCGCGCGCGGCGCCTGGCCCGTGATGGCCAGAATAGGAATCGAGTCGGCCTGGGCGGAGTAGAGACCGGTGATCATGTCGGTGCCCGCGGGACCCGACGTGCCGATACACACGCCGATGTTGCCGGGCTGCGCCCGCGTATAGCCTTCGGCCATGTGCGACGCGCCCTCGACGTGACGCGCGAGCACGTGGCTGATGTTGCCGGCCTTGCGCATCGCCGAGTAGAACGGGTTGATGGCGGCGCCCGGCACGCCGAACGCGGTGTCGATACCTTCTTTTTCGAGCACCAGCACGGCGGCGTCGACGGCTCTCATCTTGGCCATGAATGTCTCCTGAATGTCCTGGGAAATGGCGATTAAGGCTGTTGAACGCACTTTAGGCTCGACCTAAAGGTTTGATAAGATCAGTCCGCGTCGCTTATTTCGAAACAAAAAGTATGGAATGCCGGAGGGCGGGCGACGCGGGCAAAAAAGCGTGAGGAGACAGACATGGACCGCTTCAAGCAGATCGAAACGTTTGTGCGTGTCGCGGACGCAGGCAGCCTCGCGGCCGCCGCGCTGGAAGAGGGCGTGTCGCCGGTGATTCTCGGGCGGCGCATCGACGCGCTCGAAAAGCGCCTCGGCGTGAAGCTGATGTACCGCTCGACGCGGCGGCTCGTCGTCAGCGAAGACGGCGCCGCGTTTCTCGAGCGCTGCCGCGGTCTTCTGACCGAGTGGGATCAGGCGGAAAACGAACTGAGCGCGGGGCGGCGGGCGGTGAACGGCCACCTGATCGTGTCGGCGCCGGCCGCGTTCGGCCGCAAGCATGTCGCGCCGCTCGCGCCCGCGTTTGTCGCCGACAAGCCCGAATTGCAGGTGTCGTTCAACCTGACCGACCGTGTGGTGGACCTGGTGCGCGAGGGTTACGACCTGTCGATTCGCATCGGCGGCGCGGTCGACCCGAACTTCGTCGCGGTGAAACTGGCGTCGAACCGGCGCGTGGTCTGCGGCACGCCCGAGTATTTCCGCCAGCACGGCAAGCCGAAAACGCTCGAAGATCTGCCGCGCCACAACTGCCTCGCGTTCAATCTGCAAGGCGGGCAGAACCGCGGCTGGTATTTCCGCCGCAACGGCAAGCTCGTCACGGTGCGCGTGGGCGGCACGCTCGACTGCAACGACGGCGAACTGCTGCACCGCTGGGTGTCCGAAGGGCTCGGCCTCGGCTGGCGTTCCACGTGGGAAATCCAGCAGCAGCTCGCGCGCGGTGAACTCGAAACGGTGCTCGACGAATTCGCGCTGCCCGACTACGACATCCTCGCGGTCTACCCGCAGCAGCGCTACGTGCCGGCCAAGGTGCGCTATTTCATCGATTATCTGAAGGAGATTTACGCGAGCGAGGACTACTGGAACCGGCCCGCGTATTAGCGCTGTTTCGGGTTCTGCCGCGGTTTTTTGTCAGCGGCGCGCCGCGGCGGGAATAAACTCGGCGCATGGCCGGTTATGCGATGTGAAGCTTGACGACGAACCGCACCGCATAGCCGCACATGCCCTGGAGGGCCGAGGTGGTCCAGATCGATTCAGACGCCGATTCAGACGCCGATTCAGACGCTGCCCGCGCGAACGGCGAGACCGATGCCGCGCGCAGCCGCCGTTTCCAGCAGCTCGCGCTGCCGCATCTCGACGCCGCGTACAACCTCGCGCGCTGGCTGTGCGGCAATCCGAACGATGCCGACGACGTCGTGCAGGAAGCCTTCATGCGCGCGTTCCGCTTTTTCGACACGTTCCGCGGCGATTCGGCGCGGCCGTGGCTGCTCGCGATCGTGCGCCGCACCTGGTACACGGAGTGGCGGCGGCGCGCGTCGTCGCATGAAACAGTGGAGTTCGACGACACGATGGACGACGCCACGTTCGAGGGGTGGAGCGCGGGCGGCGCCGATCCACAGGCGCTCCTGATCCGCGACGAGGACGCGAAGCGCGTGCACGAGGCGCTCGCGCTGCTGCCCGTCGAGTATCGCGAGGTGCTGATTCTGCGTGAACTGGAAGAGATGGGTTATCGCGAGATCGCTCAGGTCGCCGATGTGCCGATCGGCACTGTGATGTCGCGGCTCGCACGCGGGCGGCGCAAGCTCGCGGCGCTCCTCGGCGAGCCGCGCGATGCGGCGGGCGCGCCGAGCGCGTCGGTGACGCCGCTTCGGGCCGTGGCCAACGGCAGATCGCTCAACAACCGCGGCGGCGCGTCCGCCGGCAACGCTCAGGAGACGCCAGATGGACTGTAACGAAGCGCGGCCGCTCCTCGATGCGAACGCCGATCGCGAATTGCCCGCGCCGGATGCACGGCGCGTCCAGCAGCATATCGAGAGCTGCGAGGCCTGCCGGCGCGAAAGCGAGAGCCTCCGGACGATGAGCCACGCGCTGCGCACGGCGCCTTATCATCGCGCGCCGCAGTCGTTGCGCTCGCGCATTCTTGCGGGCTTGCCGGAGACGCAAAGCGCGGCGGAAGACGCTGGAGCGCGGGGTGCGGGCGCTGAGGCGGAGCAGGCGGGGCGCGCGCCGGCACCGCAGCCGTTGGGCGGCGAGCGGCCGCGCAGGCTAGGCGATGGTTTGCGCGATCGGATCGACAGATGGTTCGGCGGGCGTTCCGCCGAGGGCGGGCAGGGCGCATTGGGCGGGGGGAGCCGTCCGGCGGCGCCTCGTGGCGTGGCAGCGCCGCTCGCGTCCGGCTGGTTGGTGCCGCTCGTCGTCGCCTTCGGCGCGCTGGCCGTCACAGTGACGCTCAACCTGCGCCGTCCCGCCGACTTCGCGCCGTTCGCCGACGAACTCGTGGCGAGCCATGTGCGTGCGCAGGTGTCGGGCCGCGACATCGACGTGATTTCGACGGACCGGCATACCGTCAAGCCCTGGTTCAACGGCCGGCTGGATTATTCGCCGCCGGTCGAGGACCTCGCGGCGAGCGGGTTCGCGCTGGAAGGCGGGCGGCTCGATTACCTCGCGCATCGACGGGTCGCCGTGCTGGTCTACCGTTACCGCAAGCACGTGATCGACGTCTACGTGTTCCCGCAGACGGGCGGCACGGACGGCGGCGCGCCGGCGGCGCTTGCCCGCGAAGGCTATTCGCTCGCGCACTGGGACGCCGAGGGCATGACCTGGTGGGCGATCACGGACGCTGCGCCCGAGGCGCTGAGCGGTCTGGAAACGGCGCTCAAGGCGCGCCTCGCGGCCGGCAGCGCGCGCACCGAGAGCGGTTGAGCCGGCGCGGCAAGCCGGCGCCCGCACCGGGGCGCGTTCGCTAAATGCCTGAAAACACGCCCGAACCGCGTGCTGGCGCGGTTCGATGCCTTGCAACCCGGCCCCAATCGGGCTACAATCTTCGGCTTCTCACTTGCCACACCGGTTCGACGCCCGGGTGGCTTCTATCCATAAGTCAGCACAAGGAGTGTGTATGCGTCATTATGAAATCGTCTTTATCGTGCATCCCGATCAGAGCGAGCAGGTGCCCGCCATGATCGAGCGTTACAAGAGCACGATCACCTCGCACGGTGGCCAGATCCACCGTATCGAAGACTGGGGCCGTCGCCAACTGGCCTACATGATCGAGAAACTCGCGAAGGCTCACTACGTCTGCATGAACATCGAATGCGACCAGACCACGCTCGACGAGCTGGAACACGCGTTCAAGTTCAACGACGCAGTTCTGCGTCACCTCATCGTCAAGATGAAGAAGGCCGAAACCGGCCCGTCGCCGATGATGAAGGAAGTGCAGCGCGAAGAAGCCAAGAAGTCGGCTGCTACGCAACCGTCCGAAGCGCAGGCTTAAGACACCCAATTTAAGCTACCAGAGCACAGCGCGCCGCTCTTGCCAAAGGCTACATGAACCGGCTGCAACTTACGGCCAGCGTCGTCGAACGCGAACCGGTGCGGTACACACCCGCCGGCGTTCCGATTGCAGGCTGCACGTTGCAGCACCGCACCGAAGTCGTCGAAGCCGGGATTGCCCGGCAAGTCGAACTGACCATGCAGGCAGTAGCCGCAGGCGAGGCGAGCGGTAAGCTGGAAAGCTGTCCGATGGGCGTCGAAACGCTCTTCACAGGCTTCCTGGCTAAAAAGCACCGCAACGCGAGAACTCTGGTATTTCACATCACAGCATTGCAGGACATTGGAAAGGACTGAACATGCCCCGCCCGACTGGTAAGAAATTCGACAAGCGTCGTCAGCAACAAAATCCGCTCTTCAAGCGCAAGAAGTTCTGCCGTTTCACGGCCGCTGGCGTCGAGTACATCGACTACAAGGACATCGAAACGCTGAAGGACTTCATCGGCGAAAACGGCAAGATCACGCCGGCGCGTCTCACGGGTACGAAGTCGCACTATCAACGCCAGCTGGATACGGCAATCAAGCGCGCGCGTTTCCTCGCGCTCGTGCCGTACACCGACCAGCACAAGGCCTAACCCGACGACGCGATAAGGAGCATCCGAATGCAAATCATTCTTCTGGAAAAAGTCGTCAATCTGGGCAACCTGGGCGACATCGTGAAGGTCAAGGACGGTTACGCACGTAACTTCCTGATCCCGAACAAGCAGGCTCGCCGTGCAACGAAAGAAGCGCTGGCTGAATTCGAAGTCCGCCGCGCCGAACTCGAAAAGATCGCCGCTGAAAAGCTGGCTGCTGCTCAAGCTCAAGGCGAAAAGCTGGCTGGCTCGACGGTTCAGATCGGCCAGAAGGCCGGCGTCGACGGCCGTCTGTTCGGCTCGGTGACGAACGCTGACATCGCTGAAGCGCTGGGCAAGCAAGGCTTCGCAGTGGAAAAGGCGCAAGTGCGTCTGCCGGAAGGCCCGCTGAAGCTGGTGGGCGACCACCCGATCCAGGTTTCGCTGCACACCGACGTGGTTGTGGACGTGACGGTGTCGGTGCTGGGCGAGCACGTTTAAACCGGCTGCGTCGAGCATCCGATAGTATCGGCCAGGAAGTTGCTGGCTAAAGGCAGGGGCCGGGCAACCGGCCCCTGTTTTTTTGTGCGCGTCAAATTGATTTCCTGCTGGCCGCGGTCGCCTCATTTCCACGATAATCCCTCTCCATGAACGCACCGTCCAAAGATCCCCAACTCGAGTCGCTGAAAGTCCCGCCGCATTCGATCGAGGCCGAGCAATCGGTGCTGGGCGGCTTGCTGCTGGATAACGCCGCGTGGGACCGCATCGCCGACTTTCTGTCGCAAAGCGATTTCTACCGCTACGACCACCGCATCATCTTCGAGCACATCGGCAAGCTGATCGCGGCCACGCGTCCGGCCGACGTGATTACCGTGTACGAAGCGCTCGGCACCTCGGGTAAGGCGGAAGAGGTCGGCGGGCTTGCCTATCTGAATGCGCTTGCGCAAAACACGCCGAGCGCGGCGAATATCCGGCGCTACGCCGAGATCGTGCGCGATCGCGCGGTGCTGCGCCGGCTGGTTTCGGTTGCCGATGAAATCTCGGCAGACGCGTTCAATCCGCAAGGCAAGGAAGTCCGGCAACTGCTGGACGAAGCGGAGTCGAAGGTGTTTTCGATCGCCGAAGACGGCGCGCGCGGCACCCAGGGCTTTCTCGAAATCGGGCCGCTGCTCACCGAAGTGGTGGAGCGCATCGATACGCTTTACCACACGGCCAATCCGAGCGATGTGACGGGCACGCCGACGGGCTTCGTCGACCTTGACCGCATGACGTCGGGCATGCACGGCGGCGAGCTGATCATCGTCGCAGGGCGTCCGTCGATGGGTAAGACGGCGTTTTCGATGAATATCGGCGAATACGTCGCGGTCGAATACGGCTTGCCGGTCGCCGTGTTCTCGATGGAAATGCCAGGCTCCCAGCTCACCATGCGTATGCTCGGCTCGGTCGGCCGGCTCGACCAGCACCGCATGCGAACCGGCCGCCTGACCGACGAGGACTGGCCGAAGCTCACGCACGCCGTGCAGAAAATGAGCGAGGCGCAGATTTTCATCGACGAAACCGGCGGTCTGAATCCGATGGAACTGCGCTCGCGCGCGCGGCGGCTTTCACGCCAGTGCGGCAAGCTAGGGCTCATCATCATCGACTATTTGCAGCTGATGAGCGGGTCGTCGTCCGGCGAAAACCGCGCGACCGAAATCTCGGAGATTTCGCGTTCGCTCAAGAGTCTCGCGAAAGAACTCGACGTACCGGTAATTGCTTTGTCCCAGCTCAATCGCGGCCTCGAACAGCGTCCGAACAAGCGGCCGATCATGTCCGACTTGCGCGAATCGGGCGCTATCGAACAGGACGCCGACGTGATCCTCTTCATTTACCGCGACGAAGTGTATAACCCCGACAGCCCTGACAAAGGCACGGCGGAAATCATTATCGGCAAGCAGCGGAATGGTCCGATCGGGCCGGTTCGGCTCACGTTCCACGGCCAATTCACGAAGTTCGACAACTTTGCCGGCGCGCAGAATTTTTACGGCGAGTAGCGTGGTGAGTAGCACGGCAAATAAAGCGGCGAGCAGCCGCGAATCGATGACGTAGCACGAAAGCCGCGACCAAAAGCAGCGCCGAAGCAATGGCGCTGTTGTAACCGCGCTTTGCAAAGTGCGACATCGATCCTGCAACGGTACAATATGGCGGTTTTATGTCAGCCATTATGTGACCAATTTTCGGGATCCCAATGTTCGGTCGATTCATGCCCACCGAGGGCAAGTTTTTTGATATTTTCAACGCGCATGCAGAGTGCATCGTCTCGGCGAGCCGCGAACTCGAACTGCTGATCGACAATCTGCAGGACGCGGAAACCCACAAGCAAAACGTGCAAAAGGCCGAAAAGGCTGCCGACAAGCTCACGCACGAAACCATCGACCTGCTGCACAAGACGTTCATCACGCCGCTCGACCGCGACGAAATCCACAAGCTCATCACCACGATGGACGACATCCTCGATCTGATGGAAGACGTCGCCACCGCTATTTCCCTTTACGACGTGCAGTCCGTCACCTCCGAGGCGAGCCAGCTCGCGCACATCTGCACGGCGACGTCCGAGCGCGTGCAGTTCGCGGTGAGACTGTTGTCGGACATGAAGCAGGCAAGCCAGATTCTGAAGGCGTGCGAGGAAATCGACCGGCTCGAATCCGAAGCGGACCGCGTGCTGCGCGCGGCCATGTCGAAACTCTTTCGCGAAGAGGACAACGTCAAGACGCTTATCAAGCTGAAGGCGATTTACGAATTGCTCGAAACGATCACCGACAAGTGTGAAGACGTAGCGAACATCATTGAAGGCATCGTGCTGGAAAACGCATAATGCAATCGATACAACTCGCTATCTGGGTGGTCGCCGCCCTGGTCGCCGTCGCGCTGATTTTCGACTTCATGAACGGCTTTCACGACGCGGCGAATTCGATCGCCACCGTCGTGTCGACCGGCGTGCTGAAGCCGCAGCAGGCGGTCGCGTTCGCCGCGGCGTTCAACGTCATCGCGTATTTCGTGTTCCACCTGAAAGTCGCCGCGACGGTCGGCAAGGGCACGATCGACCCGGCCATCGTCGATCACTACGTGATTTTCGGCGCGCTCGTCGGCGCGATCGGGTGGAACGTCATCACGTGGCACTACGGCATTCCGTCGAGTTCGTCGCACGCGCTGATCGGCGGGCTCGTGGGCTCGGCGCTCGCCAAGTCCGGCTGGGGCTCGCTGAATTTCGACGGGCTCATGAAGACCGTGACGTTTATTCTCGTCTCGCCGCTGCTCGGCTTCGTGCTCGGCTCGTTCTTCATGCTGGCCGTGTCGTGGATCTATTTCCGCACGCCACCCAGCAAGGTCGACCGGCGCTTCCGCCGCCTGCAACTGGTATCCGCCGGTTTGTACAGTCTTGGGCACGGCGGCAATGACGCGCAAAAAACCATCGGCATTATCTGGATGCTGCTGATCGCGACGGGCTATGCGTCGTCGCTCGCCGATGCGCCGCCGTTGTGGGTGATCGGCGGCTGCTATCTGTCGATGGGTGTTGGAACGTTGTTCGGCGGCTGGCGAATCGTCCGCACCATGGGGCAGAAGATCACGAAGCTGAAGCCGGTTGGCGGTTTTTGCGCGGAATCGGGCGGGGCGATTACTCTGTTCACCGCCTCGTGGCTCGGTATTCCGGTGTCCACCACGCATACGATCACCGGCGCGATCGTCGGCGTCGGCGCGACGCAGAAGCTGAGCGCGGTGCGCTGGGGCGTGGCCGGCAACATCGTGTGGGCCTGGATTCTGACGATCCCGGCTTCGGCGGCGCTCGCCGCCGTCGCATGGTGGCTCGGCCACCATTTCCTGTAAGTTTCACGGCCTGCCGGCGGGGGACGCTGTGGTCGTCCGCCCGGTAGGCGTAACACGGTAGGCGTAACACAGCGTGGCAGCGGTGCAGGTCAACGGCTCTACCGCCGCGGGCGGATGAACGGGCCAAGCCCAACGCCCAGGCTCAACGCCTCACCTCATATCAACGGCGCGCTCGCGCCATCCATCGGCACGATCGCGCCCGTCACATAACTCGCGCGGCGGCTCGCCAGAAATAGCGCGACGTCCGCGATTTCCTCCGGTTTTGCATAGCGCCCGAGCGGCACCTTCGCCTGTCCGCGCGCCAGCGCCTCCGCGCTCCCGATGCCTTGCTGCGTCGCTTCCAACTGGACTGCTTCCTCGACGCGCTCGGTCAGCGTCGCGCCCGGATTGATCGCGTTGATCCGGATGCCGTAACGCGCGTAGTAGTGGGCGAGGCCGACCGTGGCGAGCATCAGCGCGGCATTTGCGGCGCCGCCGGCAATATGGATGTCGCTCGCGATCTTGCCGCCCATGCCGATGATATTCACGATCGTCCCCGGGTCGCCGCCATCGCCTCTTTTCGCGCGCTCCGCCATCCGGCGCAGCACTTCCTGTTGCGGGTAGATGTACGGGAAATACTTGGCTTCCATCGTGGCGCGAAACGCGTCCGCATCGAGCGTTTCGGGGTCGTAGCGGCGCGCCGCGCCGGCGCTGTTGACCAGCACATCGATCGGGCCGACGGCGGTAGTCACTTCCTCGACGATGTCCGCGGCGCTGTGCGGTTCGTGCAGATCGGCGCGCGTGCGATGCACGTGCAAGCCTTCCTGTTTCAGCTGCTCGTAGGCGCGCGCCAGGTTGGCGGGATCGCGCGAAACGATCGCGACCTTCGCACCTTCGATCGCGAACGCGCGGGCACACGCAAAGCCAATGCCCTTGCTGCCACCCGTGATCAAGACCACTTTTTCTTTCAGCCCGAGATCCATTGTCGTCACCCGCTTCGGAAGAATACCGATGACGATAGCAGATCGGCGGCGTCCGCGTGCTGACCGAGCCAGGCTGCGCGCGGTGTTTCTGGACGTGCCGATCGGACGAATCCGATTCATCGCTGGGACAATGTGTGCGCGTTTAGTTCGCGTATTTATCAGCATTGCGAAGCAGATTGACCGCATTGCAGATGGCGGATGCTTTGTGCTCCAGGCAACTAACCAGCATGTATAAGGGCGCGCGCGTTGGCGCGTGCTGGGGTCGCCGCTTTCGCTAGAACTTGCCGTTGGCGAAACGGGCGATCGGGTCGTCGTTGGTCTGCGAAGGAGCGGGTGTGGGTCGCGAGGCCGTCGAGGCGCGCATGATTTGCACGGCGCCGTCATCCGCCTGTGCTTCACCTGCGCGCTGGGCTTGCCCCGTTTGTTCAGTCTGCTGTGCGAGGCGCGCCTGGCGGGCGGCGATCGAAGCCGGTGGCGGCGGTTCGAAAGCGTCGGCGGCTGCATCGATGGCGTCCGGTGTAGCGGCGTTTGCCGTCTGCGGCATCGCGCGCGCTGTGGCTGTCGATTGCGCTTGAACGGGCGTTCCACTGCTGCCGCTGTCGCTGCCATAGCCGCTTGCCCGCGTCGACGCGACCGGCGTCGGCGAGACGGCGCCGGCCGCGCGGGCCTGCAATTGCGCTGCGGTCATCGCGGGCGGCGGCGGCTCGAACGGATCGGCTTGCGGCGCGCGGGTCGCTGCCGTTGAGACCGTCGAGAGCGCGGCCGAATCGCCAGTCGCGTTCGATGTCACTCGCGGTTGTCCGGTAACCCGAGCCGTGGTGGTTTGCGAAAGTCCAGCATCGGCGGCGTAGTCCGAACCCGTCTTCGCCGTCACAGACGGCGTATTCGCGGCGCTCGCGCGGGCACCGCCTTGATCGCTGCCGTAGCCAGTCGCAGCGGAGCGCTCAGGCTGCGGCGCCGCAGCCTGATAGCTCGGCGCGTCGAACGGCGCCGGCTTGGCGGCCGGTCCGGCCATACGGCGGATGCCGTCGAAGCGCTTTGCCCAGTACGGATTGGTCAGGTAGTCGAGCCGCACCGTGCCGCCCGTCGACGGCGCATTCACGAAGCGCAGCTTGCCCACGTAGATGCCCACATGCGAGTGCGGGCGCCCAGTCGTGTTGAAGAAGATCAGATCGCCCGGCGCTATCTCGTCGGGTTCGACCGATTCGCCGCGTCCGCTCATATCCGCGGTCGTGCGCGGCAAATTCACCGAAGCCGCGCGCGCGACCACGTAGCGAACCAGGCCGCTGCAATCGAAGCCGCTATCGGGCGTGTTGCCGCCCCAGCGGTAGGGCACGCCGACGAGGCTCATCGCCTGAATGGAGATTTCCTCGCGGCCGATGCTGTGGTCCACGAAGTTCGGAAAGCCCGGCGGCGGCGGCCGATACGCCCCGTTTGCGACGACGACGGAGCTTCCCGCGCGCGACGACGTCTTCTGCGGCGCGCCGGCACACGCGGCGAGCAGCACGACGGTCAGTAGCGAGAGGGCGAGTCGGCGCATGAAAGGGAAGGCGGTAAACGCTCGTTTAAAGGCGGACGATGTCCGGATGGTAGCCGGTGAAACGCGCAACCGGCAAGAATTCTTGACAAATTACTTGAAGTTCACACGCTAAGTGTTGCCTGCCAAAGACGCCGCAGCCATAAAAAAACCGCGCCCCGGGAAAGCGGGGCGCGGCTTGAGCGGTAACCGGCCTGACGGCCAGCCGGTTGATCTTTAAAGGATTTCCGATGCGTAGTCGGCGAGGCGCGAACGCTCGCCGCGCGCCAGCGTCACGTGCCCGCTGTGCGCCCAACCCTTGAAACGGTCGACCACGTACGTCAGACCCGAACTGCCTTCCGTCAGATAAGGCGTGTCGATCTGCGCGATATTGCCGAGGCAAATGATCTTCGTGCCCGGCCCGGCGCGCGTGACCAGCGTCTTCATCTGCTTGGGTGTCAGGTTTTGCGCCTCGTCGATGATCAGATACTTGTCCACGAACGTCCGGCCACGCATGAAGTTCATGCTCTTGATCTTCAGGCGCGAACGGATCAGTTCCTGGGTCGCGGCGCGGCCCCATTCGCCCGCGGCGTCGTCGGTTTTCTGCAGCACTTCGAGGTTGTCGTCGAATGCACCCATCCACGGCTGCATCTTTTCCTCTTCAGTGCCGGGCAGGAAGCCGATGTCCTCGCCGACGGGCACGGTCGCGCGCGTCACGATGATCTCGTTGTAGCGCTTGTCGTCGAGCACCTGCGCGAGCCCCGCTGCGAGCGCCACCAGCGTCTTGCCGGTGCCGGCCTGGCCGAGCAGCGTGACGAAGTCGATCTCCGGATTCATCAACAGGTTCAGCGCGAAATTCTGCTCGCGGTTGCGCGCGGTGATGCCCCACACGTTGTTCTTGTGATGGCCGTAGTCGCGCAGCGTTTGCAGCAGCGCCGTCTTGCCGTTGAGCTCGCGAACGAGCGCATGGAACGCCGGCTCGCCGTTCTGCGGCTCGAGATACACGAACTCGTTGACGAGCATCGACGGACACAGCGGCCCGGTCACGCGGTAATACGTGGTGCCGGTCTTGGTGTCCTGCCAGCTCTCCATGCCCTTCGCATGGCGGGTCCAGAAGTCCTGCGGCAGCGCGCGGATGCCCGAATACAGCAGATCGCTGTCCTCGAGCACCTGGTCGTTGAAGTAGTCTTCAGCGGGCAAGCCGAGCGCATGCGCCTTGATGCGCATGTTGATGTCTTTCGACACCAGCACGACCTGGCGATCCGACCGGTCGCGCTGCAACGCGCGCACCACGCCGAGAATCTGATTGTCGGCCTTGCCTTCCGGCAAGCCCTCGACCGGTTCGATCGCCGTCAGCTTCGTCTGGAAGTAGAGGCGCCCGGAAGCCTCGCGGCTGCCGAGCCGCGCGAGCGAAATGCCGTCGGACATGTTGCCCGCGTTCGCCACCAGCGCGTCGAGCGTGCGGCTCACCTGACGGGCGTTGCGCGCGACTTCCGACATGCCTTTCTTGTGGTTGTCGAGTTCCTCCAACGTCATCATCGGCAGATAGACGTCGTGCTCCTCGAAACGGAACAGGCAGCTTGGATCGTGCATCAGCACGTTGGTGTCGAGCACGAAGAGCTTTTGCATCTCGACCAACTGTGCGTCCGTGCCGCGTTTTTTGCTCGTGCCGCGCGCGGTTGGCGCGACAGTGGGCGCGCTGGCGGCGGGTTGCTTCGCGCCTGGCTTGCGCGCGATGGCCGGCTGCGGTTCGGCGGACGGCTCGACAGCGGGCTCGGCCTGCGGACGCGCTGCGGGAACCGGCTGCAGCAGCGCGGCGGTTTGCCGGGTCTTGCGCCCGGAGCCCGACGCGCCGCGTGACTGCGCGGCCTCGCCTGCGGCGGACGCGGTGGCGGCAGCCGACGATGCCGGCACCGGCCGCAAGGTGGTCGCGGCATTGGCGGCGTGCGCCATGGGCGTGGCGACATTCGCGCGGCCGTAGTCGGCCGGCTCCGCGGATTCTCCCTCGGCCTGTTTCTTCGCGGCGGAGCGCGCCGGCGTGGCGGCCTTGGCCTTGTATTCGTCAGGGGGCAGGAGATTGCCGAGCTTGCTCGGGGGGGTAGGCAAAGGCATGGTTTCCCTCGAAATTATCGGGTCGCATATCGTGCGCCGCCTGTCGCATTCTGCCGGTGCCGATGTTGCGCACGCAGTTTGCGCCCGGAGGCGCGCATTCGGTCTAGAGATGCCGGTTCGCCTGGTCTTCGATCGGCTCCTTAACGGAAACGCGTGGCCGAATGAACGAACGGCTGCGCGCAATTAAAAAAGCCGCCGCCCCGTCGTACGGGGCAAGCGGCTCGCCTACGGTGTTCGCGTTGCGCCTGACGACTCCGCCAGTCCCGATGAGGGCGACGACGGCGATATGACCGTCAAGTCTTGCGCAGCGACGAAAAATTTGGGGTGGACAGGCACTCATTGCAACCCAATATAACGCGCCTCAAAGCGCTTGTACAGCCTCCAGAATTTCGTCGACATGGCCCGGCACCTTCACGCCGCGCCACTCCTGCTGCAGCACGCCGTCAGCGTCGATGAGGAACGTGGAGCGCTCGATTCCCCGCACTTCTTTGCCATACATTTTCTTCATTTTGATGACGCCGAAGAGCGCGCACAGTTTTTCTTCGGGGTCCGAGATCAAGGGGAAGGGCAATTCGAGCTTCGCCTTGAAATTGTCATGCGAGCGCAGGCTGTCGCGCGAGACGCCCAGAATTTCGGCGCCGGCTTTCTTGAACTTCGGATACAGATCGCGAAACTGCAGACCTTCGGTCGTGCAGCCCGGCGTGTTGTCCTTCGGATAAAAGTACAGCACCACCTTCTTACCCCGCAGGCCGGACAGCGTGATCTCGCCTCCGGTAGCGGCAGCGGTGAAGTCGGGGATGGGTTTATCGACTGCGATGGACACGAGGTTCTCCGGTTGTTATGGTCGGCGTGCGCGTTATGGCGGCGCGGGCCTGGCATCGAAACTTTTTGGGGGAGGGGCTACCGGTGCGCGCATAGTCTCGCGTGGCGGCTGGGCATAAGGGCAGTCTGCCGGCCTTAATCGAACAGCAACCGGATGGCAACGAAGGCTGCGTCGACTGGAAGCGCGCCGACCGACCCGTCACGGCTGGACGATCAACTCGCCGGAGCGCCCTGGAATTTCGCCCCACGTAACAGGGTACGATGGCAGCGCGCCGCGGTCCAGCGCCGCGTAATAGTCGCCCATGGTCGCAAACGTATGGCCTTGCGCGCGCCAGCCGTTCAGCAACTGTTCGAAGATCGGCGCGAGCTTTTGCCCTTCGAGTTCCGCGTGCAGCGTGAAGACCTGATCGTGCGGATTGTTTTCCGTGTGCTTCAGCATGAACGCGGCCACGTTGTGTTCGTCGACGCCGTTCACGCCGAGCACTTCGTCGAGCGTGGGCAACGTGGTCGGCATCTGCACATGCGCAAGCGTCTTGCCGTCGACGACCGGCAGATACGGCGAATGCCCGCGGCCGTCGGACGCGTAGTGCATGCCCCACGCGTCGATCTGCTCGAACGCGTGGCCGTTCATCTGCCAGCCGGCTGCGCCATGCGTGAGCGGCGGCGCGCCGAAAATATCGACGAAACGATCATGGCTTTGCTGCATTTGCGCCGCGGTCCATCCGCGATCTTTCGAGCGCACGTTGTCCTGCCAATAGACGTGGTCCCACGTGTGAATGCCGCATTCGAAACCGGCTTCGTGAATCGCGCGCATCTCCGCCGACGCCTTCACGCCGATATCCGGCCCCGGCAGCAGCACGCCGTACATCAGTTGCCTGATGCCGTAGTGCTCGACCACCGACGTGCGCGACACCTTCTTCAGAAAGCCCGGCCGCAGCACGCGGCGCATCGCCCAACCGGTGTGGTCGGGCCCGAGGCTAAAGAGGAAGGTGGCGCGCGCCTTGAAGCGATCGAAAATACGCGCGAGGTTCGGCACGCCTTCGCGTGTGCCGCGCAGCGTGTCGACGTCGATCTTCAGGACGATACGGGCCAAGGATCAGCCCTTATTGCTGTTCGACGAGCGCGCGTGCTTCGGCGACGTGGCCGCGATACGCTTCGAAAATCTTGCGCAGCGCTTCGTCGAAGGTCGACTTCGGCGCCCAGCCGAGTTCCTGCATCGTGTTGTCGATCTTCGGCACGCGGTTTTGCACGTCCTGATAGCCCGCGCCGTAGTACGCGCCCGACGACGTCTCGACCAGTTGCACTTTTTTCGCGGTCTCTGCGTACTCAGGGAATTCCGCGGCCAACGTCAGCATCTTGTGCGCGAGTTCGCGCACCGAGAAGTTGTTGGTCGGATTGCCGATGTTGTAGATCTTGCCCGTCGCGACGCCGTTCTTGTTGTCGATGATCTTCATCAGCGCGCCGATGCCGTCGTCGATATCCGTGAACGCGCGTTTTTGCGCGCCGCCGTCGACGAGGCTGATGTTCTCGCCGCGCACGATGTGGCCGAGGAACTGCGTGACCACGCGCGAGCTGCCTTCCTTCGGCGTGTAGATCGAGTCGAGGCCCGGGCCGATCCAGTTGAACGGACGGAACAGCGTGAAGTTCAGGCCCTCCATGCCGTAGCCCCAGATCACGCGGTCCATCAACTGCTTCGAGCACGCGTAGATCCAGCGCGGCTTGTTGATCGGGCCGTACGACAGTTGCGATTCTTCCGGATCGAACTGCTCGTCCGTGCACATGCCGTAGACCTCGGACGTCGACGGAAACACGAGGTGCTTGCCGTACTTGACCGCCGAACGCACGATGGGCAGGTTCGCCTCGAAGTCGAGTTCGAACACGCGCAGCGGCTGCTTCACGTAAGTGGCGGGCGTCGCGATCGCGACCAGCGGCAGAATCACATCGCACTTCTTGACGTGATATTCGACCCACTCCTTGTTGATCGTGATGTCGCCTTCGAAGAAGTGCATCCGCTCATGATTGATGAGATCGCCCAGACGTTCGGTCTGCATGTCCATCCCGAAGACTTCCCAATCGGTCGTTTCGAGAATGCGTTTGGACAGGTGATGGCCGATAAAGCCGTTCACACCCAGGATCAGGACTTTCTTCATAAAGGTCGGGGAGTTTGAATGAGCTGGGCGAATTCGGCCGGAGTGACGACAGTTTCGGTGCCGTCGTGCTGATGCCGCAATTCGTGGATGGCGATCGCGCGACCGTCGCCGCATATCGCGAAAACGGCATTATCGCTTACGTGCAGGCCCGGCGGCAAATCCGGGCGAAGCGCGCCGGGTGTCGCGAGGCGTGCGCGCGCAACAACAAAACGCCGGCCGCCGACGTCGGTAAACGCGCCGGGATAGGGCGGCGCGACCGCGCGAATCAGGTTGTAGACCTGTTGCGCCGGCTGGCTCCAGTCGATGCGGCCGTCTTCCGGCTTGCGCCCGCCGTAGTAGCTGCCGTGCGACAGATCGTTCGGCAGATGCGGCGCCTCGCCCGCCAGCAGCGCCGGCAGCACGCGCCACAGCGTCTGCTCGGCGGCCACGGTGACCTTGTCGAACACTTGCGCGGCGGTGTCGTCGGGCAGGATCGGCACCGGCGTTTGCGCGACGATCGCGCCCGCGTCCGGCTTGGCGGCCATTTCGTGCAGCGTCGCGCCGGTTTCGGTTTCGCCGTGCAGCACCGCCCAGTTGGTCGGCACGCGGCCGCGGTACTTTGGCAGCAGCGAGCCGTGCATGTTGTAGGCGCCGCGCGCGGCGAGCGCGAGCACGTCGACCGGCAACATATGGCGGTAGTAGAACGAGAAGATAAAGTCCGGCCGCGCCGCGCTCACCGCCGCGCGCAGTTCCGGGCTTTTCGGATCGGCGGGCGTCACGACGGGAATGCCGTGCTCGGCCGCCACGCTCGCGACGCTGCCAAACCAGATGTTCTCGGTCGGACTGTCTTCGTGAGTGACGACGAGCGCCACGTCCACGCCGCGCGCGAGCAGCACCTGCAGGCAGCGCACGCCGACGTTGTGATACGCGAATACGACGGCGCGCGGTTTCATCGGTTCGGGCCCTGGTCGCGGTGATCGCGCTGGTCGCGCTGGTCGACAATCGGCGCCGGTTGAACAGCCTGCACGACGGTTTGACGCGGCATGTCGGCCACCGCCGTGCCGTTGCGCTCTTCGAGAATGGTCTGCACCAGATAACGCGGACGCGCGCGCACCTGCTGATAAATCCGCCCGATGTACTCGCCGAGCAGCCCGAGCGCGAAGATGATCACGCCGAGCAGGAAGAACGTAATGGCGAACAGCGTGAACACGCCCTGAACTTCCGCGCCGATGATGAAGCGGCGAATCAGCAGCAGCACGAACAGCGCCGCGGAGCCGAGCGACAGGATGACGCCGATGAACGACAGCCACTGCAGCGGCACGACCGAGAAGCCGGTCACGAGGTCGAAATTCAGGCGGATCAGCGAATACAGCGAGTACTTGGATTCGCCCGCGAAGCGCTCTTCGTGCGCCACTTCGATCTCGACCGGATTCTGCGCGAAGGTGTACGCGAGCGCCGGAATGAACGTGTTGATTTCGCCGCAGCGATTGATCGTGTCGATGATGTGCCGGCTGTACGCGCGCAGCATGCAGCCCTGGTCGGTCATCTTGATGCGCGTGATGCGCTCGCGCAGACGGTTCATCGCGCGCGAAGCCTTGCGGCGCCACAAGCTGTCCTGGCGTTGCAGGCGAATCGTGCCGACGTAGTCGAAGCCTTCGCGCATCTTCGAGACGAGCTTGCCGATTTCTTCCGGCGGATTTTGCAGATCGGCGTCGAGCGTGATGACGATCTCGCCGCGCGACTGCTCGAAGCCCGCGAGAATCGCCATGTGCTGCCCGTAGTTGCCGTTCAGCAGGATCACGCGGGTCGTGTCGGGGCGCGCGCGGAACTGCTCGGCGAGCAGCGCGGGGGATTTGTCGCGGCTGCCGTCGTTGATGAAGATCACTTCATACGACGTGCCGAGCGCGTCGAGCGCCGGATAGAGCCGCGCGAAGAGCGCGCCCAGCCCGGCTTCCTCGTTGTACACCGGAATGATGATCGACACTTCCGGTGTGACGGCGCGTTGTTCCGTATAAATCATTTCCGCTTATTTTCCGTATTGTTCGCAAATTTCATTGACTGCGCGGCAGACGCGCTGCACGTCGCCTTCGTTCATCAGCGTGAAGAGCGGTAGGGTGACGTTCGTCGCGCCGAAACGCTCGGCGTGCGGGAACATGCCTTCCGTAAAGCCGCGCGCGCGATACAGCGTGAACAGGTGAATCGCAGGATAGTGCACGCCGGAGCCGATGCCGCGGTCTTTCAATTGACTCATGAAACCCGCGCGGTCGATGGAAAGCTTGTCGAGCGGCAGCGTGATCTGGAACATGTGCCAGTTGCTGTTCTCGAAGTCGGCGAACGGCAGGCCGACGCCGAGCTTCTGCGCCGCGCCGCCCTCGAAGCCGGCGAAATACGCGCGCGCGAGTTTCCTGCGCTGCGCGAGAAAGCGTTCCAGATGCGGCAATTGACCGAGGCCGACGCGCGCGGCGACGTCCGTCAGGTTGTACTTGCCACCGAGCACGTCGCAGTCCATGCCGTCGAAACCCGTGCGCGTGATGCCTTGCAGGCGGTACTTTTGCGCGAGCACGGCTTCGTCCTCATTGTTCAGCACGAGCGCGCCGCCTTCGATCGACGTGAGGTTCTTGTTCGCGTGAAAGCTGAACGAGACCATGTCGCCGATCGCGCCGATGCGCTTGCCGTTCCATGTCGAGCCGAACGCCTGCGCGGCGTCTTCGACCACGCGCAGCTTGTGCGCGCGAGCGATCGCGTACAGGCGGTCCATGTCGACGGGCAGGCCGGACAGATAGACGGGGATCAGCGCCTTGGTGCGCGGCGTGATCGCCTGCTCGAGCTTGTCGAGGTCGATGTTGCGCGTGACCGGGTCGATGTCGGCGAATACCGGCGTCGCGCCGACTTCGTAGATCACGTTGCTCGTCGACACCCACGAGGCAGGCGTCGTGATCACTTCGTCGCCTTCGCCGACGTCTGCAATGCGCAGACCGATTTCCAGCGTCGCCGTGCCGGAATTGAACGTGCGCACCGGACGGCCGCCGCAGAATTCGGAGAGCGCCGCCTCGAATTTCTGGTTTTGCGGGCCCGTGGTGATCCAGCCGGAGCGCAGCACATCGGCTACGCCCTGAATCGTTTCTTCGTCGATTTCCGGTTTGACGAACGGCAGGAAGGGCAGAGACGCAACGGTTGACTGGGTCATGAATGCTTCGCTCGATCAATGAGGCCGGGGCCCGAACGGCGCTGTGGAAACACACTGCGCGCGATTCGAGGCCAAGGCCGAAAAAGGGTGCAACCGCGGAGCATACCGCGATGAACCTTACATTTTGCTTGGCCGGCATGGATGCCGGCTTACGCTGTCTTTACCCCGGCGTTTGCCGCGGCGTTTGCCACGGCGTTCTACGCGACGCGCCTAGCTGCGCGCAAGTATCACCACGCCGACCAGAATCACGCCGATGCCGACGAGCTTGTGCACCGACAGCACTTCGCCGAACAGATACCACGCGGCGAACGCATTGACGATGTAGCCGAGCGACAGCATCGGATACGCGATCGACACGTCCACGCGCGACAGCCCGACGATCCACACCACGACGCTGATCACATAGCACGCCAGCCCGCCGATGATCGGCGGCTGCGTCGCAAGTCGAAAGGCGATCGGCAGGATGTTCGCACGGGTGAATTCGAAGTGTCCAACGGCATTCGTACCGGCTTTGAGCAACAACTGCGCACCGGCGTTCAACGTGACGCCGGCAAGAATGCAAAAGAGGGAAATCGGATTCATCGAATGTTCAGGTCCTGATATGGGGTCACTGCTGCGGTTTTTCCAGCGCCGCGGCCGCCGCGCCCGCCGCGAGCGGCTTCATCACGACGACGCGGCGCGAATCGCGCGCGATGACCTGCATCGGCAGGCCCTGCTTGAGAAGCGTGTCGTAGGTGGACGGCGGAATGAGCGCGAGCGCGTAGCGGTCGGCCTTCCAGCGCTCGACCCATGCCTGCACCGAAGGCAGCCATTTCTGCGGTTCCACCGAAACGCCGAACGCCAGTTCGTCGGGATGCTCGACCATCGTCATCGTATGGCCGATGTAGAACGGCAGCGTGTGATCCAGCACGCCGACCGAGTAAAACGGCGTGTCGGCAGGCAGTTTCGCCATTTGCGCCTTGATCGCGGGCGCGAGCGGCGCGCCGGAACTGAGGCGGCCGAACACGTCGTGGCCCGTGCCGGCGATCGTGCCGAGCAGCAGCCATGCCGCGCCGAAACTGGCGATGGCGCCGAGACTGCTCGCGCGGCCACGGCGATTCAGCCACAGCGCGGCGAGCGTCAGCACGAAGGCAACGGCGAGCGCCGCGAGCACCCACGTGCGGTACTCGGCATACAGCTCGGCCGGATTGCGCGCGCTGCCGAAGCGCGGCAGGAACAGCGAGGCAAACGCGGCGACTACGAGAAACAGCACATAGCCGGTCAGATGGCGGCGCAACTGCTCGCGCGTGACGAGCGGCAGATACATGCCGATCAGCAGCGCGATGGCCGGCGCGATCGGCAGCGTGTACGACAGCAGCTTGGAGTGCGACGCGCTGAAGAACAGGAAGATGAAGCCGATCCAGACGAGCATCATCGTGACGGGCGCGAAGCCGTTCGGCTGACGCGGCAGACGCCACGCGTGACGCACGCTTTGCACCGTCACCGAAAGCCACGGCAGGAAACCGATAATCAGCACCGGCACAAAGTAATAGAACGCTCCGGGGCGGTTCTGCTCAGGCGTCAGATAGCGCTTGAACTGCTGGACGATGAAAAAGAAATTGAGGAATTCCGGATTGCGCTGCTGCACCAGCACGAACCACGGCGTGACGATCGCGAAGAACACGATCAGGCCGCCGATCAGATGCAGACGCTTCCACACCGCCCAGTCGCGCGCGATCAGCGTGTAAAGCACCAGCACCGCGCCCGGCAGAATCACGCCGACGAGACCCTTGGACAGCACCGCGAGCGCCATCGAGCCCCAGCACAGCCACATCCAGCCGCGCTCGCACGAAGTCTTGAGGTTGGGGCGCTGCGCGAGCAGCAACGCGCAAAGCGTGAGCTCCATCCAGAACGACAGGCCCATGTCGAGCGTGTTGAAGTGGCCCATCAGGTTCCAGTACGGCGAGGTCGCCAGCACGAGCGCGGCGAACACGCCGGTCGCCGCATTGAACACGCGCGCGCCGGTGTAGCCGATCAGCAGCACGCCGGCAAAGCCGGTCAGCGCCGTATAGAGCCGCGCCTGCCATTCGCCGATGCCGAACCACGCGAACGTCAGCGCGTTCGCCCAGGTTTGCAGCGGCGGCTTTTCGAAGTACTTGTAGCCGTTGTAGCGCGGCGTGATCCAGTCGCCGGTGACGAACATCTCGCGGGCCATTTCGGCGTAGCGGCCTTCGTCGCTCGGCAGCAGATGGCGCCAGCCGAGCGGCACGAACCAGATGACGGCAAGGGCGAGCACCAGCAGCAGGATGGCGGTGCGGTTGAGCGGTAGCCTCGACGGCGTATCGTTCATGGATTCAAACCTTTCTGGCGACGCCGCTCGCGCGGCGCCGCGTTGTTATTCGGAGATGGCGGCACGCAGCCGGCCTCGCGCGGATGGCGCGCAGTGTACGTGATCGGGCGTGACGCGGCGAGAGCGAGCCTGGGCGCGCGCGGGAGGCGCGTCGGCTGCCGCGCTAGCCTTCGATCAGCAGCGCGGCCGCAACCTTGCGGCCCTCGGCCATCAGAATGTTGTACGTGCGGCAGGCGGCCTTGAAGTCCATGGTTTCGACGCCGATGCGCCTCGCGGTGAGCGCCGCCGTCAGGCGCGGATGCGGAAAGCGCAGCCGCTCGCCGCTGCCGAATATCACGACCTCGGGCGCGGGCTCGACCAGCATCGCGAAGAGCTCGGCGCTCAACTGCTCGAAAGACGTAACCGGCCAGGGGATGACAGGCGCGTCCGGCAGCACGAGAAGGCTGCCCGCGTGACGCACCAGATTGATTTCGACATAGCCGGCGCCGTAACCGGTGACGGTATTGAGGGCGCCGCTGGAATCCTGATGTAATTTCAAATTCGTTTTCCGAAGTCGTCGCGAGACATCATGCGTGTTGAAGGCCTGATCGCGCGAGGCGCGAGCAGGGCGGTTCTACACGAGGTGGGACAGGAAAGGGCCCAAAAGGCTCCCGTTACGCCTGGTGCATTGCGGAAGTCGGCCAAAATCCGCTAAATTATAACTTTTTAGCCGCCTCGCGGCGCCCCTGCTCACGCGCCGTCACAAGTGGCGCTAAGGTTCGGGGTGCGACCCACCGGCTACCTACCTGGTTCCGCCCGCTTTCGTCCATCATGGGCGGCCCGATCCCGGGCGGCCCCGCGGCGTTGCCGCACCCGAATTCCGCAATCGGCGAGCCTGCACGGTCCGTCGATTTGTTCGCCAGAGCCGGTTGGCCGAGCCGTTCGCCGCCAGCCCCGAGCTCAAGCCTTGAAGCCCTCAATGCCCTTAACCGGGACATTAACCAGGACATTAACCAGGATGAAGTGCCCGCCGTGAAACCGATTCTCAAATCCAACAAGTTGTTGAATGTCTGCTACGACATTCGCGGGCCCGTCCTCGAACATGCGAAGCGGCTCGAAGAAGAAGGCCATCGCATCATCAAGCTGAACATCGGCAACCTGGCGCCGTTCGGCTTCGAAGCGCCGGACGAAATCATTCAGGACATGATCCTGAATCTGCCTGGTTCGTCCGGTTACTCGGACTCCAAGGGCGTGTTCGCCGCGCGCAAGGCGATCATGCATTACACGCAGCAAAAGGGCGTGCACGGCGTCGAACTGGACGACATCTACATCGGCAATGGCGCGTCCGAGCTGATCGTGATGGCGCTTCAGGGGCTGCTGAACGACGGCGACGAAGTGCTGCTGCCCGCGCCCGACTATCCGCTGTGGACCGCCGGCGTGAGCCTCGCGGGCGGCACGCCCGTGCACTACATCTGCGACGAATCGAACCGCTGGATGCCGGACCTGGACGACATCCGCGCGAAAATCACGCCGAATACGCGCGCGCTCGTCGTCATCAATCCGAATAACCCGACCGGCGCGCTGTATTCCGACGAACTGCTGCTCGGCCTCATCGAAATCGCGCGCCAGCATGGCCTCGTGATTTTCGCCGACGAGGTCTACGACAAGATCGTCTACGACGGCAAGACGCACACGTCGATGGCCGCGCTGTCCGAAGACGTGCTGACCGTCACGTTCAACAGCCTGTCCAAGAGCTAC
Organism: Paraburkholderia sp. GV068; assembly: GCF_003058125.1. Classification (NCBI taxonomy): domain Bacteria; kingdom Pseudomonadati; phylum Pseudomonadota; class Betaproteobacteria; order Burkholderiales; family Burkholderiaceae; genus Paraburkholderia; species Paraburkholderia sp. GV068. The sequence continues at coordinate 144,305 of NZ_QBUB01000005.1, forward strand.
CGCTCGTGCGGCTACCGCGCCGGCTGGATGTTCATTTCGGGTCTCACCGGCGAAAACCGCCGCAACGCGAAAGACTATTTCGAAGGGCTCGGCATTCTCGCGTCCATGCGCCTGTGCCCGAACGTGCCAGGCCAGTACGCGATCCAGACCGCGCTCGGCGGCTATCAGAGCATCAACGACCTGATCGTGCCGAGCGGGCGCCTCTACAAGCAGCGCGAGCTCGCGTACGACATGCTGACGGCGATTCCGGGCGTGAGCTGCGTGAAGCCGGAGGCGGCGCTCTACATGTTCCCGCGCCTCGATCCGAAGATTTATCCGATCGAGAACGACCAGCAGTTCATCCTCGACCTGCTGCTGGAGGAGCGCGTGCTGCTCGTGCAGGGCACCGGCTTTAACTGGAAGACGCCGGATCATTTCCGCGTCGTGTTCCTGCCGAACGTCGACGATCTGGCCGATTCCATCAACCGGATCGCGCGCTTCCTCGACGGTTATCGCAAACGTCACACGGCGTAGCGCACAATACGGTGCGCAACGCGTGATCTGTCCGCTGCGCGCACCGGCCAACCGGCACCCGAATTCCCTTAATCACTACACGACACCACGCTGCATGGAACCGATCAAAGTTGGACTGCTGGGCTTCGGCACGGTAGGCAGCGGCACCTTCACGGTACTGCGCCGCAATCAGGATGAAATCAAACGTCGCGCGGGCCGCGGCATCGAGATTGCGCGCATCGCCGTGCGCAATCCGGCCAAGGCGACGGCGGCGCTCGGCGCGCAAGCCGCGAGCGTCGCGCTGACCGACGACTTCAACGCGGTGGTCGACGATCCGTCGATCGACATCATCGCGGAAATGATCGGCGGCACCGGCGTGGCGCGCGATCTGGTGCTGCGCGCAATCGGCAAGGGCAAGCACGTGGTCACGGCCAACAAGGCGCTGCTCGCCGTGCACGGCACCGAGATCTTCGAGGCGGCGCGCGCGAACGGCGTGATGGTCGCGTTCGAGGCGGCCGTCGCGGGCGGCATCCCGATCATCAAGGCGCTGCGCGAAGGCTTGACGGCCAATCAGATTCAGTACATCGCGGGCATCATCAACGGCACGACGAACTACATTCTTTCGGAAATGCGCGACCGCGGGCTCGACTTCGCGACCGCGCTGAAGGCCGCGCAGGAACTGGGCTACGCCGAAGCCGACCCGACCTTCGACATCGAAGGCATCGACGCCGCGCATAAGGCGACGATCATGAGCGCGATCGCGTTCGGCGTGCCGGTGCAGTTCGACCGCGCGTATGTGGAGGGCATCAGCAAGCTCGCCGCGATCGACATCAAATACGCCGAGGAACTCGGCTATCGCATCAAGCTGCTCGGCATCGCGCGCCGTACCGACAAGGGCATCGAATTGCGCGTGCATCCCACGCTGATCCCGGCCAAGCGTCTGCTCGCCAACGTGGAAGGCGCAATGAACGCGGTCGTTGTGCACGGCGACGCGGTCGGCACCACGCTTTACTACGGCAAGGGCGCGGGCGCGGAGCCCACGGCGTCGGCGGTCGTCGCCGATCTGGTCGACGTGACGCGCCTGCACACGGCCGACCCCGAGCATCGCGTGCCGCATCTGGCTTTCCAGCCGGACCGTCTGTCGAACACGCCGATTCTGCCCATCGACGAAGTGACGAGCGGCTATTACCTGCGTCTGCGCGTTGCCGACGTGACCGGCGTGCTGGCCGACATCACGCGCATTCTGGCCGACACGGGTATCTCGATCGACGCGCTGCTGCAGAAGGAATCGGAACAGGTCGACGCCAACGGCAAGGGCGAGACCGACATCATCCTGATCACGCACGAAACGGTCGAAAAGCACGTCAACGCGGCGATCAAAACGATCGAAGCATTGAAGACCGTTGTCTCGCAAGTCACGAAGCTGCGCATGGAAGCGCTGAACTAGGCCAACTATGAACTACCTGTCAACGCGCGGCGCCGGAGCCGGCGAGCGCCACACCTTCTCCGAAATCCTGCTCGGCGGTCTCGCGAAAGACGGCGGCCTCTATCTGCCGGCCGACTATCCGCGCGTCAGCGCCGACGAACTCACGCGCTGGCGCACGCTGCCGTACGCGGACCTCGCCTTCGAAATTCTGTCGAAGTTCAGCGACGACATTCCCGCCGAAGACCTGCGCGCGCTCACGCGCAAGACGTACACGGCGGCCACGTACAGCAACGTGCGCGACGACGAAAGCGCCGCGCAGATCACGCCGCTCAAAACGCTTGGCGTCGAAAACGGCGCGCCGCTGTCGCTGCTCGAACTGTCGAACGGTCCGACGCTCGCGTTCAAGGACATGGCGATGCAGTTGATCGGCAACCTGTTCGAATACGCGCTCGCGAAGCACGGCGAAACGCTGAACATTCTGGGCGCGACTTCGGGCGACACCGGCAGCGCCGCCGAATACGCAATGCGCGGCAAGCAGGGCATTCGCGTGTTCATGCTGTCGCCGCACAAGAAAATGAGCGCGTTTCAAACCGCGCAGATGTACAGCCTGCAAGACCCGAACATCTTCAATCTCGCGGTCGAGGGCGTGTTCGACGACTGCCAGGACATCGTGAAAGCGGTGTCGAACGATCACGCGTTCAAGGCGCGGTACAAGATCGGCACGGTCAATTCGATCAACTGGGCGCGCGTCGTCGCGCAGGTCGTCTACTACTTCAAGGGCTACTTCGCGGCGACGAAGAGCAACGACGAGCGCGTGTCGTTCACGGTGCCGTCGGGCAACTTCGGCAACGTGTGCGCAGGGCACATCGCGCGCATGATGGGTCTGCCGATCGAAAAGCTCGTGGTCGCCACGAACGAAAACGACGTGCTCGACGAGTTCTTCCGCACCGGCATCTATCGCGTGCGCAAGGCGGCCGAGACGTATCACACGAGCAGCCCGAGCATGGACATTTCGAAGGCGTCTAACTTCGAGCGCTTCGTGTTCGATCTGCTCGGCCGCGATCCGTCGCGCGTGCTGCAACTGTTCCGCGACGTCGAGGAAAAGGGCGGGTTCGACCTTGCGGCGAGCGGCGACTTTGCGCGCGTGAAGGAGTTCGGTTTCGTGTCGGGCCGCAGCAGTCACGACGATCGCGTCGAGGCGATCCGCGACGTGTTCCAGCGCTACGACACGATGATCGACACGCATACCGCCGACGGCCTGAAGGTTGCGCGCGAACATCTGCAGCCGGGCATTCCGATGATCGTGCTGGAGACCGCGCAGCCGATCAAGTTCGGTGAAACGATTCGCGAAGCGCTGTTGCGCGAACCGGAGCGTCCGGCGGCGTTCGCGGGACTGGAGTCGCTGCCGCAGCGCTTCGAAGTGTTGCCGGCGGACGCGCAGCGCGTGAAGGACTTCATTGCCGCGAATACGGGCGCCTGAGTATCGAAGGGCGGGTCGGTGCCAGCATCGCCGACCCGACAAGGCTCGCCGTTGGCCCGCTACAATGTTCTTTTGACCAGCGGCCTGAAACCACAGATGTCCACTCCCACGCCCCGCGCTCCGATGCTCGCCACTGCCGACGCACTCGCGACCCTGCTCGACGCCGCGCGCGCCGTCGACGGCAGCGAGTCGGTTCCGACGCTCGAAGCGTCGGGCCGTGTGTTGTCGGCCGACGTCGTGTCGCCGCTCGACGTGCCGCCCATGAACACGAGTTCAATGGACGGCTACGCGATCCGCACCGCCGACCTCACGACGCACAGCAATCGCCGCCTGCCGGTATCGCAACGCATTCCCGCCGGCCACGCGCCCGATCCGCTGAAGCCCGGCACGGCGGCGCGCATTTTCACCGGCGCGACCGTGCCGCCGGGCGCGGACGCGGTCGTGATGCAGGAGCAAACGGAAGCCGCTGCCGACGAAGTCACTATCCTGCACGGCCCGCAGCCGGGCGAATGGATTACCGCACAAGGCGCGGACATCCGCAGCGGCTCGGTGATCCTGCCGGCCGGCACGCGGCTCACGCCGCAGGCGCTAGGGCTCGCGGCGTCTGTCGGTTGCGCGGAACTGCCCGTGCGCCGTCGCGTGAAAGTCGCCGTGTTCTTTACCGGCGACGAACTGACCATGCCCGGCGAGCCGCTCAAGCCCGGCGCGATCTACAACTCGAATCGCTTCACGCTGCGTGGCCTGCTCGAGAAGCTCGGCTGCGAGGTGAGCGATTTCGGCATCGTCGCCGATAGTCTGGATGCGACGCGCGCCACGCTGCGGGAAGCCGCGCAGGCGCATGATCTCATTCTGACGTGCGGCGGCGTGTCGGTCGGCGAGGAAGATCATGTGAAGCCGGCCGTCGAAGCGGAAGGGCGCCTCGCGATGTGGCAGATCGCGATGAAGCCGGGCAAGCCGTTGGCGTTCGGCGCGGTGCGCCGCGGGGTGGACAGCGGCTCGGCAAAAGATTCAGCCGCGGCTCCCGCTACCCCTTCAGCCGACACGTTTTTCATCGGCCTGCCAGGCAACCCCGTATCGAGCTTCGTCACCTTTCTGCTGTTCGTGCGTCCGTTCATTCTGCGTCTTGCCGGCGTGCAGGCCGTCGTGCCGCGCGCGCTGTCGCTGCGCGCGGACTTCACGCAGAGCAAGGCCGATCGCCGCAATGAATTCCTGCGGGCGCGCATCAATGCCGAGGGCGGGCTCGACCTGTTCCCGAACCAGAGCTCGGCCGTGCTGACGTCGACGGTATGGGGCGACGGGCTGATCGACAATCCGGCCAATCACGCGATCAGCGCGGGCGAAACCGTGCGCTTCATTCCTTTTTCCGAATTGCTGAATTGAGGCCGGCTGAGCCGGCGGCATCCCATGAAGATTCAACTGCGATATTTCGCGAGCGTGCGTGAAGCGCTCGGCCTGGCCGACGAAACCGTCGAGGTGCCCGAGGGCATCGCGACCGTCGGCGACGTGCGCGCATGGCTGCGCGTGCGCGGCGGCATCTGGGCCGACACGCTGGCCGAAGGCCGCGCGCTGCGCATGGCCTGCAATCACGTGATGACCGACGCCGGCACGCGCATCACCGAAGGCTGCGAGGTCGCGTTCTTCCCACCCGTCACGGGCGGTTGAGCCGCAAGGAGCCCGCTATGCCCGTTCGTGTCCAGACCGAAGATTTCGATCTCACCGCCGAGGTCGCCGCGTTGCGCGCCCGCAATCCGAAGGTCGGCGCGGTGGCGTGTTTCGTCGGCACGGTGCGTGATCTGAACGACGGCAGCACCGTCGAGGCGATGGAACTCGAGCACTATCCGGGCATGACCGAGAAGTCGCTTGAAGCGATCATCGTGAGCGCGCGCGAGCGCTGGCCGGGCATCGAGGTGCTGATCGTGCACCGCGTCGGCAAGCTTTATCCGCTCGATCAGATCGTGCTGGTCGCGACCACCGCTTCACATCGCGGCGACGCATTCGCGTCGTGCGAATTCGTGATGGACTATCTGAAGACGCAGGCGCCGTTCTGGAAGAAGGAAAAAACCGAGGCGGGCGAGCGCTGGGTCGACGCCCGCGTGACCGATGACGCGGCGCTTGCGCGCTGGGGCATCGAGTCGGGCAACGGCGGGTTGGAGTAAGCGCCGGGCGCTCGCTCGGCACGGCGCCAACCGCTCTCACTCGTCCCGCGATTTACCGATAATGCGCGTCGGAAACGGTTCCCCGGCGGGCCGTGCGGGAAGATGCGGTTCGTCGTCCGCCCGAGGCCGCTTCGGCGCCACCCGTTCGAGCAACGCCTGCTGTTCCGCCGGAATCTTGTAGTCCCAGCCGAAGCGGCTTAGCTGCAAGCTCTGCGCGATACGCAGCGCCGGTTCCATGAAGCGCACGGCCGCAGCCGGCTCGTAACGCGATTCGACGGTGTCGAGAAACAGGTACAGCCAGCGGCTGAAATGCTGCGGTTCGACTCCCTCGAGCGGCTGATGCGCCTGCTGCACATTGCCGCGGTACTGCTTCGCGCCGAGCACGAGACTCGCCCAGAACGTGCACATCTTTGGCAGATGGTCGTCCCAGCGGCCCGCGAGCGTTGCGTCGAACACCGGCCCGAGCAGCGGATCGGCGCGCACGCGGTCATAAAACGCGTACACCAGCTCGCGGATGTTCGTTTCGGTAGGCTCGGCGGCGCGCTCGACAACCGGCGCGGCCGGAAAAGACGGTTTCATGCGGGTTCCAGAAATATGCGACGATTGCGCTGCGATTCGTCAAAGCGCGCCACCGGGCGCCACCGGGCGTCCGGAACTGCCATAAAAACTACCAGTTCCGCGGAAGTCAGCTCAAAATAGCGCGCTTTTGGTGTGAATAGGCGCGGCGCGAAACGTTACCATTGGCGTCGAAGGCCCGGATTCATCGATGCAGCATAATTAAACATGTGCCAACCCTGCATCTTATGGCGAAGCCGCGGCCCCCGGCAACCCTTGCATCGACGCGGTTATCCCACGGATCGCGGCTTGCGCTCATTGTGATACTGCAACCATGAGACTGACCGATTACACCGATTATTCGCTGCGCGTCCTTTTATACCTCGCTATTCGCGGCGAGGGCTTGTCGACCATTCAGGACATTTCCGACGCGTACGGCGTCTCCAAGAACCACCTGATGAAGGTGGTGCAGCAGTTGAGCGAACTGGGCTGGGTGGAAACCGTGCGCGGCCGTAACGGCGGCTTGCGGCTTGCCGAGCGCACCCGCAAGCTGACGGTCGGCGAGATCGTGCGCGCGACGGAAAGCGACTTCGCGCTGGTCGCGTGTCTGCCGGACCAGAACGGCGAACGCCGTCCTTGCGTCATTACGCCTCAATGCCGGTTGCGCAACGTGCTCGAGGCTGCGCGTAATGCCTTTCTCTCCGAACTCGATCGCCATACGATCGATGAAGTCGCGGGTCCGCAAGGGCCGTTGGCGGCCTTGCTCGGCATCCGCACGGTGATCCCGGTCGTGCCGGCGGTGCCCGTCGAGCCGGCGAGCGACAACCCGCTGCCGGTCGCCTGAACGCGGCTCGCGCGAAGCGTCGCGCATTTTTCTTCGCGTGCAACGTTAAAAACTACGTCCTGAGGACAAAAAAGCGCTTGAAACCTGAATAAAACGCCTCATTTTGGTGGTAATCGAAATTGGAGGTCTCGCATGAGAATCGACAAACTCACCACTAAATTCCAGGAAGCGCTGGCGGACGCGCAGAGTCTCGCGGTCGGCCATGACAATCAATACATCGAACCGGTTCACGTCCTCGCGGCGCTCGTCGCGCAGCAGGACGGGTCCGCGCGTTCGCTGCTGTCGCGCGCCGGCGTGCACGTTCAGGCGCTGCAAACCGCGCTCGACGACGCCATCACGCGTCTGCCGCAAGTTCAGGGCACCGACGGCAATGTGCAGATCGGCCGCGAGTTGACCGGACTGCTAAACCAGGCCGACAAGGAAGCGCAGAAGCTCAACGACACGTTCATCGCGAGCGAAATGTTTCTGCTCGCGGTCGCCGACGACAAGGGCGAGGCCGGCCGCATCGCGCGTCAGCATGGCTTGTCGCGCAAGTCGCTCGAAAGCGCGATTGCGGCGGTGCGCGGCGGCTCGCAAGTGCACAGCCAGGACGCCGAAAGCCAGCGCGAGGCGCTGAAGAAGTACACGGTCGACCTGACCGAGCGCGCGCGGGCCGGCAAGCTCGACCCGGTGATCGGCCGTGACGACGAAATCCGGCGCGCCATTCAGATCCTGCAGCGCCGCACCAAGAACAATCCGGTGCTGATCGGCGAGCCGGGCGTGGGCAAGACCGCGATCGTCGAAGGGCTCGCGCAGCGCATCGTCAATGGCGAAGTGCCGGAGACGCTCAAGGGCAAGCGCGTGCTGTCGCTCGACATGGCAGCGTTGCTCGCGGGCGCAAAGTATCGCGGCGAATTCGAAGAGCGCCTGAAGGCCGTGCTGAACGACATCGCGAAGGACGAAGGGCAGACCATCGTCTTCATCGACGAAATTCATACGATGGTCGGCGCGGGCAAGGCCGAAGGCGCGATGGACGCGGGCAACATGCTGAAGCCGGCGCTCTCGCGCGGCGAACTGCATTGCGTCGGCGCGACCACGCTCGACGAATACCGCAAGTACATCGAGAAGGATGCCGCGCTCGAGCGCCGCTTCCAGAAGGTGCTCGTCGACGAACCGACGGTCGAGGCCACGATCGCGATCCTGCGCGGCTTGCAGGAAAAGTACGAACTGCATCACGGCGTGGACATTACCGACCCGGCGATCGTCGCGGCGGCCGAGCTGTCGCATCGCTACATCACCGATCGTTTCCTGCCGGACAAGGCAATCGATCTGATCGACGAAGCCGCGTCGAAGATCAAGATGGAAATTGATTCGAAGCCCGAAGAAATGGACCGGCTCGACCGTCGGCTGATCCAGTTGAAGATCGAACGCGAAGCCGTCAAGAAAGAGAAGGACGAAGCGTCGCAAAAGCGTCTGCAACTGATCGAAGAGGAAATCGAGCGGCTCGATCGCGAGTATTCGGACCTCGAGGAAATCTGGACCGCGGAAAAAGCAGCGGTGCAGGGCAGCGCGCAGTTGAAGGAAGAGATCGACAAGACGCGTGCGGAAATCACGCGTTTGCAGCGCGAAGGCAAGCTCGAAAAAGTCGCCGAATTGCAATACGGCAAGCTGCCGGGTCTCGAGGCGCAACTGAAGGAAGTGACGCAGGCCGAGGCGAAGGAGCAGAACAATCCGACGCGTCCGCGCCTGTTGCGCACGCAGGTCGGCGCCGAGGAAATCGCGGAAGTCGTGTCGCGCTCCACCGGCATTCCGGTCTCGCGGATGATGCAAGGCGAGCGCGAGAAGCTGTTGCAGATCGAAGACAAGCTGCATGAGCGCGTGATCGGCCAGGACGAGGCGATCAGCGCGGTGGCCGACGCGATCCGCCGCTCGCGCGCGGGTCTGTCCGATCCGAACCGTCCGTACGGGTCGTTCCTGTTCCTCGGGCCGACCGGCGTGGGCAAGACCGAGCTGTGCAAGGCGTTGGCGGCGTTCCTGTTCGATTCGGAAGATCATCTGATCCGTATCGACATGAGCGAATTCATGGAGAAGCACAGCGTCGCGCGTCTGATCGGCGCGCCGCCGGGATATGTCGGCTACGAAGAGGGCGGTTATCTGACAGAAGCGGTGCGTCGCAAGCCGTATAGCGTGATTCTGCTCGACGAAATCGAGAAGGCGCATCCGGACGTGTTCAACGTGCTGCTGCAAGTGCTCGACGACGGCCGTATGACCGATGGCCAGGGGCGTACCGTGGACTTCAAGAACACGGTGATCGTGATGACGTCGAACCTGGGTTCGCAGGTCATCCAGGCGATGGTCGGCGAGCCGCAGGAAGCCGTGAAGGACGCGGTGTGGACGGAGGTGAAGCTGCACTTCCGCCCTGAGTTCCTGAACCGGATCGACGACGTCGTGGTGTTCCATGCGCTCGACCGCTCGAACGTGCAGTCCATCGCGCGGATTCAGTTGCAGCGTCTGCATGACCGGCTCGCGAAGCTCGACATGCAACTGGTGGTCTCCGACGAGGCGCTCGAGCACGTCGGCAAGGTCGGCTACGATCCGCTGTTCGGCGCGCGGCCGTTGAAGCGTGCGATCCAGCAGGAGATCGAGAACCCGGTCGCCAAGCTGATTCTGGCGGGCAAGTTCGGTCCGAAGGATGTGATTCCGGTCGAACTGGAAGACGGCAACCTGGTGTTCGAGCGCGTGGTGCATTGAGCCACACGTCACGAACGGTCTCACGCGCGGTAATCAAGCGCGCGTAGATGGCAAAGCGGCAACGAAGGTGACTTCGTTGCCGCTTTTTTTTGCTGCTCCGTGGCCGGCAGGAGTGGTTCGCTTGCTTCAGCGGTCCGCTCGGTGCGTCGAGGCGCGCTTCAATCGCTCACGCCGCTCGCGCCAGCCCGATTTCGCTTAGGCCGTGCCCTTGCCGAACAGCGCCGACAAACCGCCGAGCGCGCCCAGCACGGTCGTTGCGTTCAGCTTGCCTTCGGCCGGCACTTCGCCTTCCGGCGTGGCCGCGTTGACCACGTGCGGCAGGATTTGTGCGAGCAGGCCGGTGACCTGATCCGGTTGCACGCCGGCTTTCGCGGCGAGGCCGGCGACGGCGTCGGAACCGAGCACGCTATGCAGCGCGTCGGCGGCGATCGGCTGATTCTCGCCGTTGCTGACCCACGACGATGCGACCTCGCCGAGGCCCTTTTCCTGGAAGCGCTGGATCAGGCCGTTCAGCCCGCCCGGCTGACTGTTGACGAATTCGAGTGCGGCTGTGATCAGCGCTGCCTGGCCGCCGCCTTCGGGCGATTTACCGACCAGGGAACCGAGGGTATCGAGTAGGCTCATGATGGGTCTCTCTTGAATGCCGGCACGTCGATGACGGGCCGGCGGGTGAGGCGCCGCGCGGCTGCGCGGCGTCGAGGGGAAAGAAGGTAGTGCGTGCGGTGCGGTGGTGCCCGTGGTGCGCCAACTGTGCCGGCTGCACTGGGTGCGCCCACGGCGCAAACATCGCTGCGCGGCGCACTGCCTTGCTGTTCGATCAATGTCCGACACGGTTTGCATCGGACGGGTTCTTTATGCGCCGCCGGAAGCCGCCGCTGCCGACGCGGCTTTACTCTTCTTCGCTTTCTTCTTCGATGCTTTGGCGCCCGACGCGTCGGCCGGCGCGCTCGCGGCCGTGGCGGCGGTGGCCGTGGTTGTGGCGGTAGTAGCAGTGCCCGCAGGCGCCGATGCCGCTGCAGCCTCCTTAGCCTTCTTCGACTTGGATGACTTTGCGGATTTGGACGCCTTAGCGCCCGAAGCATCGACAGGCGTGGCCGGCGCCGCGGTTGCCGGCGTTGTGGCCGCGGTCGCGGTCGTATTAGCCGTGGGCGCGGCCTTCGTCTCCGTCGGCTTCGTGGCCGCGGACGGCGTAGCCGCAGGTTTGGCGGCCGCCTTTGCACCCGTGGGCGGCGTCGACGAGCCGTTGATCGTCAGGCCCGCCGCTTCCAGGTTCACGACCGACTTGCTGCCGATGCCCTTGACGCGCGCGGCCAGATCGTCGGCGTCCTTGAACGGGCCGTTCTTGCTGCGTTCTTCGATGATCGCCTTCGCATGCGCGGGCCCGATGCCCTTGACCGATTCGAGCGCCGCCTGATCGGCGGAGTTGACTTCCACTGCTGCCGCGAATCCGGCCGACAGCGAGAACGCGAGAGCAACGCAAAGCATCACGAGCTTTTTCAGCATGGCAAGCACTCCATTGGGGGCAAAAAGTTAGCCGGAAACGGGCGACGCATCGCTCAGCAGGCGCTGCGCATAAGCATAGGACAAATGCGCCCCTTTATTTGCGAACGCCGACGATTTATACCGATCGATTGATGGCAAGTAAATCGCCATGAACAATCTTTAAACCTTTTGCCTCGATATAAGGCGGTTGTGCGCCGATTGCTCACATCGTCCGCGCGCGCGTGGCCGTGTCGACGAATGAGCGGCAATAAACGACAGCGCGAATGACAGCGCGGCGCGCTTGACTTAGAGTGCACTCGAAGTCCTAACCTGAGTCCTGTCATGTCGAAAACGTCGAACGCACTCACCATCGGGCAGGTCGCCGAAACCATCGGCGTCTCCACGCACACGCTACGCTATTACGAGCAGGCCGGGCTGATTCGCGCGGTCGGCCGCACGCAGGCGGGGCATCGCCTGTACTCGCCGGCCGACCTCGACTGGCTGCGGTTCTTGATGCGCCTGAAGGCGACCGGCATGCCGATCGCCGGCATGCAGGCCTTCGCGGCGCTGCGGGCCGAGGGTCAGCAGACGATGGGCGCGCGTCGCGACCTGCTCGCCGCGCATCGCGATGCGGTGCTGGCGCGGATCGCCGAGTTGCAGACGAACCTCGGCGCGATCATCGACAAGATCGCGTATTACGAAGGCGAAGCGGCCGGCCAGACGCCCGCGGCGGGCGGCCGGACACGGCGGATCGACGACACGTCATCCCTATCACACTCGGAAAAGGACTCACCATGGACCACGCACAAAACGACCGCTACACGCAAGGCTGGAACAAGCTGAGGGAAATCGACGGCTCGGCGGGCGAGCAGGTCATCGCCGCGCTCGCGCCGATCGCACCGGACTTCGCGCGTCTTTTGATCGAATTCGGTTTCGGCGATATTTACAGCCGTCCGCAGCTCGATTTGCGCGCGCGCGAAATTGCGACGATCGCTTCGCTTGCCACGCTCGGCTGCGCGCAGCCGCAGTTGAAGGTGCATATCGAAGCAGCGCTGAATGTCGGCTGCTCGCGCGAGGAAATCGTCGAAGTGTTCATGCAGATGGCGTTGTATGCCGGCTTTCCGGCGGCGCTGAACGCGCTCTTTGCCGCACGCGAGATTTTCGAGCGGCATGATCGGGAGGCGGGAGGGGCGGAGGCGCGGGTTGAAGCGGCGGATGCGGGTTGAAGCGGTGGATGCGGGCCGCGTATTTGAGCGGCTGCGTTTAGTCGTCGCCTGGAACCGGCGTTCGGAACCTGCGCTCAACACACGCACTGCACCTATGCCCGGCCCGCCCGCGCCCGGTACGGGGGGCGGACATAGAAACAATCCGCGCTTTCAACCAACCGCACCGCAGTGCGACCGCCCGCGACTTCCACCATCAAACCCCAGCATCCGCCCGCAACGCCGCGGCCGCGCGCACGTGCCGCCTGCTGACCACTCGCCAGTAAAGCAGCAAGCCGATGCCGGCAATCGCGAGGCTCGCGGTATTGGCCACCCAGAAGCCGCGTGCGCCGGTCAACCACGGCGGGATCGTGCCGCTCACATTGAAGCCGAGCAGATAGCCGCCGCCGAGCCCCACGCCCCATAGCGCCACCGCGTAGATCACGGTCGGCACGACCGCGACCTTGTACGCGCGCAGCACGAACGCGGTGGTGATCTGCAACGCGTCGAACGCGTGGTAGCACACGACGATCAGCACGAGCGGCATCGCCGCGGCCACGACTTGCGCATTCGGCGTATAGCCTTCGATCACATACGGGCGCAGCGCGAGCACGATGACGCCGTAACAGCAGGCGATCGCGACGGCCATCATGATGCCGTGCCGCGACAGCGTGCGCGCCGCTTCCGGGCGATGCGCGCCGAGCGCCTGAGCGACGAGCGTCGACGAAGCAATGCCGATCGACAGCGGCGTCATGTACAACACCGCGCCGATGTTGCCGGCGATCTGATGCCCGGCGAGCGTCGTCGTGCCGAAGCGCGCGATGAAAAGCGCCATGAACGTGTACGACGTGACTTCGATTAGATACGACAGTCCCATCGGGATGCCGAGCCGCAACTGCGCCGCCTGGCGCCGCCAGACCGGCCAGCAAAAGCGCCGGAAGATCGCGAAGGGCGTGAACACGTCGACGCGCGTGAGCAGCAGCATGCCGACGAGCGCGAGCGCCCAGTTAATCAGGCTGCTTGCCAGCGCACAGCCAGGGCCGCCGAGCGCCGGCACACCGAGACCGCCGAAAATAAACCACGTATTGAGCGGCACCTTCAGCAACAGGCCGCCGATCTGCAGAATCATCACGAGCCGCGGCTTGCCGACTGCATTGCTGATCGAACCGTAAACGCGAAAGACGAGACCGGCGGGCAGACCGAACGCGAGTATCCGCAGATACGACACCGTGCGCTCGTGCAGCGCCTCCGGCACGCGCGCGAGCTTCAGCAGATGGCCCGGAAAGAACAGGATCAGAAAGCCGATCACCGTCAGCGCAAGCGCGAGCCACAGCGCCTGGCGGATCTCCTCGCCGATCTCTTCATAGCGGCGCGCGCCGTAGAGTTGCGCGGTGATCGGCTGCAGCGCCGTGAGAATGCCGGTCAGGCCGATGTACACCGAAATGTAGATGGACGAGCCGAGGCCGAGCGCGGCGAGATCGACGGCCGAATAACGGCCGACCATGGCCGTGTCGATCACGCCGAACGCGATGATCGCCAGTTGGCCGATCAGCACCGGCCACGCGAGCCCTGCGATTTTCCGTAGGTCGGCGAGCATCGTCGTTCAGTCGGCTTTCTTGTGCCAGCTGCGCCGTTTGACGACGGGCGGCTTCGGCCGGTCGATGCGGACATACAGACGGAAGCGTTCGTCGCGGTCGGCCGCGCGTCGGCCTTCCCATACGAGCTTCCACACGAAGTTGGACATTGCGCTCGGCTCGCCGTAGTCCTGCGTGTCCTGACGCAGAATCACGTCGCAATCTTCATTGAACGCGAAGTGCATGTCGCCGAAATACGCGAAGGTCGCGATCTGCGCATTGCCGAGGCGCACCGGCGATATGCAGGTGTAGTCGTCGGGCAGATGGCTCGAGATCTGTTGGGCCACGTCCTTATATGTCCGGCTGTAGTTGACGACCGGCAGCCACAAGGTCATGAGCAGCACCCACATCAGCGTCGTGCCCGCGCTGGAGAGCACCACGCTGCGCCACAACACCTTCGGATGGCGCGCGAGACGCCATTGCACCAGCACGAACCAGCACACCGTCACCGCGACCGCGCAGACGAACGAAAGAATCTTGAACTGCGGCGCAAAGCCCGGCGCGAGACGCGCGAGATTGCGCGCCAGCGGATGCGGGAAACCGGTCAGCCCGGCCACATAAACGAGCCACACGAAGCTGCCGAGAATCGTGAAGCTGAGCAGGGCGAACCAGTCGATTGCGTTGATTGCGCCGCGCTTGAGCGTAGGCAGCGCGAAGGTGGCCAGCACCGCGAGCGGCGGCAGCAGCAGCATATAGAGCCGGTTCGACTGATGGCTTTGCAGCACCACCAGCACGAACAGCGGCCCGATCACCGAAAGGGGAATCGCCACGTGCGGCCCGCGGCGCAGCCCCGACCAGCTAAACCACGCCCATAGCGCGAGCGGCCACGCGGGCCACGTGAAGAGCGGCAGGTTCTTGAGCGCGTAAGCCGCCACCGAGCCGGGCGGGCCGGCGAACGAGCTCAGGCTCACGTGCACCCACTGGTTCAGATACCAGACGGCGTCGACGGGAAACGCGGCCAGCGCGGCAATCGGCCATGCGACGGAGAGCCCCAGAGCGATCGGCAGGCCCGCCAGCAGCAGCCAGCGCGAGCGCGTTTCGCGCACGATCAAGGTCATCGCGAGGGTGCCGAGCAGCAGCGCGCCGACCAGCACCGGGCTGCTCGCGAGCGTCACGAGGCCGAGTGCGAGGCCCCAGATCGAAGCGCCCTGAATCGGCTTGTCGATCATCCGCACGAGGCCGTACACCAGCATCGCGATGCCGACGAATTGCGCGAGTTGCGGCGTCGTTTCGTGGCCGCGTTCGGCGAGGCCGAAGCACGCGAGCAGGATCAGCAGGGCGCCGTCGGCGAGCGTGCGGCCGTAGTCGCGCGGCTCCGGCTCGCCGCCGAATGCGTATTTGAACGGCTGCACTTCGGCGCGCCGCCCGAGCAGGTAGGCCGCATACCAGACGAACGCGCAGCCCGCGCAGAACAGCAGCCCTGTGAAGACGCGCGATGCATTGCTCGCGTCGACCCACGGCGCCAGCACGCGGATCGCGATCGCGCCGAGCCAGTAGCCGAGCGGGCCGTCTTCAGTGAGGTATTTGCCGACGAGATTCGGCAGCAGCCAGTCGTGCGCGCTGCCGTTCGCCATGGTCCACATCACGCCGAAGCCGGCTGCGTCCTCGTTCTTCCACGGATCGCGGCCGAACAGGCCGAACGACGCGTAGACGATACAGATGGTCAACAGCAGCCAGCGTGGCAGCGCACTGGTCGCGGAGGCAGTGAGGCGAACGACAGGTCTCATGCGGTTTGGGATAGTGGATAAGCGAAAGCCGTCACCGGACTACCTTCCTGCCGGCGATGGCCCGATTGGAGCATCCGGCATTGTAGTCGGGCGGCACTGTGCGCGTCACGGCAAGTAATCGCGTGCAACGGGGCTGCAATCGGCCCGCATAGGCGCTCAGGCGCGAGTTGCGCGATGCCGCTCGTGAGCGCGATGGGCGCGTGAGCATAGCCAGGCGACGCAAGCCGCCCGCGCGCAGGCGACAAAAAAGGGCAGCTTGCGCTGCCCTTCCTTTTCGCTGCACCGCTGCTGGCCGAAACCGGCGAAGCGGTGATCAAAGCGCGTATTACTTTGCTGCTGCCTTGCCGGTAGCGCGCGAGCCGAACTTGTTGCGGAACTTCTCGACGCGGCCTGCCGTGTCCATGATCTTTTGCTGGCCGGTGTAGAACGGATGCGATTCCGACGACACTTCGATCTTGGCGAGCGGGTACGTCTTGCCGTTGAATTCGGCGGTTTCACGCGTCTGGATCGTGGAGCGCGTCACAAACCTGAAGTCGTTCGACACGTCGATGAACAGGACTTCGCGGTAATTCGGGTGAATGCCTTCTTTCATGATCTTTCCTTAAATCTGGCGGTAGCCAACCCGCGTGAGGCCGCTGTTGCGCGGACCGCATTTAGGCGCGAGCCACTTGCCTATGGTCGAAAAACGGCGATTATGCCAGAAAATCAGTCGCTTGACGAATCTGACGAGGTTTTTTGACCGCTTTCTTGACACATTTCCGCCTGAATTCAGCCGCTATTCGGAAAATCACGGTGCGGCGAACGTCAGACCGGCTCGCGCCGGGTCCTGGCGGTAATAGCGCGCGAGCAATCTGTACAGTTCCGGATACTCCGCCTCGAAAGCATGCGGCTTGACGAAGAGCGCTTCGCTGCATACCGCGAAGAATTCCGACGGATGGTCCGCGGCGTACGGATCGATCAGCGACTCGCGCTCGAAGCGCGTCCAGCGCCGCTGCGGCACGGCGTCGACGCGGGCGCAGAACTGGTCGTAGGCGGAATCGAACACGTCCGCCCACGCCTCTGAGTCGAGCGGCGCATGCCAGCGGCGCACGAGCGGCGGATGGCCGTCCGCTTCGCCGTTCAGCATGTCGATCTTGTGCGCGAATTCGTGGATCACCACGTTGTACGCGTCCGTCCCGTCGGTCATCTGCGCGTCTTCCCACGACAGGATCACGGGGCCGCCTTCCCATGCTTCGCCGCTCGCGTCGTGCTCGACTTCGTGGACGACGCCGTCTTCGTCCTCGACGGTCTTGCGGATCACGAACTCGCCCGGATAGACGATCACGCCGACCCATCCGCGATACAGGTCGAGGCTCAGATTCAGCACCGGCAAGCACGCCTGAGCCGCGATCGCGACGGTCATCGCGTCGGTCAGTTCGAGCTCGTGCGCGGTGGAGAACTCCTTTTGCGCGATGAACAGGCTGCTCATTTCGCGCAGGCGCGCGAGGTCCGGCGCATCGAGATGCGCGAGGAACGGCAGGCCGTCGAGCGTGGCTTGCCACAGCGTGTCGCCGATCGCGTAGTCGCGCAGCGCGCGCTCGCGCCGGCGTGAGCCGAGCCATCCAGTGAGTTTCGAAAGCATGGGCGATGAAACCGTTAGTCGATCTGTTTTTGCAACGCGGCGAAAATCCCGCCGCATATCGCGATGCCGATCAGGAAATAGAAGCCGTCCAGCGAACTCAGAAAACTCGCCTGCCGCGCCACGGCCCGGCTGATCTCGACGACGGCAAGCGAATGCGCGTCCGAGGGCGAATGTCCGGCCGCGGAAAACGCCCGCGTAAGTGCGGCCAGCGAATCCTGAAACACCGGATTGTACGGATTCACAAACTCCGCGAGGCGCGCCTGATGCAACGCCTGCCGATGCTGCTCGACGATGATCACCGACGCCGTCGCAAACGAGATGGTCAACTGGCGCACGACATTCTTGAGCCGGTAGCCGTGCGAGAACTCTTCTATCGCGAAGATTCTGAACGTGAGGTTCGCGACCGGCAGCACGATGAACAATAACAGCAGGCCGCGCAACAGCAGCGGTCCCGCGAGCGCGGCCTCGCCGGCGGCGGGCGACATGCGCGTCATCCACGCGGCCGTCAGCGCGGCGATCGCGAAGCCCGGCACGATGATCCACTTCTTGCGCGTGAGCAGCTTTGCATAGCGAAGGTAGACGAAGAGCGCGCTCGCCGAAATCAGCGACGTGACGCCGACGAGTTGCCCGGCATTCTCGACCGGATAACCCAGCCCGCTTTCGAGGAAACGCGACACGAGGTAGCTGAACGCGGTCGACAGGTAGTAGTAGAACATGTAGAGCACGAGGCCCACCTGAAACACCTTTTCGCGCAACGCATGCAGACGCATGAGCGGGGCGGGGTGATGCCACTGGTGATACGCGAACCAGCCGAGTGCGACGATGCCGGCGACCGTCAGCAGAATGAGACCGGGCGACGCGCTGAACAACTGGAAGCGGACTTGCTGCATCACGATCTGCAGCGCGCCTTGCGCAAACGCAAAGATGATGTACGGCCAGAAATGCGCCGAACCACGCTCTTCGGGCAGACGGTTGCCCGCGTCGGGCAACGCGGCGAACGCAAGCACGGCGAACAGCGCGCCCACGGGCGCCGTGCACGCAAAGAGCGCGCGCCAGCCGAAATACCCAATCAACTGACCGCCGATCAACGACGCCAGCGCGCTGCTCAACACGATCAGTATCAGGAACGCGCGGGTTGCGGCGGGGCGCTCTCTGGGTGTGAAGCTCATCTGGATCAGAATGCGGCAGGTGCCCATCATCGGGCCAATGAAGTAGCCCTGAAAGCCGCGCGCAAACGCAAGTTCAACCGACGATTCGCTGAGCGCGGCGGCCACCGCGCCGGCCGCGTAGAACAACATGCAGCCTGCCACATAGCGCCGGTAGCCGAAACGCTCGACCCACCATTCCTGCTGCAGGATACCGAGCACAGCAGCCACGGCATACGCGCTCGAAGCCCAGACGAGTTCATCCGGCGACGCATTCACGCCGCCGGCGATATAGCTCGCGAAAAACGAAAAGACGGAATTGTCGAAGTAGTCGAGGCCGGTGACGACCGCGAGCACCCACGGGAAAAAATCGCCACGCAGCTTGTCAGCACTGAGCCAGCCTGCGTGAGCCCGCGATGTGTTCATGACCGCTCGCGCGACGCCGAGGCACGCGGTTTTTTGGCGCGTTTTGCTGTGGGCTTTGCGTCGGCCTTGGCGGGTTTAATGGCGCTCGCTGTTTTACGCGCGTTGCCGTTTTTTGTCAGCGCGTTGCGGCGTTGCTCGAGCAACGCGTCCGCATTTTCGCCGGCCAGACGGCGCTTCAGATAGTCGAGATCAGGGCTCAATTCGTCGCGCAGTTTCTGCGCTTCCTTCAGCTCGCGGCGCATGGCTTCGATACGCGCGTTCAACGCGTCGACTTGTGCCGCCAAGGCGCCATGAATCTGCTGCAGCGATTCCGTCGAAAAGCGGTGTTTGCCTTCCACTGGTTCGAGCGGCCGTTTCAGCATTTCGGTGATGCCGTGCAGCGAGAAACCGAGCGAACGCAAACGCAGGATGCGCCCGAAGCGCGACAAATCGTCCTCGTCGTAGAGACGGTAGCGGCCTTCGCTGCGCGTCGGCGAAACAAGCCCGCGCTCCTCGTAGTACTTCAGTGTGCGCGGCGTGACGCCGAGGCGCTCGGCGGCATCGGCGACGGTCAGCAGGGCAGGCGGCTCGGTCGGCATGAGCGGTGGCGTTCGGAGTGGCGGCGGGGTGATTGTACTTCAACCTGTACGTTCACGTACAGGTTGGCCGATGCGACCCGAAACGCTGCCCCTATACGCTCACGCAAAACCGCCAGACGAAAAAAAACCGCTCGTCGGCGACGAGCGGTTTTCACATCCGATGCTGCGTTGGTCGGCAAACAGCTTAGCTGCCGCCGCCACGACGCATCATGTCGAAGAATTCGGAGTTGCTCTTGGTCTGGCGGATCTTGTCGAGCAGGAATTCCATCGACTCGACTTCGTCCATGTCGTGAATGAACTTGCGCAGCACCCAGATTTTTTGCAGCACTTCGGGCTTGATCAGCAGTTCTTCGCGACGCGTGCCGGACTTGTTCAGATTGATCGACGGATACACGCGCTTCTCGGCGAGGCGGCGTTCCAGGTGCACTTCCATGTTGCCGGTGCCCTTGAACTCTTCGTAAATCACGTCGTCCATGCGGCTGCCCGTTTCGATCAGCGCCGTGCCGATGATGGTCAGCGAACCGCCTTCCTCGATGTTGCGCGCCGCGCCGAAGAAGCGCTTCGGCCGTTGCAGCGCGTTCGCGTCGACACCGCCCGTGAGCACCTTGCCCGAAGCCGGCACAACCGTGTTGTATGCGCGCGCGAGACGCGTGATGGAGTCGAGCAGAATCACCACGTCGTTTTTCATTTCGACGAGGCGCTTGGCCTTTTCGATCACCATTTCGGCGACCTGCACGTGACGTGCGGCGGGTTCGTCGAACGTGGATGCGATCACTTCGCCCGCCACCGAACGCTGCATTTCCGTCACTTCTTCCGGACGTTCGTCGATCAGCAGAACAAACAGTACGACGTCGGGATGGTTCTGCTTGATGGCGTGCGCGATATGCTGAAGCATCACGGTCTTGCCGGACTTCGGCGACGCGACGAGCAGGCCGCGCTGGCCTTTGCCGATAGGCGCGATCATGTCGATGATGCGGCCCGTGACATTTTCTTCGCCGCGCATTTCACGTTCGAGCAGCAGCACCTTGTTCGGGTGCAGCGGCGTCAGGTTTTCGAACATGATCTTGTGCTTCGAGGCCTCCGGCGGCTGGCCGTTGACCTTGTCCACCTTCACCAGCGCGAAATAGCGTTCGCCGTCTTTCGGCGTGCGTACTTCGCCTTCGATCGTGTCGCCCGTATGCAGGTTGAAGCGGCGGATTTGCGACGGGCTGATGTAAATATCATCCGTGCTGGCGAGATAGGAGGTTTCCGGCGAACGCAGGAAGCCGAAGCCGTCCGGCAGCACTTCGAGCGTGCCGTCGCCGAAAATCGTGTCGCCCGTTTTGGCTCGTTTTTTTAGAATGGCGAACATCAATTCCTGCTTGCGCAGGCGGTTCGCACTTTCGATCTCGAGGCCATTGGCCATCTCGATCAATTCGGACACGTGCAGAGTCTTAAGCTCGGATAAATGCATACGGAGAACCCGCAGGAGAAGGTGCGACGAAATGGAATCTGGGAGGAGAAGTGAGCGGAACCGCTCAAGGACTTACACGTCTTTTCGACGTTTTGCGGATTCTAGCATAGCACACGCCAGTTTCCGCCAGTGCGCCGGCGCGGCATCTTTCTTCTTCGAAACGTTGCCGGCTGACAACAGCACGGCAAGCCAGGACAGCAAGCAGAACAACGCGGGCGCGCGCGGGTCCGGGCGGACCGCGTGACGCACCCGCGCCGCTGTTTTACAGGTTGCCGTCGAGGAACGCGGTGAGTTGCGACTTCGACAATGCGCCAACCTTTTGCGCGGCGACAGCGCCGTTCTTGAACAGGATCAGCGTGGGGATGCCGCGCACGCCGAACTTGACCGGCGTCGACTGATGTTCGTCGACGTTGATCTTGGCGATTTGCAGGCGATCGGCGTAATCCTTGGCGACTTCGTCGAGGATCGGCGCGATCATCTTGCACGGACCGCACCATTCAGCCCAGAAGTCGAGCAGCACGGGTTTATCGGATTTCACGACGTCCTGTTCGAACGATGCGTCGCTAATATGCTTGATTTGTTCGCTCATTGTATGAATACCTCTATCGGTTCGAGGCCCGCCTGAATTGCTCGCCACGATACGTCAAAACCTGGGGAAACTTCCGTTCGCTTAGCCGCACCCGGAGCCCCGCTGCCGGCGCCTGAAAAGTACGAGACTTTCTGGCTTCGGCAAAGGGCCCGCGTTTGCGGGTCATCCGTACGGCAGTTTAGCTTAATTCGCTATGCGTTGCCGGGGGCGATAGTAGTCATCACAGGCAGTGGGGCCAACGGCTGCCGATGAAGTGCCACCGTATTTCATCAACTGCGACGTAGCCTATGTGGAGGCTCGGCGGACAAACTCAAGTGAGCGGCGCGCGCGTCGCAACCGAATCGGCGGGTTCGCGATTCGGCGTGTGCTTGCCGGTTTGGTCGTATTAACAGTCGCACAAAGCGCCACGCGATGATAGAATGTTTCGTGACGGGCCTCCTCGCATGGAGGGATGGTCAACCTGGTCAGGTCGGGAACGAAGCAGCCACAGCCGTTTTCCACCAGTGCCGAGGGTCAGGCTCGTCACCTTCCTCTTTCTGTTTGTCCTGCTTTTCTCCCCTTGCGTTTGCCCACGTTGCATCTACTTCAGATGCCGGTTCGCTTTGCTTCGTCCGTTCGCTTCGCAAGCGTGCTCGCGGTGTCTTGGCCCTTGGCCTTTGCCGCGCGGCGGTGGGCGTACTCTCTGCACAACGCACGCAACGCGCACGGACCCGCACGCAAGCCGCACTGCGCGCCGCGCGACCATTTTTTTCTATCGTTCCATTAGCCGCTTTCAATCGACGGGCGACGCGCGTTCGCGCGGCCAGCCGAATCGGTTTTGCGCGGCATTGTTACTGATACAATTTCCGGATGACCTATCAAGTTCTCGCACGCAAATGGCGGCCGAAGGATTTCGCGTCGCTCGTCGGACAGGAGCACGTGGTGCGCGCGCTCACGCACGCGCTCGACGGCGGCCGTCTGCATCACGCCTATCTGTTTACCGGCACGCGGGGCGTCGGCAAGACGACGTTGTCGCGCATTTTTTCGAAGGCGCTCAATTGCGAAACGGGCGTGACGTCCACGCCGTGCGGCGTGTGCCGGGCGTGCCGCGAGATCGATGAAGGGCGCTTTGTCGATTACGTCGAGATGGACGCGGCGAGTAATCGCGGCGTCGACGAAATGGCGGCGCTGCTCGAGCGCGCGGTGTACGCGCCGGTCGACGCGCGCTTCAAGGTCTACATGATCGACGAAGTGCACATGCTGACGAATCACGCCTTCAACGCAATGTTGAAGACGCTCGAAGAACCGCCGCCGCACGTCAAGTTCATTCTCGCCACCACCGATCCGCAGAAGATTCCGGTCACGGTGCTGTCGCGCTGTCTGCAGTTCAATCTGAAGCAGATGCCGGCCGGCCATATCGTCTCGCACCTCGAACACATTCTCGGCGAAGAGAAAGTGCCTTACGAGGCGCAGGCGTTGCGTCTGCTCGCGCGTGCCGCCGACGGTTCGATGCGCGACGCGCTGTCGCTGACGGATCAGGCGATCGCCTACTCGGCGAATCAGGTCAATGAAGAAGCCGTGCGCGGCATGCTCGGCGCGCTCGATCAGAGCTACCTGATTCGCCTGCTCGATGCGCTCGCGCAGGGCGACGGCGCAACGGTGCTCACGATTGCCGACGAAATGGCGCTGCGCAGTCTGTCGTTTTCCACGGCGCTGCAGGATCTCGCGAGCTTGCTGCATCGGATTGCGTGGGCGCAGTTCGCGCCGTCGTCGGTACTGGATGAATGGCCCGAAGCCGGCGATTTGCGGCGTTTCGCCGAGACGCTCAGCGCCGAGCAGGTGCAGTTGTTCTATCAGATCGCGACGATCGGACGAAGCGAGCTCGGCCTCGCGCCCGACGAATACGCGGGCTTCACGATGACGCTGCTGCGCATGCTGGCTTTCGAGCCGGCGCCGACGGGCGGCGGTGGCGGCGTCGCGGGGTCTGGTGCGCAAGCCGGGCAGGCGGGCGCGGGTGGATCGAAGCGGGCGGGCGCGCCGGCGGTGGCCGCGCAGCCACGCGCGTTGGCTTCGCCTGGGAGTGTTGCGTCGATGGGCGGGGCGGGCAGGGCGGGGGTGGGCGGCGTTGCTGCGGCTGCGTCGCCGGTTGGTGAGTCGCGAGATGTGGCAGCTAAGGTGTCTTCCGAACCCGCTGCGTTAGCCGAGCCGGTTCGTCGAGCCGATTCGATGGAGCCCGCTGGGCGGGATGCGCAGTCCGCAGCGGGGCAGGATGGCGGGAATGCGGCGGAGCGTGCGGCGCACGATGTAGCGCGTACAGCGGCTGCGGCGTCTGAGTCAGCGGTCGAGGCCGCCTCTTCGTCAGTGGTAGAGAGCGCAGAATTGGAGCGATCGGCGGCAAGTGCTCCGGCGTCCGCGCCGTCCAGCGCAACGCCTGCCGCAGCGCAGGCCGCTGCCGCGCCGCCGTTGGCGCCGTGGGAGGACGCGCCGGCTGAGCCCGTAGCTGATAGACGCGCCGCCGCAGACGCATCGGATGCCTCTGCTTCTGCATCCGCTGGCACTGCGTCTTCCGATGCGGCGCAGGCATCCGCCGCGCGGCCTTCCGACGCGGCGCAGGTATCCGCCGCCGGATCATCGGAAACGGCATCCGCCACCGGATCTTCGGAAGTGGGGCAGGCATCCGCCACCGCATCTTCTGATGCCGGACAGGCGTCTTCTGCGCCGACACCTTTGAATACGGCGCAGCCGTCCGCACCCGACACAGCAACTACCACTGCATCCGACTCCGCCTCCACCGACACAAAGCTCGCCGAGGATGCGCCTCCCGCCGCATTGAACCCGCCCGCCGCCGCCGCGTTCGCACGCGCGAGCGAAGCGGTCGATCAAGCCGCAGGCCACAACGCCGCCGCAGCCGAATCTGAAATGCCGCCGCGTCGCGCGGGCGGTGCGAGCGCAGCGCTCGACGTTCTGCGCAGCGCCGGGTTGAAGGTATCGTCCGATCGTGGCCGCGCGAGTGCCGCCACGGCCGCGAAAACCGCGGCGCCGGCAACACCGAAGCCAGCCGCGCCACGCGTGGTAGTCCCCGTGCCCACGCCCGGCGCGCCGCGCGGCGCTGCTGCGCAGCAGCCGCCCGCGTCGACCGTGCGCGCGTCAGCGCAATCGGCTCAGTCGACGCAGCCACCGCAACCAGCGCAACCAGCACGATCAGCACAATCAGCGCAATCAGCGCAATCAGCGCAATCAGCGCAATCAGCGCAATCAGCGCAATCAGCGACCCGCAACGACGCGCAGCAAAACGGCTCGCCGGTTCCGCCGTGGGACGACATGCCGCCCGACGACTACATGCCGCTTTCCGCATCGGACGACGGCTACTACGGCCCGCCCGACGACAACTACATGCCTGTGTTCGACAGCGGTCCGGACGACGTCCGCGTGAACGCGTCGGCACCGTCCGCACCGGCACCGGCCGTCGATCGGCGTCCGCTGCCGCCCGCCGTGCCGCTCGACCCGCTGGGCTTCAACGGCGACTGGCCGGCGCTCGCCGTCGATCTGCCGCTCAAGGGCATTTCGTATCAGCTTGCGTTCAACAGCGAACTGATGGCGCTCGAAGGCAACACGCTCAAACTCAACGTGCCCGTGCCGCAGTACGCGGAAACCTCGCAGGTCGCGAAGCTCAAGGCGGCGCTCGCCGACAAGCTCGGCCAGCATGTCGACGTGGTGGTCGAAGTCGGCCCGGCCCGCCGCACTGCAGCCGCTCACGACGCCGCAATGCGCGCGCAACGTCAGCAGGAAGCCGAGCGCGAGATCAGCGCCGATCCGTTCGTGCAGTCGCTGATCCGCGAATTCGACGCGAGCATCGTGCCGGGCTCGATCCGCCCGATTACTCCCGACGCCGGCCAGAACGGCGCGTCCCAGGTTCACTGATTCGCCGCGCCGCTGAACGCAAGCACATTAAAAGCGCGCCCGATTCCCGAATTTCACGCTATCAAGAAGGAGCATTTCCATGATGAAAGGTCAACTCGCCGGGCTGATGAAACAGGCTCAGCAGATGCAGGAAAACATGAAGAAGATGCAGGAGCAGCTCGCTCAGATCGAAGTCGAAGGGCAGTCGGGCGCCGGTCTCGTCAAGGTGACGATGACCTGCAAGAACGACGTGCGTCGCGTGTCGATCGATCCGAGCCTGCTCGCCGACGACAAGGACATGCTCGAAGACCTCGTCGCCGCTGCATTCAACGACGCCGTTCGCAAGGCCGAAGCGACCGCGCAGGAAAAGATGGGCGGAATGACCTCGGGCCTGCCGCTGCCGCCCGGCTTCAAACTGCCGTTCTAAGCGACGCTTCCAGGCGACGCGGCAAACTGGCAACGTCGTCTGCCGGGCGTGCACAAAGCGGCTGAGTAAAGAGGGCCGACGCAGAGCGCGGCACGCGTCGAACTCGTGGTCGGTCCCACCGCGCGATGCCTGACCGTGCGCCTCGCGAGACGACCGCGGACGCGCCTGGTTGCGCATCGTTGCCGTTTGCTGCCGCGCGCTGTCTGACCAGACTCGCCGGTGAAGAGCCGCTCCATGCCACCTGCCGGCAGATCGCCACGCGTAGCTTTGCCCGCTGAAACAAGCTCGTACCACGTTCGCAAAAAACGCGTTCCAATCCGCATTCCCGGGCCTCACTCACCTCGACGCCGATCCGCATGAAACAACCTTCCGCCTTGTCGGCGCTCGTCGAAGCGCTGCGCGTGCTGCCTGGAGTCGGGCCGAAGTCCGCGCAACGCATGGCCTACCATCTGATGCAGCACGACCGCGACGGCGCCGAGAAGCTCGGTCGCGCGTTGCTGTTCGCGACCGAGCATCTGCAGCACTGCGAGAAGTGCAACACCTTCACCGAAGCGCAGATCTGTGAAGTGTGCCTCGATTCGGAGCGCGATCCAACGTTGCTGTGCGTCGTCGAGACGCCCGCCGATCAGATCATGCTCGAGCAGACCATGACCTATCGCGGCCTCTACTTCGTGCTGATGGGGCGTCTGAGTCCGCTCGACGGCATCGGCCCGAAGGAGATACATTTCGACCGGCTGGTGAAGCGCGCGTCGGACGGCATCGTTAAAGAAGTCGTGCTGGCCACCAACTTCACCAACGAGGGCGAGGCCACCGCGCACTATCTCGGGCAAACGCTGAAGGCGCGCGGTCTGGCCGTCACGCGCCTCGCCCGCGGCGTGCCGGTGGGCGGCGAACTGGAATACGTCGACGCGGGCACCATCGCGCGCGCGATGCTTGACCGCCGCTCGATGTAGCGGCAAGCCGCACGAGTGGGCGCCAGCGCTGCCGCCGAAACAGCCAAAACAGCAAAAACAGAGAAGGAGACTATGAGCGCAACTCCCGATTCGGGCGCGAACGGCGCGCCGCAAAACCCACCCGGCGCTGGCCCGCTCGCCGGCGTCAAAGTCCTCGAGCTCGGCACCCTGATCGCCGGCCCATTCGCCGCGCGCTTTCTCGGCGAGTTCGGCGCCGACGTCATCAAGATCGAAGATCCGAAAGGCGGCGATCCGCTGCGCAAGTGGCGCAAGCTTTATCCGGAAGTCGGCGGCACGTCGCTCTGGTGGGCCGTGCAGGCGCGCAACAAGAAGTCCGTCACGATCAACCTGAAGGCCGAGGAGGGCAAGGAGATCGTGCGCCGCCTCGCGCGTGAAGCAGACATCGTCGTCGAGAATTTCAGGCCTGGCTTGCTCGAAAAGCTGGGGCTCGGTTACGACGTGCTATCGGCGGAAAATCCGGGACTCGTGATGGTGCGGCTTTCCGGTTACGGCCAGACCGGGCCGTATCGCGATCGGCCTGGCTTCGGTGCGATCGCCGAGTCGATGGGCGGTCTGCGTCATATCACCGGCTACCCCGAATTGCCGCCGCCGCGCATCGGCATTTCGATCGGCGATTCGATTGCGGCGCTGCACGGCGTGATCGGCGCGCTGATGGCGCTGCATCACAAGCAGGTGAACGGCGGCAAAGGGCAGGTCGTCGACGTCGCGTTGTACGAGGCCGTCTTCAACATGATGGAAAGCATGGTGCCCGAATACGGCGTGTACGGCATGGTGCGCGAGCGCACCGGCGCGTCGCTGCCGGGCATCGTGCCGTCGAATACGTACCCTTGCCGCGACGGCAGCATCGTGATTGGCGGCAATAGCGATCCGATTTTCAGGCGGCTGATGATTGCCATTGAACGCGAGGATCTCGCCAACGATCCCGCTCTCGCACACAACGACGGCCGCGTGCCGCGCACCGGGGAAATCGACGCGGCGATCGCCGAGTGGCTCGCGCCGCGCACCATCGACGAAGCGCTCGCAGTGCTCAACGCCGCCGACGTGCCGGTGGGGCGCATCTACAGCGTGGCCGATATGTTCACCGATCCGCAGTACCTCGCGCGTCAGATGATTCAGCGCTTCAAGTGGCAGGACGGCCGCGAGATCACGCTGCCCGCGGTCACGCCGAAGCTCTCGGCGACGCCCGGCGAAACGCGCTGGCTCGGCCCCGAACTGGGTGAACATACGGATGAAGTCCTGCAGTCGCTAGGTTATGATGCAGACCACATCGCAAGGTTGCATGCGCAACAAGTTGTGTGAGTGCGGCGTGAGAGACATGAGCGCCATGTGAGCCATGTGACCGACACATGAACGCCGCGCACGCACGCACAACGCAAGCAGCAACCTGCCAATAAAATCGCAACAGCAGAATTGCAAGAGCCTCGGAGACAACCAACATGCATCGCAGAAGCTTCCTCGCCGGTACGGCCGCGCTTGCCGGCGCCACGCTCACGGCCACGCCGCTCGCCTTCGCACAGGGCAAACTGGAAACCACGAAGGTGGCCATTGCCGTCGGCGGAAAGAACCTCTTTTATTATTTGCCGCTCACGATTGCCGAGCGCCGCAATTACTTCAAGGACGAAGGACTCGACGTCGAAATCTCCGACTTCGCCGGCGGCTCGCAAGCGTTGAAGGCGGCGGTGGGCGGCAGCGCCGATGTGGTGTCCGGCGCGTTCGAACACACGCTGCTGTTGCAGGCGCAAAAGCAGTCGTTCCGCGAATTCGTGCTGCAAGGACGCGCGCCGCAAATCGTGCTCGCGGTGTCGAAGAAGACGATGCCCAACTACAAGTCGATCGCCGATCTGCGTGGCAAGAAGATCGGCGTGACCGCGCCCGGATCGTCGACGTCGATCATGGCGAGCTTCGTGCTGGCCAAGGGCGGGCTGACCGCGAAAGACGTCGCGTTCATCGGCGTGGGTGCGGGCGCGGGCGCGATTGCCGCGCTGCAGTCCGGCCAGATCGACGCGCTGGCGAACCTCGACCCGGTGATGACCAAGCTCGAACGCACCGGCGACATTCGTATCGTCTCCGACACGCGCACGCTTGCCGATACGCGCAGCGTATTCGGCGGCGACATGCCGGCAGGCTGCCTGTATGCGTCGCAAAGCTTCATCACGAAGAATCCGAACACCACGCAGGCGCTGACCAATGCAATGGTGCGCGCGCTGAAGTGGCTGCAGACGGCGACCGGCACCGAGTTGATCAACACCGTGCCGGAGAGCTATCTGCTCGGCGATCGCGCCGTTTATCTCGACGCATGGCAGCACGTCAAGGAAGCCATGTCGCCCGACGGCCTCATGCCGACCGACGGCCCCGGCACCGCGCTCAAGACCTTGCAGGCGTTCGACGCGACCGTGCAGGGCAAGCCGATCGACGTGTCGAAGACGTGGACCAACGACTTCGTCAAGAAAGCGCTCAGCACCGTCAAGGCGTAAAACTTCGAGCGCCGCGCGACGACGACATGCCGCGCGCGGCGCGTGTCAGCCTATCATCGAACAACCGATCCTCGAAGCGAGTCGAACCATGACCGTTGCAGCTCTGGCGCTCGAAAACATCACTTGCACCTTCGCCGCGCGCGACAACCGCGCGCAGCGCTATACGGCGGTCAAGGACACCACGTTGCGGATCGCGCCCGGCGAGTTCGTCTCGGTGGTCGGCCCGACCGGCTGCGGCAAGTCCACGTTGCTGAATGTCGGCGCGGGCTTGCTCGGGCCGTCGGCGGGTACGGTCAGCGTATTCGGCGAGCCGTTGAACGGCATCAACCGGCGCGCGGGCTACATGTTCCAGGCCGACGCGTTGATGCCGTGGCGCTCCGCTATCGACAACGTGATCGCCGGCCTCGCGTTTCACGGCGTGGCGCAGCAGGAAGCGCGTGCCAAAGCCGAGGAGTGGCTCAAGCGCGTGGGTCTCGGCGGTTTCGGCGACCGCTATCCGCATCAATTGTCGGGCGGCATGCGCAAGCGCGTCGCGATGGCGCAGACGCTGATTCTCGACCCCGACATCATCCTGATGGACGAGCCGTTTTCCGCGCTCGACATCCAGACGCGGCAACTCATGGAAAACGAGTTGCTAGACCTGTGGGCGGCAAAACGCAAGGCCGTGCTTTTCATCACGCACGATCTCGACGAGGCCATTGCGATGTCGGATCGCGTGGTCGTTCTCTCGGCGGGACCGGGCACGCATCCGATCGGCGAATTCACGATCGACTTGCCGCGTCCGCGCGACGTCGCCGAAATCCGTTCGCATCCGCGCTTCGTCGAGTTGCACGCGCAGATCTGGAGCGTGCTGCGCGACGAGGTGCTAAAAGGCTATCAACAGCAACTCACCGCTGTATGACGTCTCATTGAACGCTCTCTGAACGCAACGCGCTTTACGTCTATCAACCGTCCAAGCCAAACCGAGGCAAACCGAGTCATGTGGAAGACGTTGCGCCCGAACCGGGCGAATCTGGTGATCTGGCAGTGGCTGCTGCTCGTGCTGTGCTTCGTGCTCTGGTACGTGCTGACGAGCCCGACACTGCTGCCCGCGTTTTATTTCGACGATCCGAACAAGGCGGCTTTCTTCTTCGGCGAACCGCAAAAAGTCTTGCTGCGGATCTGGGAATGGTTCACAACCGGCGAGATCTATCTGCACCTGTGGATCACGCTGCTCGAGACCGTGCTCGCGTTTGCGCTCGGCACGGCGCTCGGACTCGGCGTTGGTTTATGGCTCGCGCTGTCGCCGCTTGCGAGCGCGCTGTTCGATCCGTACATCAAGGCCGCGAACTCAATGCCGCGCGTGATTCTCGCGCCGATCTTCGGCGTGTGGTTCGGTCTTGGCATCTGGTCGAAGGTCGCGCTTGGCGTCACGCTGGTGTTCTTCATCGTGTTCTTCAACGTCTATCAGGGCGTGAAGGAAGTGAGTCCGGTCGTGCTCGCGAACGCGCGCATGCTCGGCGCAAACGGCAAGCAACTGCTGCGCTATGTCTATTTGCCGAGCGCGATGAGCTGGGTCTTTTCGAGCTTGCACACGTCGGTGGGTCTCGCGTTCGTGGGCTCGGTGGTGGGCGAGTACCTCGGCTCCGCGCGCGGCGTCGGCTATCTGATCCTGCAGGCCGAAGGCACGTTCGACATCAACACCGTGTTCGCCGGCATTCTCGTGTTGACCGCGTTCGCGCTGATTCTCGATGCGATCGTCGGCGTCGGCGAGCGGCATCTGATGAAGTGGCAGCCAAAGACCGGAGACACCGAAAAGCTGTAGGCGCCGTAAACTTCACAGCGCAAAAAAAACAGCGTGGGCTCGCAGAGCCGCACGCTGTTTTTGTTTGAGCGAGCGCCGCGTCTCAGCGAGGCCGGCTACGGCGTGATCACCACCTTGCCGATCACGCGACGCTCGGCCATATCGCGCAGCGCGCGCGCCGTTTCATCGAGCGGATAACGCGCGGACACATGCGGCTTGAGCTTGCCTTCGCCGATCCAGCCGACCATCTGCCGGAACGCCGCATGATTGCGCTCGGGCTCGCGCTTCGCAAAGTCTCCCCAGAACACGCCGACCACGCTCGCGCCTTTGAGCAGCGTCAGATTGAGCGGCAGCTTCGGAATCTCGCCGTTCGCGAAGCCGACCACCAGGTAGCGACCGCGCCAGCCGATGCTGCGAAACGCCGGCTCCGCATACACGCCGCCGACCGGATCGTAGATCACGTCCGGGCCTTTGCCGTCGGTGAGCGTCTTGATGCGCTCGCGCAGGTCCTCGGTCGCGTAGTTGATCGTCGCGTCGGCGCCATGTTGCAAGCACACCGCGAGCTTTTCATCGCTCGACGCCGCCGCGATCACGCGCGCGCCGAGCGCCTTGCCGATTTCCACAGCCGCGAGTCCCACGCCGCCCGCCGCGCCCAGCACGAGCATCGTCTCGCCGGCTTGCAGCGCGGCGCGGTCGACCACCGCGTGATGCGACGTGCCATACGCGAGCGTGAAGGCCGCGGCCAGTTCGAGGTCGACGTCTTCGGCGAGCGGCACGCAGGCCGACTCGCTCGCAAGCGCCTGCTGCGCGAAGCCGCCCGAGCCCGTGAACGCGACCACGCGGGAGCCGGGCGTGAACTGCGTGACCCCCGCACCGACCGCGCGCACGATGCCCGCGACTTCCGAGCCTGGCGTAAAAGGCAGTGGCGGCTTGAACTGATACTTGTTCTGGATGATCAGCACATCGGGAAAGTTGACGGAGGCCGCCTTCACGTCGATCACGACATGCCCTGGCGGCGGTTCCAGATCAGGCAACTCTTCGACGGTGAGGCTCTCCGGCGGGCCGTACTGATTGCAGCGAATCGCGCGCATCGTGTCTCCATTCGATCAGAGTTCGCAATGGCTTAGAGTGTAATGCATGCGCACGACCGTACGTTTCGCGGGTTCGCGGTCTGGCGGCAGCAGGGCGCCGCGCATCGATCTGCATTTACTGCGCTGCTCACGAGCGCATAGGGACAAGACAACAAGCCCGCATTCACACACCAGCGCAAGCGCTTTGCGTGGCCTGCGCAACGCGCTTGCCGTGTCGTTCGCGCGCCATCTTTCCTCGGTTACAATCGCCGCATGCGAATCCTACTCAGCAACGACGACGGTTACCTGGCGCCCGGCCTCGGCGCGCTTTACGAAGCGCTCAAGCCGCTCGCCGACGTGACCGTGATGGCGCCCGAGCAGAACTGCAGCGGCGCGTCGAATTCCCTGACCTTGTCGCGGCCGCTTTCGGTTTTGCGCTCGGCCAATGGTTTCTACTACGTGAACGGCACGCCGACCGACTCGGTGCACATTGCGTTGACGGGCATGCTCGACCACACGCCGGACCTCGTCGTCTCGGGCATCAACAACGGCCAGAACATGGGCGAGGACACGCTCTATTCGGGCACCGTCGCGGCGGCTACCGAAGGCATCATGTTCGGCGTGCCGGCCATCGCGTTTTCGCTCGTCGATAAAGACTGGGTGCATCTCGAAGACGCGGTGCGCGTCGCCGCGGAAATCGTCGCGCATTACCTCGCGCATCCGCTGCCGGGGCATCCCCTTCTGAACGTCAACATTCCGAACCTGCCGTACGAGCAACTGCGCGACTGGCGCGTCACTCGTCTGGGCAAGCGGCATCCGTCGCAGCCGGTCATCCGGCAGACCAATCCGCGCGGCGAGCCGATCTACTGGATCGGGCCGTCGGGCAGCGCGCGCGATGCGAGCGAAGGGACGGATTTCCACGCAGTCGCGAACGGCCATGTGTCGATCACGCCGCTGCAGCTCGATCTGACGCACACGCAAATGCTCCCGGCCGCACACGACTGGGCGCGTGCGGGCAGCGGCGCTTCATGACGAGCGAGCGCGCGAAGCGCTTTCCACTCGGCCTCGAAGATCTGGTGCGCGAGCCGCGCCGGCCCGAAGGCCGTCCAGGGGAAGTGCGCGCGGCGGCGCTTGCCGCGAGTGCCGCGCTCAATGCGCGGCAGCAGCCGGCGAAGCATGGGCAGCCCGGTTCGGCTGGCAAGACGCAGCCGAAGCAGGCGAGAGCGCCGGCTTCGGTCGCGGACAGATTGCCGGCCGGCACGCCAGCGAGGCCGCTCATCGTGACGCCGCCCAGGGCGCTCGCCGCGCCTGCGGTGAAGACGCCGGCGCGGCCGATTGCGCAGAGCACGGGCGCGCGTCCGTCGTCCGCGGTGAAGGGTGCAGCGTCGTCGTCTACGCGAGCCGCGAGCAAGGCCGTGAGTTCCTCTGCACCGTCCTCGCCGGCCGCCAAGTCCGTGACAAGCCGCTCGAACGAGCGCGGCGCCGCGCCGAACGTCGCGCTGAACCGTGCAACCGCATTGACGTCGGAACGGGTTCGCGAACGCATGGTCGAACGCCTGCGTGCGAACGGCATCACCGATCAGCGCGTGTTGAGCGCGATGTCCGTGGTGCCGCGCCATATGTTCGTCGATCCCGGCCTCGCGGTTCAGGCCTACGAAGATGCGGCGTTGCCAATCGGCCATCACCAGACCATCTCGAAGCCGTCGGTGGTCGCGCGAATGATCGAGCTGGCCGCAACGGGCCGTGCGCTGAACAACGTGCTCGAGATCGGCACCGGTTGCGGTTATCAGGCGGCGGTGCTGAGCCAGGTCGCGCGCGAGGTGTATTCGATCGAACGCATCAAGCCGTTGTCCGAGCGCGCGAAGACAAACTTGCGTCCGCTGCGAATTCCGAACATCCGGCTGCACTATGGCGACGGACGTTTGGGGCTGCCGTCGGCGGCGCCTTTCGATGCGATCCTGATCGCCGCCGCGGGCCTCGACGTGCCGCAAGCATTACTTGAACAACTCGCGATCGGCGGCCGCCTGATCGCGCCGGTCGGCTCGCAGGAAGGCCAGAACCAGGTGCTGACGCTCGTCGAGCGCCTTGGGCCGGCGCAGTGGCGCGAGTCGCAGCTTGATCGCGTTTTCTTTGTACCCTTAAAATCCGGAGTGATTTGACACCGATGAGTATGTTGCGCGCGATGCAAAGAACCAGCCTGAATGTCCCCATGTCCGTAACCCAGCGTAGCGTGTGCGTGCTCGCCTTGTCCCTGTTGATGACAGCCTGTGCATCCCGGCTCGATCAGGCGCCGGTCGTCGACCGCTCCGGCGGCGGCGTGCTCGGCACGCAAGCCGCGCAGGCCGGGCAGCAACCGGCCGTGCCGCTCGGCCCGCCGCCGCCTGGCTACTATCGCGTGAAGCCGGGCGACACGCTGTACCGGATCGCACTCGAGAACGGCCAGAACTACCGCGACATTTCCGCGTGGAACAACCTCACGAACCCGAATCAGATCGAGGTCGATCAACTGCTGCGCGTGGTGCCGCCGGGCGCGAACACCGCTGCGCTGACGCCGGGCGTCGCGACTGCGCCGCTCGGCAGTAACGGCGCGGTGCAAAGCGCGCCGCTCAATGGCGCGGCGCCGTCGACGGGCGCGGCAGCCGGCGTGGCCGCGCCGCCCATCTACGGCTCGAGCGCGAACAGCGCGGCGCTCACGCCGCCGTCGAACGCCGCTGCAGCCAGCGATTCGACTGCCGGCGCGTCGAGCAACATCAGCTTCTCCTGGCCGGTGCGCGGCCAGTTGCTCGGCACCTTCAACGATTCGACCAACAAGGGCGTCAATATCGGCGGCGCGGCGGGCGAAGCGGTGAAGGCCTCCGCGGACGGCCGCGTGGTTTATGCCGGAAATGGGCTGCGTGGTTACGGCAATCTAATTATCATCAAGCATGACGCAACTTATCTCACCGCGTATGCACACAACCGCTCTTTGATGGTAAAAGAGGGGGATGCGGTCACGAAGGGGCAGAAAATCGCCGAGATGGGTAACAGCGATTCAGACCGTGTCATGTTGCATTTCGAAGTTCGCCGGCAGGGTAAACCTGTCGACCCACTGAAGTATTTGCCGCCGCAATAAGCGATACGACCATGCCGAAACCGAAGCGCCGCCTGCCGCAAGCCGAATCTGAAACGATCAGCAATGCCACGTCCGCTTCGGTGGACGACAGCGGCGCTTCGGAAGCGGAAGAGGAGCTCGTCGAAGAGCGCGAGCTCGACGAGCGCCCGAGCGCCGAAGAAGGCGGCGACGCGCGCGAAGGCGCAGCCGAGGTCGTGCCCGACGCGGACGACTTCCGCGCGCTGCTGCAAGCCGAACTCACGGCCGACACGATCCAGCATTATCTGAATCGCATCAGCGTGAAGCCGCTTCTCACCGTCGAGGAAGAGCAGAAGTACTCGCGTCTCGCGAAGGCGGGCGAGTTCGAAGCGCGGCAAGTGATGATCGAGCGCAATCTGCGGCTGGTCGTCAGCATCGCTAAGGGTTATCTGAATCGCGGCGTGCCGCTGCTCGATCTGATCGAAGAGGGCAACCTCGGCCTGATGCACGCCATCGAGAAATTCGATCCGACACGCGGCTTCCGGTTTTCCACTTACGCGACGTGGTGGATCCGACAGAGCATCGAGCGCGCGATCATGAACCAGGCGCGCACCGTGCGCTTGCCGGTGCACGTGATTCGCGAGCTCAATCAGGTGCTGCGTGCGAAGCGCCATCTGGAAAAGAATTCGATGAACTCCGGCGAAGCAGCCGAGCGCCGCGACGCCAGCATCGACGACATCGCTTATCTGACCGGCAAGACCACCGACGAAGTCACCGACATTCTCGCGCTGAACGAACACACCGCCTCGCTCGACGCGCCGCTCGATCTCGATCCGGCCAGCAGTCTGCTCGATCTGTTGTCGGACGACCAGAGCCAGTCGCCGGATGCGGAGGTTCAGCATCGCGAACTGGAAACGCTCACGCGCGCATGGCTCGCGCGTCTGTCGGACAAGCATCGCCATGTGATCGAACGCCGCTTCGGTCTGAATCACATCGAACCCGCCACGCTCGAAGAGCTGGCCGATGAAATGGGCCTCACGCGCGAGCGTGTGCGCCAGATCCAACAGGAAGCGCTTGTGCGGTTAAAGCGCTTCTTCGCCTCTAATGGCGTTCGCAAAGACGCCGTTCTCTGACTTGATGACACCGATTCTTGTTTTCGACATCGAGACGATTCCCGATGTCGCCGGCATCCGCCGTCTCGAAGATTTGCCCGCCACGATGAGCGACGCCGAAGTCGCCGAGCACGCGTTCGCCGCGCGCCGCGAAAAGACCGGCGGCGATTTTCTGCCGCATCATCTGCAACGCATCGCCGCGATTTCCTGCGTGTTTCGCGATAACAACGGCTTTCGCGTGCGCTCGCTCGGCACGCTCGAAGACGGCGAGGCGGCGCTGGTGCAGTCGTTTTATCGCGTGATCGAGAAGTACACGCCGCAGCTCGTGTCGTGGAACGGCGGCGGCTTCGACCTGCCGGTGCTGAACTACCGCGCGCTCGTCAACGGGATTCCCGCCTACCGGTTCTGGGATCTCGGCGAGGACGACCGCGAGTTCAAGTGGAACAACTACATCAGCCGCTACCACGCGCGCCATACCGATCTCATGGACGTCCTCGCGATGTACCAGGCGCGCGCCAACGCGCCGCTCGACGCGCTCGCGAAGATGTGCGGCTTTCCCGGCAAGATGGGCATGGACGGCAGCCAGGTGTGGCAGGCGTATCAGGAAGGGCGCATCGAGGAAATCCGCAATTACTGCGAGACCGACGTCGTCAATACGTATCTGCTGTATTGCCGCTTTCAGTTGATTCGCGGCGCGTTCTCCGCCGCCGAATATGCGGACGAGATCAATCTCGTCAAGAACGCGCTCGCGCTCGAAACCGCGCCGCAATGGGCGGAATATCTGGCGGCGTTCGATCAATAGCCGTGGGGCCGCGTGCACGGAGCCGGGGCGTCGCTCGCGCCGGCTTCGTCTACAATCTCGCCTTTCCCCCAAGTTTGTCAGGAAGTAGCAGGTGTCCCGAACTGCCCACCATCGTCGCTCGCCGAAGCGCCCGTCGAAATACCACAAAGCCGCGCCGGCTCCGGCGCCCGTCATTACCGGCAACGAGCCGGTCGTCGAAATCGTTTCGCTCGATATGGAAGCGCGCGGCGTCGGCCGCATCGAGTCCGAAGACGGCACACCCGGCAAGGTGATTTTCGTCGAAGGCGCGCTGCCCGGCGAGCGCGTGAGCTACTCGACACATCGCAGCAAGCCGAAGTTCGAACAGGCCGAAGTGGTGCAGGTGTTCCGCGAAAGCGTGATGCGCACGAAGCCGAAATGCACGTATTTCGACATTTGCGGCGGCTGTTCGATGCAGCATCTCGACATTCGCGCGCAGGTCGCGGTGAAGCAGCGCGTGCTCGAGGACAACCTTCAGCATCTCGCGAAGCTGCGCCCCGAAACGGTGTTCCGGCCGATTCACGGACCGGCCTGGGATTATCGCTATCGCGCGCGTCTCGCCGTGCGTTTTCTGCCCGAAAAAGGCGGCATGCGCATTGGCTTTCACGAGAAGAAGAGCAGCTACATCGCGGATATGAAAACCTGCGAAGTGCTGCCGCCGCATGTGTCGGCGATGCTGATGCCGCTGCGCTTCATGGTGCGCAAGCTGTCCATCTACGACCGCATGCCGCAGCTCGAACTGGCGGTCGGCTCGTCGGTCACGGCGTTTGTCGTGCGCAATCTCGAGCCTTTGACTGCCGCCGACGAACAAGTGCTGCGCGAGTTCGCCGATGAGCACAAGGTGCAGTTCTGGATTCAGCCAGGCGGCCCGGACACGGTCACGCCGCTGTATCCGCTCGACGTGCAGCTCGACTACACGCTGCCCGAGTACAACATCCGCATGCCGTTCAAGCCGACCGACTTCACGCAGGTCAATCACGCGATCAACCGTGTGCTCGTGAGCCGCGCGCTGCGCCTGCTCGCGCCCGCGCGCACGGACCGCGTGCTGGATCTGTTCTGCGGCATCGGCAATTTCACGCTGCCGCTCGCGCGCATCGCGAGGGAAGTGGTGGGCATCGAAGGCAGCGACGTGCTGACCTCGCGCGCGCTGGCCAATGCCGAGCTGAACGGCGTGGCGGCGCACACGTCGTTTGCATGCCGCAATCTTTTCGAAGTCACCGCCGACGACATGCGCGCGCTCGGCCACTTCGACAAGTTTCTGGTCGACCCGCCGCGCGAAGGCGCACTGGCCGTCGCGAAGGCGCTGGCGGAAATCGCGCAAAGCGGCGATGGACCGCTGCCGAAGCGCATCGTCTACGTGTCGTGCAATCCGTCGACGCTTGCGCGCGACGCCGGTCTGCTCGTGCACGAGGCGGGCTACCGGCTGGTGGGTGCGGGCGTCGTCAACATGTTCCCGCATACGTCGCATGTCGAGTCGATTGCGTTGTTCGAGCGGGACTGATTCGGCTAGTCGATATGGCCAACCCATCCCGCTAACGCATAAAGCAAAACGCCACGACCGAAGTCGTGGCGTTTTGCTTTGCAACTCGTGTTCAGCCGCGGTTCACACCGCGGCGCGGCTTAAAACTGCCACCACGACTTTTCCTTACCCGGCCTTGCATGACCCGTGACGTACGGGCTGTCGGGGAAGGTGCCGGCGAGCACGCGCTTGGTGTCGTCGGCGAGTTGCGGCTGGTTCAGCCTCTGATACGACAGCATCATGATGTGCAGCGCGTCTTCGATAGCCGGTGCGTTCTTGTATTCCTTCAACGCGAGCTGCGCGCGATTGATCGCAGCCACATACGCGCCACGGCGGTAGTAGTAATCCGCCGCATGGACTTCGTGCGACGCCAGCGCGTTCACGATGTAGCGCATGCGCTGGGCGGCGTCCGGCGCATATTTGCTGTTCGGATACCGGTCGACCACGACCTTAAACGCGTCGTACGACTCGCGCAGCGACTTCGGATCGCGCTCGCTCATGTCCTGGCCGGAAAAGCGGCCGAAGAGACCGAGGTCGTCGTTAAAGTGGATCATGCCTTTGAGATAGTACGCATAGGCGATGTCCGGGTGATCCGGGTGCAACTGGATGAAGCGGTCGATAGCCTGATCAGCAGCCGCGGCTTCATTGTCTTTCCAGTTGCAGTACGCGACGTTGATCTGCGCCTGCTGGGCGAAGTGGCCGAACGGGTCGCGGCCTTCGAGCATTTCGAAGTACTTCGCGCACTTGCCGAAGTCGCCGCCGCTCAGGGCGTCGTTCGCCTCCGTATATAATTTGTTGTTGTTCCACGTTGCCGTTTCGTCGGTCTTCTCCGGCAGGCCGTGGCAAGCCGCAACAACCGCGACGGCTGCGGCACACGCAATGTATCCGGCCACTTTCCGGGCCGCGCTCTTCATGGCCTTCAAATTGATCGCCGCTTTAGTGATGGTGTTCAAGGCTCGCATTTTCCAGTCTAGCTTTACGTCCAGGTGACCCAGACTCAATGACCCGCTCAAATACTCCAGGCGCTGCAACCGGTGCCCGGAATAGCAACGAAGATTATAACGTAAGCGCCGACCCCTCCGACGCGTTGGGCCCCGATTCGCTCGACGACGACCTCCCCGCCGACGCGCTCGGCAAAGCCGCGCTCGCCAGCATGGTGCCGAGTGTGGCAAACCGTGTCGCGGACGAAACGCCGCGCAGTGTCGTGGTGCCCGACGAACTGGCAGGCGAGCGCCTCGACAAGGTGCTCGCGCGCCTTTTCCCCGAATTCTCGCGCAACCGCCTGCAAAGCTGGATCGAGGCGGAGCGCGTGCGGATCGACGGCAAGCCGGCAAAGATTCGCCAGCCGGTGCCGCTTGGCGCGACCATCGAACTCGTGCCCGACCTGCTGCCCGAACAGCTCGCGTTCACGCCCGAACCGGTGCCGCTCGAGATCGTCTACGAAGACGACACGCTCGTCGTCATCAACAAGCCGGCCGGCATGGTCGTGCATCCGGCGGCCGGCAACTGGAGCGGGACCGTGCTCAACGGTCTGCTGTACCGCTACGGCGACGCCGCGGCGGGCTTGCCGCGCGCGGGCATCGTGCATCGGCTGGACAAGGAAACGTCGGGGCTGATGGTGGTCGCGCGCACGCTCGAGGCGCAGACCGACCTCGTGCGCCAGTTGCAGGCGCGCACGGTCAAGCGCCGCTATCTCGCGCTCGTGTGGGGCAACATGCCCGAGGAAGGCACGATCGACGCGCCCATCGGCCGCGATCCGCGCGAGCGCACGCGCATGGCCGTCGTGACCGGCGCATCGGGCAAACCGGCGCGCACGCATTTCCGGCGCGTCGATACGGCGATCTGGCAGCGTCAGCCGGTCACCGCGATTCACTGCGATCTCGAAACCGGCCGCACGCATCAGATCCGCGTGCACTGCGCGCATATCGGCCATCCGCTGCTTGGCGATCCGGTGTATGGGCGCGCGCGCGGCAAGCGCTCGGTGACGCCGCTGCCCGGCGAGTTCGCGCGTCAGGCGCTGCATGCATGGCGCCTCGGTCTGATTCATCCGAAGACCGGCCGCACGATGCAATGGCGCGCGGACGTGCCGGCAGATATCGCGGCGCTGTCGGCGGCGCTGGGTCTTGGTCGCGACGATGCGGGCGAGTTCGACGAGACGTACTATGAGGAAGACGGCTACGAGGCCGCGGACTACGACGAGCACGACGACGCCGACGAGCACGATCCGCACGGCGAATACGACGAGCAGGACGAGTCCGACGAGCACGACCAAGCCGACGAACCCGACGACCACAACCCACAGCAAGACAAGGACGATCGCGCATGACCAGCCTGCCCGAACTGAGCTTTGCCGATGTCGTGCAACCCGCGTGGAATGTGGCGCCGCGCGTGCGCGCGCTCGTCACAACGCGTAACGGCGGCGTGAGCAAGCCGCCGTTCGGTCGCTGGCGCGACGGCGCGGACGAACCCGGCGGCCTGAACCTCGGCATGAAGTCCGGCGACGATCCCGCCGCGGTCGCGGCCAATCGGGAGCGGCTCCTCACGCTGGCAGGCGTCGCCGATGCCGCGTGGCTCGATCAGGTACACGCGGCGCGCATCGTGCGAGCCGAGGACGCGCTTCGCGAAGCGCAAGCGAACGGCGCGCCGACGCAAGCGGACGCGAGCGCCACGGATCGCGCGGGCATCGCGTGCGTAGTGATGATCGCGGACTGCATGCCGGTGCTTCTGTGCGACGAAACCGGCCGTGCAGTGGGCGCGGCGCACGCGGGCTGGCGCGGACTCGCTGCGGGCATCGTCGAGCAGACGGCCGGCCGCGTCGCCGAACTCGCCGGCGTAGAAGCGCACGCGTTGCACGCGTATCTCGGACCTTGCATTGGACCGCAATCGTTCGAAGTCGGGCCCGACGTGCGCGACGCATTCCTCGACGGCGCGGAAGCGAGCGAACGCGATGCAACCGCGAGCGCCTTCGTCGCGCATCCGCGAACCGACGGCAAATATCTTGCGGATCTTCCGGCGCTGGCTCGTCTGCGTTTGCAGCGGCTCGGCGTGACGCGCGTTGTCGGCGGCGACATGTGCACGGTCAGCGAGCGCGAGCGCTTCTATTCATACCGCCGCGATCGTGAGACAGGGCGCATGGCCGCATTGATCTGGCTCGACAACGAAGCTCAGACACTCGGCGACTGAGACGAGCGCGACTCGCATTTTGCTGCGCTGCCGGAAGCGTCGAACGGAATCGTTTCGTCCGTTAATACCCGCATTAACACCGAGCAATAAATGTGAATTAAGCGCGGCAATACAGCGTTTTTTCGCAATCCGCCATTCGATTGACATATGTCTGAAAATGCCGGCCAGTGATACAGGGAAAACGATAATTAAAAAACTATCGCACTGCGGCAAAATCGGGAACAAGCATTGACATGCCTTGCGATGGGGAGCAAGAATGTTCCTCACAGCTCCTCGTACATGGGACAGGGCGTGACGAGGGCGCGAGCGATCGCCCACGTGCGCAAGAACCTGCCTCTCAACCGTCCGCAAGGACTTACCGGTCAAAAGCAGGTATGGCAGCTCCTCATTCCCCAGCTTCCCCCAGCACCGACTCCTCGAAGGAGCAAACGCAGCAGGCCGGCACCAGTGGCGCGAGCGGCGCCGCAGCGACCGCGGGCCTTCAGCCATTTTTCGACGCGTGGTTAAACGCCTGGCGCTCGTTGGGCGCAGGCACGGCGGGCGGCGGCAACGGCGCGCCGTTCGCGATGCCGCAATTTCCTCCGGTTCAAGGCGCGGCGCCGTGGAGCGTGCCCGGCATGCCGTCGATGCCATCGTTCCCTGGCATGCCTGACTTCAGCAAGCTCGCAGCGGGTGCAGCGGGTGCCGGTGGTGGGATACCCGGCATGCCGTCGTTCGCCGGTCTGAGCCTACCTGCCGCGGCGATTCCTCCTGAACGTCTGCAGAAACTGCAAGCCGACTACACGCGTGAAGCGATGGTGCTGCTGCAGCAGGCAAGCGGCGGCGGCGCGGCGCCGAAGGCGCCCGAACTGAAGGACCGCCGCTTCAGCTCGGACGCATGGAGCGCCACGCCGGCCTTCGCATTCACCGCCGCATGGTATCTGCTGAACGCGCGCTATCTGCAGGAAATGGTCGACGCGCTCGAGACCGAGCCGAAAGTGCGCGAGCGCATCCGCTTCGCCGTTCAGCAATGGACGGCCGCCGCGTCGCCGAGCAATTTCCTAGCGTTGAATCCCGAGGCGCAAAAGACCTTGCTCGAGAGCCAGGGCGAGAGCTTGCGGCAAGGCGTGATGAATCTGCTTGCCGA
Source organism: Paraburkholderia sp. GV068 (assembly GCF_003058125.1). Taxonomy (NCBI): domain Bacteria; kingdom Pseudomonadati; phylum Pseudomonadota; class Betaproteobacteria; order Burkholderiales; family Burkholderiaceae; genus Paraburkholderia; species Paraburkholderia sp. GV068. The sequence goes on from NZ_QBUB01000005.1 coordinate 187,282, forward strand.
CATGCAGCGCGGCAAGATTTCGCAGACGGACGAATCGCGTTTCGTGGTCGGCGAAAATCTCGCGACCACCGAAGGCTCGGTCGTGTTCGAAAACGACCTGATGCAGTTGATCCAGTACAAGCCGCGCACGGCGACCGTGCGCGAGCGGCCGCTTCTGATCGTGCCGCCTTGCATCAACAAGTACTACATTCTCGATCTGCAGCCGGAGAACTCGCTCGTCGCCCATGCGCTCGATTCGGGCCACCAGGTGTTCCTGATTTCGTGGCGCAATGCGGACGCCTCCATCGCGCATAAGACGTGGGACGACTACGTCAGCGAGGGCGTATTCACCGCGATGCAAACCGTGAGCAAGATCAGCGGCCGCGAGCAGATCAACACGCTCGGCTTCTGCATCGGCGGCACGATGCTCGCCACCGCGCTCGCGGTTGCGGCGGCGCGCGGCGAACATCCGGCCGCGTCGATGACGCTGCTCACTTCGATGCTCGACTTTTCCGACACCGGCGTGCTCGATATTTTCGTCGACGAAGCGCATGTGCAAATGCGCGAGCAGACCATCGGCGGCAAGAACGGTGCGCCGCCGGGACTCATGCGCGGCATCGAATTCGCCAACACGTTTTCGTTCCTGCGTCCGAACGACCTGGTGTGGAACTACGTCGTCGACAATTATCTGAAGGGACGCACACCGGTGCCGTTCGACCTGCTGTACTGGAACAGCGACTCCACGAGCCTGCCCGGTCCCATGTACGTCTGGTATCTGCGCAACACATATCTCGAGAACCGTCTGCGCGAACCGGGTGGAGTGACCACCTGCGGCGAGCCGGTCGATCTGTCGAAGATCGACGTGCCCACCTTCATTTACGGTTCACGCGACGACCATATCGTGCCGTGGCCGTCGGCCTATGCGTCGGCGCCGCTCCTCACCGGACCGTTGAAGTTCGTGCTCGGCGCGTCGGGTCATATCGCGGGTGTCATCAACCCGCCCGCGAAAAACAAGCGCAGCTATTGGACGCTCGAGGGCGAGCAGAAGAGCTTGCCTGAGAACCCGGACGACTGGCTCGGCGAGGCGAAGGAAGTGCCCGGAAGCTGGTGGCCCGAGTGGACCACGTGGCTCGATCAGTACGGCGGCAGGAAAGTGAAGCCGCGCGCCGCGGCGGGCTCGGAGGAATTCCCGGTTATCGAGCCGGCGCCGGGCCGCTACGTGCGCAAGCGCGAGTAAGAACACGATCTCAGATGCCACCCAACGCAACGGGGCAAGACGAGCTAGCAGGTTCACGAGCAACGAGATTTTTAACTTGACGGGCCCCGGCCTGATTGGCCGCGAAGCCCGGAGGATATGGAAATGACTGATGTTGTGATCGTATCGGCCGCGCGTACGGCAGTGGGCAAATTCGGCGGGTCGCTGGCGAAGATCGCCGCGCCCGAACTCGGCGCGACTGTGATTCGCGCGGTGCTGGAACGTGCGGGCCTGAAGCCCGAGCAGGTGAGCGAAGTCATTCTGGGCCAGGTGCTGACGGCGGGCTCGGGACAGAATCCGGCGCGCCAGTCGTTGATCAAGGCGGGGCTGCCCTCGGCGGTGCCCGGCATGACGATCAACAAGGTCTGCGGTTCGGGCCTCAAAGCGGTGATGCTCGCGGCCAACGCGATCATCGCGGGCGACGCGGACATCGTGATCGCCGGCGGTCAGGAAAACATGAGCGCCGCGCCGCACGTGCTGCCGGGCTCGCGCGACGGCTTCCGCATGGGCGACGCCAAGCTGGTGGACACGATGATCGTCGACGGTCTGTGGGACGTGTACAACCAGTATCACATGGGCGTGACGGCGGAAAACGTCGCGAAGGAATTCGACATCACGCGCGAACAGCAGGACGCGTTCGCGGCACTGTCGCAGAACAAGGCGGAAGCCGCGCAGAAGTCGGGCCGTTTCGACGACGAAATCGTGCCGGTCGAGATTCCGCAGCGCAAGGGCGACCCGGTGCGTTTCGCCACCGACGAGTTCGTGCGTCACGGCGTGACGGCCGAGTCGCTGGCAGGTCTGAAGCCGGCGTTCTCGAAGGAAGGCACGGTCACGGCGGCTAACGCGTCGGGTCTGAACGACGGCGCGGCGGCTGTGGTCGTCATGTCCGCGAAAAAGGCTGAAGCGCTCGGCCTCACGCCGCTTGCGCGCATCAAGGCGTACGCGAACGCGGGCGTGGATCCGAAGATCATGGGCATGGGTCCGGTGCCGGCGTCGAAGCGCTGTCTGGAGCGCGCGGGCTGGAGCGTGAACGATCTCGATCTGATGGAGATCAACGAAGCCTTCGCCGCGCAGGCGCTCGCCGTGCACAAGCAGATGGGCTGGGACACGTCGAAGATCAACGTGAACGGCGGCGCGATCGCGATCGGCCATCCGATCGGCGCGTCCGGCTGCCGGATTCTCGTCACGCTGCTGCACGAAATGCAGAAGCGCGATGCGAAGAAGGGCCTGGCTTCGCTGTGCATCGGCGGCGGCATGGGCGTCGCGCTGGCGCTCGAGCGCGTTTGACGACGATCCGCACGCCGACCGCGCATCAGGCGCCGTGCACGGTGTTGACGCGCGCCGCTTTGCGAATCCGGCGCGCGCTCGTGTGACGCCCGAGAGCGGCCTCGCCGGCCGGTCGCCCGGCGGCAGTGTGGACAAAGCATCAGGCGAGGGTAGAGGTAGCCGGCTGGGGCAGCCGGCCGGCGCCTCAAGAACGACAACGGAGTCTAGGTTATGACACAGCGAATTGCGTATGTAACGGGCGGAATGGGCGGCATCGGCACGAGCATTTGCCAGCGCCTGCACAAGGAAGGCTACAGGGTCGTCGCGGGCTGCGGCCCGAATTCGCCGCGCCGTGTGAAATGGCTCGAAGAGCAGAAGGCGCTCGGCTTCGACTTCGTCGCATCCGAAGGCAACGTCGGCGACTGGGAATCGACCAAGGCCGCGTTCGACAAGGTTAAGGCCGAGGTCGGCGAGATCGACGTGCTGGTGAACAACGCGGGCATCACGCGCGACGTCGTGTTCCGCAAGATGACGCACGAAGACTGGACCGCGGTGATCGACACCAACCTGACCAGTCTCTTCAACGTCACCAAGCAGGTGATCGACGGGATGGTGGAGCGCGGCTTTGGGCGCATCATCAATATTTCGTCGGTGAACGGGCAGAAAGGGCAGTTCGGCCAGACCAACTACTCGACCGCGAAGGCCGGCATTCACGGCTTCACGATGTCGCTCGCGCAGGAAGTGGCCACCAAGGGCGTGACGGTCAACACCGTGTCGCCTGGCTACATCGGCACGGACATGGTCAAGGCGATCCGCCCCGACGTGCTCGAAAAGATCGTTGCGACGATTCCGGTGCGCCGCCTCGGCCGGCCGGATGAGATCGGCTCGATCGTCGCGTGGCTCGCGTCCGAAGAATCGGGTTTTTCCACGGGTGCCGATTTCTCGCTGAACGGCGGTTTGCATATGGGCTGAGCAAGCGGCGCGCCGCTCACGAGGCAGCGCGCCCCGCTCGGATGGTTCCGGCGGCGTCCCGTTGCGCAACGGCCCGATTGCGCAGCCGGCACGCCGTCCGCGCTTTACTTGCGCTCAAAGGCGTTACATGACTACTACTACAAAGAAAGCAGCCGAACGACTGATCAAGAAATATCCGAATCGGCGGCTTTACGATACCGAGACAAGCACGTACATCACGCTGACGGACGTCAAGCAACTCGTGCTGGACCAGGAGGATTTCAAGGTTATCGATGCGAAGAGCAACGAGGACCTGACGCGCGCGATCCTGCTGCAAATCATTCTCGAAGAGGAGAGCGGCGGGCTGCCGATGTTCTCGTCGTCGATGCTGTCGCAGATCATCCGTTTCTACGGCCATGCGATGCAGGGCATGATGGGCACGTATCTGGAGAAGAACATCCAGGCGTTCATCGACATTCAGGCAAAGCTCGCCGATCAGTCGAAGAACCTGTACGAAGGCAAGGCGATGAACCCGGAGGTCTGGTCGCAATTCATGAACATGCAGGCGCCGATGATGCAAGGCATGATGACCAGCTACATCGAGCAGTCGAAAAACATGTTCGTGCAGATGCAGGAGCAGATGCAGAACCAGGCGAAGTCGATGTTCGCGACGTTCCCGTTCACGCCGGGCGGCGCAAACTCCGCGGCACCGTCTGCTACCGCCACTCCGCAGGCGAATCCGGAGCCGGAGAAGAAGTGACGTAAGGTTGTGTCGGCGCTCGCGCTCGTTGCGGACGGCGGGTAGGCGAGCGGCTCAGGCGCGGGCTCGGGTCCGAACGCCCGCCCCGACGCGTGCCCAATGCGCGCGGTACAATAGCGGGTTGCGTGCGCGGGGCGCTGAATCTTCAGCAGTCGGGGACATGGGTTTTCTGAGCCGCCTGTCCTTGCCACACCGCTTGCCGCACCGTCCCCGATCCCCATTGTCGCCACGTCACCGCTATCCGCCGGATTCACCTATGTCGCAAACCACTTCTTCCGCCTCGCCGACGCCTTCCAGTCCGAAGGTAGGCTTCGTTAGCCTCGGCTGCCCAAAAGCTTTAGTCGATTCCGAGCAGATCATCACGCAGCTGCGCGCCGAAGGCTACGAGATTTCGGGCACCTATGACGGCGCGGACCTCGTGGTCGTCAATACCTGCGGTTTCATCGACGAAGCGGTGCAGGAAAGCCTCGACGCGATCGGCGAGGCGCTGAACGAAAACGGCAAGGTGATCGTGACCGGCTGCCTCGGCGCGAAGAAGAGCGCGAGCGGCTCGGGCCTCATCGAAGAAGTGCATCCGAAAGTGCTGGCCGTGACCGGCCCGCATGCTGTCGGCGAAGTGATGCAGCATGTTCACATGCATCTGCCGAAGCCGCACGATCCGTTTGTCGATCTCGTGCCGCCCGCGGGCGTCAAGCTCACGCCGCGCCATTACGCGTACCTCAAGATTTCCGAAGGCTGCAATCATCGCTGCACCTTCTGCATCATTCCGTCGATGCGCGGCGACCTCGTGTCGCGTCCGGTCGCGGAAGTGATGCTCGAAGCCGAGAATCTGTTCAAGTCCGGCGTGAAGGAACTGCTCGTTATTTCGCAGGACACGAGCGCCTACGGCGTCGACGTCAAATATCGCACCGGGTTCTGGAACGGCAAGCCGATCAAGACGCGCATGACCGATCTCGTCGGCGCGCTCGGCGAACTGGCCGCGCAATACGGCGCGTGGGTGCGCCTGCATTACGTGTATCCGTACCCGAGCGTCGACGAAGTCATTCCGATGATGGCAACGGGTCCGTACAAGGGCCATGTGCTGCCGTATCTCGACGTGCCGTTCCAGCACGCGCATCCCGAAGTGCTCAAGCGCATGAAGCGCCCGGCCAACGCCGAGAAGGTGATGGAGCGCGTGAAGGCGTGGCGCGAGATGTGTCCGGATCTCACGATCCGCAGCACGTTTATCGCGGGCTTTCCCGGCGAAACCGAGGAGCAGTTTCAGACGCTGCTCGACTTCATCCGCGAAGCCGAACTGGATCGCGTGGGCTGCTTCGCGTATTCGCCGGTCGAAGGCGCAACGGCGAACGAGCTCGACGGCGCGTTGCCGGACGAAGTCCGCGAAGAGCGTCGCGCGCGCTTCATGGAAGTGGCCGAACAGGTGTCGGCCAAACGGATCGCGAAGAAGGTCGGCAAGACGCTGAAAGTGCTCGTCGACGAAATCAACGCCGACGGCGGCATTGGCCGCACGGCCGCGGATGCGCCGGAGATCGACGGCGTCGTATACATCGCGCCGGCCGCGAAGGCGTCGAAGCGTTACAAGGTCGGCGACTTCGTGTCGGTGAAGATCACCGGCGCGGACGGTCACGACCTGTGGGGCGAGGTCTGAACGATGACGGTGAACACGCCCGCTAACCCGGACGTTCTCGCGCTCGGCGAGGCGATGATCGAGTTCAACCAGTCGGCGAAAGGCGAGCCGAAGTATCTGCAAGGCTTCGGCGGCGATACGTCGAACTTCTGCATCGCGGCAGCGCGGCAAGGTGCGCGGACGGGCTTCGTGTCCGCGGTCGGCGCCGATCATTTCGGACGGCTGCTGATCGACCTGTGGGAACGCGAGAACGTGGAGACGGCGCAGGTGCGCGTCGATCCGCAGGCGTCGACCGGCGTGTATTTCGTATCGCACGGTCCGGACGGCCACGCGTTCGACTATCTGCGCGCGGGCTCGGCGGCGAGCCGCTATGCGCCGCATGACCTGCCGCTCGACGCGATTGCCGCGGCCAAGGTCGTCCATCTGTCGGGCATCAGTCTCGCGATCAGCCTGTCCGCATGCGATGCCGCGCTCGAGGCGATCGCGCATGCTCGCGCCAACGGCGTGCGCGTGAGCTTCGACACGAATCTGCGCCTCAAGCTGTGGCCACTGAACCGCGCGCGCGCCGTGATGCTCGAAGCGATCCGGCAAACCGACATCTGCCTGCCGAGCTGGGACGACGTCACCGAGCTGACCGGTTTGACGGGCCGCGACGAGATCGTCGACTTTCTGCTGTCGCACGGTCCGCGAGTGGTGGCGCTGAAGCTCGGCAAGGACGGCTCGTATATCGCGACGCCGGATGAACGGCGCGTCGTGCCGGGCCACGTCGTCAATGCGGTCGATGCAACCGGCGCGGGCGATTGCTTCGGCGGCGCGTTTATCGCGCGCCTCGTTGAGGGCGACGATCCATTCGAAGCCGCGCGTTATGCGAACGTTGCGGCGGCGCTGTCCACGCAAGGCTATGGCGCGGTCGCGCCGATTCCTTCGCGCGCGGCGGTCGAAGAGATTCTGGCGGGCTGAGCGTCGTAAAGGCGCGCGTGGCGATGCTGGTCACGCCGCAGCAAAACTATCGGCAGAGACTGAAAGAGGAGCGAACGATGCAACGGGACGTAGTGGTGGTGAGCGGTGTGCGTACGGCAATCGGCGGTTTCGGCGGCAGTCTGAAGGATATTGCGCCGACCGAACTCGGCGCGCGCGTCGTGCGCGAGGCGCTGCTGCGCGCCAACGTGTCCGGCGACGAAGTCGGGCACGTCGTGTTCGGCAATGTCGTGCATACCGAACCGAAAGACATGTACCTCGCGCGCGTGGCCGCGATCAACGGCGGCGTCGCGCAGCACACGCCCGCGCTCACCGTCAACCGGCTGTGCGGCTCGGGCTTGCAGGCCATCGTCTCGGCCGCGCAGAGCGTGCTGCTCGGCGACGCCGACATCGCGATCGGCGGCGGCGCGGAGAACATGAGCCGCGCGCCTTACTCGATGCCCGCCGCGCGCTTCGGTCAGCGCATGGGCGACGCGCGGCTCGTCGACATGATGGTCGGCGCGCTGAACGATCCGTTCCAGTCGATCCATATGGGCGTGACCGCGGAAAACGTCGCGCGCAAATACGAAATTTCGCGCGAAGCGCAAGACGCGCTCGCACTAGAATCGCATCGCCGCGCGGCGCACGCGATCACGAACGGCTACTTCAAGGAACAGATCCTGCCGATCACGTTGGCGTCGAAGAAAGGCGACGTCGTGTTCGACACCGACGAACACGCGCGCATGAACGCATCGGCGGAAGACTTTTCGAAGCTCAAGCCCGTGTTCGCGAAGGAAAACGGCACGGTGACGGCGGGCAATGCGTCGGGCATCAACGACGCGGCCGCGGCCGTCGTGCTGATGGAGCGCGGCGTCGCCGAGCAGCGCGGCATCAAGCCGTTGGCGCGGCTCGTGTCGTACGCGCATGCGGGTGTCGATCCGGCGTATATGGGCATCGGTCCGGTGCCGGCGACGCGCAAGGCGCTCGAGCGCGCCGGCCTGACGGTCGCCGATCTCGACGTGATCGAGGCCAACGAGGCGTTCGCCGCGCAAGCCTGTGCGGTCAGCAAGGAACTGGGCTTCGATCCGGCCAAGGTCAACCCGAACGGCTCGGGCATTTCGCTCGGTCATCCGATCGGCGCGACCGGCGCGCTAATCACCGTGAAGGCGCTGTACGAACTGCAGCGCATCGGCGGGCGCTACGCGCTCGTCACGATGTGCATCGGCGGCGGGCAGGGCATCGCGGCGGTCTTCGAGCGGATCTGAATTTTACGAACGGTGTCGCGAAAGGCGCACAAGCTGTATCAAGCAATGAGGATCGACGGATGCGGGAAGTGAAATCGGTGGAAGGCGCGGTACGCCGGCGCGGCTGGGCGGCGACGAGTGTTGCCGCATTGCTCTCGGTGAGCGCGGTGGCCTGGTTTCCGGGCGCGGCCTGCGCGCAGAGCGACGCAGTCAAGGAACTTGCCGCGCCGCCGCCGATCCAGTTGCCGCTCAAGCCGAGCCCCGAATTCGCGAAATTGCCGCGCTACAGCGGCACGCTCGGCTCGCGGCCAATCGTGCTGCGCCTAGGCCCGAAAGCCGACGATCCGGCGGGCGTCCACGGCGAATATCAGTTCGCGGATACCGGCGAACTGATCCTGATCGCGGGGGACCGTGACGGCGACACGCTCGAAGTCGAGGAGTCGAACGACGGCACGCACATCACCGGGAACTGGGTCGGCAAGTTCGCCGCCGACGGTTCGCTGGCCGGCGAGCGGATGAACGTCGACGATTCCGACCCGCAGCCGTTCGATCTGAAGCCGCTGGCGGCGGGGCAAGCGGTGCCGGCCGCGGCGGGCAAAGCGGGTAAGCCGGGTAATGTGACTGCGCCTGCTGCAACCGCACCTTCGTTGCCGGCTCAATCCGCACCCGCAACCGGCGCGGGCCACCCGGTGGGCGGCGTCAGCAATCTCCAAACCGGCGAGTAATCGCGCGACGGCGCGAGCCTCGCGGCCCTTGCGCCCGCCGCGGCGAAAATCCGCCGACTCGTCTACTCTTGCGTGAACGGCGCGGCATTGTCCGCTCGTCGCATTGTCTTTTTCATCGAATTCGCCATGACCCAATCAAAACTCAAGCGGGCTTTGCAAACCCGCATCGTGCAAGCCGAAGACCAACTCACGCCGGGCTTCGAGTCTTTCTCCGTGCCGGTGACGCGTGCATCGACGGTCGTATTTCCCGACCTCGCGACGATGCGCGCGCTCGACTGGAAAAACGACGCGCAGTGGCGCTACGGCCTGCATGCGACGCCCACCTCGTTAGCGCTCGCGCAGCGCCTTGCCGCCATCGAGGGCGGCAATCACGCGCTGTTGCAGCCGTCGGGCTTGTCGTCGATTTCGAACGTGTACTTCGGGCTTGTGAAGTCGGGCGACGACGTGCTGATTCCCGATAACGTCTACTCGCCGAATCGCGATCACGCCGACTGGCTCGCGCGCGATTTCGGCGTGACGGCGCGCTACTACGATCCGATGATCGGCGCGGGAATCGCCGACCTGATCCAGCCGAACACGCGGCTCATCTGGCTCGAGGCGCCCGGCTCGGTGACGATGGAAGTGTCCGACGTGCCCGCGATCACGGCCGCGGCCCGCGCGCGCAACGTCGTCACGGCGATCGACAACACGTGGTCCGCCGGCCTCGCTTTCCGGCCGTTCGATCACGGCGTGGATATTTCGGTGCAGGCGCTGACCAAGTACCAATCGGGCGGCGGCGACGTGCTGATGGGCGCGACCATTACCGTCGATCGCGAGTTGCATCTGAAGCTGAAGTCGGCGCGCATGCGCATGGGCCTCGGGGTATCGTCGGATGACTGCTCGCTGATTCTGCGCAGCCTGCCGACCATGCAGGTACGCTTTCAGCAGCACGACCGCTCGGCGCTCGCGCTCGCGCAGTGGCTGAAGACGCGGCCGGAAATTGCCGCGGTGCTGCATCCCGCCATTGCCGACTGTCCGGGCCATGAGTTTTACGAACGCGACTTCACGGGCGCGGGCGGACTGTTTTCCGTCGTGTTCGATGCTCGCTATAGTGCGGCGCAAATCGACACGTTCTGCGAGTCGCTGGAGCTCTTTGCGATCGGCTGGAGTTGGGGCGGGGCGCATAGCCTCGTGATGCCGTACGACATCGCATCGATGCGGACCGAGGCGCAGTGGCCGCATCGGGGCACGCTGGTCCGGTTCTATATCGGCCTTGAGGAAGAGGCGGATCTGCGTGCGGACATCGAGCAGTGTTTGGCGGCGCTCGCGTGAAGTTTAGGCAAACCTGATGTGAATTTTCCGCGCCGCGACGACGCAATGTTGCAGCGACACAAGCCCACTGGACTTCGGTTTTCAGTGGGCTTTTTTCTTATGCTTTGCCTCACGAACTAGCCGTTTGGCTGAATAGCTGCGGCAGTGCGCAAACGCTACGATCGTGCGTATCCGATTTCACTGCCGAGCACGACCGCGAGCTTCGATGAACCTATTCTTCTGGATGTTGCTGAACCTCGGCGTGCCGATCGTCGGCCCGGTCTTCACGCTGGCGCTCGTCGCGCCGGCACATGGCTGGACGGTGGCGAAAGAATTGATCGCCGACTCGATCAAGGACGGACAACTGTTCTGGTGTGCGATCGGTCTGTGCGCTGCCGGAGTGTATGAGCTGGTGACGGCGTTGGAGCAGGGCAGCGCTGCCGCGCCGATTATGGAGTCGGGGATTGTCGCTTTTTGCCTGCTCGCGTTTGCGTGTTCTATTGTGGTGATGACGTGTCTTCTGAGTACACGGTACGCCCGGCCGGCTGCAGCCTCTAACTCCGATACTGCGCGTCCGGCGGCGCGGACGTTCTCCCGAACGGCAATTGGCTGCTCGATCGCATCCACGTGTGCGGCCGCCCTACTATTGGCAATCCTACATATCTGCATCATGTCATTTATGGGATAGTCGGGCCGTTATACTGACCGCTCAAGGAGGCACTATGAATAAGGTCGTAAGTTTTCTGGCATCGGAACAAAATCGCACGCGTCTTGTGAAGTGGTCCACCATCTTCATCGTCGTCGACGGGATCAGCACGGCTTTATTATTTCTTCTCGGGCTTCCGAGAAAATAACGTCGCCTGGTTGCGCCGTCAGGCGCAGCATTGGTTGACGATCATGCAGCCGTTTCACCTGGCCATCGCACCATCGCACCATCGCACCATCGCACCGTCGCGTCGAGCTATCGCGCCGGTCCGTCGAACTGCATCACGCTTCAAACAACCGCAACAACCCGTCGAGCCCCACGTGGTTGAACGCCACGCTGGCCGCTTCGCGTACTACCGGCTTCGCACGGAACGCGACTGAAAGTCCGGCTTCCGCCATCATCTTCAGGTCGTTCGAACCGTCGCCCATTGCAATCGCGCGCGACGGCTCGATGTTCAGTTGCGCACAGGTCTCGCGCAGCGTGCGCGCTTTGACATCGGCATTGACGATTTCGCCGAGCACTTTGCCGGTCAGCTTGCCGTCGACGATCTCGAGCGTATTGGCGCGCGTGAAGTCGAGTCCAAGCCGCGCCTTCAGCTTCTCGGTGAAGAAGTTGAAACCGCCCGAGACCAGCAGCGTTTTCAGCCCGGCTTCTTTTGCGCCCGCCAGCATCCGCTCGGCGCCTGGCGAGAGTTGCAGGCGTTCTTCGTACACGCGTTCGAGCGCGCTCGCGTCGAGGCCCTTCAGAAGCGCCACGCGGCGCGTCAGGCTTTCGTTGAAGTCCTTGATTTCGCCGCGCATCGAGGCCTCGGTGATCGCCGCGACTTCCGCTTTCAGGCCGCAGAAATCGGCGATCTCATCGATACATTCGATCGTGATCAGCGTCGAATCCATGTCCATTGCCACGAGCCCGAAGTCGCGCAAACGGCGGCCGCTTTCGACAAACGCGTAGTCCAGCCGATGCGTGCCGCAATAGACGTCGAGGTCGGGGCGCTGCGCGACATCCGCGTCGGCAATGCGAATCGCGGTCGCATCGATGACGGTCGCGTGCGAGCCGCGTGCGAGCGCGACGAGCGTCTTGTGGTGATCGGCGGAAAGGGGCGCGGGGCTTTGGATGACGAGGTTCATGAACGACGCATTGACGCGGGAAGTGATGCAGGAAAGGGCGAGCGCGAAGGGGGCGCGGAAAATGCCGCTATTGTAACGGCTCGGGGGCTAGGGGGCCGTCCTAGTGCTTTGCTGCCGCCAGCGAGCGCCTCTCATCGCGTGAAACGCAAACAGGGCGTTGGCTCCAGTGCAATCCGCGTCCGCCCGGTTCATACTGACGCATCAAACCACGCTCACTGCTTACTGCCATTGCATGCAGAAGCCGCCGCGGGATTTTGGCGTGAAGTTCAAACGGACTTCATGCACTGAAGCGCCGCGAAGCAGTGGCAACGCACAGCCAACGTACAGGCAAAGCACACGCAAAACGCAGCGAGCGCCCGACCAAAACACGCCCCGCAACACACGAGCACAGAAACACACAACAAGGAGACAACGCATGTCCACGGCGACCGCCGACGCAGCCACCCTCGCGCGCAACTTCGATCTGCGCCACCTGAGCCCCGAGTTCTACGCGAACCCATACCCGGTCTACCACGCGCTGCGCGCTCACGAACCCGTCAAGCGCATGCCGGACGGCTCGCTCTTTCTCACGCGCTTTCGCGACGTGCAGGCGGTGTACCGCGACCCGAAAACCTTCAGTTCGGACAAGACCGTCGAATTCCGTCCGAAGTACGGCGACTCGCCGCTCTACACGCATCACACCACGAGTCTCGTATTCAACGATCCGCCGCGCCATACGCGCGTGCGCAAGCTGATCGCCGGCGCGTTGACCGCGCGAGCAATCGCGGCGATGGAGCCGGGTCTGGTCCAACTCGTCGACGGCTTGCTGGACGCCGCTGCCGAGCGCGGACGCATCGACCTGATCGGCGACTTCGCGTCGGCGATTCCGGTGGAGATCATCGGCAATCTGCTCGACGTGCCGCATGCCGAACGCGCCCCGTTGCGCGACTGGTCGCTCGCGATTCTCGGCGCGCTCGAACCGTCGCTCACCGACGCGCAGTTCGAGCGCGGCAACCGTGCCGTCAGCGAATTCGTCGATTATCTGCGCGGCCTGGTCGCGCGGCGCCGACGCGAGCCGGGCGATCCGCAGCACGATGTGCTGACACGGCTGATTCAGGGCGAGGCCGGCGGCGAGCAATTGTCGGAAGAAGAACTGCTGCAAAACTGCATCTTCATCCTCAATGCAGGCCACGAAACCACCACGAATCTGATCGGCAACGGGCTAGTCACGCTGACTGAATGGCCGGACCAACGCGCGGCCTTGCTCGCCGAACCGTCGTTGATCGAATCGGCTATCGAGGAATGCCTGCGCTACGAGAGCTCGAACCAGCTCGGCAACCGCATGACGACTGTCGATACCGAAATCGGCGGCCAGCCGGTCGCGCGCGGCACGCCGGTCACCTTGTGCATCGGCGCGGCGAATCGCGATCCCGAGCAGTTCGCCGACCCCGACCGCTTCGACATCCGCCGCGAGCCGAACCGGCACCTTGCGTTTGGCTTCGGCATCCATCAATGCGCGGGGCTTTCGCTCGCACGGCTCGAAGCGCGGATCGCCATCGGACGTTTCGTTCGACGTTTTCCGTCGTATCAGCTCGATGGCGAGCCGACGCGCGGCGGACGCGTGCGTTTTCGCGGCTTCGCGGAAGTACCGCTGTTGTGTCGATAGAAGGCGAGGCGGCAATACGCGGGACTCCGTAGTTCTTGCCGCCATCATGCAAGAGTTACAGCACGGCGCGCGCTGATGACGGCGCGCCCGCGCCGTGCGTCGGCAGAGCGCCGTGGCATGCTTGCTGCTTCTCCTAGATTCCAGGCCCAGGGGAGCGCACGATGGCACACATGATCTGGAAAGGCGCGATCAGCTTCGGCCTTGTCCACGTACCGGTGCAGTTATATCCGGCCACGAAATCGGAAAAGGTCGGCTTCAATCTGCTCGACAAGCGCACGATCGATCCGGTCGGCTACAAGCAGATCAACAAGCGCACCGGCAAGGACGTGACGCGCGATAACATCGTGCGCGGCTTCGAGTACGAGAAGGACAAGTACGTCGTCCTCAGCGACGAGGAAATCCGCGCGGCCAATCCCGAGTCGACCCAGACCGTGGATATTCTCGCATTCGTCGACGCCCCGGACATCTCGTTTCTCTATCTCGACACGCCTTACTTCCTGACGCCCGACCGCAAAGGCGAAAAGGTCTATGCGCTGCTGCGCGAGGCGATGAAATCGTCGGGCAAGGTCGGCGTCGCAAGCGTCGTGCTGCACAACAAGCAGCATCTCGCGGCGCTGATTCCAGTCGGCCCGGTGCTCGCTCTGAACACGCTGCGCTGGGCCGACGAAGTGCGCGATTTCGACGAATTCAAGTTGCCCGCCGAAGGTGCCAAGGCCGCCGGCGTGAGCGCGCGCGAGCTCGACATGGCGCAGAAACTGATCGACGACATGAGCGACACGTGGGACCCGTCGAAATATCACGACACGTTCCGCGACGACATCATGGCGCTCGTCGAGCGCAAGGTCCGCGAGGGCAAGACCGAGGAAATCACCGACATCGAAGCGCCGCGCGAATCGCGTCAATCGGCGGATATTCTCGATTTGTCCGATCTGCTCAAACGTAGCCTGGGACGCGGTAAGAGCAAGCCCGCGTCGGGCTCGCGCAAGCGTGCCGCGGACGATGAAGCCGCCGACGAAACTTCCGATGCCGACGAGGACAGCGGCTCGACGGCAGCGCCTAAAAAATCACGCTCGACGCGCACGTCTCGCGCCAGCACGAGCGGCGGCAAGAGCGGCCGCGCCGCGGCGAAGTCGACGACGGCTTCGCGCAAACGCCGCGCGGCGGCATGACGACACTCCATGAACGACAGACTCGACCTCTATAACCGCAAGCGCCGCTTCGACGAAACGCCGGAGCCCGCGGGCACCGCCGCGAAAAAGCGCGGCAGCCGCGGCGCCACCCGGCCTGAAGTCGAACAGGGCCTGTCCTACGTGATCCAGGAACACCACGCACGGCGTCTGCACTATGACTTCCGGCTCGAACTGAACGGCGCGCTGCTGTCGTGGGCCGTGCCGAAGGGGCCGAGCCTCGATCCGTCGGTGAAGCGCCTCGCCGTGCATGTCGAAGACCATCCGGTCGAATACGGGACATTCGAAGGCGAGATTCCGCCGGGCAATTACGGCGCGGGCACGGTCATCGTATGGGACCGCGGCACATGGGAACCTGTCGGCGGCCCGGCCGAAGCGGCGCGCGCGTATCGCGCGGGCAAGCTCAAGTTTCATCTGCACGGCGACAAGCTGCACGGCGGCTGGACGCTCGTGCGCAGCCACATGCGCGGCGACGCGGACAAGGAACAGTGGCTCCTCATCAAGGAACGCGACGACGAGGCGCGCGACGAAAGCGAATACGACATTCTCGCCGAACGGCCCGGCAGCGTGCTGAGCGGCGCAGCGCCGTCTGCGGGGAAGGGAAAAGCCGGCAAGCAGAGCGATAAGCAGGCCATCAAGCAGAGCGCCGGCAAAACCAGAACCGCCTCGGTGCGCGGCGATCCGAAGCGCCCCGACATCGTCGCGACACGCAGCAGCGAGTCGCTGCGCGAACTCGCCGCATCGCCCGCGATAGAAGGCGCGGTGAAGGCCAAACTGCCTGCCTCGCTGAAGCCTCAACTGGCGACGCTCGTCGACGCGACGCCGCCCGGCGACGACTGGACATACGAAATCAAGTTCGACGGCTATCGCGTGCTGGCCCGTATCGACGCAAGCGAGAAGACCCGCGGCGTGCAGGTCTTCACGCGCGCGGGCAACGACTGGACCGCGAAATTCAGCAAGCAGGTGAAGGCGTTCGCGCAACTGGGCCTCGACAGCGCGTGGCTCGACGGCGAAGCTGTGGTGCTCGACGAAAACGGCGTGCCGAGTTTCCAGGCGCTGCAAAACGCGTTCGATTCGAACCGTCCGCAAGACATCGTCGTCTATCTGTTCGACGCGCCGTTTTTGAACGGCTACGACTTGCGCGGCGTGCCGCTGCAACAGCGCCGCGCGATTTTGCGCGCGCTGCTGGAGCCCGTCGACGACAGCGTGCTGCGCTTTTCGAACGACTTCGAGTTCAGCGCCGACGATCTGCTGAAAAGCGCGTGCGACATGGCGCTCGAGGGCATCATCGGCAAGCGGCGCGACAGCGGCTATGTGTCCGGCCGCTCGGCCACGTGGATCAAGCTGAAGTGCCGTCGGCGGCAGGAGTTCGTGATCGGCGGCTATTCGGAACCGTCGGGCAGCCGCGCGGCGTTCGGTGCGCTGCTGCTCGGCGTGCACGACAGCAAGGGCAAACTGCAGTATGCGGGGCGCGTGGGCACGGGTTTCGACGCCGCGTTGCTGCGCTCGGTGAAGAAGGAACTCGACGCGCACGAAACGAAGCGCATGCCGTTCGCGAGCACACCGCGCGAGCGCAGCCGCACGCCTGTGCATTGGGTCGAGCCGGTGCTCGTCGCGGAATGCAATTTCGCCGAATGGACGAGCGACGGCATCGTGCGTCAGGCGTCGTTCGTGAGTCTGCGCAAGGACAAGCCGGCGCGCCAGATCGTCAAGGAAGCACCACGCAAGGGGGACGACGTGCAACAGCAAACCGATATCGAGGCCGAGGTCGCGCCGAAAAAGCGTGCGGCGCGCGGCGAGGCCAACAAAACCGCCACCAAATCCGCCAGCAAAGTGGCCACGAAAACCGCGAGCAAAGTAGCCACCAAATCCGCCACCCAAAACTCAACCGAACCCACCGCACCGCGAGCCAAAAAATCCTCGCCCGCCGAAGTCGCCGGGGTCCGCATCTCGCATCCCGACCGCGTCATCGACAAGAGCACCGGCGCGCGCAAGATCGACCTCGTGCAGTACTACGAATCCGTCGCGCAATGGATGCTGCCGCATCTCGTCGACCGGCCGGTGTCGCTCGTGCGCGCGCCGGAGGACATCGGCGGCGAGCTGTTTTTTCAGAAGCACACGCAGAAGCTGTCGATTCCAAACATCACGCAGCATCCCGGGCTCGATCCGGGTCATCCTCCGCTGATCACCGTCGATAGCGCGAAGGCGCTCGTCGGCGCCGCGCAAATGGGCACGATCGAATTTCACACATGGAACGGCGTGGCGTCGAACATCGAAAAGCCCGACCGTGTGGTGTTCGATCTCGACCCGGACCCGTCGCTCGGCTGGGACCGGATGATCGAGGCCGCGATGTTGACGCGCTCGCTGCTCGAGGAACTCGGCCTCACGTCGTTCTGCAAGACGAGCGGCGGCAAAGGTCTGCACGTGGTCGTGCCGCTCTCGAAACACGCGGGGTGGGACGAGGTGAAGGAGTTCTCGCAGGCCGTCGCGCAACACATGGCGAGCACGCTGCCCAAGTACTTCAGCGCGAAGATGGGCGCGCAGAATCGCAAGCAGAAGATTTTCGTCGACTATCTGCGCAATAACCGCGGCTCGAGTACCGTCGCCGCGTTTTCGGTGCGGGCGCGTCCCGGCCTCGGCGTTTCGGTTCCGCTTGCTTGGGACGAAGTCGCGCAAACGACGGGCGGCGACCAGTGGAATATCGAGAACCTGCACGAGCGCCTCGACGAACTGAAGGGAGACCCGTGGGCCGATTATGCAAAGACGCGGCAACGCATTACGGCGGCGATGAGGAAGCGTCTGAGCGGCGCGTAGCTGAGGGTGGCTGCGGCTCGCTGGGCGTGGAGTATTTGGCCTATGTAGCCTATGTAGTCTACGTGGCATATGTCACGTTGTGACGTATGTGGCGGAAATCGCGTGCGTGACGTTGGCGGCATATGTCCATACGCGGCGTACATGCCATATGCGGCGTACTTGGCACATACGGCGGCACGTCCTCACCACGTCAAACGCGCCTTCGCACACATAGCACATCGTGACATATTGCCTCTGCCGCATTCCTTCAGGCACCTCAAACGCAAAAAAGGAGCCCACTATGAAGAGCACACCGCAATCGTCCGACGGCGACAAGCAAGCCGATCCGCATGCACCGAAGAATCCTCAGTCGCTGGAGGAAGCCGCCGCGCCGCTACCGCATGAGAACGACCAGAATGCCGAATCGCAGAACGACGAAGATCCGCGGCGCGTCGGCAAGCAGGCGCATCAGGACGTCGAACGCGGTCTGCAGGACACGGACCGCCGCGGTGGCGGCGAATATCAGGAAAAGACGCAGAACGACGCGCACGCCGACACCAATTCGGACGACAGATCGCCCGGCGCGGGCACCGGCAAACGCTGATTCGCGCGAGCGACGCTAGCTAGTCCGGCTCGACGTCCCAATAGGGCGGATGATCGCCGAAATGAGCGGCGAGAAAGTCGATGAACGCAACTGTCTTCGGCGGTACGAATGCGCGGCTCGGATACACGGCCCAGATCGCCACCTGCTCGGCGAGCGGATAATTTTCGAGCACGCTGACCAGTTCGCCGCTGCGCAAAAGCGACGCGACGTCCCAAGTGGATTTCAGTGCGATGCCGAAGCCGGCGAGCAGCGCATCGCGGATCACTTCGCCGTTGTCGCTGACGATGCGCCCGCTCACGCGCACATCGAGCCGTCCAGCCGGCGTGTGGAAGGCCCAGTCGCGCTGGTCCGACAGAATGATGCACTCGTGCTGCGCGAGATCCGACGGATGATGCGGCGTGCCGCGCTCTTCGAGGTAGGAAGGCGCCGCGCACAACACACGCCGGTTGACCGCGAGCCGGCGCGCCACCAGCGACGAATCCTTCAGTGCGCCAATCCGGATCGCGACGTCGATACCCGCATCTACGAGATCGATCACCTGATCGGTCAGCCGCAGATCGACGCTCACGCCCGGATAACGGCGCAGGAATTCGCTGATCACAGGCGACACGTGCTGCCGTCCGAACGACGACGGCATCGACACGCGCAAGCGGCCTTGCGGCTCCACCTGGCCGCGTCCCACCGACGCGCGCGCGGCCGCCGCCGCGTCGAGCAGTGCTTCGGCACGCGTCATGAACACTTCGCCGTCTTGCGTGAGACTGATGCGGCGCGTGGTCCGATGCAGCAGCCGCGCGCCGAGCAGCTTTTCCAATTGAGCGATGCGCGAACTCGCGACCGCCGCCGACAACCCGAGCTCGCGTCCGGCCGCCGACACGTTGGCGAGCAGCGCGGCCCGCACGAACAGGGCGACGTCGAGCAGATCGAGGCGCTCGCGCTCGCCGGCAGCGGGGCGCGCATCACGCGATTGTGGAGCGGCAGCAAGGTCCATTCTTCGGAAAATCAAAAAGATGTTTCAGCGATTATGCCGCTTTTGTCGCAGTAAGAGGCGCCTTACGATCACGTCCATGGATCGACGGTTGTACTCGTCACACGCGCACACCGCCGGTCCTCGTCCTGTAACTCTGACCTGAACAAACCAAGGAGCCTGTATGAAAGCCGTCGGCCTCTACCGCTATCTGCCCATCGACCACGAAGAAGCGTTGATCGACGTCGAGATTGCGCAACCGCAAGCCACCGGACGCGACCTGCTGGTGAAAGTCGAAGCGATCTCCGTCAATCCCGTGGACACGAAAGTGCGCGCGCCGAAGGACACCGTCGAGAAGGAGCCGCGCGTGCTCGGCTGGGACGCCGCCGGCACCGTGGTCGCGGTCGGCCCGGAGGCGACGCTTTTCAAGGTCGGCGATCCGGTCTTCTATGCGGGCAGCATCACGCGGCCGGGCGCGAACAGCGAGTTTCATCTCGTCGATGAGCGGATTGTCGGACGCAAGCCGGCATCGCTCGATTTCACGCATGCCGCCGCATTGCCGTTGACCGCGATAACAGCGTGGGAAGCATTGTTCGATCGCCTCGGCGTCTCGCCGCAGGGCGCGCACGAAGGCCGCACGGTGCTGATTTTCGGCGGCGCGGGCGGCGTCGGGTCAATCGGCATCCAATTGGCCAAGCAGCTCGGCAAGCTCAAGGTGATTGCCACGGCGTCGCGGCCGGAGTCGGCGAAATGGGCGAGTGAGCTGGGCGCCGATCACATCGTCGATCACTTCGGCGACATGCCGGCGCAACTGAAAAAGCTCGGCATCGAGCAGGTTGACTACGTGCTGCTCTTCAACGACACCGACGCGAATTTCCCCGCCGCTGCCGAGCTCGTCAAGCCGCAAGGCGGCATTTGCACGATCGTCGAGAACAGCAAGCCGGTGCCGGTCGAACTGCTGAAGGCGAAGAGCGCCGCGTTTCACTGGGAGTTCATGTTCACGCGCTCGATGTTCGGCACGCCCGACATGATCGAACAGCACAAGCTGCTGACGGAGGTGGCGCGTCTCGTCGATGCCGGAACGTTGCGCACGACGGTCGGCCAGCACCTGGGCGCGATCAACGCGGCCAATCTGCGTCGCGCGCATCGTCTGCTGGAGGAAGGGCGCGCGATCGGGAAGCTGGTGCTGAGCGGGTTTTGATGCGTGCGTTGTGACGCGGCTTTAGACGAGCCGCTCGTGACGAGGGGCTTTTAACGCGGTTTTCGATCAGCGGCTTGTGACGAGTGGCTGCTGACGCGGCTTCGATAAGCAGCTTCTCACGCGGCTTTTCATGAGCGGCTTGCGACGTGCGGCTGTTGACGGAACTTCGACAAGCGGCCCCCGATAAAACGCGTCAGCGCAAGCGGGGTAACACCCGATGCCGCGCGAGCACGCGCGGCATCGCTTGGCGGTAGACTGGTAATGCATCATGCTAAGACGGTTGCGTGTCTCGCGTCCGTTGCCGGCTCCCGCACGCTGTATCTGGACCGTACCTGGGACCATGCGGGAGGGCCGCGCTCTGGCGGGCATGCAACGGCACAACAACGAGGTGACAGTATGAGCTCCAGCTTCAAACTCTCCGCCGTTCCAGTTGTCGCTTCTCTCGCTTGCGCGCTTTCTTGCGGCATGCTCGCGCCGGCCGCTCATGCGGCGACGCCGATCACGGTGACGTCGCAATCCGCGCTCGACGGTCCGATTCGCTACACGGTGCGCGTCACGTCGAAACAGTTCGGCAACTCGCAGGAAACCCGCACGATCCGCTCTGGCCAGTCGGACGATTTCACGTGGAAAACCGTGCCGCCCGGCGGCGCGGTGCCTGCTACCGATGCGTGCCCGAACTACGCGTCGCTGCCGCTCGACGCCAACGGCGCAATGATCCGCCAGACGCAGATTCGGCTCGCGCCGGTCGTCGGCGAAGACGGCACGGCGACCGTGCAACTGAGCTTCCAGGCGCACAAGCCGGACGGCATGAAGACGGTCACGGCCGGCGGCAAATCGCTCAAGTGTCCGAACGATGTCAGCATGAGCCAGGTCCTGCGTTTCACGATGCCCGTGAACGGCAGCACCAAATCCCTGACGCTCAGCGACGGCACGGTGGTCGCGATCAGCGCCAGGCGGTGAAGGGTTGGCCCGCGCTCGCCCGGCTCACCGCCGCCCCGCGCTCCGCTCCACCAGCCGCGCCGACAAAAATCGGTGCTCCGCCGAAAACAGCCGCCGGTAAGTAAGCAGCACGGCGCCCACGGTCCCGAGCGCCGACGACGCGGCGATCAGGAACATGATCACAATCTGATAGCGCACCGCCTGCAGCGGCGACTGGCCGGCCAGCACCTGGCCGGTCATCATGCCGGGCAGGCTCACGACGCCGACCACGGCCATCTGATTCAGCGTCGGCATCATGCCGGCGCGCACGGCCTGACGCGCGGGCGCCTGCGCGGCTTCCCAGCGGGTCGCGCCGAGCGCGAGCGCCATGTCGACGCGATCGCGGCGCGCGGTCAACTCCTCGGTCATGCGTTCGATGCCGAGCGATACGCCCGTGAGCGTATTGCCGAGGATCATCCCGAGAATCGGAATCGCATACTGCGGCTCGTACCACGGGTGAATGCGGATCACGACGAAGAGCCCAACCGCGGCCACCAGCCACGAACTTATCCAGATCGACAGGACGCTGTCCACGCGTTGGCCCGCGTAAGTGCGGCTGCCGCGCTGCGCGCCCGCGAAGCCGGCAATCAGCGTCATCACGATCATCAGGGGCAGCACGACGAACCAGTGGTCGTAGCGAAACACCCAACCAAGCACATAGCCGATCGCGAGCAGTTGCACGACAGTGCGCACGGCGGCCCATGCGAGCTTGCGCTCGAGATCGAGCTTGAGCGCAACCGATACCGCGCCGTTCACGACGATCAGCAACGCGGCGATCGCGACGTCCCAGAGCGTCAGGTTCTGCAAGGTCATCGGCTGGGTTCCTCGTGAGTGGAGGCGACGGCCGGCTCATCAAGCACACCCGCATTCATCGTCAGATGACGCTCGCTCATGCGCGCGGCTTGCGCGGCGTCGTGAGACACCCAGATCGAAGCGCGCGCGTGCGGCGCGGCGTCGAACCAGGCGCGCACGAGCCCCTCGATGGCGTGCGACGACTCGGGGTCGAGCGACGCGGTCGGTTCGTCGAGCAGCAGCACTTCGGGCGAGAGTTGCAGCACGCGAATGAGCGCGGTGATTTGCGCCTCGCCGCCTGACAGTTCGCTTGCGAGCTTGTCGAGGAAGCCGTTGCCGCGGCCTGCCTGGGCAACGAGACTCGCCGCCTGCTCGCGGTCAAAGCGCACATCGCGATACGCGCGCAGTTCGAACGGATAACGCAGATTGTCTTCGACCGTGCCATCGAGCAGAGCGGGCCGCTGCCGGATATACGCGACGTTGCGCCGATATTGCGGGATCGCGGCGCGCGCGACGGGCGCGCCTCGCCAGACGATGCGTCCCGCGTCGAGCGGATCGAGCAGCGCGAGCGCGCGCAGGAACACGCTCTTGCCGGAGCCCGACGGACCGGTGATGGCGACGCGGTCGCCGGCGTCGAGCGCGAAGCGCGTGGACTGCAGAAGCGTCTGGCCGCGCGACGGATCGCGCCGCACGATGCCGTCGGCGAGGACGAGGGGGACGTCGGTCATGACAATGGACGAGGCGTGAGAAAACGCGATGAGCGATGCAGCATCATAAGGGCACGGAAGGGCACAAGACGCACAGCATTCGCATGAGTCCGTGCCGCGCTCAAACGCGATCGCGACTCTTACGATACGCAATCGCCGGGCACAATATCTGCTGAACGATCGGCACCCAAGAAGAAAACGCGGAGCCGTTGATGGCAGGGTCGAGCACAATCGGAAGACGGGCCGGCAAAATCGTCGCATGGATACTGGCGATCATCGTCATTCTGATAGTGGCGCTCACGGTTTTCATTCTGACCTTCGACTGGAACCGCGCGCGGCCTTATGTCAATGACAAGGTCACGCAGGCCATCGGCCGGCAGTTCACGATCAACGGCGATCTGAAGGTCGGCTTGCGGCGTCCGGTCGGCGAGACCGGCTTGAAAAGCTGGGTGCCGTGGCCGCGCTTCTCGGCGGCGAACATCACCATCGCGAATCCGGACTGGGCCAAGCGCCCGCAGTTCGCGACACTCGACGAAATCGATTTCCAGGTGAAGGTGCTGCCGCTGCTCGCGCACGACATCGTGATTCCCGCCATCAATCTGGTGAATCCTTCCGTCGATCTCGAACGCATGCTCGACGGACGTAACAACTGGACCTTCGAGCTGCCGAAGTCGAAGACGCCGTCGCAGTGGAAGCTGCAGTTGCATGACATCGTGTTCGCGAAGGGCAACATCGCGCTGTCCGATCAGCAGAAGAAGGTCGACGCGCAGATGGTCGTCGATACGCTCGGCCAGCCGATTCCGATCGGCGAGGCGATGAAGCAGCAGGAAGAGGCGTCGCGCAAGGCATCGGCGGAAGCGGTGGGTAAGGACGGCGCGAAGAAGCTGAGCGCGCAGGCCGATGCGCAGGCGGCCTCGGCGGCGTCCGCTGCCTCCGCGGCCGCGGCGCGCGGGGCTTCCGCGACGGATGTGCATGCGTCGGGCACCACGGCGGCCACGGGCGCTTCGGGTGGGCTGGTCGCGGGCGGTTCGAAGGGGGCAAGCGCGACAGCGCGGTCAGGCGCGAGCGGCGCGGCGGTTGCATCGGCGGCGACGCCGAGCGATGCACGCGGCGCGAGCGGAGCCAATGGAGCGAACCGCGCCAGCGATGCAAACGGAACGAGCGGTACCCACGAAGCCAACGGCGCCAACGAGGCCAGCAATACGAACCCCGCCAGCGCCCCAAATACCGCCCGTAACGGCAAACCCGAACTCCCGCCGTACGCGATCGGCTGGACCTTGAAAGGCACCTACAACAAGACGCCCGTGTCGGGCAGCGGCAAGGTCGGCGGCGTGCTCGCGCTGCAGGACGCGAACCGCCCGTTTCCCGTGCAAGCGGACGTGAAGG
The DNA here is from genome assembly GCF_003058125.1 of Paraburkholderia sp. GV068. Classification (NCBI taxonomy): domain Bacteria; kingdom Pseudomonadati; phylum Pseudomonadota; class Betaproteobacteria; order Burkholderiales; family Burkholderiaceae; genus Paraburkholderia; species Paraburkholderia sp. GV068. The sequence goes on from NZ_QBUB01000005.1 coordinate 211,426, forward strand.
CGGGCGATCTCCACGTGGGCCTCGTCGGCACCATCACCGACCCCGCGCATCTCGCCGCCGTCGACCTGCGCCTGTGGGTGCAAGGCAGCAGCATGGCCAAGCTCTATTCGCTGACGGGCGTCACCTTGCCCGACACGCCGCCTTACGCAACCGAAGGACGTCTCGTCGGCCAGTTCAAGACGAGCGGCAACGTCTTCAAGTATGAAAACTTTACAGGCCGCGTGGGCGGCAGCGATCTGAACGGTTCGCTGACCTACACCGCGCGTCGGCCGCGCCCCTTGCTGCAGGGCGAACTCGAGTCGCGCCTGCTGCAATTCTCCGATCTCGCGCCGGTGATCGGCGCGGACTCGAACGCGAGCAAGGCCAAGCGCGGCGATGCGGCGAAGCAGCCGTCCAACAAGGCACTGCCCGTCGAAGAATTCCGCACTGACCGCTGGAAGGCGATCGACGCCGACGTGAAGTTCACCGGCCGGCGCATCGTCAAGAACGCCGATTTGCCGATCACCGACCTGTACACACACATCGTGATGACCGACGGCGTCCTGTCGCTTCAGCCATTGAAGTTCGGCGTGGCAGGCGGCACGCTCGCATCGGACATTCATCTCGACGGTAGCGGCACGCCGCTCAAGGGACGCTTCGCGACTTCGGCGCGGCATCTGAAGTTGAAGCAGCTCTTCCCGAACTTCAAGACGATGCAAAACGCACTCGGCGAAATCAACGGCGACGCCTCGCTGACCGCGACGGGCAATTCGCCGGCCGCGCTCGCCGCGACATCGAACGGCGAGGTCAAGGCGCTCGTCACCGAAGGCACCGTGAGCCGCCTGCTGATGGAGGCCGCCGGCCTGAACGTGGCGAACGTCGTGTACGAGAAGCTCTTCGGCAATCGCGACGTGAAGATCAACTGCGCGGCCGCCGACTTCGTCGCGACCAACGGCGTGCTGGATTCGCGCGTGTTCGCACTCGATACCGACGACGCGGTGATCGACATCGACGGCAACGTCAACATGCGCGACGAAACGATGGACCTCGGCGTGCATCCGCATACGAAGGGTTTTCGCGTGTTCTCGCTGCGCTCGCCGCTGTACGCGAAGGGCACGTTCAAGAACCCGCATGTCGGCGTGAATGCTGCCGCGTTGGCCTTGCGAGGCGGCGCGGCCGTCGGCCTCGGCCTCATCAATCCGTTTGCGGCGCTGTTGCCGTTGCTCGCACCGAGCAACAACAAGCCGTTGCCGTGCGCGCAACTACTCTCGCAAGTGCGTCAGGCGCCGACTGCGCCGCCGCCGGGCAGCAAGCAGCAGCCGAAGCCCGCCATCTCGCTCGAGGGCGTGCCGGTCAACAAGCGTTCGTCGGGGGCAGGCTCGGGTTCGGGGGCATCGGCTGCTTCTGGCGCTTCGGCGGTTGCACCGGCAACGCGCAAGCCCGCGCCGATGTCGCCCGCGAGCGCCGCCGAATATAAGGGAAGCTAAGGCCAAGGGAAGCTGAGGCCAAGGGAAGCTGAGGCACTTGCCTGTTTTCGCCGACTCGTGAAACTCGCACGTTCGGCGGCGGCCTTTCTTTTGTCTTTCTATGAAAGGCCAGCGTGCCTAGCGCAGCGAACGCGGCGTCGCGTCGCCTGCCGCGTCCTGCCGGCGAACTCCACGACGTGCGCCCACGCGGGTCGCGCCGAACTCGGTCAGGATCTTGCCGCGAGCGCGGCTTGCGAATACGAGGAACCCGAAGCCGTCGGCTTCATACCAGTAACCGCCGTTCTCGAGACCGTCGAGCGGCTGTTCCAGCGCATTCGTAATGGATTCGATGCAGCGCCGCCGCAGTTCGGCAGCGGCCGGGTAGGGTGGATGTGCGCCGCGCACGCTGCATAGGAGTACGTCGAGTCCCGGCAGCACGTGGGCATAAAGCACCGGCTCGTCTTGCGCCCGAGCGCGTGCGATCTTGGTGTCGAGTTGGCCGAAGGGTTTGAAATGCCGCAGTACCGCGAGGAACGACTCATCGCCGTCCACCTTCGCGCGTCTACGCTTTTTCGGGAAGGACATAAAAATTCGCCTGAAAAAGAATTGCAAGAAACGCAGCGTCCTCATGCGACAACTCCCGGCTTCGCGCGCCGCACGTCGATCTTTTATAGCATACGACAAGGCCGGATTCACGATGATTCGACAATCCCGCCGCCTCACCGTCTCCCGCACGAATCATGCCGAACCGCCTCGCCGTGCGCCTTAGCATTCGAGCACATCTGACTCCATCATAGACGCACGGCGCGCCGAAAAAACATCTCGCACGAATAAAAAAGTCGTTTTTATGTGGGGCGGCGCATCTTTGGGCCACGTTGAAATATTGCCGATTCACGTCGATAATGGCCCGTCCGGCTGGCGGGTTCCCGTGACTTGCCGCGGCGTGAACGACCTTCGGGCGACCATGAAATTATTCACCAAGGGTCTGTTGCTGATCGCAGTGCCTAGCCTCGTCGAACTGGCGCTTCTGGGCGCCGTGTTCGATACGCAGGAAGAGACAGCGCAGGCCGCGCAATGGGTCACCAATAGCAAGCAGATTCTTTATCAGTCGTCGGCGCTCGTCGATCCGCTGCTGCGCCAGGCCGCACGCGTTCGAACCGGCATGGTGATCGGCGATCCGTCATTGCTCGACCGGCACACGGTGTGGATCGACATGAGCGATCGTCTGTCGAAGCTCGACGCGCTCGTGGCCGACACGCCGCAGCAAGTGCAACGCGTGCAGAACATGAGACGCGCGATCGACGCTTATCGCGCGCAGACCGCCACCGTGTCGGAGGCGTTGCATGAAGGGCGCAGCGGCAAGTCGCTGGCCGCGCTCGAAAGTGGTGCGCTGCCGCAGCCTATCGCGCTCTTTCGCGACGAACTCGCGGCATTCGGCGAAGAGGCCTCGCGTCTGGATGGCGAGCGTGCCGCGGCGCTCGCGCGGCGTCGCGAGCGTCAGCAATATGCATTGATCGCGGCAGTGATCGGCTCCATGCTGATCTGGGCCGGCACCGCAGTCGTTTTTGCGCGCAGCATCGGCCGGCGCTTCGAGGTGCTGACCGATAACGCGGAGCGCCTCGGCAACGGGCGGCCGCTTGCCGCGCGCCTGTCCGGCAACGACGAAATCGCTGCGCTCGACGCCGTGCTGCATCAGACAGGCGCGCGTCTGCGCGAGGCGGATGCCGAGCAGGTGTCGCTCAAGCGGCGCCTCGAAGCGCGTGCGCACGAACTCGCCGGCGTCAATGAGGAACTGCGCCAGGAGACGCAAGACAACGAAATGTTTATCTACAGCGTATCGCACGATCTGCGCTCGCCGCTCGTGAACCTGCAAGGGTTCTCGAAGGAATTGCAGGTTTCGTGCGACGAGCTGGACGGTATCGTCGGCGAGGCGCGCCTGCCGGCAGCGGAACATAAACGGATGGCGCATATTCTCGACGGCGACGTGCGCGAATCCCTGCAATACTTGCGTGGTGCGGTCACCCAGGCGGCTGCGATTATCGAGGCGCTGTTGCGCATTTCGCGTGCGGGGCGGCTCGAGTATCAGTGGCAACGGGTGAGCGTCGCGCGCGCGGTGGCGCGCGTTGTCGACAATCTGCAAAGCGCCATTGACGAGCGCGGCGTGGTCGTCACCGTGCGCGATTTGCCGCCGGCCTGGGGCGACCCGGCCGCGATCGAACAGGTCTTCAGCAATCTGATTGGCAATGCTTTGAATTACCTCGACCCGGCGCGCATCGGGCGCATTGAGATCGGCGCGCTCGAGCCGGAGCCCGTCGAAGCGAACGGGCCGCGCGCCGTGCGCATGCGCACGTACTATGTGCGCGATAACGGCCTCGGCATTCCGGCCGCGTATATGTCGAAAGTGTTTCGTGCGTTTCAACGTCTGCATATCGACGTGGCAAAGGGCGACGGCGTCGGTCTCGCGGTGGTGCGGCGCACGGTGGAACGGCATGGCGGGCGAGTGTGGGTCGAGTCCGCGGAAGGTGCGGGATCGAGCTTTTTCGTCGTGCTGCCGGAACAGCCCGCGCGCCTCTGAGTCGCGCGGGCGCAATGAAAACTCGCAGCGCATGATTCGCGCGGCCTGCGCTCCAGCGCAACGCCGGCACTACGTGGCCTTACTTGGCCTTACTTGGCCTTACCTGGCGTGAACTGCCGTGAACTGGGAGAACGGAGGGCATATGAGTCACGGGGAAACGGTCAGCATCGTGTTGATCGAAGACGACGACGGCCACGCCACGCTCGTCGAACGCAATCTGCGCCGTGCCGGTATTTCGAATGGCTTCGTGCGCTTTCGCGATGGTCAGCAGGCTCTCGATTATTTCTTCGGCGCGCAGGCGGACAGCGAGAGCGCGCCGGGCGCGCATCCCGATGCGGAAGATCTGAGGAATTCCGTCGTTCTACTCGATCTGAAGATGCCGCGCGTCGACGGCTTCGAAGTATTGCGGCGCCTGAAGGAGTCGCCGCAAACGGCGCCGGTGCCGGTGATCGTCCTCACCACGACCGACGATCCTCGCGAAATCGCGCGCTGCTACGAACTGGGCTGCAATGTCTACATTACGAAGCCAGTCGAGTACGATGCATTTATTGAAGCGGTGCGCCGCCTCGGGTTTTTCCTGCAAGTGGTGAAGCTGCCGTCCGGGCATCGCTTTGCGTCGCCATCATGACGTGCCTCAATTTGTTCACATACTCTATATATCTACCCGACGAAGATCGCGCATGACCGAAGAAGTGTCCACGCAGCCCGCCGCTTGTGTTCTCGTCGTTGACGACGACGAGGGCATCTTGCGTCTCGCGCGCAAGTCGCTCGAACGCGCCGGCTGCCGGGTCGCGGTATGCCCGAGCGTGGAGGCCGCGCGCGAACGGCTCGCCGCGGGCGGCCTCGACTTGCTGGTGCTCGACTATCAGTTGAGTGGACCGGAAACGGGCCTCGACTTCTTTCGCCGGCTGCGTTCCGAAGGCGTGCGGATTCCGGCCATCCTCGTGACTGGTTTTACCGACGAATCGCGTGTGATCGAAGCGCTGCGCGCGGGCGTGTCCGACGTGGTGCCGAAGTCAGGCGATTACCTTGATTACCTGCCCGAAGCGGTGGAGCGCGTGCTGTCGCAAGTGCGCCTGCAGCGCGCGTCGGACGAAGCATTGCTGCTGCGCGATCGCGAGCAGCATTACCGCGACTTGTCTGAAGCGCTGCCTCATCTCGTGCTGACCTGCAATGCCGCGGGCGACTGCGATTTTCTGTCGAAGCAATGGTACGACTACACCGGCCTCACCGAAAACAGCTCGCATGGTCTTGCATGGCTCGATGCCGTGCATCCCGACGATCGCGAGGAAGTGCGCCGTAGCTGGCTCAAAGCGGTGGCCGGGAATGCGGGCACCTATCGGCACGAACTGCGCATTCGCCGCCATGACGGCGAATATCGCTGGTTCGACACGCGCATCGTCGCCACGCGCGACAACGAAGGCAACATCAGCAAATGGTTCGGCAGCTGCACGGACATCCATTCGGAGCGCGAAGCGATGCAGGAACGCGAACGGCTGCTCGCTTCCGAACAGGCCGCGCGCCAGATCGCCGAAGAAGCGAACCGCGCGAAAGACCGCTTCCTCGCGATGCTTTCACACGAGTTGCGCACGCCGCTCACGCCCGTGCTGGCGGGCGCGAGCGTCCTCGAGATGATTCCCGATCTGCCGGATCAGGCGCGCTCGAGCGTGCGCATGATTCGCCGCAACATCGAACTGGAAGCGCGCCTGATCGACGATCTGCTCGACCTTACGCGCGTAGCCAACGGCAAGCTGCGTCTGTCGCTGGAAACGGTCGACGTGCATGAGGTGATCGACAGCGTGCTCGAACTGTTCCGCAGCGAAATCCAGGTCAAGCAGCAGGACGTGCATGTGCACAAGGACGCGACGCATCACTACGTGCTTGCCGATCGCGCGCGCCTGCAACAGATGCTATGGAATCTGATTCGCAACGCCGCGAAGTTCACGCCTGACGGCGGCCACATCTACGTACGCACGCGCGACGAGCGCATGCATGTGCAGATTTCGGTGGAAGACACGGGCATCGGCATCGAGCCCGAACAGATCGGCAAGCTGTTCAACGCGTTCGAGCAGGGCGATCAGAAGATGACGCGGCAGTTCGGTGGGCTGGGGCTCGGCCTCGCCATCACCAAGGCGCTCACGGACGTGCATGGCGGCACGGTGACCGCACAAAGCCCGGGCCCGCACTGCGGCGCCACGTTCACCATCACGCTGCCGACGGCTGCCGCCCCCGCGCGCACCTCGCAGCCGGTGTTGCCCGACCCGGTGCATCCGGCCGGTGTACTTAACATTTTGCTGATCGAAGATCACGTCGATACGGCCGAAGTCATGGCGCAACTGATACGCACGCTCGGCCACGACGTGACGACGGTGGGCCGCGTGGACGACGCGCTCGCCGCCACGCAGTTGCAAACTTTCGATCTGGTGATCAGCGACGTCGGCTTGCCGGACGGCACCGGCCTCGACTTCATCAAGGCATATCGCGAGCGTTCGAATGCGCCCGCCGTTGCGCTGACCGGTTTCGGCACCGACGAAGACGTGCGCCGTTGTCTCGCCGCTGGTTTCACCTCGCATTTGACGAAGCCGGTGAACTTCGCGCAACTGGAAACGATGATCGAGAACGCGATCAATCTGAAGGCGCAGAAGGAAATGTAACGCGCGGCGCGTAGGTGTGGCACATGAGTACGGCACATAAATGCGGCACATGAGTGCGGCACATAAGTGCGGCACATGAGAGCGCCGCACGGCAAGCATCGGTCGCCTAGCGCGGCGAGTTTTTCAGCGAGTCGCGGATTTCACGCAACAGCAGCACGTCTTCCGGCGGCGGCGGCGGGGGTTCGGACGGTGCGGCAGCGTCCGGCTTACGCAGATTGTTGATGAACTTCACCATCAGGAAAATGATAAACGCGAGGATGATGAAGTTGATGAGCACCGTAATGAACGAGCCATAACCGAACACGGCGACGCCCGCTGTTTGCAGGTCTTTATACGATTCCGGACTGCCTTTGAAGCTCGGCGGAATGTCGCCGAGGCGAATGAACTTGTTCGAGAAGTCGAGGCCGCCCGAGGCGACGCCGACAACCGGCATGATCAGGTCTTTCACGACTGAATTGACAATGGTGGAGAACGCGCCGCCGATGATCACACCGACCGCGAGATCCATCACGTTGCCCTTAAGGGCAAATTCCTTGAATTCCTTGACCATGCTCATAGGGTTTTCCTCCCGAATATCGATGACTTAATCATACCAATCTCAGACGGATAGGCCAGCCCTTAGTTATAGCTTAGTGAGCGTAGTTCGGCTTGGTCGGCATGACTAGCCTAGTCGGGAAACTGCGACGCGCTGTGGCGCGCGCGTTCGATCTGCGCCGCGAAAGTAACCGGGTCGGTGTTGGTGCCGCACAGCAGAACGCCGACACGCTTGCCTTGCAGCTTCTCGCGCAGCGGTCCGAGCAGCGCCGCGGTGGCAGCCGCGCAAGCCGGTTCGACGGCGAGCTTCAGTTGTCCGAACAGGGTCAGCATGGCCGCGCGCAACTGGTCGTCGGAAACCGTGACGAGTTCGTCGATATGACGGCGGCACAGTTCATAGCTGTATTCCTCGGTATGCGGCGCCATCAGCGAATCGGCGATGCTGTGCATATGGCCCATCTTCACCGTGTGATTCGCGGCGAAACTCTTGCCCATTGCGTCCGCGCCTTCTGGCTCGACACCGAACACGTGGACGTCGGGATTCGCGAGCCGCATTGCCGTGGCGACGCCGGCCGCGAGACCGCCGCCGCCGATCGGCACGATCACGGCTTCGAGGTCGGGCGTTTGCGTGGTCCATTCGTAGCCGAGCGTAGCCGAGCCGAGCACCGTGCGATAACCGTTGAACGGATGCACGAAGTAGCGGCCTTCTTCGGCTTCGATGCGGCGCACGAGCTCGAACGCTTCGGCGAGATCTTCGGCGAACACAATTTCCGCGCGATATTGCCGGCACAGCGCGACGCGTGCCGGATTCGCCGCGCGAAACAGCACGACCTTCGCGCTGATGCCAAGCCGCATCGCCGCATAGGCGACCGCTACCGCATGGTTGCCGCCCGATACGCAGGTGACGCCTGCGCTGCGCTGTGCTTCATCCAACGCGAGCAGGTTCGTGAACGCGCCGCGCGCCTTGAAGCTGCCGCCCGCCTGCAGCAACTCGAACTTGAAGTTCACCACCGTGCCTTCGAGCGACGCGAAGTCGAGCCTGTCGAACACTGGCGTTCGCGCCACCCACGGCGTCAGCGCGAAGTGCTGCGCGGCAATGTCGTCGAGAGTGGGGATCGGCTCGCCGTCGATCGTATGGTCGGTGTGCTGCGGCGTGGCGGTTGACATGGCGTGGGCGACAATGGGTTGATCGGGAAACGCGTGAGTGTGTGTTTCTTTCTCACGCGTTTTCAGAGCGCATGCGCTTCCACCGACATGCTGTGGATGAACTTGCGCAGGAAGCGTTCGCACTGCACGAGCTGATCGAGTGCGACGAACTCGTTGGCCTTGTGCGCCTGCTGGATGTCGCCGGGTCCGCACACAATGCTCGGAATGCCCGCCAGCGAAAACAGTCCGGCCTCCGTGCCGTATGCAACCTTGCGCTTGTCCTGATCCGCGGTGAGCGCGCGCACGAGCTGCGTGATGGCCGCCTGTTCGGACGAATCGAGTCCCGGCGCCGCGGCGATCTTCGTGATCTCGATGGCCGCCGATGGATGCTCGCGCAACATTTTCGGCAGCAGCGTTTCGCGCGCGTACTGGTCGATGCGCGCGAAGATCGGCTCCGGGTCGAGCGTGGGAAGGTTACGGAATTCGAACTGGAACTTGCATTCGGCCGGCACCGTATTGATCGCATTGCCGCCGACGATCGTGCTGGTTTGCGCGGTGGTGAAGGGCACGTCGTACAGTTCGTCGAACGGACCTTGCTCGCGGAACTGATCGGCCATGTCGCGGATATAGCAGATGAGGCGCGCTGCGTATTCGATCGCGTTCAAGCCCTTCGGCGTGAGCGACGAATGCGCCGCCTGGCCGCGCACGCAGCATTGATAAGCGTTGATGCCCTTATGCGCCACGATGGGCCGCATGCTGGTCGGCTCGCCGACGATGCAGCCGTCCGGCTTCACGCCGCGCTTCATCAGGTCGGCGATCAGCAGCGGTGCGCCCGCGCAGCCGACTTCCTCGTCGAACGAAAGCGCGAAGTGAATCGGCTTGGCGAGCTTCGTGCGCTGCATGTCGGGCACGAGCGCAAGCGCCGCGCCGATGAAGCCTTTCATGTCGCAGGTGCCGCGGCCATACAGTTTGTCGCCGCGAATTTCCGGCTTGAACGGATCACTGTCCCATTGCTGACCGTCGACGGGCACCACGTCCGTGTGGCCGGACAAGACCACGCCGCCATTCGTTTCGCCGTCGTGCGCGGGGATCGTCGCAAAGAGGTTGGCCCATTTGCCGCTTTGATCGTGCGTGAGCGTGGCGTCGATGCCTACGGCGCGCAACTCGTCGCGCACGGTTTCGATCAGACCGAGATTCGGATTGCGGCTCACGGTATCCATCGACACGAGCCGTGTGACCCAGGGCAGCGAGACAGGCGTATCGGAGGCGGAAGCGGATGATGCAGTGGCGGATGTTTGCGAGGACTGCGCTGAATCAGCGACATGAGACATGACAAGACTCCGGCATTTGAGTCTTTCGATCATACCCAAAAATGCCGTGCCGTATGCGGCTTGTGTACAGTGAGTGCGCTGCTGCGCGCGGGTTGCGCAGCGCAGCATTGCGGAATAACGCTAGACGTAGGGCGGTTTTGTGCGCTGGGCAGCGCGTAACGCGTGCGCTGAATGAACCCGCCCTACGCCATGCCTCAACTCATCGCGCGGCCGTTGCCGCGGCCGTACCGCGGCTCGGCGACCCGAGCGCGCGCAAGGTCTCCTTGACGGTCGCGACGCGCACCGCAAGGTCGGGACTGCGCGTTTCGATACGCAGCTTGTCCTGGCCCGCGAGCTTGATGTGCTTGTGCTTCTGCACCATCTCGATGATACGCATCGCGTCGATTGGCGGATTCGGAATGAACTGCAAGCCGATCACGGCTTCGCCCGCGTCGATCTTCGAGATGCCCAACGGCTTCGCCGCTAGCCTCAGCCGATGCGTCTCGACAAGCGCATGCGCTTGCGGCGGCAGCTTGCCGAAGCGGTCGATCAGCTCTTCCTGAATGCCGTCGATCGAATCGCTGTGCTCGCAATTCGCGAGCCGCTTGTAGAGCGACAGACGTTCCTGCACGTCGCCGCAATAGTCGGCGGGCAGAATCGCGGGCGCATGCAGATTGATCTCGGTCGTCGCGGCGAGCGGCGCGGTGAGGTCGGGCTCCTTGCCGTCCTTCAGCGCCTTCACGGCGTCGTTGAGCATGTCGGTGTAAAGCTGGAAACCGATCTCGTGAATCTCACCCGACTGCTTGTCGCCGAGCACTTCGCCCGTGCCGCGAATCTCCAGGTCGTGCATGGCCAGATAGAAGCCCGAACCGAGTTCCTCCATCTGCTGGATCGCCTCGAGCCGGCGCTGCGCCTGCTTCGTCAGACCTTGCGGATCGTGCACGAGCAGATACGCGTACGCCTGGTGATGCGAGCGCCCGACGCGCCCGCGCAACTGGTGCAATTGTGCAAGACCGAACTTGTCCGAGCGATGAATCAGGATCGTATTCGCGCTCGGCACGTCGATACCGGTTTCGATAATCGTCGTGCACAGCAAAACGTTCGCGCGTTGCGCGACGAAGTCGCGCATCACGCGTTCGAGTTCGCGCTCGTGCATCTGCCCATGCGCGACCGCGATGCGTGCTTCGGGCACGAGCGCTTCAAGCATCTGCCGGCGATTCTCGATGGTCTCGACTTCGTTGTGCAAAAAGTAAACCTGGCCGCCGCGCTTCAGTTCGCGCAGCATCGCTTCGCGAATCACGCTTTCTTCCTCGCGACGCACGAAGGTCTTGATCGCCAGACGCTTTTGCGGCGCGGTCGCGATCACGGAGAAATCGCGCAGCCCTTCGAGCGCCATGCCGAGCGTGCGCGGAATCGGCGTGGCGGTCAGCGTGAGCACGTCCACTTCGGCGCGCAACGCCTTGAGCGCTTCTTTCTGACGCACGCCAAAGCGGTGTTCTTCGTCGATGATCACGAGCCCGAGCCGCTTGAACTGCACATCCGACGAGAGCAGCTTGTGCGTGCCGATCACGATGTCGACACTGCCTTCGTTGATCTGCTGGATCGCGGCGTTCACTTCCTTGGTCGACTTGAAGCGCGACAGTTCGGCGATACGCACCGGCCAGTCGGAGAAGCGGTCCGTGAAGGTTTGCGTATGCTGTTCGGCGAGCAGCGTGGTGGGCGAGAGAAGCGCGACCTGCTTGCCGCCCATCACCGCGATAAACGCGGCGCGCAATGCAACCTCGGTCTTGCCGAAGCCCACGTCGCCGCATACCAGACGGTCCATCGGCTTGCCGCTCGTCATGTCGCCGATCACGGCGGCGATGGCCGCGGCCTGGTCCGGCGTTTCCTCGAAGCCGAAGCTCTCGGCGAACTTCACATAGTCTTTCGGCTCGAGCGCGAACGCGTGGCCCGAGCGCGCGGCGCGGCGCGCGTAAAGGTTCAGCAGCTCGGCGGCCGTGTCGCGAATCTGCTGCGCGGCCTTGCGCTTGGCCTTCTCCCATTGACCCGAGCCGAGCGAATGCAGCGGCGCGCTTTCCGGGTCGGCGCCGCTATAGCGCGAGATCACATGCAGTTGCGCGACCGGCACGTAGAGCTTGCTGTCGCCCGCGTATTCGAGGTGCAGGAACTCTGTTTCGCCTTCGCCCAGGTCCATCGTGACGAGGCCCATGTAGCGGCCAATGCCGTGCTGCGAATGCACGACCGGATCGCCGACCTTCAGCTCGGACAGATCGCGCACCATCGAATCGACGTTGCTCGCCTGTTCCTGGCGACGACGCCCCGCACGCCGCGCGAGCGGTCCGTAAAGCTCCGTTTCGGTGATGATCGCGATGCCGTCGACCGGCACCGCAAAGCCGTTCGCAAGCGGCGCGACGCCGAGCGAAAAACGCGCGTCGCCGATGAGCCAGTCCTGGAAGCTGTCGCTCGACGCGGGCTTCAGATGATTGTCCGCAAGCAACTGCAATAGCGTTTCGCGGCGGCCCGCCGATTCCGCGGCGAACAACACGCGGTTCGGCGTCGTGTCGAGAAACGCGCGCAAGGCCGAGACAGGATCGTCCGCGTGACGGTCGATCGCGAGATTCGGCAGCGGCGTCGCCCAGCCGCCGCCCGCATTGGCCGGCAGCACGAGGCGCGCGAACGGCTTGGCGAGCGTGAAGAAATCCTCGTCCGTCAGAAAGAGGCGCTGCGGCTCGAGAATGGGCCGGTCGCGATCGTGCGACAGGAAGTTGTAGCGCTGCTTCGTGTCGTTGGTGAAGCGCCGGATCGCCGCATCCAGATCGCCGATAAACGCGAGTTGCGCGCCTTGCGGCAAGTAGTGAAAGAGGGTGGCCGTCTCGTCGAAGAAAAGCGGCAAATAATATTCGATGCCCGCCGACGGCACGCCGTTGCCGATGTCCTTATAGATCGACGCGCGGCTCGGATCGCCCTCGAACGTCTCGCGCCAGCGGCTGCGAAACGCGGTGCGCGCGGCTTCGTCGAAGGGGAATTCGCGGCCCGGCAAGAGGCGCACGTCTTTCACCGGATAAAGGCTGCGCTGCGTGTCGGGATCGAACGCGCGGATCGAATCGACCTGGTCGTCGAACAGATCGATCCGGTAGGGCAAGGGCGAGCCCATCGGGTAAAGATCGAGCAGCGAGCCGCGCACGCAGTATTCGCCGGGGCGCACGACCTGGCTCACGTGTTCGTAGCCGGCCAGTGTGAGCTGCGCTTTCAGCTTGGCCTCGTCGAGGCGCTCTCCTTGCGAGAACGAGAACGTATAGGCGGCCAGAAACGACGCCGGCGGCATCCGGTACAGCGCCGTGGTGGCGGGCACGAGCAGGATGTCGCAGCGGCCCTCGCCGAGATCGTGCAGCGTGGCGAGGCGCTCCGAGACCAGGTCCTGGTGCGGCGAAAAGGTGTCGTAAGGCAGCGTTTCCCAGTCGGGCAGCAGGCGCACGCGCGCGTCCGGCGCGAAAAAGCCGATTTCCTGCGACAGCCGCTGCGCATCGACCGCGCTTTCGCAGACGACCGCGAGCAGCGGCACCTTCTCCCGATAGGCGAGATGGTAGCGGGCGATCAGCAGGGCGTCGGACGAGCCATGCGTGCCGTCGAAGGCGAAACGCTGGCCGGCCTTGACGAGCGCGACGGGCGGGGAGTACTGCGATGTTGCGGCGATATCTGGCATAGAAAGGAAAAGGCGGCCTCGGGCTCACACGAACCGGCAAGTTTACGCGTGTCGGGGCGTGGATGCGAAGGACCTATTATAAAATCCGTCCTTTACTTTGACCTCGCGGCATCCGCACTCGTGACTTCCCGTCTATTTGCCCTGATTCCGTGCGCAGGCACCGGCAGCCGTTCCGGTGCCGCGATGCCCAAACAGTATCGCACCGTCGCCGGCCGCGACCTGCTGCATTATTCGCTCGCGGCATTCGACGCGTGCAGCGAATTCGCGCAAACGCTCGTCGTCATTGCGCCCGACGACCAGCACTTCGACGCGCGCCGCTTCGGCGGCTTGCGCTTTGCCGTGCGCCGTTGCGGCGGCGCGTCGCGCCAGGCGTCGGTGCTGAACGGCTTGCACGCGCTCACCGAGTTCAACGCGCGCGACGACGACTGGGTGCTCGTGCACGACGCCGCGCGGCCGGGCATCACGCCGGGGCTGATCCGCACGTTGACCGGCGCGCTGAAAGACGACGCGGTGGGCGGCATCATGGCCTTGCCGGTCGCGGATACGTTAAAGCGCATCGACCGCGCATCGGCGGACGGCCGCATTGCCCGCACCGAATCGCGCGACGGACTCTGGCAGGCGCAGACGCCGCAGATGTTCCGCATCGGCATGCTGCGCGAAGCGATCTTGCGCGCGCAGGCCGACGGCCACGATCTCACCGACGAAGCGAGCGCGATCGAATGGGCCGGCCATGCGCCGCGGCTCGTGCAGGGCAGCCTGCGCAATTTCAAGGTGACGTACCCGGAAGACTTCGATCTCGCCGAGGCGATTTTGCTGCGGCCTTCGGCAGCGTGACCGGCGGTTTCATTTTCAGTGAATTCAGTGAACGGACTTGAGGACTTGACGCAGATGGATTTCAGAATTGGGCAAGGCTACGACGTGCATGCGCTGGTGCCGGGGCGTCCGTTGATTATCGGCGGGGTGACGATTCCCTATGAGCGCGGCTTGCTCGGCCATTCGGATGCCGACGTGCTGCTGCACGCGATCACCGACGCGCTGTTCGGCGCGGCCGCGCTCGGCGACATCGGCCGCCATTTCTCCGATACGGATGCGAAGTTCGCCGGCGCCGACAGCCGCGTGCTGCTGCGCGAGTGCGTGGCGCGCGTGAAGGCCGCGGGCTTTTCGATCGCGAATGTGGACAGCAGCGTGGTCGCGCAGGCGCCGAAGCTCGCGCCGCATATCGAAGGCATGCGCGCGAACATTGCCGCCGACCTCGGCCTGCCGACGGAAAAGGTCAACGTGAAAGCCAAGACGAATGAGAAGCTCGGCTATCTCGGTCGCGGCGAGGGCATCGAGGCGCAGGCCGTGGTGTTGCTGGTCAAGGATTGACTGGCTTTTTATGCGGCCGCGAAGAGCGGCTTGCGCGGCGTCGAGAATGCCCGGAAGCCGCGACGAAATCAACGGCCGTTATTCAGCGGCAATACACTGCGCGGCCGCATTGATCACCGCGGCAATCCGGCCCACGTCGCGCAACTGCGTCGTGCTCATGCCTTCGGCGACCAGCGTATCGAAGTGCGACTTCACGCAGAAATGACACTTGCCGATGATCGACGCGGCCAGCGCATACATCTCGAAGCGCCGCTTGTCCACGCCGCCATGCGACGCATAGGCGTTCATGCGTAACTGCGCCGGTTGCGATTTCAGATCCGCGTTGTCCGTCATTTCGACGTACGGATACCAGACGTTGTTCATGCCCATCAACGCGGCGGCGGTCAACGCGCCGTTCGTCTCTTCGGGCGAGAGCACGCCCGCGTTGCGAATCGCGTTGACGATCACCGTGCTCTTCGCGGCGAAAGCCGCGGCCAACGCGACGCCCACCGCATCGTTACCTTCCAGCGACGAGCGCGCGATCGTGCCGTCGAGATTCAGCCGGATGTCTTTCGCGTAGTCGGGCACGAGCGCCTTAATGGAAGACAAGAACTCCATTGCGATCTCCTATCGGGTTGTCGATAAAAAAGCCCGCGGCTTTTTCAAGCGTGGCGGGCCTGGGCAGACACGGCTTACAGCGTCGCGCCGCCGACTGCGCGGTTGCACGGACAGAGCTCGTCCGTTTGCAGACCGTCGAGAATACGCAGCACTTCCTCAGGATTGCGGCCGACGTTCAGGTTGTTCACCGAAACGTGCTGGATCGTATTGTCCGGATCGACGATGAACGTGGCGCGCAGCGCGACGCCCGCTTCCTTGTCGCGCACGCCGAGCTGGTCGATCAGCTCGCCCTTCACGTCGCCGAACGAATAGTGGTTCAGCTTGCTCAAGTCCTTGTGCTCGCGGCGCCATGCGAGCTTGACGAATTCATTGTCGACGCTGCCGCCGAGCAGCACCGCGTCGCGTTCCTCGAAGTCTTTCGCGAGCTTGCCGAACTCGACGATTTCCGTCGGGCACACGAAGGTGAAATCCTTCGGGTAGAAGTAGATGATTTTCCACTTGCCGGGGAACGACTGCTCCGTGATCTCTTCGAACGCCGAGACGCCGTTTTCCTCGTGGTTGTTAAAGCCAGGCTTGGCAGCGGTGACGGTGAACGCTTCGAGTTTGTCGCCAACGGTTTTCATGCGAGTGCTCCTTCGTGTGTTGGAAAAAACAGCATGTTGAGGCTACCAGCTCGTCATCACGAGCGCGTGTCAGGCTTTTAACTATAGCTCTATGGAACTATCCGCTCAATAGTTTTTAACTAACAACCCGGATAGTTATTATTCAACGGGGCGGGCATTGGCAGTGCGCAGCCTGGTCTGATGTCGCCGGTGTCGCAAGGCGCGGGCCACAGCGGTTCACAGCGGGCTCGCAGTGGACTCAAGCGCCTTTGGCGAGCGGGAATTCGATCGTGACTTCGAGGCCGGGGCCCGGCGTGCGATTGCGCAAGCGCAGCGCGCCGCGATAACGGCCGACGAGCCGCTGCACGATCGCCATGCCGAGACCCGTGCCGTTCGCCTGCGTGCGAGCGGAGTTCACACGATAGAACGGCCGTGTGACGAGCGCGAGTTGATCTTCCGGAATGCCCGGGCCTTCGTCGACCACCGAAAGCTCGACTCGCGAGTGCGACACACGCGTCTCCAGAATGACGTGCGGAATGCCGTCGCCATCGCTCAAACCGTATTTGCGCGCGTTTTCCAGCAGATTGCCGACGACGCGCCGCATGTCGGTCTCGTCCGCTTCGATCACCGCCGACGGCGCAAGCCGCGTGATCAGCCGCATGCTGTCCTCGCTTTGCATGCGCGCGGCGAGTTCGCTTGCGATCACCGACAGATCGACGGGCTCGGGCACGCGCTGCACCGGCCGCGCGTAATCGAGGAAGCGGCCGATGATCATATCCATCTGCTCGATGTCGTCGACCATTGCGTCTTTCGTGCTTTGATCCGACGGACTCATTTCTGTTTCGAGCCGCAGCCGCGCGAGCGGCGTGCGCAGATCGTGCGAGATGCCGGCGAGCATCAAGGCGCGGTCGGCCTCGAGCTGTTCGAGGTCCCGCACCATCTGGTTGAAACTGCGATTGGTTTCGGCCGCGACGCCCATGCCCCGCTCGGGCAGCGGTTCGGGCGACTGGCCCGAGCCGACCCGGCGCGCGGCCATCGCGAGACGTGCGAACGGCCGGTTCACGAGACTCGTGATGAAGGCCGCGCCGAATAGCGACAACGCGAGCGCGAACACGCCCCAGCCGGCCCATTGAAGGCCGGTCGCATTGTCGAGCTGATCGCGGTCGAGCGCGACCCAGTAATCGTCGTCGTCGATCTTGAAGCTGATCCACACGCCCGGGATGTCGTTGACGCTTTGCGCGATCACGGTGTCGTCGCCGAGACGGCCGCGAATGTCGTGTTCGATCAGCCGGTTCAGCGACTCGTCGGGCTGCAGCTTGAACTTGTCGGTGGTTTCGCGCGGATACACGCGCACGCCCTCATTGCTTTCCAGATCTTGCAGCAACGCGCGCCGCAGATCGGGATCGGAATAAAGGAGTGCCGTGCGTGTGAGCTTGACGATGGCGACGAGCTGCAACGCCACGCGCTGCGCGCGCGGCTCGCGCTCGATCACCCGGAAGCTCTGGAACCACGCGGCGAGACTGACTGCGATCAACAGCGCGATCAGCAGAAAGGTCCGCCAGAAAAGGCCGCCGAACGCGAGCGTCAGGAGGCGCCGGTCGATCCGCATGGGCCCTTCTTATCTGAAAACAAAAGCTTGAGGTGTGAACAAACTCAGGCTGCGCCGTCGGGAATGAACACGTAGCCTAGACCCCATACCGTCTGAATGAAGCGCGGGCTGCCTGGGTCGGGCTCGATCAGCTTGCGCAGACGGGAGATCTGCACGTCGAGGCTGCGGTCGAACACTTCGTATTCGCGGCCGCGAGCGAGTTCCATCAGCTTCTCGCGCGACAGCGGCTGGCGCGGATGACGCGCGAATACCTTGAGCACCGAGAACTCGCCGGTGGTCAGCGGGATTTCCTGGCCTGCCTTGGTAAGCGTGCGGGTCGCGAGGTTCAGCGCGAACTCGCCGAACTCGAAGACCTCGGTGGTCTCGGACGGCGCGCCCGGCAATTCCGACGGCGACTGACGGCGCAACACAGCATGAATTCGCGCGACCAGTTCGCGCGGATTGAACGGCTTCGGCAGATAGTCGTCAGCGCCCATTTCGAGGCCGACAATACGATCGACGTCTTCGCCCTTGGCCGTCAGCATGATGATCGGCGTGCGGTCGTTGCTGCCGCGCAGACGCCGGCAGATGGACAGGCCGTCCTCGCCTGGCAGCATGAGGTCGAGCACCAGCAGATCGAAGCGCTCGCGCACCCACAGCTTGTTCATGGACGGCGCGTTCTCCGCCACATAAACATTGAAGCCTTGTTCGCCGAGGTAGCGGCGCAGCAGGTCGCGCAGGCGCGGATCGTCGTCGACGACGAGGATTTTCGAAGGGTTTTTGGTTTCCATGGTCGGCATCTTAGCGCGATTAGAAAGTGGTGCGCGGTTGCATCATTTGTCGAGTTACAGTCAGTTACAAAATTTACCCTGCCTGTGGCACGGCGTAAAGCGACGCCAGTTAGACTCCTTTACTGAATGCGGCTGTTCGGTGGATACTTCACTCGACTAAAACCCACGCGCCCGGCTCGTAACCGGGTTTGTCACAGCATTTGAGGTCGCCGGTTGCCGCGCCACGAAGGGAACAACATGAAGGGAGGGGTTTGGCCGAATGTGCGCCTGAACGTGATTGCACTGGCGGTTGCCGGTACGCTCGCAGGCACATTGGGATCAACGCTCGCCCACGCCCAGCCTTCTGCCGACAGAGCTGCGAGCGCGCGCGCGCCCAGACCGAGTCCCTCAAAAGCAAACCGTCATGACTCGAACAGCGAGCGGCCTGCATCGGACGTGATGCTGCGCACCGCGGTTCCCCCCGACCTCGATCAACGCCGCCGCGATGGGCATATGACGCCGGACGAACGTCGTTTGCTGAGGCAGCATATCGAAGATGCTGTGCGGGAGCTTTATAAGCGGTAGGGTTTTGGTGGTGGTGGTCGTCGTGCTTGTTCTGGTTTTAGCGTTCCACGCTGTCTTTCCGTTCTTGTGCTGTCTTGTGCTTGTTCGCACTTGCATCGCTCTTCGCTGTGCTTCCCGTTCGTGATTTTGCTGGGCATGTCTTGCTCATCATGCTGACAAGGTGTGTCGAGTCTTGCATATGGCCTGTGTACTAGAAGCGGGCAGACAAGGGAGCGGCATGCCGCATGCGATGCGTCATCGTGCGTGAAGATTTGCTCTGTCATGAACGCATCGTGCGCCTTGCACATTTGCTCGCCAGTGATTCGCGCATCCTTCCGGACGCCCCATGAAACGACGCAGCTTTCTCTCGATGAGCGCCGCCGCCAGCGCGGCCCTCTGGCTGCCTCGCACATTCGGCGCTGAGCCCGCCGCGCACACGGCACGTCACGTTCCAGCGTTCGCACGCGATAACGGCAAGCTGCTGATCCTCATCGAATTGAAGGGCGGCAATGACGGTCTGAACACCGTCATTCCGTTCGCCGATCCGGCGTACTACCGGCTCCGTAAGCGCATCGCAATCAGACGCGAGCACGCGATTCAACTTGACGAACGCACGGCGCTGCATCCGTCGCTCGAACCGTTGATGCCTTTGTGGCGAAGCGGGCAGCTTGCGATCGTTCAGGGCGTCGGTTACGCGGCGCCCAACCTCTCGCATTTTCGTTCGATGCAGATATGGGACACGGCATCGCGCTCCGATCAGTACCTGCGCGAAGGCTGGCTCAGTCGCGCGTTCGACAGCGCGTCGGCGGCGGCTGGTTTTGCCGCTGAGGGCGTCGTGATCGGCAGCGATGAAATGGGACCGTTGGCGCAGGGCGGTGGTGATGGGGCGCGTGCCGGTCGAGGTCAAGTTGTAGAGGCCGGGAAAGGCATCGCTCAACTATGTGGTCGGCCGCTGCGCGCACAAGACGCAACGCGACTGACGACCGCGTTTCCATGCAGTTCGTTCGGCGCGTCGATAAAGAGCGCGATGCAGATGCTCGCGGCCCGCGATAGGTTGCGCGTGCAAGCACAGCAAGGGCAGGCACTGCGACTACATGCTGCGCAAGCGGACACGACCGCCCCCGCAACCGCAATCCGCCTGACGCTAAACGGCTTCGATACGCATCAGAATCAGCCGGAGCGCCACCGTCTGTTGCTGACGCAACTTGCTGAAGGCTTGGCTGCAATGCGATCGGCGCTTGTCGAACTGGGCCGTTGGAACGACACGCTCGTGATGACGTACAGCGAGTTCGGGCGGCATCCGCGTGAGAATGACAGCGCCGGCACGGACCACGGCACCGTGGCGCCGCATTTCATGATGGGTGGACGAGTGCGCGGCGGCTTGCACGGCGTGCCGCCGCAGTTGGCGCGGCTCGACGGCAATGGGGAGCTGCCGGTCGGCGTCGATTTTCGACAGCTTTACGCGACGGTGCTCGCGCGCTGGTGGCGTGTCGACGCACAGGCGATCTTGCGGCAGCAGTTCGAGCCACTCCCTTTGCTGCACATCTGACGACGGCGCGCTCCGCTCCTTGCGCTTACTTCGCGCGCCACGCGATCCACAGCTTGCGGACCGGCGTCAACGCGATACGTTGATGCAGCACGTGATAACCGTCGCGCTCTATTTCATCGAGCAACGCGCCAGCGAGCGCGGCCTGCGCAAGCAGCGTGCGCTGCGAACGGCGCTCGCTGCGCGGCACCGCGGCGAGCGCGCTATGCAAGGCATCGCGGGCACGCTTCGTCTGAAAGCGCATGAGCTCCGTGAACGCATCCGAATATTTTCGATTGATCAGGTCCGCGGCTGTCACACTGAAGCGCTGCATTTCGTCAATAGGAATGTAGATGCGGCCGTGGCGCGCATCGTTGCCCGTTTCCGCCACGAGTTGTGCGAGCAGCAGCGCTTCGCCTAACGGTGCGGACCAGCCCGGAGCCTGCGCGCCGTCGGTGTGTGCGCTGGTGTGTGCGCTGGTGGATCCATTCGTGCTCGCTGCGCGCGCCACAAGCGCGGCAAAAGTGCCGCCAACCGCCTGCACGTAGCGGCGCAAATTCGGATAGTCCAGGTAACGCGCCTGGTCGAGATCCATCTCGAAGCCGCCAAGCAGCGTCTGCAACGCGGGGTATTCCGCTTTGACGTCGGGCAGCGAAGCCGCGAGCGCCTTTGAAACCGGATGCGTGGGCGAGCCCGCAGCCAACGCGCCGAGTTCGTTTTGCCACCACGCGAGCTTCGTGCGGCCAATCGCGGGGTCGCTCACTTCCTTGACCGTTTCCTCGAACTCGCGGCGCAGTGCGAAGAGCGCGGTCAAGCGCGGCTGACTGGCGGCCGGTGCTTGCCGCAGCGCGTAGTAGGCGCTCGATCCAGGGGGCGCCGCTTTTTGCTGGCAATATTCGTCGAAATTCACGGCTTGGAATGTGGGGAAGGGCAGGCGAAGTGAGCACGGCATGCGTGCGCGAAGCCGAAAATTGTAGCATCGGCGGGGCAACGGCAGAGGCGCGAGCCGGATGCCCGGCAGTTGCAGACAAGCGCGAATCAATGCGTTAGAATCTCGCGCTTACGCTTTTGGGCGCGTACATTTGAACGCGCCGGAAAGCATGCAGGACATCGGGCGAGACGTACAACGTTGGCCCGGCTGCGAGGGTGGCGAAATTGGTAGACGCACCAGGTTTAGGTCCTGACGCCCGCAAGGGTGTAGGGGTTCGAGTCCCCTCCCTCGCACCATTAACTTCTCGATATAGAGCGGTCTGCGGATTTCCTTGGCGTGGTTGACCGGCGGCCTTGAAGCGAATCCGGGATTGTCGGCAGGAACATAACATCATCGAATTTCTTGACGTTGATGTGCTGCCCGCGCCGCGTATAGACATCTTCTGTCTTTCCAATGTATTGGATATTCCGCTGCCTCAAGAAGAAATAGAGTCCGAGAAATAGAGTCCGCGGCGCTAGGCCGGAATCGGAACCTGTTGAAGGCCTGCGCGCTCAAGAAGCTTTCCGTGCATCGCTGCATTCTTTTCGCCGTTTTCTTTTCCAAACTTATCCACGGTCTTTGCGCCTGAAGAATCGTCGCCGGCGCGCTTGCGCGCCGTTTGCCAGACGCGGTAAATCTGGTGCGAGCCGGCGTACCGTTCGCGCGTCGTTGGGTCGATGAACAGCGGGCCGTCCGCTATGGCCCACCTGTACAAATGAGACCGTCGGTCCGGTTCCGCAGGTTATCAATCACTCGATATTCGGGAGTGCCGGCCATGCGTCGGGATCTCCACCCATCGCCACACACATGTCCCGCATGAGGTCCGTGCTGACCTCGATCCACTCGGGCGTACCGAACGGAAGGTCCTCGGGATTCTTTTTGCCCTGCGCTGAGCGAGTGCGGCGCACGGTCGCGCTGACTTCCTTCATTTCATCGAACAGAAGGTAGTCCGGCTTGGTCGGTTCGTTATCTGCCATCTCTTGGTCTTTGGTATTTTTTTTGGTTGATCGGAAAGATACTCCGATTTTCTGATGTCGTAACTTCCAATTTCGGAAAGTTGTGCCGTACCGTCATGCGGGACGAATCAAAAGCGCGCCCGACAATCTGCTGGCGAGGCTGCAATCAGGAATTGACGGCGGCCTGAAGCGGTACGACGCCGAGTGTTCGCGATCGTCGCGATGTGTAGTGAGAACCCCCGTCAGGTCACAGCACTCGCCGGGGCTCTTTTTTGGGTGGCCCTTGGGTGACTCTTTTTTGGTGACCCGGATAGGCGGCGCGCGCGATGCAGGCCCGTAGAGGCCCGCATGGCGAGGTCAGGCCGCTCAGGCTTCCGGTGTGGCGGGCGGCGCCTGCGTGCCCGGCAGATCGGCTTGCGCGGCGCCCTCGAGAAAGCGCCGCGTCGATTCGAAAGCCTGCAACATCGGCTCGGGCCACGGCGTTTGCAGCATGACCGCCTGATGGTTTTCGAATGCCGACGACAACAGCTTCACCAGTTCCGGCGAACGCAGATGGCGCAACAGCACGCTTACCGCGATCGCCGTCGCCTGGCTCGCACCGGCCGTCTGGAGTTCCGACGCCGTGAGCGCCGCGACCTGTTTGTTGATGTCCACTGAAACTTCCCTGAATAGAGTTGGATGACTGGGCTCGCGCGCCGCGCGGTTCATCGACCTGAATGGAAGCGATAACCCGGCGCACGCGGCGGACCCGGGATTTTGACACGGTTGGCGTTTTGCCGCGAAGACAGCGTCGCGATCAGTGAGAATGCGGCGCGCGGATAATCGCGTGCCGTTGTTCGGGTAATTGACTCGGCAAAGGCGCTGGCAAAAACGCTGACAATAACGGTTCGATTCGGTAAGCGATTCGCTTTAATTAATCGACGCACATCAGCCGCATAATGAGCGATGAAATTTCGGCAAGTGTTGTCGGAGACGTGGCGACATCCGCGTTCAATTGGCTTGCCTGCCGCTCGTCATCATCTATCGGGGGATAGCTGCTTGAAAAGCCCGCTTTGCACGTCGCTTTGCATGTTATTCTGCGCGCCGATTTTCGCTGATTCCACATGCCGTATTCGCGGATAATCCGCGCGACCGAGGTTGCGATCAAACGGGTATCGCCGGAAAACACAATAAAAGAGGGATGCGATGAGCGTGATATTTGCCGTGCTGGGCGCGGTGGTCGGCATGCTGGCTTCGTTGTCGAACGATCTTCCGCTCGGCTACGGCGCATTCTTCGGCGCGCTCGCGGGCTTTGCGCTGGCGCGCTTGCGCAAGAGAAATCCAGCGGGCACTGCGCAGTCGCCATTGCCGGGCGCTACCGCCACGGATGCGCCCGGCGCGCCTCGTGACCTGGCGGCTCGCGTCGAGTGGCTGGAACGTGAACTCGTTTCGCTGCGCGGCGAGATCCGGCAATTGCGTGAGGCAGCGGGTATTGCATCAGCCGACGACGACGCTCGAGCGCCAGCGCCGATGCACGCATCAGACGCCGCAACGATGCCCGATTCAGTTGCGGCAGGCACCACAGAGCATCGCTATGCAATCGCGCCGCAAGAAGCTGAGAAGCTCACGGCGAGAGCGTCGGCGGCGCTTGCGCCAGCGGGCGGGGAGGCGGGCGCGTCGATTGTTCGGCAGACAGAAACGTCAACCGGCATGGACGCCGCCGCACAAGCACAAGCACAAGCACAAGCACAAGCACAAGCACAACTCGACGCAGCCGCGCGCACCCAAGCCGACGCCGCCGCGCCAGCACAACCGAACCTCGCGGGCCTCCCGCAAGCCACTGCGACCGACGCGGCACAACCCGCCCAACCGCAACCCGCCGCCGCCGCGCATACCCAACCTGACCTCGCCGCCCCCGCACAACCCAACCTCCCACCCGCACCTCCACGCGGGCCCGGCGTCGTCGAGCGCCTTTTCAAAGCAGGCCGCGACTGGCTCTTCGGCGGCAATACGGTGGTGCGCGTCGGCATCGTCGTGCTGTTCTTCGGCATTGCCTTCCTGCTGAAATACGCCGCCGACAACAGCCTGCTGCCGATCGAATTCCGCCTCGCAGGCGTCGCGCTCGCCGCGACGGCCCTGCTCGTGCTCGGCTGGCGCATCGGCGACAGTCGCGGCGCGTACGGGCTCGTGCTGCAAGGCGGCGGCGTCGGCGCGCTGTACCTGACGGTGTTCGCCGCGACCCGGCTCTATCATCTGCTGCCCGCCGGCGCAGCCTTGCCGCTGATGATCGCCACCTGCGCGCTGAGCGCGTTCCTCGCGGTACGGCAGAACGCGCCTTCGCTCGCGTTCATGGGCAGCGCGGGCGGCTTCCTCGCGCCGCTCCTCTTGTCCACCGGCGGCGGCAGTCATGTGATGCTCTTTAGCTACTACGCGTTGCTCAACGCGGGCATCTTCGCGATCGCGTGGTTCAAGGCATGGCGTCCGCTGAATCTGCTCGGCTTTGTCTTCACGTTCTCGATCGGCGCGGCGTGGGGCGCGACGGCATATCGTCCGGAACTCCTCGCGAGCACCGAGCCGTTTCTGATCCTCTTCTTCCTGATGTATGTCGGTATCGCGCTGCTCTACGCGGTGCGCCGCGAACTGACGCTCAGGCATTACGTCGACGGCACGCTCGTGTTTGGCACGCCGCTCGTCGCAATCGGCCTGCAGTCCGCGCTGATGCGAGGCACCGAGTTCGGGCTCGCATGGAGCGCCGTCGCGCTCGCCGTCTTCTATCTGGCGATAGCGGGCTGGCTCGCGCCGCGCCGCGCGCGTCTCGGCCTGCTATTCGACTCGATGTTCGCGCTCGCCGTCATCTTCGCGACGCTCGCCGTGCCGCTCGCGTTCACCGGACCGACGACGAGCGCGACGTGGGCAATCGAAGGCGCCGCGGTGACATGGCTCGCCGTGCGGCAACGACGCCTCGTCGCGTTCGCCTTCGGCCTGCTGATGCAACTGGCCGCGGCGGGCGCGTTTGTCGTCGGCACGGTTTTGTCGTTCAGCCACGCGGCGAGCTTGCCGGTGCTGAACGGCGCGTATCTGGCAAGCGTACTGATCGCGCTCGCCGGCATCTTCACCGGATGGCGTTTGCACGGCCGCAGCGAAGCACGCGACTGGCACGCGTGGCTGCCGCAGATTGGCGTGGTCGCGAGTCTGTGGGGTCTGCTGTGGTGGGTGGCGGGCGGGCTCAACGAGATACAGAGCTACGTCCATGCGTACGTTCCGGACGACCGCGACCGAGTCGGCATCGCACTCGTCGCGCTGTTCGCCGCGTTGAGCGCATGGCTCGCTCATGGCGCGCGCCGCAAGCTGCGCTGGCCGCTCGCCGAGTGGCCGGCGCTCGCGCTCGTGCCTGTTCTCGCCGCGCTCACACTCGAACTTTTTGCATTGAACATGAGGCCGGTCAGCGGTTATGGCTGGCTGGTTTGTCTGCTGGTTGCAGTCGCCACTTACGCGCTTTTATGGCGTCAGCAACGTGACGTCGGCGAGCGCATTCTCGCGCCGCTGCACACGCTGATGTTCTGGACCGCCGGCACGCTCGCCGCGCTCGAAGGCTACTGGGCGTTGCGCGCTTACGTGCCCGAAGGTGCATGGAGCTGGAGCGCGTGGGCGTATGGCTTCGGCGCGCTGCTGTTGCTGCTGGCCGGCGTGGGGCATCGTCTGCGTTGGCCGGTTGCGCGCTTCACTCGGGCCTATCAGGTGTGGGCCGCGGCGCCGCTCGCCGCGTTGCTGTGGGCGTGGACCATTGCAAGCGTGACGAGCGACGGCAGCGCCGCGCCGCTCTTCTGGCTGCCCATCGTCAATCCGCTCGACGTCGCACAGATACTCGTGTTCGTCGCGGGCGCCGTGTGGCTGCGACGGCTGCGCGCACTGGGCGTGCAATGGCACCCGCGCGCGTTCGATTATGCCGTGCTCGCGACGCTGTTCCTGTGGTTCAATGCGTTGCTGCTTCGCACGCTGCATCATCATTTCGACGCGGCGTACGACGTGACCGCGGTGCTCGCGTCGTTCACGCTGCAGCAGGTGTTCCTGGTCGGATGGAGCGCGTTCGCGTTCGCCGGTTTGTGGCTCGCGCGACGCGACAGCATCGTGCGCCTGTGCGCAATTTCGTCGACGCCGCTCGTGCTCGTGATGTGGCTGTGGACGTTCTACGCCAACCTGACGCAGGACGGCGGCGCGTGGGCGCGGCTGCCGTTATTGAATCCGCTCGATCTCGTGCAGGCCGTGGTCTTTGCACTGGCCGCGCTCTGGCTCGTGCGCGTTCACCGTCTCGGCGTGCCGCTCGACGGCTACCGGCTGCCGCTGCAAGTCGCGGCCGGGGCGACCGGCTTCGTGTGGTTGAATGCGATGCTGCTGCGCACGCTGCATCATTGGATCGGCGTGCCGTACGAGTTCGCGCAGATGTCCGAGTCGATGCTCGTGCAGGCGTCGGTCTCGGTCTTCTGGACGCTGTGCGCGCTGGCGGCGATGATCTGGGCGACGAGACGCGCAAGCCGTATCGTGTGGTTCATCGGCGGCGGGTTGCTCGGCGCGACTGTCGTCAAATTATTTCTGTTCGACCTGTCGCACGTGACGGGGATCGAGCGCATCGTATCGTTTATCGGTATCGGCCTGATGTTGCTGCTGATCGGCTACTTCTCGCCGCTGCCGCCCAAGCCGATGGTCAGGGAAACTGAACAATGAAGCATCTTCTGAAAGTGACGGGCTGGTGTGCCGCGCTCGTGTGCGCGTGGACCGCGGCGCCCGCGTGGGCCGAAGATTTCGCGCGGCACTTTGCGCTTCAGCTCGACGACGGCGCGGCCTACTACAGCGTGACGCTGCCGGCCGCGGTCTATGCGGCCAGCCAGCGCAACGATCTCGGCGACGTGCGCGTTTTCAACGGCGCGGGCGAGCCCGTGCCGTACTCGCTCGAGGGGCCGCGCGAGCCGGCCCGCACGCCGCCGACGCTGCGTCCGGCCCGCTGGTTCCCGCTTCGTCCCGCCGCCGCAGGTCAGGCGGGCGCGCCGCTGGGCGTGACGATCGCCGCCGACGGATCGCTGCGTGCCACCGCCGCGCCGCCTGGGCGCGCGCAGCACGACACCGATCTGATCGATGCCGGTCAGGCGTCGCACGAAGGCCGCGCGAGCGCGCTGCTGATCCATCTGCGCGACGACAATTACCAGGGGCGTGTGTCGGTCGAATCGAGCGACGATCTGCGCAACTGGCAACCGGCCGGCGATGCGCAACTGCTCAAGGTCAGCTACAACGGCAGCACGCTGAGCCAGGACCGGATCGAACTGAACGGTGCGCACGCGCGTTACCTGCGCTTGCGCTGGCTCGACGGCGCGCCGTACCTCGAATCGATCGACGTGGAAGTGCAGGCGGCCGGCGCGGGGCGCACGCAACTGGCGGACAGCCAGCGCGAGTGGCGCGAAGGCATCGTCGCGCGCGCGGGTCCGAAGGCCGGCGAATATTTCTTTAGCACCAACGGTCCGTTTCCGGTCGACCGGCTGCGGCTCAATCTGCCGCAGCCCAACACGGTGGCGCCCGCGGTCGTCTATTCGCGCGGCGAACTGGGCGGGGCGTGGCGCGAGGTGTCGAATGCGACGCTGTTCCGTTTGCATAACGGGGACGTCGAACAGAACAATCCGTCGCTTCAATTGACGCCGGATACGGACCGTCACTGGCGGGTGGTTGTCGATGCGCGTAACGGCGGACTCGGCAGCGGCGTGCTGACTGTTGCAGCGGGTTGGCGTCCGGCGACGCTGACGTTCGTCGCGCGCGGATCGGCGCCTTTCACGCTCGGCGTGGGCAATGCGTCCGCAGTGTCGACCGCGGTCGGGCGCGATGAGTTGCTGATGGACGCGTCCTCGGCGATTGCCACCGCGCGCGTCGGCGAGCCGCTCGCGCTTGCGCCGAATGCGAATGCGCCGTCGCCGGCGAATGCGGATGCGTATCGGCGCTATGTGCTGTGGGCCGCGTTGCTACTGGCCGTCGGCTCGCTCGCGGCGATCGCGTGGCGTCTGGCGCGCAGCGTGTCGCATCGGGTGCCGGCGGGCGATGCCGCGGCAAGCGCATCGGGCGCGATGTCAGGAGGTCTTGCCAGTACGGCGGCTGCGGCAGCGGATCTAAACGGCCCGGCAAGTGCTTCGCCCCAGGATAATGCGAACGCGGTGTCCGGTGGTGCAGGGCACGCGCCGGAACCTGGGCATCGGCGCGAGAGCAACGACTGAGACGCGCGTGCGTTCGCAACGAACGACACGCGTTATCCACCTCTGTTCATGAGCGCGGCATTCGTCGCAAATTTGAAGCGCCGCGCGCCATGTCTGACGCTTGCCGGTTTCAGACTCGAGCAGCGTTTCACAGGCTTCACGCGTCGCGCGTAGTCATCATCTCGATGACCTTGTCGAGCGCTTCGCCTAGCGCGAGCTTTTCGTTTTCGTCGAGGCAATCGAACAGGTCGCCATTCCACTTGCGCGCGATCGGCATCACCTTGCGATACAGCGCGCGGCCCTCGGGCGTGAGCGACACGAGCACCACGCGTCCGTCGTCGGCACTCGCTTCGCGTTTGACGAGTCCCTGTCTGATCAGACCTTCGGCGGCGCGGCTCGCCTGGCTCTTGTCGAGATTGGCATGCCTCGCGAGTTCCATGATCGAGAACGGTCCAAACGATCCCACCGACGCAATCACGCGAGCTTCCGGCAACGTTACGCCGAGCTTGTCCTGGTAGCGCTCGCTGATGCCGCGCTCAGCAAGCTTGTTGAGTACATGCAGACGATAAGTGAGGAGCTGTTCCAGGCCAGCTTTGGCGGAGTCCTTCATGGTCTTCCCGTGATGAGTGGCGTGGTTGTGGCGCTGTGATTGTTGCCGCAACCATGCCGCCTGGTCAACGCGCGCCGTACTTCAAACGCGTCAGTTGTTCGGCCTCATCCGCCAGGAGCCGCGCGGCGTCGCGAATCGCGAATTCAAGCGTGATCGGACCGGGTGCCGGCGAGAAGCAACCACTGAAAAATTCGGCAAGGCGCGGCAACGCGGCGGAGTCCACGGCGCCCGACAAAAGTGTGGCCGGCACGCCTGCGGCTTGCGCATGACGGCACGCGATGAAGGGCGCTTTGCCATGCAGCGTTTGCACGTCCGAGCGTCCTTCGCCGGTGATCAGCCAGTTCGCGCCTTCGAGCGCGGCGTCGAGCCCGAGTTGCCGCGCGACCGTTTCCGCGCCCGGCTCGAACTGCGCGCCGAGCATGTGCAACGCGAAGCCCAGGCCGCCCGCGGCGCCCGCGCCGGGCAGATCGCGGGCAGTGCGCCCGAGCGCCGCTTCGAGGAGATCCGCATAGCGGGCGAGGGCGGCGTCGATCGTCGCGACCTGTTCCGGCTTGACGCCCTTTTGCGGGCCGAAGACGGCGGTCGCTCCATGCTCACCGGTCAGCGGATTGTCCACATCGGACATGCCGATGAATTGCGTGCCCGCGAGCCGCGCGTCGAGTTGCGACACGTCCACGCGCGCGACGCGAGCGAGTTGCTCGGGCGAGGGCTCGAGTTCCCCGCCTTGCGCATCGAAGAGTTTCAGACCGAGTCCGACGAGAAGGCCCGCGCCGCCGTCGTTCGTGCTGCTGCCGCCGAGCGCGACGAAAAATCGCCGCACGCCCGCGTCGAGGAGCGCGCTGATCGCTTCGCCCATGCCGCGCGTGTTGCGCGCCTGAACCGGCACGCCCATCCCGACCGGATCGGTGATGCCGACGATCTCCGCGGTTTCCACGATCGCGCTGCCGTCGGCGAGCACGCCGGTCAGCGCGTCGCGCACCGGCCCGGCCGCACCGCGCACGCTCAGCGTGCGGCGCTCGCCGCCGCTCGTCAGCATGGCGTCGAGCGTGCCTTCTCCGCCGTCCGCCATCGGGCAGATACGGACTTCGGCGTCCGGACGGGCGCGCCGCACGCCCGACGCGATCGCCTGCGCGACCTGTTCGGCGCTGAGCGAGCCTTTGAAGGAATCGGGGGCGATGACGACGACAGGCGTGGACGGCGAATTCGGCATGGTGTCTCTGAATGGTTGGAATGGTTACGAGCCGGGAGGCGGCGGTGAAGCGGACGCGGCGCCGCTCCGAGCGCGTTCGCTAGCTTATCAGCATGGCCGCGCCGACTAAATATGCCGAAAGGCATAGGCGGCATTGTGGAAATTGCGATCCGGTAGCGCGGCGGCATCGCCGGCGAAGTGCGAAACCGACTCGAAAACAGCCCGGAAAGGGCTCCGAATGCCGATAAAAACGCGCGTAATCATCGAATCCCGGCTAGGCGCGCAAATAGTTTGCTAAAATATTCGGCTCTTTGGACCCAACCGTGCTGCCGGCGGCCTGCAAGCCCGCGGCGCAGGCGCGCAAATGCGGCACGAGAAGATAACTGAATTCGCTCGAATAATTTTAGGACGATTGAAGCCATGGCTAACGTTGTTGAGAACCTCGGCAAGCTCGAACGCCGCGTAACGATTTCCCTGCCGAAGGACGCCGTGCAGAAGGAAGTGGACTCGCGTATCCGTCAACTCGCGAAGAACGTGCGCATGCCGGGTTTCCGCCCGGGCAAGGTGCCGCTCAAGATGGTGACGCAACAGTATTCGGGCCAGGTGGAAGCGGAAGTGCTGAGCGACAAGGTCGGCAAGGAATTCTTCGACATCAGCCGCGCCGAAAACCTGCGCGTCGCCGGTCAGCCGAGCTTTGCGCCGAAGGTCGACGCGACTGAAGGCGATTACGCTTTCGACGCGACCTTCGAGGTCTATCCCGAAGTGAAGTTGGGCGATGTCGCCACGGCTGAAATCGAGCGCACCACGACCACGATCACCGAAGCGGAAATCGACCGCACGCTGGAAATCCTGCGCAAGCAGCGCGTGCATTTCCACGCTCGCGGCGAAGCCGGCGAGCACGGCGACGGCGGCGCGGATACGGCGGCCAAGGAAGGCGATCGCGTGTCGGTCGACTTCGTCGGCAAGATTGACGGTGAAGTGTTCCAGGGCGGCAGCGCCGAAGACTTCGCGTTCGTGCTGGGCGAAGGCCGCATGCTGCCCGAATTCGAAAAGGCGGCTACGGGCCTGAAGGTCGGCGAGTCGAAGGAATTCGACCTGGCGTTCCCGGCCGACTATCACGGCAAGGAAGTGGCCGGCAAGACCGCGCAATTCACGATCACGATGAAGAAGATCGAGTGGCCGCATCTGCCGGAAATCGACGCTGAATTCGCGAAGTCGCTCGGCATTGAAGACGGCGATCTGACCAAGATGCGCGCCGAGATCAAGGACAATCTGGAGCGCGAAGCCAAGCGCCGCACGCAAGCCATCGTCAAGAATCAGGTGATGGACGCGCTGCTCAAGATCTCGGAACTCGACGTGCCGAACGCGCTGATCGAACAGGATCAGGAACGCCTCGTCGCGATGGCTCGCCAGGATCTGGAGCAGCGCGGCGTGCCGAACGCTAAAGATGCGCCGATTCCTGCCGCTATGTTCAAGGAACAGGCCGAGCGTCGCGTGAAGCTGGGTCTCGTGCTGGCCGAGCTTGTGAAGGCGAACGACCTGCAGGCAAAGCCGGAACAGATCCGCGCCGAAGTCGACGAATTCGCGAAAAGCTACGAAGACCCGAAGGAAGTCGTCCGCTGGTATTATTCGAACCAGCAACGCCTTGCTGAAATGGAAGCGTACGTCGTTGAAGCCAACGTCGTCGAATTCGTGCTGAGCAAGGCCAAGGTGACGGACAAGGAAGTGAGCTTCGAAGAACTGGCAAGCGCAACGGCGCAAGCGTAAGCGTCGCTGCAACGGCGTGCCGGCTGTCGGAGCGACGGCCCGCACGCCGTTTTTTTGTGCGGCATTTTTGTACTGCCTGTCGTGCAGTCGGCGCGCACTTGAATACGGGCTGGTCGACCACACCTGTCTAGCATCAAATATTTAGAATATTTCCAGACAAGGATCCATTGCATGACCTTTCGCGCCCAAATGCTGGACACGTTGACCTCCCAGTCGTCCCGGGATCTCGAAGCGCAGGCGCTCGGACTGGTGCCGATCGTCGTGGAAACGAGCGGTCGGGGCGAGCGCTCGTATGACATCTACTCGCGTCTTCTAAAGGAACGCATTGTGTTCCTGGTCGGCGAGGTGAACGATCAGACGGCCAATCTCGTCGTCGCACAAATGCTGTTCCTCGAGAGCGAGAATCCGGACAAGGACATCTACTTCTATATCAACAGCCCGGGCGGATCGGTTTCAGCGGGTATGGCGATCTACGACACGATGCAGTTCATCAAGCCGGACGTCTCCACGCTGTGCATGGGGCTTGCGGCGAGCATGGGCGCGTTCCTGCTGGCAGCAGGCGCGAAGGGCAAGCGCTTCGCGCTGCCGAACTCGCGCGTGATGATTCACCAGCCGCTTGGCGGCGCGCGCGGTCAGGCGTCGGACATCGAAATTCAGGCTCGGGAAATCCTTTACCTGAAGGAGCGGCTGAATCATCTGCTGGCGCACCACACCGGCCAGCCGGTCGAGCGTATTGCGCGCGACACCGACCGTGACAACTTCATGTCCGGCGACGACGCGCAAGCGTACGGTCTGGTCGATCAGGTAGCCCACAAGCGTCCTTGATCGGGTACGGATTTGCCCTAATTCGGGGCAAATCCGGCGCCTGATCGGTTGTGAAATAATCAAGACTCGTCCGAGCGCCTGCGGCAAACGCCGTCACCTTGCTCAGCCCCGCCGCGCCCAACTGCGAGGCTGGGGCAAACGGCGTATCATGTAATCGAGTGTCCGGAGGCTCACACATCTATGGCGGACAAGAAAGGTTCTAACAGCGAAAAGCTGTTGTATTGCTCGTTTTGCGGCAAGAGCCAGCATGAAGTCAAGAAACTGATTGCCGGCCCGTCGGTGTTCATCTGCGATGAATGTATCGACCTGTGCAACGAAATCATTCGCGACGAAGCAGCAGGCGCGGGTATCGAGGCGGGCTTGTCCAAGTCCGATCTGCCGAGTCCGCAGGAAATCCGTGAAATCCTCGACCAGTATGTGATCGGTCAGGAACGCGCGAAGAAAATTCTCGCGGTCGCGGTGTACAACCACTACAAGCGCCTGAAACATCTCGACAAGAAAGACGAGATCGAGCTGTCCAAGAGCAACATCCTGCTGATCGGCCCGACCGGTTCCGGCAAGACCTTGCTCGCGCAAACGCTCGCGCGTCTTCTGAACGTTCCCTTTGTCATTGCGGACGCAACCACGCTCACCGAAGCGGGTTACGTGGGTGAAGACGTCGAGAACATCATCCAGAAGCTGCTGCAGAACTGCAATTACGAAGTCGACAAGGCCCAGCGCGGCATTGTCTATATCGACGAAATCGACAAGATCAGCCGCAAGTCGGATAACCCGTCCATTACCCGCGACGTGTCGGGCGAGGGCGTGCAGCAGGCGTTGCTGAAGCTGGTCGAAGGCACGATGGCGTCGGTGCCGCCGCAAGGTGGCCGCAAGCATCCGAATCAGGACTTCATCCAGGTCGATACGACCAACATTCTGTTCATCTGCGGCGGCGCATTTGACGGCCTCGAAAAAGTCATCGTCGATCGTACTGAAAAGACCGGCATTGGCTTTGGCGCGAGCGTGAAGAGCAAGCAGGATCGCGACGCCGGCGAAGTGCTGCGCGAAGTGGAACCGGAAGATCTGATCAAGTTCGGTTTGATTCCCGAACTGATCGGCCGTCTGCCGGTGGTCGCCACGCTTGGCAAGCTCGACGAAGCGGCGCTGATGAAAATTCTCGTCGAACCGAAGAATGCGCTGGTGAAGCAGTACCACAAGCTCTTCAACATGGAACGGGTCGAACTCGAAATTCGTCCGGCCGCGTTGCAGGCTGTGGCGCGCAAGGCGATCCGTCGCAAGACGGGCGCGCGCGGACTGCGCTCTATCCTGGAACAGGCGTTGCTGGACGTGATGTACGATCTGCCGCAAATGAAAGGTGTCAGCAAGGTCATCATCGACGACAATGTGATCGACAGCGACGGCAAACCGTTACTGATCTACGAAGACGCGCCCAAAGTCGCGGGTTCGAACTGATCGGCTTCGGATACCGCAAAAAGCCGTTCATGGCGACGTGAACGGCTTTTTCGTTTATCGTGTGGTCAGAAAGATTGTTTTCACAATGGAGTCACTGAACCTTCGGAGTCACTGAACTTTTCCCACACGCGGAGGCTTGCAATATTTTCTGCCGGCCTCACCTATCGAACGAACTGATTCCACTCATGGGGAAATGAAATGTCAGGAACCCAACTCCTTCCGCAGGAACGCATTACGCTCCCGCTGCTCCCGCTGCGTGACGTAGTCGTTTTCCCGCACATGGTGATTCCGCTCTTCGTAGGCCGCCCGAAGTCGATCAAGGCTCTCGAGGCAGCGATGGAAGGCGGCAAGCACATCATGCTCGTCGCCCAGAAAACGGCTGCGAAAGATGAGCCGACCGAAAAGGACATGTACGAAGTAGGGTGTGTTGCCAACATCCTGCAAATGCTCAAGCTGCCCGATGGCACCGTTAAGGTGCTCGTCGAGGGTTTGCAGCGCGCGAAAACGCTTTCCATCGAAGAACAGGAAACGCAGTTTTCGTGCGAAGTCATGCCGCTCGAACCCGACCACGCCGACAGCGCTGAAACTGAAGCGCTGCGCCGCGCGATCGTGTCGCAGTTCGATCAGTATGTGAAGCTGAACAAGAAGATTCCGCCGGAGATTCTGACGTCGCTGTCGGGTATCGACGAAGCCGGGCGTCTGGCCGATACCATCGCGGCACATTTGCCGCTGAAGCTCGACCAGAAGCAGCACATTCTTGAGATGTTCCCGGTCATCGAGCGTCTCGAGCATCTGCTCGCGCAGCTCGAAGCCGAGATCGACATCCTGCAGGTCGAAAAGCGCATCCGTGGGCGCGTGAAGCGCCAGATGGAGAAGAGCCAGCGCGAGTACTACCTGAACGAGCAGGTCAAGGCGATCCAGAAGGAACTCGGCGAAGGTGAAGAAGGTGCGGATCTCGAAGAACTCGAGAAGCGCATCACGGCTGCCCGCATGCCGAAGGAAGCCAAGAAGAAGGCCGACGCCGAGCTCAAAAAGCTCAAGCTGATGTCGCCTATGTCGGCTGAAGCCACCGTCGTGCGCAACTATATCGACACGCTGATCGGCTTGCCGTGGCGCAAGAAGAGCAAGGTCAACAACGACCTCTCGAATGCGGAACGCGTGCTCGACGAAGACCACTTCGGTCTCGAGAAAGTGAAGGAACGCATTCTCGAGTATCTCGCGGTCCAGCAACGTGTCGACAAGGTGAAGGCGCCGATCCTGTGCCTCGTTGGGCCTCCGGGTGTCGGTAAGACGTCGCTGGGCCAGTCGATCGCTCGCGCCACGAACCGCAAGTTCGTGCGCATGGCGCTCGGCGGCGTACGTGACGAAGCCGAGATTCGCGGTCACCGTCGTACGTATATCGGTTCCATGCCGGGCAAGATTCTGCAAAGCCTGACCAAGGTCGGCGTGCGCAATCCGCTCTTCCTGCTCGACGAAGTCGACAAGATGGGCCAGGACTTCCGCGGCGATCCGTCGTCGGCATTGCTCGAAGTGCTCGATCCGGAACAGAACCATACGTTCGCCGATCACTACGTCGAAGTCGACTTCGATCTGTCGGACGTGATGTTCGTGGCGACGTCGAACTCGCTGAATATTCCGCCGCCGTTGCTCGACCGGATGGAAGTGATCCGTCTGTCGGGTTACACGGAAGACGAGAAGGTCAGCATCGCGCAACGTTATCTTTTGCCCAAGCAGAAGAAGAACAACGGCCTCAAGGATGGCGAGGTCGATGTGACGGAAACGGCGATCCGCGACATCATTCGTTACTACACGCGTGAAGCGGGCGTGCGTTCGCTCGAGCGTGAAATTTCGAAGATCTGCCGCAAGGTCGTGAAGATGCTTCTGCTGAAGAAGGCGGAAGGCGCGGTGAAGGTCGACGGCAGCAACCTCGACACGTTCCTCGGCGTGCGCAAGTACGACTTCGGTCTGGCCGCGAAGGAAAATCAGGTTGGCCAGGTCACGGGTCTCGCGTGGACGGAAGTGGGCGGCGATCTGCTGACCATCGAAGCCGCCGTGATGCCGGGCAAGGGCAATGTGATCCGCACGGGTTCGCTCGGCGACGTGATGAAGGAATCGGTCGAGGCAGCGCGCTCGGTTGTGCGTTCGCGTTCGCGTCGTCTCGGTGTCAAGGACGAAGCGTTCGAGAAGCAGGACA
The DNA here is from genome assembly GCF_003058125.1 of Paraburkholderia sp. GV068. Lineage (NCBI taxonomy): Bacteria > Pseudomonadati > Pseudomonadota > Betaproteobacteria > Burkholderiales > Burkholderiaceae > Paraburkholderia > Paraburkholderia sp. GV068. The sequence continues at coordinate 247,979 of NZ_QBUB01000005.1, forward strand.
TTCACATTCACGTGCCTGAAGGCGCCACGCCGAAAGACGGTCCTTCGGCCGGTATCGCGATGACCACCGCGCTGGTGTCGGTGCTGACCGGTATTCCGGTGCGTGCCGATGTCGCGATGACGGGTGAAATCACGTTGCGTGGCGAAGTGCTGCCGATCGGCGGTCTGAAGGAGAAGCTGCTGGCAGCGCATCGCGGCGGCATCAAGCTCGTGCTGATCCCGGAAGAAAACGTCAAGGACTTGACGGAGATTCCGGACAACGTGAAGAACGCAATCGAAATCGTGCCGGTCCGCTGGATCGACAAGGTGCTCGAACTGGCGCTCGAACGTGTGCCTGAAGCGTTGCCGGAAGAAGAGGCGAAGCCTGCGTCGCCGGTCGCTGCCGAACCCGGCAAGGACTCCGGCGCAACCGAAGTCGTGAAGCACTAAACCTTCAGCGGTAGTTTCGCTGCACAAAACCCGCGGCCTTATCGCCGCGGGTTTTTTATTGCCTGTTTTCTTTCGAGTGCAAAGAAATTTGCAGCGACACGGTATTCATTTGGGCAATGAAATGTGAAGCTGTAAACTGGTTGTGCGCGCATCGAAAGGCGCAAGCATCGCGGCGATAAGCAAGTCCGTTCGAATCTCTGCAAAATCAGGCTCAACCCCGGTTGACACGGCGGTTTCGGCCAATTCTAATGACTCGGCCCGGCGTTGCGCCGGCCACACGATGTCAGGCGCTGCACGCGCCGTTTCGCTTCTAAAACATTCGCGGGGGTAGGATGAACAAGACGGAATTGATCGACCACATTGCGCAGCAGGCGGAAATTTCCAAGGCTGCGGCCGGCCGCGCGCTGGACGCAGTGATCGGCGGTGTAAAAGGCACGCTGAAGAAAGGCGGTTCGGTGACGCTAGTCGGCTTCGGCACGTTCGCCGTCGGCAAGCGTACGGCGCGCACGGGACGCAATCCGCGCACCGGCGACGCGATCAAGATCAAGGCGGCAAAAGTGCCGAAATTTAGGCCTGGCAAAGCCCTAAAGGATGCGCTAAACTAACGGGCTTGCTGCTTCGGCAAAGGCAACAGCGAGGCAGCAGCATCAGAAGTCTGCGAAACGGGTGCTTAGCTCAGTTGGTAGAGCGGCGCCCTTACAAGGCGTAGGTCGGGAGTTCGAGCCTCTCAGCACCCACCATTCGTTTCGCGACCTGCTTCCACGCAGTTCCGTAGTGTTCTGCCGCAGTATCCGAAAACCCGCACAGCTATTGGCTCTGCGGGTTTTTTCTTGGCCGTGGCGCGGCGCGCAAGTCCACGAGCACCCACACCTGCGCTCCTGCGCCCCAGTTGCTATGCTAGTCACCATCGACCGGCACCGGAGCGAGCATGGCCGACCCGCACGTTCATAGCGACCCACACCGCGCGCACGCTGTCGCTGCGCAAGCGAGCCCGTGCGACGAACTCATCATCCGCATGCAGCCCACCGCACTCGACAGCCCGTGCCGGCGCAAGCGTCTGGCGCTCGCCGCGACGATCCTCGGCTCGAGCATGGCGTTTATCGACGGCTCCGTCGTCAACGTCGCGTTGCCCGCCATTCAGAGCGAGCTCGGCGCGAGCGTCGCGGCGATGCAGTGGATCATCAATGCCTACCTTCTGTTTCTCGGATCGCTCGTACTGGTGGGCGGATCGATGGGCGACAAACTCGGCCATCGCACGGTGTTCATCGCGGGCATCGCGGTTTTCACGCTCGCGTCGGCCGCTTGTGGGCTCGCGCCGAACGCGGGCTCGCTGATCGCCGGGCGTGCGGTGCAGGGCATAGGCGCGGCGCTCTTCGTACCCGGCAGTCTTGCGATCATCGGGGCGATCTTCGACGGCGAAGAGCGCGGACGGGCAATCGGCACCTGGGCAGGCGTCGGCGCGATTACGTCGGCGCTGGGGCCAGTGGCCGGCGGCCTGCTCGTCGACGCATTCTCGTGGCGCGCGATCTTCTTTCTCAACGTCCCGCTTGCAGCGGCGACGATTGCGCTCGCGGTTTCGTCGGTGCCGAACAGCCACACGCCCGATGCGCCTCAACAATTGGACTGGCCAGGCGCGTTGAGTGCGGCAGCGGGGCTCGCGGCATTGACCTATGGCCTGACCGAGGCGTCGGCGCGTGGCTTCGCGCATGCGCTCGTACTGTGCGCGATCGGCGTTGGCGCGCTCGTGCTGGCCGCATTCCTGATGATCGAAGCGAAGAGCCGTGACCCGATGATGCCGCTCGAGGTGTTTCGCTCGCGCGATTTCACCGGCGCGAATCTCGTCACGCTGCTGCTTTACTTCGGTATGGGCGGGGTATTTTTCTTCCTGCCGTTCACGCTGATCCGCGCACATGGCTACACGGCAACGGAAGCGGGCTCGGCGCTGCTGCCGGTGCCGGTCATCATCGGCTCGTTGTCGCGCTTGACCGGCGGCCTGACGACCCGCTTCGGTTCGCGGGTCCTATTGAGCGTTGGCCCGGCCATCGCCGGAATCGGCTTTGCGATGCTCGCGATGCCGTTCGTGCGCGGCAGCTATTGGGCCGGATTTTTCCCTGCGCTCGCCGTGCTCGGCCTCGGCATGACGATCACGGTCGCACCGCTCACGACGACCGTGATGGGCTCAGTGCCGGCTCATCGCACGGGCGTGGCGTCCGGTATCAACAACGCGGTCGCACGCGTGGCGAGCCTGCTGGCGGTTGCGGTGCTCGGCATCGTGTTTGTGTGGTCGCACGACGCGGCGCTGTCCGCGCGGCTGGACGCACTGCACGTTCCTCACGATGCACGCCAGAGCGCACAGTTATCGGGGTTGAACGCGGCAGCCGGTGCGCAAGCCGGCGGTGCCCATACGCCGCAGCAGACGCCGCAGACGCCGACGGCGCAAGCGGAAGCCGACGCCATCGTTGCCGCGCTGCGCGCAGTCGCGCTGGTGTCCGCCGCGTGCGCGTTCGCAGGAGCGGGGCTCGCGTTGGCAACCATCCAGCGGCGCAAGTGAGAGGCTTCGCTTCACCGGACGCGTTTGCTCGCGGACTCTCTGCTTCGATCTCCGGCTGAGACCGGGCGCCTTCAGGCAAGCAGCGATCAATCACGGCGCACTGGAATCATCCCGATTGCATGGCGCAAGAACGCGAGCCCACTCCCGATTCATTCAGCAAACCACGACCGTAAACTCGATCCCCGATTCAAAGCCCAAGGTCGTGCTCGAGAAGCGCGGGTCGCCATCGAGATATTGCTTGTACGGCCGAACCGCGTATTCGGCTGTGTACATGTTGTCGGCGAGAACGATCGATCCGGGGCGCAGCAGGTGTTCTATCCGTTTGAACAGATTCAGATAGGCGTTGGCCCATACGTCGATGAACACCATGTCGAACGTGCCGTCCAGCTCGGTGACGGTCTGGAACACATCGCCTTCCCGCAGATCGACATAAGCATCGACGCCCGCCGTCGTGATGTTGTCCCGAAGACGTACGCACTTCAGCGGATCGACTTCAGTCGCCACAACGATGCCGCTGCCTGACGTGCGAAGAGCCTCGGCGAGATACAACGTGGACACACCGCACGAACTCCCGAGTTCGAGGATTCGAGCCGGTTTGTGCGACAGCACCATGTTGCGCAAGAACCGTCCCGTCTCCGCCGAGACAGCTAACGAGAGAGGCGTGCCTTGCGAGGACTCGAAATCTTCGCTGGATAGCCCGAGCGTTTCGAGAAACCGGCCACGCAATCTGGGTGCGAGCGTTTCGTATTCGTCGACGAGAGTCAGAAACTCCTCGCTCGACCCCTGAAACTGCGCGTATGCGCGGGCTATCACTTCTGACTGGCTCTGCTCGTGAAGCTCGCGCAAAAGCACTGTGGTTGATGGACTCATATGCGCTATGCCGTTCTGGCGAGCTTGATCGCGCGTTCAGGGCATGCCGTCACGCAAAGACCGCACGAGCGGCAGGCGTCCGCATTCGGCGTGTAGGCGACCTTCATTCCATGCACGCGCTGCTTCAGGCGATGCATCAAACCGAGGCTGAGGTAATCGGCCTCATCAATACGCCGGATCTCAAACACATTCTCCGGGCAAACGTTCACGCAATCGCCTTTGCCTTCGCAACGTCTCAGATCGACGACAGGCGCAATCACGCCCGGCTCCTGTTTGCAGTCGCGCACCGCGTTCTCGCGCATGTTCAATCCTCCTTACGCGGGGCATGGCGCGAGCGCCACGCCGTCTGGAAATGCTCGCGTTCCTCGGGCGTCATCGCTTCCCATTTGCGCCAGTGACGCCGTTCGCGCCAGCCGCCATGTCCGCGGAATCCGCCAAAGAGAATGCGGCTCAAGACCAGCAAGCCCAACGCATGAGCGAAATCGATCGCACGGGCGCCGACGAATAGGGCAGGAATCACCCAATTCCATAGCGTCATGACCACCCACCCGAGCGCGGCGATGGCGACCACCACAAGCAGCGCTTTGCCGGCACATCTGATTCGGAATTTCATCCGTTGACTCCTTTAAAGATCCAGTTCGTCGTAAATGACTTGCAGTCGAGCGCGCAAATGGAGAACCGCATAGCGTTTGCGCGCGAGCAGCGTATTAAGCGGCACGCCGCTTTGCGCGACCATGTCCTTGAAGGAACGCCCCTCGAGCTCGTGGGCGATAAATACGTCACGTTGATTGGGCGGCAACTCATCGAGCGCGTCCTGCAAAGCCTTGAGCAATAGAGCGCGAGCGTAGAGCGCTTCGGGACCGGCATCGTGCGCCGGCAGCGCGAGGTCGAGGCGATACTCGCTGCCGGCGTCGTCGTCGGTCTCGAACGGATCGGGCAGCGGCTGCTCTCTTTTCTTGCGAAAACGATCGATGATGCGGTTGCGCGCGGCGCGGAAAAGCCACGCACTAGCCTGTTCGATCGGAGCGGGAAGCCGGTAAGCCTGCACGAATTCGTGGAACACGTCCTGCAGGATGTCCTCGGCATCATCCGGGTCGCGTATTCGACGCCGGATGAAATTGACGAGCCTCGTGCGCTCACGCACCACGGTCGCGGTGATGTCGCTGTCTCGGTCGGTCATCGGCTGCGAGGTAGGTGGCGGTTCCATGCGCCTGAAGACGTTTCAGGAACGCGAATATTGTGGCGAGCGTGAAAAATGTTTTGTCGGGCGACTGCGGCCGCTCGTTGCCGCCGATAGAAGAATAATCAACTGTACGCGGCAGGGCTCGGACGCGCAAACTGGAAACGTAAGATGGCCGTTAGCCGGACAAGCGATGACGCTGGTGCCGCGCACGAACTGCGCAACGTCTGCATCGTCTATCACACCGCAGGCCTGAGACGCCTGCCGCTGCCAACGACAATCGCCGAAAGAACCAGCAGCGCCGCGCCGGACAAGAAGGTCGCGCCGATCGAATAATGATCGAGTAGTGTGCCGCCTAGCTCCGCGCCCACCATGATGGATAGCTGGATAGACGCAACCATCAAGCCTCCGCCGCTTTCCGGCTTGTCCTTCACGCCTTTTGAAAGCCACGTCGACCAAGCGACCGGAATGGCTGCATTAACGGCGCCCCACGCAATTGCCAGCAATGCCGCTGCGCCGAACGAGTGACCCGCAGGAAGCATGATGAGCGTCACGACGGCCAGTGCAACGGGCAAAGCCATCAACAGATGGAAGAGGCGTTTACCGATCAGTGCGCTCGCACCGTACGTGCCGGCGAAACCGGCGAGTCCCATGCCTAGCAGAAGGACTGATAGCCGTAGCACGCCGACGTGCGTGTAGGTTTCAAAGAACGGCCGGAAGTACGTGAAGACTTCAAAAGCGCCGGCAAACGTCAGCATGACGGCGAGCATTGCAAACGACACATGTGGGCGCCGCAGGAGTGCAAGCGCGTTCGCGCCGCCGTCCGGCGATGCGCGGCTCTTCATAGACGGAAGCGTCACCAGCAGCATGACCAGATTGATTGCCACGATTGGGACGAGTGCCCAGAACACACCTCGCCATCCGATGACACTGCCCAGATAACTACCAATGGGCGCGGCAAATGACGTCGCGACGGCGTTGCCCGTATAAAGAACACCTAACGCCTTCGGCACCGATTCCTCGGGCACGAGTCGCATGATCGTTGCGGTTGCAAGCGACCAGAAGCCGCCTACTGTCACGCCGAGAAGCGCGCGAGCAGCCATCAACATCTCGAAGCTGCCGGCCTCGGCGATCAGCACCAACGACATCAGCATCAGCCCCGCGAGTCCGGCCAGCACATGACGTCGATCGAGACGGCTCGTCACCGAAGGAATGATCAGGCTTGTCGCAACAGCAAACAGGCCCGAGATAGAAATGGCCTGGCCCGCCATACCGACTGACGCACGCAGGTCTGACGCAATCGGCGTCAGAAGACTAACGGGCATGAATTCGGACGCTATCAGCATGGCCGCGCACATCGCCATCGAGGCGACCGCGCTCCATACCTGGCGTCTGGAAATAGCGGATTGATTCGACACTGTGGACATCGGATTTCCTCGTTCATTTTGCGCGCCAATTCTCTGCGGTACTTGAACGTGCTTCGATAAAAGGAATGCGCGACCGGCCAATGAATTGGCAGTCGACAATGCCTGACTACGGCGTTCAGGCGCGACGATGCGCGCTCAAGCAGTGAATGGACGTGCGAGTCGCCGGCGCTGCGATCCGTTAAAGCAATGCAGCGGGCGCGTGTTGACTAAAAGACTGAAGTCAGCGAGTGAATGCCTGACTGGCTGAGGTTAGTCTAGCTGCGCGGGCAGTTCGGATAAACCCAAGCCGGTCGATTGGACTTATGAGCTGTTGTGATCAATCGGTCCGGCGAATTGGGAGTCGACTTAGCTTTGGTGTTTCAATGCATCGATCACAAGCGAGAAAGCACGCGACGTCTGACGGCGGCTCGGATAGTAGGCTCGGTAGCCGGGCCAGACTGGGCACCAGTCTCTCAAAACGCTTAGCAAATGGCCATTGCGCATGTGTTGGATTACGGCATCTTCGGGGACGAAAGTCAGTCCAAAGCCGTCCAGCGCGGCCTGGATCATTTGAGGCTGCGTATTGACGGTGACCTGTCCTGCAACGCGCACTTGCGTCTCTCTCTTTCCCTTTTTCAATTCCCACGCGTACAGCGCCTTCGTGGTCGTCATGCGCAAGCTAATGCATTCGTGGCGGAGAAGATCTTCCGGGGTTTTCGGAAGTTCTCTATTTGCAAAGTAGCCGGGTGAGCCGACGATAGCCATCGGAATGTCCGGGCTAATACGGACCGCAATCATGTCCTTTGCGACCTGATCGCCGAATCGGACGCCAATGTCATAGCGTTCTTCGACGATGTTCGAAAGACCGTAGTCGACGGTCACCTCGACCTTGATATCCGGGTAGGACGGCAAGAGTTTTCGCAGCTTCGGCCAGATGACCGTCTCCACCGGATGATCCGTTGCGGTGATGCGAATGATCCCAGCGGGCTCGTCCCTGAAATCCGATAAAGCCGCAATGCTGGCATCGATCTCCTCGATGCGCGGCGCCACCGCCTGAAAAAGTTCTTCGCCCGCTTCAGTGGTCGAAACGCTTCGGGTCGTTCGCGTGAGGAGGCGCAGTCCGAGTCGCGCCTCGAGATCGCGGATGGTATGACTCAACGCCGATTGAGAAACGCCCAATTTTGCCGCCGCACGCGTAAAGCTTTTCTCGCGTGCGACCGCGATAAACACAAGGATGTCATTCAGGTTTTCTCGAGGCATCTCGCATCATCCATTCTTTGTGAGCAAACATCCGGTGCCAAGGGCGAGCAGCGCGTTGCGTGTTCGAGCGTCGCTTCGATCTCGTGATTCATGAATGATACTAATAGGCTCAATGGAAGGCGTCTACTTAATCGAATCAGTAGAAATCCTTAAAGTGTGCATGAACCGAAGCGACGCCCGTTGCTTCATCGAAGCTATCAGGCAAACCTTGCCCAACTTTCTGGAGCTACGACCATGAAACGCAAACTTCAACTTGCTCTTATCGCAATCGCCATGTCTGCGCCTATGCTCGCCTCGGCGCAATCGTCCGCTCAAGGTCTGACGCGTGAGCAGGTCCGTCAGGAAACGGCCGACTACGCGGCAGCAGGATATAACCCCGCGCGCATGAATCCGCGGACCTGGGTGGACGACGCGCACGCAGCGTCCGCGAAGGTGACGCTCGCGAAAGCGGAACGCACGTCGAGCCAACTCGCGGCCAATAAGAGCGAGGACAACGCTCACTGCAACTGATCGCTGTATTGCGCGACGATAGTTGTCTATCGGTTATCTGCCGCCGCTCGCAAGCAAAAAGAGGCTATGGGATGCGAGTCCCATAGCCTCTTTCTTTATGTTCGAGAAAACGACGGAACGGCATCGAAAGTTCAAAAGCCGACTACTGCACAGCTTCAATACGGACGCTGAACTCGCCGTCCATCTTCGACAGTTCTTCTATACCGGAAGTGAAGCGGCCGAGATGAACCAGATCGTCGGAATGTCGAAACCCGCGATAGTAGGCCACGAGGTTTCCCCACGGCGCATACAACGCAAAGTCGCCTACTGAGGGTGTCAATCCAAAGGACGCGCCTTTGGTTGAGAGCTTGCGCGGAGGATAGGCGACTTTCTCCACTCCGTTGTAGTCCCGGAAGTTCAGCGTGAGCGGCAGCATGGAAGCCAAGTCGCGGCTGGCAGGGTTGTCGTTGAGTTCGACCTCCGCTTGCTTACCGTCGAAGCTCAGTCTGATTCGGGCCAGCGCGGTCGATTTGTTCGACATGGTTGCGGCTTGTTTTGCTGAAGCGGTCTGTACGTAAGCAGGATTCGTTTGGCTCTTTAATGCGGACGCGCCACGGACCGCAAAGGGGAGAGCAGTCGTTGCAAATGCAACAGCTAGTGCAACTGTTCGGCAAACCTTCGTGTCCAAAAGCTGCTCCTTTGCCTAGGAAGTCCACGTCGCTGTCCACTTTATCCGAGAGTCTTCTTTAGATTAAGTTGCTGTGCTTTCTTGAGGCTATGAATCGGCGTCATCAATACAGCGCCGCCATGACCGCCGATCGAAGATCTTCCGCATGAACCATCAGCTCGCGAACCCGGCGCAGCGTCGGATACTGGTAGAGCAGGGCATGCCATTTCGGAGATTCGAGTAACTGCTGCCAGACTGGTTCTAGAGCGCTTGAATCGGCATCGTGTTCGGTAGCGAGAACATTTGCAAACACCAGACTGGCCTCTGCCGACAACAACTGCATACGAGCGGCGGCACCAAGCAAACGCGGAGTCGCTTCAGCAGGAGCGTCACAGCAATAGAGCACGGTCTTCGCGAGACTTGCGTCGTCCGTTCGCAGCGCGCTCAGTGAAGCGCCACGCACACTCACCGTGCCTTGCTGAGTGAGGAACGAATAGACCGTGTTTTCATCCGCGTGGGCAAGCAGATTCACACCGCGCAAAAGACGCGGGAAGTCGGTGGTCGCGGCGTCAACGGATGCCTTTGCCTCCACGAGCAGGCACACGTCCCAGGCCTCCGTCTCGCCATTCGCCTTTGCACGTCTTAACAGCACGACGTCCCACTCGGTTTTTGCACGCTCGTGGCTCGCGGGCATCGCGGCCGGAACACGCATCGAGTTGACGACACAATACGACGCGAGCGAGCCTTCCGCTTCATTCAGTCGTCGCGCCAATAGATCGAGCGCGTGCGTGGCTAACGCTTCAACCTGGGCGCCGCGTTCTTTCGATGCAACGCCGACGGCAATCGCCGCCGCGCTTCCCGGACGATGAGCATGCCGATCCCACAGCGACTGATATTGACGCACACGATCATCGGACGCGAGCAGTTCGAGACGCCGCAAGCGTGACAATTCGGGACTGTCGAGCAATTGCGTCAAGCTGCGCTCGAACGGAAACTCGCCCGAGCAATGCTCGACGCAAAGCCGCCGCAGCGTCGCGTCGAACTCCGACCACGCTCCCGACGCCGCGGACGCATGCAACAAAGCCAACGCATCACGTTGCCGCCCCGGCGGAGTTCGTTGCTGCTTCGCCGGATGAGCGATGGCGTTCACGGCCGCGTGAATCGTACGGCGGTCCCGCGCGGCACGCGCTGCCAGCGACGCGTACTCGCGCACCTCAGCCGTTCGATGACGAAACGCCATCGCCTGGAAAACGGGGTCGCCGGATTCGGCACGCATCGCGTCACGAATCATCTGAGCGAGCGCTGCGATGAAACGACGCTTCAATTCCGCATCGGGCGCTTCGCCGCGGACCACGGCTTCGCGAGCCCGCTCGATGACGATCGCGAGCGCCTCAGCAGGACTGGCATCGGGCGTCGGCGGAAATTTGCAGGCGTCGGCCGGCAAGCGATAACGCCGCACGACGCGATTCAGCGTGTCATCGAGCAGCGCAGGCACGCGTCGCGCTCACGCTTGCGGCGGCTGGCCGTTCGACGCGCTCAGACCGCCGTCGACGGGCAGATTCACGCCGGTCACAAAACGCGCGTCGTCGCTGGCGAGAAAAGCGATGACCGCCGCGATGTCAGCGGGCTCGGCTGCGCGGCCGAGTGGAATGCGCTCGCGAAACTTTGCCATCAGCTTTTCGTCGCCGAGCATGTCTTGCGTGAGGTCGGTCGCGGTGAGGCTTGGACAGACCGCGTTGACTCGCACGCCGTCGCGGCCGTGATCCAGGGCAAGCGCCCGCGTGAAATTGGTGACCGCGCCCTTGGCCGCGTTGTAGAAACTCATGCCCCAATCGCCGCCCAGCCCGGACACCGACGACACGTTCACGATCGAGCCGCGCGCGTCGATCAAATGACGAATCGCCGCGCGGCTGCAATAGAAAACACCGTCGAGATCGGTCGACATGATCGCGCGCCAGTCGTCGAGCGAGGCTTCGTCGATGCGGCCAGTCGGCGCGATTCCTGCGTTATTGACGAGCACGTCGATACGGCCGAAGCGCGCGATTGCCGCGGCCATCAGTTGCTCGGCGGCCTCGTAACTGGAGACATCGCAGGGGTGAACGAGCGTGCGTTGAGCGTCGAGGTCGCGCGCCACCCGCTCGAGCTTCTCGCGAGTGCGTCCGGCCAACACGACCGACGCGCCTTCTCCGGCAAAGCGCCGCACCGCACCTTCGCCGATCCCGGACCCGGCGCCTGTCACGACGACCACTTTTGAACTGAACCGGTTGTAGATGAAAGAGTCTTTCATGATGAAATGAAGATCGCTGTAAAACACCTTCGCGCCGCAAGCCGCGTTCCAGCCGATGCGCGAGCCGCAACGCATGAGCGGCGCTATGATGAAACACGCTTCTTCGCACTTAAGAGGAGTCCACGATGAGCGAGCGCATCGCAGAACTTTTCAGGCATTTGACGGCCGGCGTGTATGTCGTCGGCGTTGCGGATGGTAATCGACGCAACGCGTTCACCGCCAGTTCGATCATGCAGGTTTCGTTTTCGCCGTTGCTCGTCGCGATCACGATCGGCACGGATCACGAGTCGTACAAACTGCTGCGAAGCGGCCAGGTCTTCGCCATCAACGTGTTGAGTGCGGACCAGCAGCCGCTCGCGGAACACTTCGGCACGCAGTCGGGCCGCACCGTCGACAAACTCGCGTCCGTGTCGTGGCAACCGGGCCGAACGGGTGCGCCCTTGCTCCTCGAGGCGCTCGCGCACTTCGAGTGCGAAGTGGCGAACGACGTCGAGGCGGGGGATCATCGCCTGGTCATCGGCCGTGTCGTTGATGGAGCGATAGTTCGCCGCGACGGCGAGCCGTTGATCTACGCGCAAACCGGCAATCTCGACGGCAGCGCGGCGCTTTATCCGGACGAGTTTGGCTAGCCGCGGGCGCGGGCTCACAAGCAGGTCCGCGAGTTTCACCAGCCATGCAGGCGGCTCCACACGGCGAGTTCTCCCGTTGCTTGCAGCGCGTGATATTCGGGGAACTGCGCGCCCGTTGCACACGCGTGATTGGGCAGGATGCGCAGCCGGCTGCCGATCGGAAAGCGGGCCTTCAGATCGCCGTGATCAGGAGCGTGGCCGGCATCGGCCGGTGCAAGGATGCCGTGCTCCTGGTTTGCGCCGATCATCAGATAGCCGTCGAGCGGAGTGCCGTCGAGCGTGCACGGCAGTCCATAGCCGAAATCGCGTGACTGCTTCGACGTGCCGCGGTCACGGCTCATGGCCATCCAGCCCGCGTCGACGATCACCCACGATTTGTCCTCCTGATGGCCGATCACCGTGGTCAGCACGCTCAGCGCGATATCGTCGATCGCGCACACACCGACGTTATGCATCACGAGATCGAAGAATGCGTAGACGCCGGCACGCACTTCGGTGACGCCTTCGAGGCTGCGTGCGGCGAGCGCCGTCGGCGTGGAGCCGACGCTCACGCTCTCGCACGGAATGCCGGCCGCGCGCAGGCGTTGCGCGGCGCGCACGCAGCCGGCGCGTTCCTGTTCAGCGAGCGCCGCCAACGCTTCGGGCGTATTCAATTCGTAGCTCGAACCGGCATGCGTCAACACGCCGCCGACCTTGATCGCGCCCGCGTGCAGAATGCGGCCGATTTCCAGCAACGCATCTTCGTCGGGCTTGAGGCCGGAGCGATGGCCGTCGGTATCCACTTCGATCCACACTTCCAGCGATTCGCCCGCTGTTTTGCAGAACTCCACGATGCCGAGCGCGGCGCTGGCATTGTCGACGACGATCTTCAGATCGCATCCCCGCTTCCGCAGCGCCATGACTCTAGGCAGCTTCGACGGAACGATACTGACCGCATAAAGAATATCGACGATGCCGGCCGCGAAAAAACTTTCCGCCTCTTTCAGCGTGGAAACGGTGATGCCCCGAGCCCCGGCGGCGATCTGCGCCTGTGCCACCTCGACGCATTTCGATGTCTTCACGTGCGGGCGGAATTTCACGCCGAGCGCGTTCATCCGCTCCTGCATCGCGGCGATATTCTTTTTCATCTTGCGGACATCGACGATGGCCGCGGGCGTTTCCTGTGAATCCAGTGTCATGATGTTTGCGGGTTGTTCGGCGCGAAATGGCTCGCCCAGGCGGCGAGGGAATCGAGTGCCGGCGATTCGATTTCCGGCCGCTGTGCGCCGGCGACGAGCGGCAGGCCGATCCGGTTATGCCAGTACGTCCGCAAGCCGACGGCAGCCGTACCAAACATGTCGTAGCTCGAGCCCGCGACGAATGCCGCTTCGTGAGGCAACACGTTCAGCGCGTCGAGCGCCAACTGATAGGGACGAGGGTCGGGCTTGTAGGCACCGGCTTCTTCCGCTGTCACGACCACGTCCCATTGCACGGGCAGAATCGATGCGGCGTGCCGGCCGAGTCGTGCCGAACAATTGGTGACCACTGCGAGCTTGCAGTGAGGTTGTAGCTGTTGCAGCGCAGCCAATGCGCCTTCCCACGGCGTCAGCTCGAGCCAGTTGTCCTCGAGCGCTTGCGGCGCGGAGTCGGGAAGGCCGACGTATTGCGCCGCGCGCTTGACCAACGTTTCGTACTCGACGTATTGGCCGCAGCCGTAGGTGAGGCGCAGGTACTCCGCGCGCCACGCTCTGCCTGCCTGTTCGGAGCCGGCGCAACGATTCCAGAGCGTCCACGAATCGAGCAGGGCGGTCAACAGGTCGAACAGGACGGCTTTCGGATAGCCGGGTTGAGGTGAGGAATCTTTCGCGGACATGGACGTTGATAACCAATCGGAATCCAGGGACGATTCGATTATAGGTTTCAGCAGCCCGCTGTGAATTTAGCTGCGCTAACTCAATGATTCAAAAAATATGAACATGCGATGCGCGCTCAAACGCGCCACGGCGGAAGCGGCTTGAAGCGCGCCTGCAGATACTGCATGAAATTCCGGGTTCTTCTCGGCAAGCCTGAACGGTTGTGAGTCAGCGCGATCACGTGGGCATCCGGTGCTTTCCAGCCGGGCAGCAGCCTCACCAGCCGGCCTTGCCGGATATCGTCCGCGACATCCCACTCGGAACGCAGAATGATGCCTCGCCCCTCGCACGCCCATCGGCGGATCACGTCGCCGTCGTTGCAGCTCAGTTTCGACGTCACGCGGACGCTGCGGCCGGTTTTGCCTTTGCTGAAATGCCACAGCGACACGTCTTCCTGATTTTCGCGAAGGACGATGCACGGCAGTCCCGCGAGGTCGTCAGGCTGCTCGGGATTGCCGAAACGCTTCACGAAAGCAGGGGATGCGCAGACGAACCGCGCATTGGGTGCGATCGTATGGCCGACAAGATTGGATGCGCGCAACTCACCGATGTGAACCACGACGTCGAACCGGTCCGCCGCTTCGGTGAGCGGCTGGTCGGATAGTGTGAGCGCGACATCGACGTCGGGGTTTTCCTGCTGGAAATCGGCAATGACCGGTGCGAGGTAGCGCCGGCCGAAACCGAGCGGCGCATTGACCTTCAATGTGCCGACCAGTCCTCCATGATGAATCCGCAGATCTTCCAGCAGCGTGTCGAGTTGCTCGATCAGTTCCGCACCGCGCAGGCAGAGCAGCGTGCCTTCTTCGGTAAAGGTCAGCTTGCGCGCGGTTCTTTCGACGAGCCTGCTGCCGAGCTTCTTTTCGATCTGTTGCAGGCGCTGCGTTACGGCCGAAGCGGTGAGGCCGAGCTTGCGCGAGGCGGCGATCAGGCTTCCGTTCTGCTGGATGGTAAGGAGGAAGCGGATATCGGCGGTATCGGTCATTTGGGTGACGCTAACTGGATCAGTGACGGAGATTGGATTGTGAGCCGGACCGCTCAGGTACGCGCCGAACCTTGCCTGAATCGCATCGGGAGCCGCCCGAACCCTGGGACGCAAAAGTTGCGGACACGCGGCGCCTTCAGCTACAATTCATTTTTTGCCGCGATTTCGCCGCAATTTGGGCAGTCCCGGCAAGCTGCAGCTTGCAAGAAGAAGCGCAGCGAAGAGGCAGAAGTGTGTAGTAGAAGGAGTGGTAGTTCAGTCGGTTAGAATACCGGCCTGTCACGCCGGGGGTCGCGGGTTCGAGTCCCGTCCACTCCGCCAGTATCCTTGAAAGGCGAACTCCGGTTCGCCTTTTTTATTGCCCGCTGTTGTAAGATCGGGCGTTCTGTTTTTGGCACTCACGCATGCTCGATTTTTTCCGTAATCACAAACGCCTGATGATGTTCATGCTCATCCTCGTCATTGTGCCGGGGCTGGGTTTTGTGGGCATTCAGGGCTTTCGCGGCTTCTTTGACGAAAGCGCAAACGTCGCGAGCGTCAACGGTCACAAGATCACGCGGGCAGAGTACGACAACGCGATGCGTCAGCAGCTCGACCGCGCGCGGCAGATGCTCGGCGCGCAGTTCGACATCAAGGCGTTCGACACGCCGGAGCGTCGCAGCCAGATGCTCGACGGCCTGATCGAACAACGCGTGCTGGCCGATGAAACGCAGCGCCTGCACCTCACCGCGTCCGACGACGCCGTGCGCCGCGTGCTGCTGAACGATCCGGTCATCTCGTCGCTGAAAAATCCGGACGGCTCGATCGACGTCGACCGTTACAAGCAGTTGCTCGCCATGCAGGGCATGACGCCCGATCAGTACGACGAGCGCGTGCGCTACAGCATCGCCACGCAGCAGTTGCCCGCCGCCATTCAGGGCAGCGCCTTCACGTCGAAAACGCTCGCGCAGCATTTGACCGAACTCGCCGAGCAGCAGCGCGAAGTGCAGGGCATCGCGTTCCATCCGCGCGACTATGCCGCGAAGGTGCAGCCTACCGACGCGCAGTTGCAAGCCTATTACGACGCGCATCGCAACGATTTCGCGACGCCGGCCACGGCAACCATCCAGTATCTGGTGATGTCGCCGGCCACGGTCGCCGCGTCGGTGCAGCCCGGCGACGCCGAGCTGAAAAAATACTACGACGACAACATCGCGCACTACCGCACTGAAGGCCAGGTGCGCGCGAGCCATATCCTGATCGCAGCGCCGAAAGACGCGAGCGCGGCGGACAAGGCCAAGGCGAAGCAGAAGGCCGACGAGTTGCTCGCACAGATCAAGGCGCATCCTGATCAATTCGCTCAGATCGCGCAACAGAACTCGCAAGACCCCGGCTCGGCGGCGAAGGGCGGCGATCTCGGTTACTTTGGCCGCGGCATGATCGCGGGCGGCAAGGCGTTCGACGACGCGGTGTTCGCGCTCAAGAAGGACGAGGTCAGCGGCATCGTGCAAACGGACTTCGGCTATCACATCGTCAAGGTGACGGACGTGAAGCCGGCCGCTACCAAGCCGTTCGACGAAGTGAAAGATCAGATCGCGCGCGACCTGAAGACCCAACTCGCCAGCAAGGCGTTCAGCGACGACTCGGAAGGTTTCACGTCCATCGTCTATGAGAAGGCGAAGAGCCTGCAACCGGCCGCCGACAAGTACAAGCTTCAGTTGCAGACGGCCACTGTCACGCCGCAGCCCGATCCGAAGCTGCCGCCCGACAGCCCGCTGAACAACGCGAAGTTCCTCGCCGCCGTGTTCGCGAACGACTCGGTCAATGCGCGCAACAACACGCAGGCAATCGACGTCGGCGGCAACACGCTGATCGCGGCGCGCGTCACCGACTACAAGGCCGCGGCCGTGCCGGCGCTCGACGCGATCAAGGACACCGTGCGTCAGAAGGTCATCGCGGCCCAGTCGAACGAAGCCGCGCATAAGGACGGCATCGCAAAGCTCGCGGAGTTCGAGAAGTCGAAGGCGACCACGGGTTTCTCGTCGCCGCTGAAAGTGTCGCGCAACGACGCGCAAGGCATGCCTCCGGCGGCCTTGAGCGCGATCTACAAGGCGGACGCGCAAAAGTTGCCCGCCTACGTAGGCGTCGATCTCGGCGACGATGGTTACGCGATCTATCGGGTGAACGCGGTCGTGACGGGTGGGGCGGTGGACCCGCAGCGTCTGGCTGCGGCTCAGCAGCAGATCGCGCAGGTGCAATCGCAGTCGGAAGCCGAGGCCTATGTCGAGGCACTGCGCGCCCGCTCGAAGGTGAAGCTGTACGGCTCGCTCGAAAGCAGCGGCAACGCGCAGGCGAGCGACCAGTAAGGCTCGCGTTGCAGCGTCGTTGCCGCCTCGTTGTAGCCCGGTTGCAGCCTGCTAGTCAGCAGCACGCAAATGCAAAAAGCCCCGCAACCGCGGGGCTTTTTGCATTTCGCGACACTATTCATTCGACAAGCTTCATTCGACAACTGAGCGCTCGTCGAACGATCCTGGCGCTGGTCAGCGCCTCGCGATTACAGGCACGAACTGATCGCGCCGGTGGCGTCGCTGCCTGCTGCGCCGTTTGCGCGGAAGCCGACCCACGAACCCTTGCCGGAGTATGAAGGACGCACGACAGCGGCCGCGCCGTTCGGCGGCTGCTGGCCAGGCACATACACGTCGACGGCCTGATCGTTAGCGAGCGTGTCTTGCGACACCACCTGCTGCTGCGAGCCGTCCGCCCACTTTTGCGCGATGCAGGTCGCCACGGCCTTCGGCGGTTGCTGGCTTTGTCCAACGGATTGGACGCCAGCCGGCGGTTGAGCGGCGCAGGCAGAAATTGCCACGGTCAAAGCGATTAACGGTAGGTATTTCACGTTATCTCCTCAGAAGTCGCTCAGAATCGAGCCGGGTACACGGGATTGCGAAGCGTGAGATAGAGCGCGCCGATCCGTGTTCCCGTGATGTCGGACACAAGTTGCTAGCCGCCTGCCTAGCGCGGCGAACTTGCACGAAGGAGTGGCTTCACAGCAGGCCACACGTTGTTCAGTAGCACTGGCTGTGCCTGCTGCGTCGGATGAATCTGGTCCGCCTGGAACATATCGGGCTTGTCGGCAATGCCGGCGAGCAGAAACGGCACGAGCGGCACGCGCAGTTGCTTCGCGAGCTGGCCATAGATGCCGTGGAACTTTTGCGTATAGTCGGGGCCGTAGTTAGGCGGCACGTACATGCCCACGAGCACGACCTTCGCGTGACCTTGCTGCGCCTCTTCGATGATCGTGCGCAGGTTCGCTTCGGTCGTGGCGAGCGGCACGCCGCGCAACGCGTCGTTCGCACCCAGTTCCACGATCACAATGCTTGGCTTCAAACGCTGCATGAGCGCCGGCAAGCGGGCTCGTCCGCCGCTTGTCGTGTCGCCGCTGATGCTCGCGTTGGCAACGCTATAATCGATTCGCTCTTCGGTCAGGCGCTGGCGCAGCAACGCAACCCAGCCCGTATCGCGGGGCAGGCCGTATTCGGCGGAGATGCTGTCGCCCAATACGACGATCACCGGCCTGGCCGCTTCGGGCGCATTCGGTGCGTTGGCTGCGTTGGGTACATTAGCCGCGCGAACCGCGAAACTCGCCGATAGCAAGGCCGCGGCCAATACGACCGAGCCGATTACCACTGAGCTCGTTGCCGGAATAATGGCGTTGGCGCAACGCCTGATGGCGCGCACTTTCAACCTACGCTTCACCATGCTAAACAAAACTGATCCAGTCATTGAAGTGCGGGGTTTGTGCAAGAAGGTTAAGGATGCAACGGGCGAACTGACCATTCTCGACAACATCGACCTGGCTATCCAGGCCGGCAGCAGTGTCGCGATAGTCGGCGCGTCCGGGTCGGGCAAGTCTACGCTGCTCGGCCTGCTCGCAGGATTGGACAGCGCGAGCGCCGGCTCGGTTCGTCTGCTCGGCCGCGAGCTGACGACATTGAACGAAGACGAGCGCGCGGCATTGCGCAGCGGCTCGGTCGGCTTCGTGTTCCAGTCGTTCCAGTTGATGCCGCATTTGACCGCGCTCGAAAACGTCACGTTGCCGCTCGAACTGCAAGGCGGTATCGGCACCCGCGAGGCCGCGCTGCGCGCGCGCCGGCTGCTCGAGCAAGTCGGCCTCGGACAGCGCACCGGTCATTATCCGAAGCTGCTGTCGGGCGGCGAACAGCAACGCGTCGCACTGGCGCGCGCGTTCGTCACGCACCCGGCCATTCTCTTCGCCGATGAACCGACCGGCAGTCTCGATGCCGCGACCGGCCACGCGGTGATCGACCTGATGTTCGAGATGAATCGCGCGAATGGCGCAACGCTGATTCTCGTCACGCACGACGTCGAACTGGCGCGCCGCTGCGATACGACAGTGACGATCGAAGCGGGGCGTCTGGCGTGAGCGGGGTGGAGGAGGCACACGAGCGCGGTTAAGACCGCGCTCGTCAGCGAGCTACAACCAGTAAGCGCGACACATGCCGTTAGGTCGAAAAAAAGCGGGCCGCTAAAGGCCCGCTTTCTACTTCACACAGCGCAACGCATATCGAACACGCCGACCGCAAATGCGCCGGTTCGACCAGCGCACCAATCTCAGCGCTTCAAAGCCGCCCGCGCCCTTGCGATCAACGCCGACGTCGACGAATCGTGTTTCTTTTCATCGACGCTTGCCGCGGTGAGATCCGCTTCAACCACCTTGCCGAGAATCTTGCCCAGCTCGACGCCCCATTGATCGAACGGATTGATGTTCCACACCGACGCCTGCACCAGCACCTTGTGTTCGTACAGCGCGATCAACGCACCGAGTGAACGCGCGGTGAGCGCATCGAGAATCAGCGTGCTGGTCGGACGGTTGCCCGGGAACACGAGGTGCGGCGCGAGCTCCGGCTTGTCGGGACCGGCGACCTTTTTCGCTTCTTCGAGCGTGCGGCCGAGCATCAGCGCTTCGCTTTGCGCGAAGCAGTTGGCGAGCAGCTTCGCATGATGGTTGACGAGCGGATGCTCAGGCGTCAGCACGGCGACGAAGTCGATCGGCACGATGGTCGGACCTTGATGCAGCATCTGGAAGAACGCATGCTGGCCGTTCGTGCCCGGCTCGCCCCACGTCACGGCGGAGGTCGGATAGTCGACCATCGCGCCATCCAGACGCGCCGACTTGCCGTTGCTCTCCATCTCCAGTTGCTGAAGATACGAAGGCAGGTAGTGCAGCGCTTCCGAATACGGCGCGACGAGATAGCTCTGCGAGCCGAAGAAGTTGCGATACCAGATGCCGATCATGCCGAGCAGCACGGGCAAATTCTTGTCGAGCGGCGCGGTGCGGAAATGTTCGTCCATTTCGTTGGCGCCCGCGAGCAGCTCGCCGAACTGCTGCGGTCCGACCGCGATCATGATCGACAGACCGACTGCCGACCACAGCGAATAGCGGCCGCCCACCCAGTCCCACATCTCGAACACGTTCTCTTGCGCAATGCCGAACTTGACCACTTCCGAAGGGTTCGCCGATACGCCGACGAAGTGCTTCGCGAGCGCGTTTTCCGGGCAGCCTTTCTCGATGAACCAGTCGCGCAGCGAGCGCGCGTTCGTCATGGTTTCGAGCGTGGTGAAGGTCTTCGAAACGATGATGGCGAGCGTCTCTTCGGGATCGATCTGCTGCATCACGTTGTAGAGATCCGCGCCGTCCACATTCGACACGAAGTGCATGGCGATCTCGGGCGTAGCCAGATGATGCAGCGCGTGCACGACCATTTTCGGCCCGAGGTCCGAGCCGCCGATGCCGATGTTCACCACGTGGCGAATGCGCTTGCCCGTGTAGCCGGTCCACGCGCCGCTGCGCACCTGGTCGGCGAACGCGGCCATCTTGGCGCGCTCGGCTTGCACCTGCGCGTGAAACGGCGCGCTCGGGCTGCTTGCGCGCAGCGCGGTATGCAGCGCCGCGCGGCCTTCGGTCGGATTGACGACTTCGCCCGCGAACATCGCGTCGCGGCGCTTTTCGACGCCCGCTTCGCGGGCGAGTTGCACGAGCAGCTTCAGCGTGTCGTCGGTGATGCGGTTCTTCGAAAAGTCGGCCGCGAGACCCCCGCCGGCGAACGCAAAGCGTTCGGCACGCGTGGGCGCGGGATCGTTCTCGGGGGCGAACCAGTCGCGCAGGTGTGCATTGCGAATCTGCTCGTAATGCGTTTGCAGCGAGGACCAGGAGGGGAGCGAGTTCTGGGTCATAGCGTCCGTCTAACCAGGGGCACGAAGAAAGGCGCGCGCGAAGCGCCGCCAGGGATGATGCAACGATGCTGTTAGAGCGAGACCGCACGGCCGCGTTCGTGGTGAAATTTCAGAAGCTGCGGCACCATGCGGCGCTTCGCCGCGGTTCGTGGAATCCATCGCGATTCGCGAGGCACTGCATGCGACACGCTGCGAACATAATCGCTTAGCGCGGTCTATCTACACAGTGGGTCACGCAGTCACTCAGTATAGCGGCGTTGCGTGACAGGCGGCAGGGCTTTAGCCACCCGGTATAGGACGCCTCTTGCCGCACGCGGCGCGATGCCGCTCAGCGCGCCATCACTCATGATTGCGTCGACGGATAGAACATGCGGTTCATCAGGCTGCGCACCATCGGCGCGAGTTCGCCCGCCGTCAGTCCGGCGGGGCCGTGACCTTGCGCGGTGAGCGTGTCGGCGGCGAGTCCGTGCAGATAGACGCCCGCGAGCGCCGCTTCGTAGCCCGGCAGGCGTTGCGCGAGCAACGCGCCGATGATGCCGCCGAGCACGTCGCCGGTGCCGCCCGTCGCGAGCGCGGCATTGCCGGTCGGATTGATCGTGAGACGGCCGTCGGGTGCGGCGATCACCGTGCCCGTTCCCTTCAGCACCACCACGCTCGCGAAGCGCGCAGCGAGCGCGCGCGCCGCGCCGAGGCGGTCCCGCTGCACGCCGGCGGCGTCGGTGCCGAGCAGGCGCGCGGCTTCCAGCGGATGCGGCGTGAGCACGCACGGATCGCCTTCGACGCCGCGCGCGGTGACGGCTGCGGCCAACGCCGCGTCGTTCGAAATCAGATTGAGCGCGTCGGCATCGAGCAGCTTCGGCACGTCGAGTTGCAGCACGTCGCGCAGCACGCGCGTGGCGCGCTCGCCGTGGCCCATGCCGCAGCCCACCGCCAGCGCGTCCATTTTGTCGAGCGGCAGATCGTCGACGGCATGCAGCATCAGTTCGGGATGCGGCGGGTCGTAGGGCGGGGCGCCCGCGCCGAGCAGCGCGACGTGGACCTTGCCCGCGCCGCAGAAAAGCGCGGCGCGCGATGCCAGAATCGGCGCGCCGCACATGCCGGTGTCGCCGCCGACCACCGCGAGACTGCCGAACGTGCCCTTGTTGGTCGCGAAGTCGCGCGGCGGCAGGAACGTCGCGAACAGTTCCGGCGCGTTCAGCCGAACCGAGGCGCGCGCCGTGCTGTCGATGCCGATCGGCGCGACCGTCACCGCGCCGGCAAGATCGCGGCCCTGCGCGGTGAAAAGACCCGGCTTCCCGGCGATGAACGTGACGGTGTGCGTCGCGCGCACCGCGGCGTCGCCATCGCCGACGATCGTGCCGGTGTCGCTGTCGAGGCCGCTCGGCACGTCGAGCGCCAGCACGCCGCCGCCATGCGGCCGGGCCCGCGTGCGCTGCGAAAGCCGGCGCGCGATGTCGGCGAACACGCCTTCCAGTGGGCGCGCGAGGCCAATGCCGAACATGCCGTCGACAAGCCACGTGTACCCATCGAACGAAGCAGGCGGCGCCTGGGTGATCGAGACGCCGTTCGCGCGCGCCGTGTCGAGCGCCCAGCGGGCGTCGTCCGGTTTCACTTCGACGGGCATGCACAGTTCCGTGGCGATGCCCGCCTTGTGCAGTTGCGTCGCGAGAATCAGCGCGTCGCCGCCGTTGTTGCCGGGGCCGGCGATCAGCCAGACGCGCTGGCGGGATTTTTCCGTCGACGTGTCGCGCGTGATCTGTTCGCGCAGGAAGCTGGCGGCCGCCTTGCCGGCGCGGTCCATCAGCGTGTGCGCGGGCAGCGATGCCGCGGCTTGCGTTTCGGCGATCCGCAGATCGGTCAGCGTGAGCAGCGGCAGCGCGCGGTTTTGCGGGCGGATCAGCGTTGGCGGCGTGAGGTCGGCATCGGTCATGGCGAGGCAGGGCGAGAACAAGGCGAGCACCTTGGGTCAGGCGCGAGAGCTTCTGGAATCGCTATGGTAGTGCCGATGGACGCGCCGCGTGGCAGTTTGGCCAGGCGAGATGAGACGAGGCGAGATGAAGTGAGATGAGGCGAGCTGGTCCGCGGCCATGCAAAGCGCCGGCGGCACTGCTAGCGCTGGCCGGGCGCGAA
Source organism: Paraburkholderia sp. GV068 (assembly GCF_003058125.1). Classification (NCBI taxonomy): domain Bacteria; kingdom Pseudomonadati; phylum Pseudomonadota; class Betaproteobacteria; order Burkholderiales; family Burkholderiaceae; genus Paraburkholderia; species Paraburkholderia sp. GV068. The sequence goes on from NZ_QBUB01000005.1 coordinate 270,984, forward strand.
CGGCATTCGCAAAACCGTGGCTACGTCCCACGGCCCGCGCAGCGCTTAAACCCCTTGCCCGAACCGCTCGGCCTGCAACGCGGCGAGCGTTTCCGCCGGCAGATCCGGCGTCTTGCCCGAGATCAGATCCGCGACCAGCTTGCCCGCTCCGCAGGCGAGGCCCCAGCCCGCGGGCCCATGCCCCACATTGACGAAAAGCCGTGGATGCAGCGCATTGCCGACCACGGGCAGTCCGTCCGGCGACAACAGCTTGACGCCTTCCCACGGCAAGGCCGCCGAGATGCGCGCGGCGCCGGGAATCCAGTCATGCGTGGCCTGGCCGAGGAGCGCGAGCGCTTCCTTGGTCAGCGCCTCGCCAAGCGGCTTGTCGAGCTGGTTGGCGGCTTGCAGGACCGCGCCGCCGGCAATCCGCAAACGGTGATTCATGCGGCTGATCGTGATGCGCTTGACCGCATCGACGATGGCCACGTGCGGCGCGCACTCCTCATGCGCGATTGGTGCGACCAGCGTGTGAATGCGCAGCGGATAGAGCGGCAGTCGCAAGCCGAGGCGCTCGAGCAGCGCGAGACTGCCTTGACCGGCGGCGACCACGACGGCGTCCGCGTGAATCACGTCGACTTCGCGCGAACGGGAAGTTTCGCCCGGCCGCGGCGCAAGTTCGACCGCCGCGCGCTGGCCGTCGAGGCGGATCGACGAGACCTCGCAGCCGAGCATGAACTGCACGCCGCCCTGGTTGTCGAGCGTCTGCTTGATGAGCTTGGTGAAGAGCGGACAATTGGCGGTTCGTTCGTGATCGAACACCACGCCGCCCGCGAATTCCGGCTCGGTGCGCACCGAATGCTCATAGGCCGCGCACTCCGCGGGAGTGAGCACGCGATGCGGCACGTGGTGCAGCGCCAGCAGGCCGAGCGCGGGCTGCAACTGCTGCCACTCCTGCGCGGAGCGCACCAGATAGAGCAGGCCGCTTGCCTGTTCGAACTCGTAGCCAAAGCGCGCTTCCATGTCCGCCATCGCCTCGCGCGAGGACTCGATGAGCGGCCGCAGCATCTCGTACTGATGACCGAACTCGTCCGGCTCCTGCAACGCGGCGAGCTTCTTCACGAACTGGCGCGCCGGGCCGCTGAAGCCGGGCTTGCTGATCACGCCGTTTTTCGCGTTCTGCCGGCTTGCCATGAAGGTCGGGCCGAACCAGACGTCGAGCGGCGTCGGCAGGACCGTGCCGCCGTGACCATAGGTGGCGCCCTGCGCGACGGTGGCGTGGCGCTCGACGACGCATACCCGGTGGCCGGCCGCGCGTAGCTGATAAGCGGTGGCGACGCCAGCAATCCCGCCGCCAATGACGATGACATCCATTGTTCTGATTCGATTTGCCGGGGCGAGGCGCCGAGGCGTGACATGCGGCGCGGCCGCACCTCGCGCGCAGCCAAGACTTCCGGAACGAAGTCCGGCGCGGCTCGCGACGTGAGGCCGGCGCAAGGCCACGCCTTGCTCGCACCGATCTGATGAAAGGGCGAATGATAGCAGTCAACGACCGCGCGCGGCGCGCCGGAGCATGGCCGAGAGCGCCTCGCGGAGCGCGGGCGAGCCCACGGCGCGGGCCGCTGGAAGCCCGTTCCCGGGGTATAATCCCGGACTTCCTTTCCGCCTCATGTCGCCATCACGCGCGACTCTTCGGCATCATTGAGCGACGCAACGTCAAGTCCATGGCCCACTTCTCGTGTTTCCCCGGCGCTTCGGCCCTTTCCGATTTCCGTCAAACCCGCCTGCTCGAAACGCTCACGCGCATCGACCCGAACATCACGGGCGTGCGCGGACAATACCTGCACTTCGTCAACGCGCACGCTCCGCTTTCCGCTGAAGACAACGCGAAAATCGAGGCGCTGATGCACTACGGCCATCCGCTCGAAGAAGTCAAAGAGCGCGGCGCCGCAGAGACGTTCCTCGTGGTGCCGCGCTTCGGCACGGTGTCGCCGTGGGCGAGCAAGGCAACGGACATCGCGCATCTGTGCGGGCTCACGCAGGTGCGCCGCATCGAGCGCGGCGTCGAGTACACGGTCACGCTGAAAAGCGGGCTGCTCGGCGGCAAGAAGGCGCTCTCCGACGAAGCCCGTGAGGCCGTCGCCGCCGCGTTGCACGACCGCATGACCGAGAGCGTCGCGCCGTCGCGCGATTACGCGCTGCATCTGTTCGACGAACTGCCGGCCAGGCCGCTGCAAACCGTCGACGTGCTGGGCCAGGGCCGCGGCGCGCTGGAAACCGCGAACACGGAACTGGGCCTCGCGCTCGCCGACGACGAAATCGACTACCTGGTCGACGCCTTCACGAAACTCGGCCGCAATCCGACCGACGTCGAACTGATGATGTTCGCGCAGGCCAACAGCGAGCACTGCCGTCACAAGATTTTCAACGCGGAATGGACCATCGACGGCGAGAAGCAGGACATCTCGCTCTTCAACATGATCCGCAATACCGAGAAGCTCAATTCGCAAGGCACGATCGTCGCGTATTCGGACAACTCGGCGATCATGGCGGGCGGCATGGCCGAGCGCTGGTTCCCGCGCACGCCGGAGCAGCTCGGCGAGAACGAATTGCCCGAGCACTATCGCCGCAGCGTCGAGCTCACGCACACGCTGATGAAGGTCGAAACGCACAATCACCCGACCGCGATTTCGCCGTTCCCCGGCGCCGCGACCGGCGCGGGCGGTGAAATCCGCGACGAAGGCGCGACGGGCCGCGGCGCGCGTCCGAAGGCCGGGCTTGCGGGCTTCACGGTGTCGAACCTGGAATTGCCCGACGCCGTCGAGGCATGGGAAAACGCGCGCGATGTCGCCGAGCCGCTCGCGCATCGCAATCCGAACAATAAGTACGAAGCGTATGGCCGCCCGGACCGTATCGCGTCGCCGCTGCAAATCATGATCGACGGACCGCTCGGCGGCGCCGCGTTCAACAACGAATTCGGCCGGCCGAACCTGGGCGGCTATTTCCGTGCTTACGAGCAGAACGTGGCGGGCCTCGTGCGCGGCTATCACAAGCCGATCATGATCGCGGGCGGCATCGGCAATATCTCGGATCAGCACACGCATAAGCACGACTTGCCGGAAGGCTCACTGCTGATTCAGATCGGCGGCCCCGGCATGCGTATCGGCATGGGCGGCGGCGCGGCGAGCTCGATGGCGACGGGCACGAACACAGCCGAACTCGACTTCGACTCGGTGCAGCGCGGCAACCCGGAAATCGAGCGGCGTGCGCAGGAAGTCATCAACGCGTGCTGGCAACTCGGCGACAAGAATCCGATTCTGAGCATTCACGACGTGGGCGCGGGCGGTTTGTCGAACGCGTTTCCGGAAGTGGTCGACGGAGCAGGCAAGGGCGCGCTGTTCGATCTGCGCAAGATTCAGCTCGAGGAAAGCGGTTTGTCGCCGCGCGAGATCTGGTCGAACGAGGCGCAAGAGCGTTATGTGCTGGCCATTGCGCCGGCCGATTTGCCGGCGTTCCAGGCCATGTGCGAGCGTGAGCGCTGCCCGTTCGCCGTGATCGGCACGGCCACGGCCGAGCGTCAACTGAAGCTGATCGATCCTGAACTGAAGGACGACAACGCGCATCAACCGGTCGACATGCCGATGGAAGTGCTGCTCGGCAAGGCGCCGCGCATGCATCGCGACGTCAAGCGCGTCGAGTCCAAACTGCAAGCCGTCGATGTGACCGGCATCGCGCTCTCCGAAGTCGCGGTCAGCGTGCTGCGTCATCCGACGGTCGCAAGCAAGTCATTCCTCATCACCATCGGCGACCGTTCGGTGGGCGGCACGACCGCGCGCGACCAGATGGTCGGCCCGTGGCAGGTGCCGGTCGCGGACGTCGCGATCACGACGATGGACTACGCGGGCTTCCGCGGCGAAGCCATGACAATGGCCGAGCGTACGCCGCTCGCCGTCATCAACGCGCCGGCGTCGGGCCGCATGGCGGTTGGCGAGGCGATCACGAATATCGCAGCGGCGCCGATTGCGTCGCTGGACAAACTCAAGCTGTCGGCGAACTGGATGGCCGCGTGCGGCGCGCCGGGCGAAGACGCGGCGCTCTACGACACGGTCAAGGCGATCGGCATGGAATTGTGCCCGGCGCTCGGCATCAGCATTCCGGTCGGCAAAGACTCGCTGTCCATGCGCACGAAATGGGAAGACCGCGGCGTCGCGAAGGAAGTGGTCGCGCCGGTGTCGCTCATCATCTCGGCCTTTGCGCCCGTGGAAGACGTGCGCCGGCATCTCACGCCGCAACTGCGTCGCGCGAGCGGTGCGGACGGCGTGGGCGACTCGGTGCTGATCGCGATCGACCTCGGCCGCGGCAAGCATCGGCTGGGCGGCAGTATCCTCGCGCAGGTCACGCAGCAGATCGGCGACACGGTGCCGGACGTCGACGAGCCCGAAGACATCAAGCGCTTCTTCAACGCGATCCAGTCGCTGAACAGCGACGGCAAGCTGCTCGCTTACCACGACCGCTCCGACGGCGGCCTGTGGGCGACGGTCTGCGAAATGGCGTTCGCGGGCCACGTCGGCGTGTCGCTGAACGTCGACATGCTGGTGCTCGACCCGCATCACGAGTCCGATTACGGCGACGCCAAAGACTGGGCGAAGCAGACGAGCGGCCGCCGCGAAGACCGCACGATCCGCGCGCTTTTCAACGAAGAACTCGGCGCCGTGGTGCAGGTGCGCGCAGCCGACCGCGACGTGGTGCTCGCCGCGTTGCGCGAACATGGCCTCGCGGCCTGCTCGCATGTGATCGGCAAGATCAACGACCGCGACGTCATCGAAATTTATCGCGATGCGAAGAAGGTCTACGAAGCGCCTCGCGTGGAACTGCATCGCGCGTGGAGCGAGGTGAGCTGGCGCATTTCGCGTCTGCGCGACAACCCGGCTTGTGCGGACGCCGAATACGACACGCTGCTCGACGCCGCCGATCCGGGCATCACGCCGGTGCTGACGTACGATCCCGCCGAAGACGTCGCCGCGCCGTACGTCGGCAAGAGCGCGCGTCCGCGTGTGGCGATCCTGCGCGAGCAGGGCGTGAACTCGCACCTGGAAACGGCTTATGCGTTCGACCGCGCCGGTTTCGACGCGCACGACGTGCACATGAGCGATCTGCTCGCGGGACGTGCGAACCTCGCTGACTTTGCCGGCGCGGTTGCGTGCGGCGGCTTCTCGTACGGCGACACGCTCGGCGCGGGCGAAGGCTGGGCGAAGGCGATCCGCTTCAACGCGCAACTCGCCGACATGTTCGCGGCGTTCTTCGGCCGTGCGGACACCTTCGCGCTCGGCATCTGCAACGGCTGCCAGATGATGAGCAGCCTCGCGTCGATGATTCCGGGCGCCGAAGCCTGGCCGAAGTTCACGCGCAACAAGTCGGAGAAATTCGAAGCGCGCTTTTCGCTCGTGCAGGTCGAGGCTTCGCCGTCGATTTTCTTCGCCGGCATGGAAGGCTCGCGCATTCCGGTCGCGGTCGCGCACGGCGAGGGTTACGCGGACTTCTCGCAGCAGGGCGATGCGTCGAAGGTCGCGGTGGCAATGCGCTATATCGATCACCGCGGTCAGGCGACCGAGCAGTATCCGTTCAACCCGAACGGTTCGCCGGACGGCATCACGTCGGTCACGACGCCGGACGGCCGCTTCACGGTGCTGATGCCGCACACCGAGCGCGTGCACCGCGCGGTGCAGATGAGCTGGCATCCGGAAGGCTGGGGCGAGGGCGCCACCGACGCAAGCCCGTGGCTGCGCGTGTTCCAGAACGCACGGCGCTGGTTGGGCTGATCGCCTGGAGCGTAGCCGGTAGAGCCGTAGAACAGGCTGCCGCGTTTTTCGCGGCAGCCTGTTCCGCTGCGCCGAGCCGCAGGTCGCCGTCCTAGCCCACGCGGCCGCTTCGGTCCACTTCTCTTCGTACCCGCTCGGGTACGAAACACCTCATTTCTCCCGCTTTTCACCGGTTTCGTATCCGCTCGGGTACGAAACACCCGGTTTCACCCATTTTGACCCGCTTCGTATCCGCTCGGGTACGAAAACGGCTTTGCACCGCTGCGCTATGCCATAATGTTCCCGAGCGGATACGGACGGCGAGGGAGTCGAAAGTGCGGGAATCCGGAGTGTTGATTACTGACATTGCGCAATTGGGCGAACTTGCGCGAGCATCGCGGCTCGCCCAAGGGCTCACGCGGGACGACGTCGCGCTTGCCACCGGCCTGTCGCCCAAATTCATCAGCCACATCGAGGCGGGCAAGACGACGGCGCAGATCGGCAAGGTATTGCATCTGCTTGGCGAACTCGGCATAACACTGCGCGCCGAGACCCCCGTCGATCTTCCTGCGGCCGCGGCCGCAGGTGCACCTCGTCGCCGGCGGAGCAATCGTGGCGGCTAGAACACTCGTCGCATACGCTAACCGCCGACGCGTCGGCACCGTGAGCGATGAAAACGGCGTCTGGTCGTTCACCTACGACGAGGAATGGCTCGGCTACGGCGACGCGTTCGCGCTTTCGCCCGCTTTCGCGTTCCAGTCCGCGTCTTTTGTCGATGGCTCGAGCGAGAGGCCGGTTCAATGGTTCTTCGATAATCTGTTGCCCGAAGAAGAAATGCGCGCGGCGCTTGCTCGCGAAGCCACCGTCGATGCAAACGATGCGTGGGGTCTGCTCGCCTACTACGGCCGGGAATCGGCAGGCGCGCTGACTCTGCTCGCGGAAGGCGAGCGCGAGGCTTCGGGCGGTTTGCAACCGTTGTCGTACGCCAATCTCGACGCGCGCATTCGCGCCATGCCCGAACGTGCGCTGACCGCCACCGCACCCAAGCGCATGTCGGCGGCTGGCGCGCAGCAGAAGCTTCTTTTGACGTTAAGGGGCAATGCACCGGAGTACGAGCTTCTCGAGCCGCTAGGCAGCGAGCCGTCCATGCATTTGCTGAAGCCCGATATGCGAAGCACGGGCTATCCGCATTCGGCAATCAACGAATTTTTCTGCATGCGACTGGCGCAGGCCATGGGTCTGCCGGTGCCGCCCACGCATTTTCTGCGCGTGCCGTCGGCGTGTTATGTGATCGACCGCTTCGATCGCGACATCTCCAGCGAGCCGGTTCGGCGCCTGCACACGATCGACGCGATGCAGCTGCTGAACTACGACCGCAGCTTCAAATACCGGAACGCGAACGCGCAGGTATTGAGCGATGCCATCGAGATAACCAGCACGCGAGCCGTCGCGCGGCTGCATCTGTTCCGTTGGGCCATCTTCAATGTGCTTATCGGCAATGCGGACTCGCATCTCAAGAACGTGTCGTTTTTCGCGACTTTCCGGGGCTACATGCTCGCGCCGTTCTATGACCTGGTGAGCACAGTCGTCTATCACACGCCGACTTACCAGCCGCACAATCAGGACCGCTGGCCCGACTGCGATCTGACCATGCCTGTCGGTCAGGCCACGCGTTTCGCCGACATCTCCAGGAAGAACATGCTCGAGTTCGGGCAAGCACTGCGCCTTCCTCTGAAAGGCTGCGAGAAATTGCTGGACGAAATGCTGGCACTGGCCGACGCGAAGGTGGAGAACACGCGGCGGGCCGTCGACGAAATCGCGCAGCCGAATGCCGGCGAAGTCCGCCTGCTCGATTCGATCGTTGCAATGCCGCTTGCTGAAATGAGCCGGGCGCTGCGCAAATAAAAAGCCCCGTTCAGTCATCGACTGAACGGGGCCATGAAGCGAACCAGCTTGCCGCTTACTGGATCTTCGCGTTCTTGCGCAGACCTTCTTCGAACGCCTGCAGCTTTTCCTGCTGAATCTGCTGCACGATCTGCGGGCGCACCTGTTCCAGCGGCGGCGGCGTGATGCTGCGCACGTCGTCCACGCGGATGATGTGCCAGCCGAATTGCGTATGCACCGGCGTCTCGCTCATCTGGCCTTTCTGCAGATGCGTGGCCGCGTCCGCGAACTCGGGCACGTAGGCTTTCGGATCGGACCAGTCGAGGTCGCCGCCGTTCTTGCCCGAGCCCGGGTCCTTCGAATATTGCTTGGCGAGATCCTCGAAGCTCGCGCCGCCCTTGATCTTCGCGATCAGGTCCTTCGCCTGCTGTTCGTTGTCGACGAGGATGTGATGCAGGTGATACTCCTTGCCGCCCGCGTCCTTGATGAGCGCGTTATAGCGAGCGGTGACTTCCGCGTCGCTCGGCGTGTTCTTCTTCACGAAGTCTTCGATCAGCGCGCGCAGCACGACCGTTTGCTGTGCGACGGCGATTTGCGCCTTGATGTCCGGCCGATTCGGCAGCCCGCGGCGCAGCGCTTCCTGCATCAGGATCTCGCGATTCACCAGCTCTTCGCGCACTGCCATCTGCAATTGCGGCGTGTTTTGCTGGCCTTGATGAACCAGTTGATCGATCAGCGCGTCGGCGCGCGCTTTCGGAATCGGCGTGCCGTTCACCACGGCGATGTTCTGTGCGAATGCAGGTGCGGCCGCAAACGCAGCCAGCAATACCCAAAGGCGGGTTTTCTTCAAGGTCATCGGAAGGTTTCCTAGCGGGGCAACAAAGCGAATTCTTCGGGCGTGTAAGCCGTGATGGCAAGGGCATGAATGCCGCGCTGCATGGCGTCGGCCAGCGCATCATACACCATGCGATGCCGCGCCACGCGGGGCTTCCCGGCGAACGCGGCGGCCACGATCGTGACGCTGAAATGACCGCCGGCAGAGGCTCCGGCGTGGCCTGCGTGCTGCGCGCTGTCGTCGGTGATCTGGATCGACGCGATGGGCGCGAGCGCAGCCGTGAGACGCGCCTCGATCAGCGCGGCGCGCTCGGCGGTGGTGGCGTGCATGAACACGTCGCTCATGTCATTCCTCCTTCATGTACTTCGACAGCCACAAGCTTTGCCCGACGATAAACACCACCAGACAGCCGGTCGCGCCGAACAGTTTGAAATTGACCCATTGGTCGGTCGTGTAGTTGTACGCGACGAACAGATTGAGCAGCCCGAGCAGCACGAAAAAGATCGCCCAGATGACATTCAGCTTGCCCCAGATCGCGTGCGGCAGCGTGATCTGCTTGCCCATCATCGCTTCGATGAGGTTCTTGTTGAAGGCCAGTTGCGAGACGATCAGCACGACGGAGAAAGCCCAGTACAGCACGGTCGGCTTCCACTTGATGAAGGTGTCGTTATGCAGCACGAGCGTCGCGCCGCCGAACACGGTGACGACGCCGAGGCTCACCCACAGCATCGGATCCACCTTGCGATGGCGGAAGGCCACCCACGCGATCTGCACCAGCGTGGCGACGATCGCCACTGCCGTCGCCGTGAAGATGCCCCACACCTTGAAGGCGACGAAGAACAGGATGATCGGGAACAGATCGAACAGAAATTTCATGTGTGGACGGGGAACTCGGGAAGTGGGTCGGAGAGGCAGGGGCGCCGCGCCGTGATCCGCCAACTGGCTGGCTGCGCCGGGCGCTCAGCTTCAGCATCACGACCGACGGCGCCTGGCGGACCGTGCAAGCGGCCGCCAACCACTCGTCAGGTCCCGCCATCAGCGCACGCGCTGCGTTACTTGGGCTCGAATTGTAACGCAGCCGAATTGATGCAGTAGCGAAGACCGGTCGGCGCGGGGCCGTCCTCGAACACGTGGCCGAGATGCGCGCCGCAGTTCTTGCATTGCACCTCGATGCGCAGCATGCCGTGCGAGCGGTCGGTCTTCTCCGCGATCACTTCGCCGTTGATCGGCTTGAAGTAGCTCGGCCAGCCGCAGCCGGCGTCGAACTTGGTGTCCGACTCGAACAGCGGCGTGCCGCAACAGACACAGTCGTAGATGCCGCGATCCCAGTGATCGTGATAGCGGCCGGTGAAGGGACGCTCGGTGGCCGCGTGCCGCGTCACCTGATATTCGATGTCGGAAAGCTGCTTGCGCCACTCGGCGTCGTCTTTCTGTACGGCCGGGGCGTCGTGCTTGAGGTCGTCGGGATTGTTCATGGTCGGTTCCTCTCTCGGGCTTGGGTGGGAGCGCGGTTCGCGCGATGCGGCGTCGCGCGCGTCACGACGAGCAGCTCACTTCGAGCGAGCTTGCCCAGTCGGGCGGCAAGCCGGCATACGCTTCATGCTCGGGCTGTTCGTCGAACGGACGGCGCAGCACGGCGGCCAGACGCTCCAGTTCGGAAAAGTCCTTCTCTTTCGCGCGGCGGATCGCCGTTTCCGCCAGATGATTGCGAAGAACGAATTTGGGGTTGACGCGGTTCATTGCAATGGCGCGCGCCGCGTCGTCGCGTGTTTCATGGGACAGCCGCGCGCGATAGTCGTTCGCCCACGCGTCGAACGCGGCGCGATCGAGGAACAGATCGCGCACCGGCGCGTCGCCGCTCGCGTCACGTTTCGAGAGACGCGCGAGATTGCGGAACGTCAGCGTGAAATCGGCGCGATTCGCGTGCATCACGTCGAACAGGCGATTCACGAGCGCCGCGTCGCCGTCGCGCTCGATCTCGAGTCCGAGCTTCGCGCTCATGCGCCGCTCGAGCGCCGGACCGAAGCGGTCCTTGAAACCGGCGAGCACCCGCTGCGCGTCTTCGATCGACTTGTCGCCGCGCACGCTCTCTTCATAGCGTTCGCCGAGCAGCGGCAAGAGCCCTTGTGCGAGGCAGAAGAGATTCCAGTACGCGATTTGCGGCTGCATCCGGTACGCGTAACGGCCTTGCGAATCGGAGTGATTGCAGATATAGCCGGCGTCGAAGCCGTCCATGAAGCCGAACGGGCCGTAGTCGATCGTCAGACCGAGGATCGACATGTTGTCGGTGTTCATCACGCCGTGGCAAAAGCCCACGGCCTGCCATTCGACCATCAGGTCGGCGGTGGACAGCACCGCTTCGTTCAGCAGCGCGAGATACGGGTCGTCGGCTTCGCGGCAATGCGGATAGAAGCGCTCGATCACATGATCGGCGAGCGCGCGCAGCGCGTCCGTGCGGTCGTTCGAATAGAAGTGCTCGAAGTGGCCGAAGCGCACGAAGCTCGGCGCGACGCGCGTGACCACGGCGGCCGTTTCGACTTCCTCGCGCCGCACCGGCTGATCGGAGCCGATCACGCACAACGCGCGCGTGGTCGGAATGCCGAGATGATGCATCGCCTCCGAACACAGGAACTCGCGAATCGACGAGCGCAGCACCGCGCGGCCGTCGCCCATGCGCGAATAGGGTGTGCGGCCCGCGCCTTTCAGTTGCAGCTCGAAGCGCTGGCCGTCATGTTCGACTTCGCCGAGTCCGAGCGCGCGGCCGTCGCCGAGTTGACCCGCCCACACGCCGAACTGATGCCCCGAATAGACCGATGCATAGGGCAGCGCGTCTGCCGGCCATTCGCGCGTGGCGTTGCCCGAAAACAGCTCGGCGAAGCCCGGATCTTTTTCGAGCCCCGGCTCCAGGCCGAGCATCGCCGCGGTCTCGGAAGAGAAACCGACGACGTACGGCGCGTTGAGCGGCGTGGCCGGCAAACGCGTGACAAATGTGCTGCCAAGCTGCGCGAACGCGTTTTCGTTGGAGGTGGAAAGAGCTTCGGAAAGTGCCGCCAAAGGCCCGGACAGGCCTGCAATGCTTGGGGAAAACGACATGTTGAGCGCCTCACTATTAACCGATATTGTAAGTCCGCACCCGCGGCGCTGCTGGCGGGCCGGCACGTAAGCCGCGCGGGCCGCGTGGCTGCCGATGCGTGGCGAGCCGCCGGCTCGCTTGCCGACTGCTTCAGCAATTTCACTGCCGCGGCGGATTTCCCGCGCACGGCGCTTTCCGATCCGCACTCTTTGAAAAGCAAAAGGCGAGGAGACGACTCTTTATGACGATGCCGCTGCTTGGCCAGATGATGGACGTGCCCCTCACCGTGTCCTCGCTGCTTGCGCACGCCGCGCGGCATTTCGGCACCGCCGAGATCGTGTCGCGGCGCATTGAAGGCGACATCCACCGTTATACCTATCGCGATTGCGAACGGCGCGCGAAGCAACTCGCGCAGGCGCTCATCGCGCTTGGCGTGCAGCCCGGCGAGCGTGTCGCGACGCTCGCATGGAACGGCTACCGGCATCTAGAAACGTACTACGGCACGACCGGCTTCGGCGCGGTCTGCCACACGATCAACCCGCGGCTTTTTCCCGATCAGATCGCCTACATCGTCAATCACGCCGACGACGCCTACGTGCTCTTCGACACCACGTTCGCGCCGCTCGTCGACGGGCTCGCGCCGCAATGTCCGAAAGTGCGCGGCTGGATCGCGCTCGCCGACGAAGCGCATCTGCCGGCCATGCAAACGCCCGTGCTCAGCTACGAAACGCTCGTGAACGCGCACGACGGCGACTTCGAGTGGCCGCCCATCGACGAACGGCAGGCGTCGTATCTCTGCTATACGTCGGGCACGACCGGCAATCCGAAAGGCGCGCTGTACTCGCATCGCTCGACGGTGCTGCATGCGTTCGGCGCGTCCTTGCCCGATGCGATGGCGCTGTCCGCGCGCGATTCCGTGCTGCCCGTCGTGCCGATGTTCCATGTCAACGCATGGGGCATCCCGCACGCCGCGCCGCTCACCGGCGCAAAGCTCGTGTTCCCCGGCAAGGACCTCGACGGCAAGTCGCTGTTCGAACTCATGGAGCGCGAACGCGTCACGTATTCGGCGGGCGTGCCGACCGTCTGGCTCGGCCTGCTCAACTATCTGCGCGAAAGCGGCTCGCGGTTTTCGTCGCTGGAGCGCACGGTGATCGGCGGCTCCGCGTGTCCGCCGGCGATGCTGCGCAGCTTCGTCGACGACTACGGCGTGCAGGTCATTCATGCATGGGGCATGACAGAGATGTCGCCGCTCGGCACGCTCTCCAAACTTACGTGGGAACAATCGCAGCGGCCTGTCGCGGAGCAGCGCAAGTTGCTCGAGAAGCAGGGGCATGCGCTCTATGGCGTCGATATGAAGATCGTCGGCGACGACGGACAGGAGTTGCCGTGGGACGGCGTCGCGTTCGGCGATCTGTACGTGCGCGGACCGTGGGTGATCGACCGATATTTCCGCAAGGACGACTCGCCGCTCGTGGACGGCTGGTTTCCGACCGGCGACGTGGCGACCATCGATCACGACGGCTTCCTGCAGATCACGGACCGCTCGAAGGACGTGATCAAGTCGGGCGGCGAATGGATCAGTTCGATCGACGTGGAAAACGTCGCGATCGCGCACCCGGCAGTGGCCGAAGCGGCGTGCATTGCGTGCGCGCATCCGAAGTGGACCGAGCGGCCGCTCCTCGTCGTGGTCAAGCGCGCGGGCCTCGACGTGACGCGCGACGAACTGCTCGCGTTCTACAACGGCAAGGTCGCCAAGTGGTGGATTCCGGACGACGTCGTGTTCGTCGACGAACTGCCGCATACGGCGACGGGCAAACTGCAGAAGCTCAAGCTGCGCGATATTTTCCGCGATCATGTGCTGCCGTCCGCGCTCGAAGACCGCATGCACGAAGGCGATTGCCCGCTCGCCAGGGGAAACCCCGCCTGATCGCAAATTGAACGAGCGTGCTTTTTTGTGTATTCTGCCTGCTGACACCGGAACCGCCGACCTAAGCTGAAGACGAAGGCCGGCGCATTCGAGTTGGGCCATTCGCCGGCTCGATCAACCGGACGGGCGGCGCGCGCTGCGCCGCCTCATCTCATGGATGCAATGCATCGCACGGAGGCAGGCAGATGGCAGTGGACTACACAATCCATGACGGCGTGGCCGTCATCACGCTGAACAATCCTCCCGTCAACGGCCTCGGCCTGTCGACGCGCGCGGGGATCGTCGAGGGCATCGAGCGCGCACAGCGCGATCCGGCCATCCGGGCCATCGTGCTGACGGGCGCGGGCAAGGCCTTCTCGGGCGGCGCCGACATCACCGAATTCAACACGCCGAAGGCGACCCAGGAGCCGACGCTCGCCACCGTCATCAAGACCGTGGAAGGGAGCGCCAAGCCAGTGGTCGCGGCCATTCACAGCGTCGCGATGGGCGGCGGCCTCGAACTCGCGCTCGGCGCGCACTACCGCATCGCCGCGCCCGGCGCGCAGATCGCATTGCCCGAAGTGAAGCTCGGCATTCTGCCGGGCGCGGGCGGCACGCAGCGTCTGCCGCGGGCAATCGGCCTCGAAGCCGCGCTCAACATGATCGTGTCCGGCGCGCCGGTCGACTCGCAGAAACTGGCCGGTTCCGGTCTCTTCGACGAACTCGCCGAAGGCGATCTCACGCAAGCCGCGCTCGCGTTTGCGCGCAAGGTCGGTGCGAAACAAGGCCCGCATCCGAAAGTGCGCGATCGCGAGATCGAGCATCCAAACCCGGAAGGTTTCATTCAGTTCGCGCGCAACAGCGTCGCGGCTATCGCGAAGAATTTTCCCGCGCCGCTCAAATGTATCGACGCAGTGGAGGCCGGCGTGAAAAACGGCTTCGACAAGGGCCTCGCATTCGAGCGCGAGTGCTTCGTCGCGCTCGTGCAAACGCCCGAGAGCCGCGCGCTGCGCCATGCGTTCTTCGCCGAACGCGCGGCGAGCAAGATTCCCGATGTGCCGGCCGATACGCCGGTGCGCGAGATCCGTCAGGTCGCGGTGATCGGCGCGGGCACGATGGGCGGCGGCATCGCGATGAACTTCATCAACGCGGGCATTCCGGTCACGCTGCTCGAGATGAAGCAGGACGCGCTCGAGCGCGGTCTTGCCACGATCCGCAACAATTACGAAGCGAGCGTGAAGAAGGGCAAGCTCAAGCCCGAGGCGCTGCAGGAGCGCATGGCGCTCATCACGACCACGCTTTCCTACGACGACCTGAAGAACGCCGACCTGATCGTCGAAGCGGTGTTCGAGGAACTCGGCGTCAAGGAGCAGGTATTCAGGCGTCTTGATGAAATCGCGAAGCCGGGCGCGATTCTCGCGTCGAACACGTCGACGCTCGATGTCGACAAGATCGCCGCGTTCACGAAGCGTTCGCAGGACGTCGTCGGCACGCACTTCTTCAGTCCGGCCAATGTGATGAAGCTGCTCGAAGTGGTGCGTGGCGAGAAGACCGCGAAAGACGTGCTCGCCACCGTCATGAAGCTCGCGAAAAAGATAAAGAAGACCGCGGTTGTTTCGGGCGTGTGCGACGGCTTTATCGGCAACCGGATGATCGAGCAGTACATCCGCCAAGCGCTCTTCATGCTTGAAGAAGGCGCGCTGCCTGCGCAGGTCGATCGGGCCATCGAAAAATTCGGCTTTGCGATGGGGCCGTTCCGCATGAGCGATCTGGCGGGCAACGACATCGGCTGGGCGATCCGCAAGCGCCGCTATCAGGAACAGCCTGACATGCACTACTCGAAGATCGCCGACCGTTTGTGCGAGACCGGGCGCTTCGGCCAGAAAACCGGCGGCGGCTGGTACGACTACAAGGCGGGCGACCGCACCGCGTATCCGTCGAAAATGGTGGACGAAATGATCGTCGCTTATTCGAAGGAAACCGGTAGCGAGCGGCGCAAGATCGGCGACGAGGAAATCGTCGAGCGCCTCGTGTTCGCGCTCGTGAACGAAGGCGCGAAGATACTCGAGGAAGGCATTGCGTCGAAAGCGTCGGACATCGACATGGTCTATCTGACCGGCTACGGCTTCCCGCTTTATCGCGGCGGTCCGATGCTGTACGCGGATACCGTCGGGCTTTACAACGTCGAGCGCGCGATACGCCGCTACGCATCGCAGCCGAACGGCGACGCGTGGCAACTTGCGCCGAGCATCGCCGAACTGGCGGCGCAGGGCCGCACGTTTAACGGCTGAGCTGACGCGTAGAGCAAAAACGCTCGCATCGAACGACAAAGGTGGCGCGGGTCACTCGCGCGCATTAGCGCATTAGCGCGTGCGCCACCATCGACATTGACACGCAGGAGATTCGCATGACTGACGCCGTAATCGTATCGACCGCCCGCACGGGGCTCGCCAAATCATGGCGTGGCGGTTTCAACATGACCCACGGCGCGACGCTCGGCGGCCACGTGACGAAGGCCGTGGTCGAGCGCGCGAAGCTGGACCCGGCGCGCATCGAGGACGTGATCATGGGATGCGCGAATCCGGAAGGCGCAACGGGCATGAACATCGCGCGGCAGATCGCGCTGCGCGCGGGCTTGCCGGTCAGCGTGCCGGGCATGACGGTCAACCGTTTCTGTTCGTCGGGATTGCAAACTATCGCGCTTGCCGCGCAGCGCGTGATCGCCGGCGAAGGCGATGTGTTCGTCGCGGGCGGCGTGGAATCCATCTCGTGCGTGCAGAACGAGATGAACCGCCACATGATGACCGAAGGCTGGCTCAGCGAAAACAAGCCGGAAATCTACTGGTCGATGTTGCAGACCGCCGAGAACGTCGCGAAACGCTATTCGATTTCGAAGGAACGTCAGGACGAATACGGCGTGCGCTCGCAGCAGCGCGCCGCGGCCGCGCTCGAAGCCGGCCGCTTCAACGACGAGATCGTGCCGTTGACGGTACTCGCGGGTGTCGCCGACAAGGCAACGGGGCGTCTTTATACGAAGGAAGTCACCGTCAGCGGCGACGAGGGCATTCGCGCGGACACGACACTCGAAGGCGTATCGAAGATCCGCACGGCGCTGCCCGGCGGCGTGATTACCGCGGGCAACGCGAGCCAGTTTTCCGACGGCGCGTCGGCTTGCGTGGTGATGAACGCGAAGCTCGCGGAACGCGAAGGGCTGCAGCCGCTCGGCATTTTCCGCGGCTTCGCGGTGGCCGGCTGCGAACCGGACGAGATGGGCATCGGCCCGGTTTTCGCGGTGCCCAAGCTGCTCAAGCAGGCCGGTCTGAAAGTCGGGGACATCGACCTGTGGGAACTGAACGAAGCGTTCGCCGTGCAGGTGCTGTATTGCGCGGACAAGCTCGGCATCGATCAGGAGCGCTTGAACGTGAACGGTGGCGCGATTGCGGTGGGCCATCCGTATGGCGTGTCGGGCGCGCGCCTCGCCGGACATGCGCTGATCGAAGGCACGCGGCGCGGCGCGAAGCTCGTCGTGGTGACGATGTGCATCGGCGGCGGGCAGGGCGCTGCGGGCCTCTTTGAAGTGGTCTGAGGTCGCGTGATTACGGCATGCCGGCGCCGGACATCGGCAGGCTGAGCATGCCCTGATCGACGAAACGCGCGGTGCCGAATGGGCCGCCCGCCAGCTTGCCGCGCAGAATATACGGAACCTGTCCCGACTGCGCGGCGCCGGCGAACGCGAAGGCCTGGCGCACCGCGGCGAATGCGGGCACCGTCAACGGCACGTTCAGCACCGTTTCGCCATAGCGCGGCACGGTGCCGGCTTGATCGCTGACGCCGCTCGCAAAAGAGTGGCCGTTCAGTTCGAGATCGAGCGACACGCCGTTGAAGCTCACCGCCGATTCGTTCGGATTCTGCACGCGCAGCTTGACGTTAAAGCGCACTTCCAGCCCCTGGCTTTCGAGCGGTTCGATGCCCGCCACGCTCACGCGCAACGGGTCGCCGCCGAACAGCCCCGCGCAGCCGCTGAGCGTCAGCGTGAGAACCGCGCACAACGCGGCGACGCGCAACAGACTCGCGCCGAACAGCTTGCGGACAAAGGACATGACCGGCACCTCGAAGAGCGGATGGGGTCATGCATTGTAGCGGGCGACAGGCGGCGCGCGGCAACGCATCAGGCAGCGCGCCGCAGCGTCGCTTTGAGAAACGCGGCGAGTTGGCGAATCCCATTCGCGTGCTGCGTATTGCTTCTAGCTGCTGCATGCGATGCGGGCAGTGCGAACGCCGCGGCTTTTCCATGCAACGCGCTGATCGACACCATGCTGCGTTCGATGGGCACGAAGCACTCGCCTTCGCTGAGCACGATCGATGTCGACGGAACCGCGTCGCCGAGCCACGACAGCGAATGATCGCGGACGACGAGGTGCAGATCGCCTTCGACCGCGACGACGGCGCTCCTCGCGCGCAGGTCGTGCAGCGCGACCTGGCCCGCAGCGAGACGGCACACATTGATGTTGGCGTGAGCTGACATAACGTTTCCTTTGGTGCGTTTGCATGCCATTCAGCTTATTGACCCGCTGCCGCGGAAAACAGCCGCAGTCGCCGACGATCTGCACCGGTACAACGCGGCTCTTTGATACGCTGTATCGGTCGAAATGAGGTCGATGTGTATCTGTTGCCGCACGCGGACCGTGCGCACCATCGGCTCATGAGCCGATCAATTTGAACGCAAGCACAAAAGCCCATGCACGCGTACACCAGCACGCCCCTCGCGCCGCCGAACGATGCCACCGCGAGCGAACCGCTTTACCGCCAACTGGCCGCGCACTATCGCCGCGCGATACGCAACGGCGTGCTGCGCCCCGGCGAGCGCATGCCGTCGATGCGCGCCTTCATGCAGCGTCACGGCGTGAGCCTCGCGACCGCCACCGAGAGTTATCGCGTGCTCGAACGCGAGGCGCTGATCGAAGCGCAGCCGCGCGCCGGCTATTTCGTGCGCGCTTCGCAAAGCGCCGCGTTGCCCGCCGCATCGGAACCCGACCTCGCAACGATGCCTCGCGCCGCGCAGTTCGTCGGCATTCACTCGGTCATTTCAACCATCGTCTCGCAATATCAGCGCTATCCGGACGCGTTCAATCTGGGCGGCGCGACCGCGTCGCCGGATCTCTATCCGACCGACGCGTTGCAGAAAGCCGCGCTGCGCGCATTGCGCCGGCGGCCGACGCTGTTGACCGCAGCCGGGCCCGATCAGGGCGATCCCGCGTTGCGCGCGATCATCGCGCGCCGTGCGCTCGACGCGGGCATCCAGGTCGGCGCGGACGACATCATCATGACGCACGGCGGCATCGAGGCGGTCAACCTGGCGTTGCGGGCCGTGACGCAACCGGGCGACACCGTCGCCGTCGAATCGCCGTGTTTCTTCGGCCTGTTGCAGGCGCTGGAGAGTCTCGGGCTGCGCGCGCTCGAAATTCCCGCGAGCCCGAGCACGGGGCTCGCCATCGAGGCGCTCGACTTCGCGTTGCAAACGCATCCCGACATAAAGGCTGTGGTCGTGGTGCCGAACCTGCAGAATCCGCTCGGCAGCGTGATGCCCGATGCGCACAAGGCACGGCTCGTCGAGTTGTGCGCGCGGGCGGGCATCGCGCTGATCGAGGACGACCCGTATCGCGAGCTGGTCGATAGCACGCAGCCGCTGCGCTCGCTGAAGGCCTGGGACAGCGACGGCACCGTGATCCACTGCACGTCGTTCAACAAGACGCTCGCGCCGGGCATGCGCATCGGCTGGATCAACGGCGGGCGCTGGCATCCGCGTATCGGCATGCTGAAATTCGCGCAGTCGCGTCACAACGAGCAGTTGTCGCAAGTCGTGCTCGCGGAGTTTCTGCAGACCAACGCGTATGAGCGGCATCTGCGGCGCTTGCGCGACCGGCTGAGGATGCAGCGCGAGCGGATGGCGGCGGCGCTGGGCGCGTCCTTTCCCGAGGGCACGCGGTTCACGCCGCCCGCGGGCGGCATCTTCTTCTGGATCGAGCTGCCGCGCGAGGTGTCGTCGGCCGCTTTCTTCGACGCCGCGCTGAAAGAGGGCATTCGCGTGATGCCGGGCACCGTGTTCTCGAACGCGGGCCGCTTCGATCACTTCATTCGCCTCAGTTGTCCAAGCACCGATCTCGATCTCGCCGATGACGCGCTGCGCCGGCTCGGACGGCTTGCGACAGCGATGGCGGCGCGGGCGTCGGCATATGCGTCGGCGGCAGACAAACCCACGCCTCGCTCCCACTGCGAAACGGCATAGCAGGTATCATTTCTTCTCTTCCGGCGCGTCGCGTCGCGCGTGCATGAAGGTGCCCGCATCGCCGCTGCATCAGCGCACACGCGCACGCGCCGCCGCACGTCAAGACAAGGAAAACCGAAAGCCGCAATGACCGATTCATCTTCATCTACTGCGGGCGGCGCGTCGTTGCCCGAAAGTCCCTTCGTCGACCGGCTCGGCGCACGGCTCGTGTCGGCGGCCGACGGCGCCAGCGAAGTGGTGCTGTCCCTCTTGCCCGAGCATATGAACACCTGGGACGTCGCGCACGGCGGCGTCACGATGACGCTCGCCGACGTCGCGCTCGCGATGGCCGCGCGCAGTCTCGCCGGCGACGGTGTCGGCGTGGTCACGGTCGAGATGAAGGTCAACTTCATGCAGCCAGGCCGCGGCGAGTTGCGCGCGACGGCGCGCGTGCTGCATCGTTCGACCACCATGGCCTATTGCGAAGGCGAGATCCGCGATAGCGAAGGCCACTTCGTCGGCAAGGCGCTCGGCACGTTCAAATACATGCGTCGCCTCGCCGTGGGCCGCGACGTGACGCGCCAGCGCTTGCGCAGCGACCCGTCGGCAAAACCCGGTCCTAGCGACGGTTGAGCGAGTGGCAAGGTGCGAGGCGGCAACATGCCCGAACATGCCATCGGCGAGTGCAACACGCCGTCGCTGATTCGTAATCGGTAGTCCACAATCCACAACCCAAGGAGACGATCGACATGCCACAAATCAACCGCCAGTTCCTGCTCGCTTCGCGTCCGCAAGGCGCTGTCACGCCCGACAACTTCCGTCTCGTGGAGACGCCGCTCGCGCCGCTTGCCGATGGCGAAATCCGCGTGCGCAATCACTACCTGTCGCTCGATCCGTACATGCGCGGCCGCATGAACGACAGCAAGTCGTACGCGGCGCCGCAGCCGCTCGATGAAGTGATGATCGGCGGCACGGTCGGCGAAGTGATCGAGTCGAAGAACCCGAAGTTCGCGGTCGGCGACAAGGTCGTCGCCATATTCGGCTGGCAGGAATACGGCACGTCGGACGGCGCGGGCGTGCAGAAAGTCGACGACACGCACGTGCCGCTGTCGGCCTATCTCGGACCCGTCGGCATGCCGGGCGTGACGGCATGGTATGGATTGAACCGGATCATCGCGCCCAAGGCGGGCGAGACCGTCGTAGTGAGCGCTGCGAGCGGGGCGGTGGGCAGTGTCGTCGGCCAACTGGCGAAGCAGGCCGGCGCGCGCGCGGTGGGCATCGCCGGCGGCGCGGAGAAATGCCGCTATGTCGTGGAGACGCTCGGCTTCGACGCCTGCGTCGACTACAAGGCCGGCAATCTGTATCAGGACCTGAAGGCGGCGACGCCGGACGGCATCGACGGCTGCTTCGAGAACGTCGGCGGCGAAGTGCTCGACGCGACGCTCGCGCGCATGAACCCGTCGGGGCGCATCGCGGTGTGCGGATACATCGCGGGCTACGACGGTCAGCCGGTGCCGCTCAAGCACCCGTCGCTGATACTGACGCAGCGTCTGCTGGTGCAAGGCTTCATCGTCACCGAGCATATGGATGTCTGGCCGCAGGCGCTCAACGAACTCGGCACGCTCGTCGCACAGAAGAAGCTGCAATATCGGGAGACCATCGCGCAAGGGCTCGATGCCGCGCCGGAGGCTTTCATTGGTTTGCTGAAGGGCAAGAATTTCGGCAAGCAGTTGGTGAAGCTGATTTGAGTGAGGCTCGGCTTGGTGGGTGAAGCGTGAAGTGGGACGCGCGAGTCGCTCGTTGAGCCGTTTGTCGATGCGATGCGATGCGTTGCGCGGAAGTCGCGGGTTGATGGCATGCGGCAAAATCAGGCATCAAACGGCACGCAGCCGAAGTCACCGCAGTCGAAGTCGCGCATCGCGAATCACACATTCAAAAGCCACGCATCAAGCCCCACGCAAAAAGGAGTCGCCAGATGTTCGAATTTCCCGCCAGGGTCGCGGTCATCACCGGCGCGGCGAGCGGCTTCGGCCAGGCATTCGCGCAACGAGCCGCGGCGCTTCGCATGAAGCTCGTGCTCGCGGACGTGAACCCCGAGGCGCTCGCCCAGACCGTCGATGCATTGCGCGCCGCGGGCGCCGACGCGATCGGCGTGCCGACCGACGTATCGAACGCGGCGCAGGTCGAAGCGCTTGCCCAGGCCGCGCTCGATGCGTTCGGCAAGGTGCATCTGCTCTTCAACAATGCGGGCGTGGGCTCGGGCGGCTTCCTCTGGGAGAGTTCGGCGAACGACTGGGCCTGGGTGTTCGGCGTGAATGTGATGGGCGTCGCCCACGGCGTGCGCGCGTTCGCGCCGCTCATGCTCGCGCAGAACGAGCCGGCGCATATCGTCAATACGGCGTCGGTGGCGGGGCTGTTGTCGCCGCCTGCGATGGGCGTCTACAACGCGTCGAAGCACGCCGTCGTGTCGCTCACCGAGACGCTGTATCACGACCTGCAACTCGCGCAGGCCGGGCGCGACACCAACGTCCGGGTCGGCTGTTCGCTGCTGTGTCCGGCTTTCGCGCCGACCGGCATCGCGGATGCCGAGCGCATGCGGCCCGCCGGTCTGCGCAACGAAAACAGCCCGACGCGCTCGCAGATCGCCGCCGGCAAGCAATTGCAGCGCGCGGTGCGAGCAGGCAAGCTGAGCGCGGCCGAGGTCGCCGCGCTCACGTTCGACGCCATCGCCGCACGGCGCTTCTATATCATCACGCACCCGGCCATCATGGCGACCGTCAAGCTGCGTCACGAGGACATCGAGCAGTTGCGCGATCCGACCGATCCGATGTCGCTGAAGCCGGAAGTGAAAAGCGCCAGCGAGATTTGAATGCGGTACGGAAGCCGCCCGCCCGAGCCGTCCCGCGAGTTCTCTTCAACCCACCTCACGTCACATGCCGTTGAATCCGAAGATCGAGCAGGTGCTCGACATGATCGCGCGCGCAAAGCGCCCGAAGCTCCATGAGATGACGCCGCAAGCGGCGCGCGCATCGTATGAAAAAAGCGCGCCGATTCTCGAGATTGCCAGCGCGCCGATGTTCTCCGTCGAAGACCTGCGCATTCCGACACGCGACGGCGCGACGATCGGCGCACGTCTTTACCACGCCGAAGAGCCGAGCTGGGCGAACCCCGCGCCCGCGCTCGTCTACTATCACGGCGGCGGCTTCACGGTCGGCAGCGTGAACACGCACGACGCGCTCGCGCGGATGTTCGCGCGCGACGGCCAATGCGCGGTGCTGTCGGTCGATTACCGGCTCGCGCCGGAACACAAGTTCCCGACCGCCGTCGACGACGCTTTCGACGCGCTCACGTGGCTGCATACGCACGGCGCGGAGTTCGGCATCGACGCGGCCCGGCTCGCGGTCGGCGGCGACAGCGCGGGCGGCACCCTCGCGACGGTGTGCGCGGTGCTCGCGCGCGACGCAGGCATCGCGCTCGCGCTGCAATTGCTGATCTATCCCGGCACGACCGGTTATCAGCAGACCGATTCGCACTCGCGCCTCGCCGACGGATTCCTGCTGTCGGGCACGACGATCCAATGGTTCTTCGAGCAGTATGTGCGCGATACGAGCGATCGCGACGACTGGCGTTTTGCGCCGCTCGACGGCACGCGCGGTGCGCCCGATTTCAGCGGCCTCGCGCCGGCCTGGATCGCGACGGCCGAATACGATCCGCTCAGCGACGAAGGCGATGCCTACGCGGACAAGCTGCGCCGCTACGGCAACGCGTTGACGCTCAGGCGCTATCCGGGCATGATCCACGAGTTCTTCAAGATGGGCGGCTTCGTGCCCGAGGTCGCGCACGCGCATGCCGATGCCGCCGCGGCATTGCGCGCGGCATTCGGCGTGGACTGACTAGGCGATTTCCCGCTCGACGTTGAACGCGAAGCTGCGTTCGAAGTCGCCTGGCCGCACGATGCGGTGCGAGCCGTTGTCGTCGCTGCGCTCGGCCACCGCGACGCTGACCATCTCGCCGTTCGCGACGACGCGCAGCGCTGTCGTGCCGCGCGTGCCGTATCCGGGCGTTTCGATGAACGCCGCAGACAGCGCCCGTTCCCGCTCGAGCGCAATGCCGGTGGACGGCAACTCGGCGTCCGCGGCGACGCGCGGATCGCGCATCAGGTCGATCAGATGTTCGAGCGGCGGCATCGAATTGCGCGTGAGCAGCGCGCCCAGTTCGGCGCGCTTCCTGACGAGCTTCGGCCACGGCGTGTCGAGAATCGCGTTCGAGATGCCGTGCGTGCCCGGCGCGAGCAGCGCGGGCGCCAGATTCGAGCGATTGCAGTACCAGGCCAGCTCGCGGCGCGTCCAGTCGCCTACCAGCAGATTAAAGCCGTTGTACAGATCGCCGGTTTGCGCGACGCGGCGCAGATAGGCGAGGGGCGTTTCCTGTTCGCCGTCGTTTGCGTCGTGGTTTTCGCCGCCATTCCGTCCCGCGTCAAATGCGGGCTCCTCGCAAGCCAGCCAGTCGCTGACGAGCGTGCCGCGGGTCGGCGCGTCGGCGCGCATGTCGTGCGGCGCGCGGTAGTTGGTCAGCGCGGCGAAGCGTCCGTGGCGCGACATGCCGAGCCAGGTGCCGCCGCCGACCAGATCGCGGCCGGCCAGCACGCCCCGCGCGTCGTCCCACCAGCCGATCGGCTGGGCCGTGCGGTGGAAAAATTCGTCGCGATTCGCGGCAAGCGTGAAGAGCGGGCCGTCGACCGCATCGGGTCGCCAGTCGAACACGATCAGGCACATCGGGGGCGTCTCCCGGTTGTTGCTTCAATGTTGCTTCAAAACGCAATGGCGAACAGTAGTCGGACGAGGACGCCGGCAAAAAGCGGCGCGTGCTTCGAGCGCACTGCGCCGCTCATCTGCGTACCGCGGAGCGCCGTTCAAACCTCGGAGGGCAGTCCGTACGGCAGCGCGAGAAAGCGCAGCGCCGGGCCGTCCGCGGCGCCCAGATGCACCGAACCGCTTTCGAGCGCCGCGAGCTTGATCTCGACGAGCACATCGACGCCGCCGTCCCGCGCCGACGCCGCGTTCACCACCATGCCGCACGGCTGACCAGGATCGTCGGAGTGAAACAGCTCGACGCCCGCCTTCACGGTATCGAGCTCGCCCGCCACGTTCGCGAGCGACGTGCGCCGCTTGATCGTGCCGCGGTACTGGCTGCGCGCGACCACTTCCTGGCCAGGGTAGCAGCCCTTGCGGAAATTGACCGCGCCGAGCACGTCGAAATTGACCATTTGCGGCACGAACTGTTCGACCACCGGCTGCGTGATGCGCGGCTCGCCCGCGCGAATGTCGAGCCAGTCCCACACGGCCGGCGAAACCTGCGTGAGCTTCTCGCCGAGCGAGGGCAGATGCGCTTCGACCTGCGCCTTCGGCCCGATCCACAGATAACGGAGCCGCTCGAACGCATCCGGCACGCGAATCAGCGAGCCGGCCGCGCCGTCCACCTTGACGTGCACGCCGTCCGGCAACGCGTCGAACACGCCGGACAGCGCCTTGCGCACGTCGCCCGCGAGGCCGATCACCGCCAGCTCGCCGCTTGCATCGGCGAGCTTCGCCTTCGCGCGCAGAACGAACATGGAGAGGCGCTTTTGCACCGCCGCCTGTACGTCCTTTGAGACCAGCAGACGGAGCGTGTCGCCGCTGCGCCAGGTCAGGAACGACGCGAGCAGGCGTCCCTTCGCCGAGCAGTAGCCTGCGAGGCGCGCGTTGGCGGCGTCGAGGTGCTGCGTGTCGTTCGTCAACTGACCGTGCAGGAAGCTCGCGGCGTCGTCGCCGGTCGCGTCGATCACGCCGAACTGCGTGAGCACCGCGTAGGCGCCGTGCTGGAGGGCGGCGTCGAACTCATCGGCGGACGGACGCGGCCACACCGGCAGCGCCGTGACGGCCGCGGCTGACGGATGCACTGCGGGGTTAGCTGGGACAGTGCCTGAAGCGGTAGCGAGCGGTGTGTTCATGGATTCCGGGAACAGTCAATTCTGACTTTAGCTAAGGCAAACAAGTATTATATGCAGTCCAACCCTGCCACGTTTTCATGTCCCTCTTCAAGAAATGTTTGGTTGCCGGCTCGATTGTCCTCGTGCTGGCCGCAGCCGCGATCGCTGGCGGATACCACTGGGCCAACAGCCCGCTCGAGCTGAATCCCGCGCAACTCGACGTCACCGTCAAACCGCACAGCAGCCTGCGCAGCGTCACGCTGCAGCTCAATCGCGGCGGCGTGCCGGTCGAGCCCGAGCTATTCATCGTGATGACGCGGCTGCTCGGCCTGCAAAGCGAGCTGAAGTCCGGCAATTACGAATTCAAGACCGGCGTGACGCCCTACGAAGTGCTGCAAAAAATCGCGCGCGGCGACGTCAACGAATACGTCGCGACCATCATCGAAGGGTGGACGTTCAAGCGCATGCGCGCCGAGCTGGACGCGAATCCGGCGCTCAAGCACGACAGCGTCGCGATGAACGACGCGCAGCTGATGAGCGCAATCGGCGCACCGGAAGCGTCGATCGGCAACGGCGAAGGGCTGTTTTTCCCGGACACCTATCTGTTCGACAAGAACACGAGCGACCTCGACGTGTATCGCCGCGCGTATCGTCTGATGCGCGTGCGTCTCGATGAAGCATGGCTCGCGCGCGCGCCGAACCTGCCGTACAAGACGCCGTACGAGGCGCTCATCATGGCTTCGATCATCGAAAAGGAAACCGGCAAAAAGTCGGACCGTCCGATGGTCGCGGCCGTGTTCGCGAACCGTCTGCGCGTGGGCATGCCGCTGCAGACCGACCCGACTGTGATCTACGGAATGGGCGAGAGCTACGCGGGCCGCATCCGCAAAAAAGACCTGCAGACGGACACTCCCTACAATACCTACACGCGCATGGGCCTGCCGCCCACGCCGATTTCGCTGCCCGGCGTCGCGTCGCTGCAGGCGGCGATGAACCCGGCGCAAACGAGCGCGTTGTACTTCGTGTCGCGCGGCGACGGCAGCAGCATCTTTTCCGACAACCTTGGCGATCACAACAAGGCCGTGGACAAATACATTCGAGGGCAATAAATGGCGCGCGGCAAATTCATCACGTTCGAGGGCATAGACGGCGCCGGCAAGACGACTCATCTCGCCTGGTTCCGCGAGCGGCTGGAACAGAAGGTGGCGGCCACCGGCCGCGCGGTCGTCATGACGCGCGAACCCGGCGGCACGCCGCTTGGCGAGCAGATCCGCGAAATCGTGCTGCATCAGAAGATGGATCTCGAAACCGAGGCGCTGCTGATGTTCGCGCTGCGCCGCCAGCATCTGGCGGAAGTGATCGAGCCGGCGCTCGCGCGCGGCGACTGGGTGCTGTCCGACCGTTTCACCGACGCGACCTTTGCCTACCAGGGCGGCGGGCGCGGGCTGCCGCGCGACAAGCTGGAAACGCTCGAGCGCTGGGTGCAGGGCGGCTTCCAGCCGGATTTGACCGTGCTGTTCGACCTCGCGCCGGAAATCGCCAACGAACGGCGCAGCGCGGCGCGCGATCCGGATCGCTTCGAGAGCGAATCGGCGGCTTTTTTCGAGCGCACGCGGGCCGAATATCTGCGCCGGGCGGAAGAAGCGCCGTATCGTTTCGCTATCATTGACTCTTCGCAGAGCATTGTCCGCATCCAGAAGCAGCTTGAAGAGTTGATTGCAAGTCTTTGATTTTGCATTAGTAATGTCAAATCCAGGCGAGCGCACGCCAAAGCTCCGGCAAAGCATCAAATAACGCCCCCAACCGATTGATTCGAAAAGACAAACGATGATTTATCCGTGGCAAGCCGATGACTGGAACCGCCTGCAGCAGCTGCGCGGCCACTGGCCGCATGCGTTGCTGCTGCATGGCCAGGCGGGCATCGGCAAGCTGCGCTTCGCGCAGCACCTCGCGCAGGGCCTGTTGTGCGAAGACCAGCGCGAGAACGGCGAGCCGTGCGGCGCGTGCGTCGCGTGCAACTGGTTCGTGCAAGGCAACCATCCCGATTACCGGATCGTGGTGCCCGAGGCGCTGGCCGCCGAGGCGGGCTTGGGCTACGGCGCCGACGACAAAGCGGACAAAGCCGACAAGGCCGACGCCGACGAGGGCAAGAAAACGCGTGCACCCAGCAAGGAGATCAAGATCGAGCAGATTCGCGGCTTGCTCGACTTCGTCGGCGTGGGCTCGCATCGCGGCGGCGCGCGCGTGGTCGTGCTGTATCCCGCCGAAGGGCTGAACATCGCCGCGGCCAATGCGCTGCTGAAGACGCTCGAGGAGCCGCCAGCGGGCGTCGTGTTCCTGATGGTGTCGGCACGCATCGACCGGTTGCTGCCCACCATCATCAGCCGTTGCCGCCAATGGCCGATGAGCATGCCGTCACCCGAAGCCGCCACCCAATGGCTCGCGGCGCAAGGCGTGGCCGAAGCGCCGGCGCTGCTCGCCGAGGCGGGCGGCGCACCGCTCACCGCGCTCGCCCTCGCCAGCGACGAAAACCGCACGCTGCGCGACTGGACGCTCAAGCAACTGGCTGCGGGCCCCGAGTGCGACGCCTTTGCGTGCGGCGAGGCGCTGCAGAAGCTGCCGGTGCCGCTCGTGCTCGGCTGGCTGCAGCGCTGGATGTACGATCTGCTCGCCCAGCGCGCGGCCGGCGCGCCGCGCTACTTTCCGCAGGCGTCGGCGGCGTTGACGCGTTGCGCGTCGCAGGCTGACGCGAGCGCGTTCGCGCGCTTCATGCGGACCGTGACGCGGCAGCGCGCGGTCGAAAATCATCCGTTGAGCGCGCGGCTTGTGTTCGAGGAGCTGTTTCTGGGCTACCGCGAGCTTTTTGCATGACGGCCGCGGCGCGCCACGCCGTCCACGCCGTCCATGCCGCAAGCGTCGTCTGAAGGACCGTTTGTTAATTTTTACCCAGCCTCTCATTCCAATCCGAAAGCACCATGAGCCTGTCTTACCGCGATGCCACGCTCGACGATCTGCCCGCGATCGTCGCCATTTACAACTCGACGGTCGCGTCGCGCCAGGTGACCGCCGATCTGGAGCCGGTCAGCGTCGAGAGCCGGTTGGCATGGTTTCATGCGCACGGGCCGCAGAAACGTCCGCTCTGGGTCGTCGACGACGCCGAAGCGCCCGGCCGCCTGCTCGGCTGGCTCAGCTTTTCGGACTTTTACGGCCGTCCGGCCTATCAGCGCACCGCGGAAGTCAGCATCTATCTGGACGAGCGCGCGCGCGGCAAGGGCCTCGGCAAGCAGTTGCTGGCGGCCTCGCTCGCGGCGGCGCCGGCGCTCGGCATCGACACCGTGCTCGGCTTCATCTTCGGCCACAATGAGGCGAGCCTGCGCCTCTTTCGGGGTTTCGGCTTCGACACGTGGGGGTCGCTGCCGCGCGTGGCCGTGCTGGACGGCGTCGAGCGCGATCTGGTGATTCTCGGCAAGCGGCTCGACGCGCACGGCGCGGCAAGCTGATCCGCCTCAGGCATTCCTTTGCAGGACATCGTCATGTTTGTCGATTCACACTGTCACATCAATTTCGAAGGACTCGCCGACCGCCTGCCGCAGGTGCTCGAGAACATGCGCAGCCACGCGGTCACGCATGCGCTGTGCGTGTCGGTCGATCTGGAAACGCTGCCGTCGGTTCTTGAAATCGCCAGCCGGCACGACAACGTTTATGCGTCGGTGGGCGTGCATCCCGATCACGAGGACATGCGCGAGCCGAGCGTCGCCGAACTGGTCGAACTGGCCGAACATCCGAAAGTGGTCGCGATCGGCGAAACGGGGCTCGACTATTACCGCCTGGAAGGCCGCTCGATCGCCGATATGGAATGGCAGCGCGAGCGCTTTCGCACGCACATCCGCGCCGCGCATGCGACCGGCAAGCCGCTCATCATCCATACGCGTTCTTCGTCGGAAGACACGCTGCGCATCATGGCCGAGGAGCGCGCGAGCGAGCCGGGCGGCGTCATGCATTGCTTCACGGAGCCGTGGAGCGTCGCCGAGCAGGCGCTTGCGCAGAATTTTTACATCTCGCTGTCGGGCATCGTCACGTTCAAGAGCGCGACGGACGTGCAGGACGTCGCGCGTCGCGTGCCCTTGGAGCGCCTGCTGATCGAGACCGATTCGCCGTATCTGGCGCCCGTGCCGTATCGCGGCAAGCCCAATGAACCTGCGTACGTGAGTTATGTCGGACGTTTCATCGCGCAGCAGCGCGAGATGACGGACGAGGCGCTCGCCGCCGCGACGACGCAAAACTTCTTCCGCCTTTTCAAGATTCCCGCGCCGGCTGGCGCATAGAAAATGTAAGTAAATCAATAGGATAGGGCTCATCCCTAAAGTAAAATATGACATATTTCACATTAACCCACACACCGCATACCGCTGACACGACGGCCACGGCAGTCTCGTCCGTCCGCCGCGGTTTGTCGCGCACCGCCCTGGCCGCCACATTCGCCTGTGCCGCGCTGAGTTCGCTGATCGCCGCGCCGGCTGTGGCCGCGCCGATCGACTCGTTGATCAAATCGGTGAAATTCGACGACGTGGACGGCGTCAAGAAATTGCTCGCGAAGGGCATGGATCCGAACAGCGTCGACAACCAGGGCATGCCGCTGCTGGTCCTCGCCGCGCGCGAGAAGTCGGACAAGGTCGGCGCCGCGCTGCTCGCGAACCCGAAGACCAACGTTGAAATCGAGGACAAGGCGGGCGAGAACGCGATGATGATGGCCGCGCTGAACGGCGACCTGGAATTCGTCAAGCAACTGATCGCGAAAGACGCCGAAGTCAACAAGAAGGGCTGGGCGCCGCTGCACTACGCCGCCGCGAACGGCCACGACGACATCGTGAAACTGCTGCTCGACCATTCGGCTTACGTCGACGCCGGCTCCCCGAACGGCACCACGCCGCTGATGATGGCCGCGCGCGGCGGCCATGTGTCGACGGTGAAGCTGCTGCTCGACAACGGCGCGGACCTGACCGTGAAGAACCAGGTCGGCCTGACCGCGCTCGATTTCGCGAAGACCTACAAGGAGCCGGACGTGGTCGAGGGCCTCACCGCCCGCCTGCAACAGATGCAGCAGAAGTAAGGCGCGCGGCGAAGCGGCTTGTGCGCGTTTTGCCGCTTATATGCCTGAAGATAGCGGCGGCTGCCTGCTGCGGCCCCGTAAAACAGTGCAGAATGACGACTTTGGCGCGCCTCTCGTGTGCGCGCCCTCGGGATGCGGCAACAGACCGCCTGATAAACGACCTGGAAAGGAACACCATGCTGCGGGCTTTGATTTTCGCCAGCGCGTTTGCCGTACCGTTGTCGGCGGCCGCGTTTACGGGAGGCGACCTCAACAAGCTGTGCACGAAGACCGACGTGGCGTCGCGCAGTGCGTGCGCCGCGTACATTGAAGGCGCCGCCGACGGCATTTTCAACACGATCGACGCAATCGGCGGCACGACCGGGCCGCGCGTCGGCCAGTACTTCTGCCTGCCGCAAGACGCGCGTTCGGCGCAGTTGACGGATGCGGTGCGCAAATACATCGCGGAAAATCCGATTGTGGCGGGCTATAACGCGAGCACGGCGATTTCGCTGGGGCTCGGCAAGGCGTTTCCTTGCAAAAGCGGAAGCTGACTTGAGTTGATTCGAGCTGGCGCGGTTTGCGGCCTCGTGTCGCGGGGCGTGTGGGTTGCCAGCTTTGTTGTTTTTTCACGGGTTTTTGTCACCGGTTTTTTGTCACTGAGTTTGCTCACCGCGTGTGCCGTATGCCGTGCACGCGTTCAACATGAGCCGGGGCGCCGCTTTGCGCGGTCGCAGCCGGCTTTGATAGCGGGGCGCATCGTTTGATCCGCGCTTTCGCGGGCGTGCCGGCCGGGCGCCTCATCTCTACGCCGTCGCCGCGTCACACACGGCCGGCCTGTCCCCATCCAAGCGAGGAGGAAACTGTCCTATATGGCTTTTCTCGATCGACTCGACCAGTTGGACCACATCGCCGAAGCGCCGCTGCATACCTGGCCCGGCGCGTTGCTGGTCTCGGTCATCGCCGTGCTGATCGCGATCGGCGCGCACCGCGTGGGCGCGCGCATCGTCACGCGGATCGCGCGGCCTTATCCGCTCACGAGTGTCGTGCTGCGCTATATCGACAAGCCGTCGCTGTTCGTTCTGCTGATTCTCTCGCTCGAAGCCGTCTGGTGGGAGGCGCCCGACACGCTCACCTTTATCGGCCCGTTGCGCGACGCCGCGGCCATTGCGCTGATCGGCGCATTGACGTGGCTGTCGGTGCGCTCGGCGGCGGCCATCGGCGAGGCGATCATTCAGGCCCATCCGCTCGATACCGCCGACAATCTCCACGCGCGCCGCATCCATACGCAGGCGAGGGTGCTGGCGCGCTCGGTGATGCTGGTGATCGTGATCGTCGGCGTCGGCGGCGCGTTGATGACGTTTCCGAACGTGCGGCAGATCGGCGCGAGCCTGCTGGCGTCGGCGGGCGTCGCCGGTCTGGTCGCCGGTATTGCCGCGCGGCCGGTGCTCGGCAATCTGATCGCGGGTTTGCAGATCGCGCTGTCGCAGCCGATCCGGCTCGACGACGTTGTCGTGATTCAGGGCGAGTGGGGGCGCATCGAGGAGATTACCGGGACCTATGTGTCGGTGCGTCTGTGGGATCAGCGGCGGCTGATCGTGCCGCTGCAATGGTTCATCGAGAATCCGTTTTCGAACTGGACGCGCAGCAGTTCGCAGATCATCGGCACGGTGTTTCTGTACGTCGATTACCGGATGCCGCTCGCGCCGTTGCGCGAGGAACTGGCGCGCATCGTCGAAGCGGCGCCCGAGTGGGACCGTCGCGTGCAGGTGCTGCAAGTCACCGAGGGCACCGAGCGCTCGATGCAGTTGCGCGCGCTCGTCAGTTCGCTCGATTCGGGTCTGAACTGGGACCTGCGCTGCCGCGTGCGCGAGGGGCTGCTCGACTTCATCCAGAAGCACTATCCGCAGTATTTGCCGCGGGCGCGCGCGGAGGTGTCGGCGGAACTCGAAAACGGCAAGGGCGAACCGCTCGACTGGGTGCCGCGCGGCACGCGCACGCCGGCCGGCAGCACGGCGGCGCATACTGAGGCGGACCCGGTGGCAAGCCGGCCTGGGCCTGGGCCGTCGTCGGCGGCTGGGTCGCCCCACAAAGTGAAGGAAACGGCCTAGCGCGAGGTCAGAATCCGCGCGACGCTGCGCGGAACGCGGGCAGGCAGTGCTGCGACGATCGGAAGCGCGCAACCGAATTCGCTGAAATGTGCGCGCCGTGCGCTATCTGCCCTGGCCAACCGGCTAAACGATGCAACCGATCGTTCGCCAAAGGGTCGAACCGTCCACTCATTGAATAAACCTGGCGCGGCATGGCGTGCACCATGCAAAACGATGTCGACGCGTCCGCTGCGTGGCGGGCGCGGGCTGCACCCTGTCAGATGCCGCGCGAAACAAGGAGGACTTGCAACATGGGCCGACTGATCGTCGTGTCGAATCGCGTCGCTACGCCGACGGAAACCAAAGGATCGGCGGGCGGCCTCGCCGTCGGCGTGTTCGGCGCGCTGAAAGACGCGGGAGGCGTGTGGTTCGGCTGGAGCGGCGACGTGGTCAGCGAGACCGTCGCCAACGCGGGACCCACGCTCGAACAGGACGGCGCGGTGACCTTCGCGACCGTGGGCCTCACGCGCAAGGATTACGACCAGTACTACCGCGGTTTTTCGAACGCGACGCTCTGGCCGGTGTTCCACTATCGCAACGACCTCGCGCGCTACGAGCGCGAGGAATATGCCGGTTACCGGCGCGTCAACGCGTGGCTTGCGCACAAGCTCATCAAGCTGCTCGAGCCCGACGACGTCATCTGGATTCACGACTACCATCTGATCCCGTTCGCCGAGGCGCTGCGCAGCGAGGGCATCACGAATCGCATTGGCTTTTTCCTGCACATTCCGTTTCCGTCGCCGCAAATCCTGCTGAATATTCCGCCGCACGAGGAGCTGGTGAAGTCGCTGTCGTGCTACGACCTGCTCGGTTTCCAGACCGCGACCGACGAAGAGGCGTTTCACGACTATGTGACGCGCCACGCGCGCGGCACGGTGTCGAATGGCATGGTGGAAGCGTTCGGTCGCAAGCTGCGCACGGGCGTCTACCGCATCGGCGTGTTTCCCGACGAGATCGCCGAACAGGCCAAGCGCTACGAAAGCCGTCAGCACGTGCTCGACCTGAAGCAGAGCCTGGAAGGCCGCAAGCTGATCATGAGCGTGGACCGGCTCGATTATTCGAAGGGGCTCGTCGAACGTTTTCGCGCGTTCGAGCATCTGCTGGAACGCTCGCCCGAATGGCGCGGCAACGTCACGCTCGTGCAGATCGCGCCGCCCACGCGGTCGGACGTCGCGACCTATCAGAAGATCCGCCAGGACCTGGAGTACGAAGCGGGGCGTATCAACGGCCGCTATTCGGGCCTCGACTACACGCCGATCCGTTATCTGAATCAGCAATACGACCGCTGGAAACTGATGTCGCTGTTTCGCGAGTCGCAGATCGGTTTCGTCACGCCGTTGCATGACGGCATGAACCTGGTCGCGAAGGAATATGTCGCCGCGCAGAATCCGGACGATCCGGGCGTGCTCGTGCTGTCGATTTTCGCGGGCGCGGCGGCGGAGTTGACGGGCGCGCTGCTCGTCAATCCGCACGATGCGATCGGCATGTGCGAGGCGTTGCAGCGGGCGCTGCAAATGCCGCTCGATGCACGGCAGCGGCGTCACGAGATCAACATGGCGGCGCTGCGCAAGAACGATCTGGGCGTGTGGCGCGACAGCTTCCTGCGCGACCTGCGCAGCGTGCCGATACAACGACCGGCCGTGGGCGGAGGGCACAGGTGATGAGCTTGCGGCAATACGCAACCTTCAGCCTCGGGCAGCGGAGGTTGTCGGCCAGCAAGGCGTGCGTGCGCCCGCAAGCCTCGTATCTTCGGATGGCCGCGTGCTGAGTGCGCTCGCCATCGCGGGCTACCGGTCTCTGCGCGAATTGATCGTGCCGCTCGGCCAGCTGAACGTCATTACCGGCGCGAACGGCAGCGGCAAATCGAGCGTCTACCGTTCGCTGCGTCTGCTTGCGGAAACGGCGCGCGGCGGCGTGATTACGTCGCTCGCACGGGAAGGCGGCCTGCCGTCCACCTTATGGGCCGGTCCCGAACGCTTTTCGCGCGGCGTGCTGAGCGGCGAATTCGAGGTTGAACCCACGGCACGCAAGACGCCGGTGAGTCTCAGGCTCGGTTTCGCGGGCGAGCAGTTTAGTTATGCGATCGATCTCGGGCTGCCGCTGCTCAATAAGAGCACCCGTTTTATGCTCGATCCCGTCGTCAAGCGCGAATGCATCTGGAGCGGGCCGGTGCTGCGGCCGTCCGCATTGCTCGTCGACAGGCAGGGTCCGGCGTTACGCACGCGCGATGAAAGCGGCGAGTGGCAAACGGTGCCGCAGCCGGTTGCGAGTTTCGACAGCATGATGACGGAGTTCGCCGACCCGCGCTCCGCGCCCGAAATGATCGCGGTGCGCGAACAGATCCGCTCGTGGCGCTTTTACGATCACTTCCGGACCGACGTCGACGCCCCCGCGCGCATGCCGCAAGTCGGCACGCATACGCCGGTGCTCTCCGACGACGGCGCGGACCTCGCCGCCGCATTGCAAACCATCCGCGAAATCGGCGATTCGAGCGCGCTCGACGCTGCCATCGACGACGCGTTTCCCGGCTCGCGGCTCGACATTGCCTCGCAGGACGGCCGCTTCGAAGTGCTGATGCAGCAGCACGGCCTGCTGCGTCCGCTGAAGGGCGCGGAATTGTCGGACGGCACCTTGCGCTATCTGCTGCTGGTCGCCGCGCTGTTGACGCCGCGCCCGCCCGCGCTGCTGGTGCTGAACGAGCCTGAAACCAGTTTGCATCCCGATCTGCTGCCGGCGCTCGCGCGGCTGATCGCGCGGGCCGCCGCGCACTCGCAGGTGCTCGTCGTATCGCATGCAGCGCGGCTGATCGCGGCGCTCGAACGCGAGGACGCCAGCGAATCGCTGGTGCTGGAAAAGCATTTCGGCGCCACGCGTCTCGCGGACGCCGACGAACGCGACATGCCGGCCTGGAAGTGGCCGTCGCGCTGAATCGCGCGGTGCGATGCGGCGTTTATTTCGGTGCCAGGCCGCTTGTAAGCTGAATGTAACAGCGCCCAGGAAATGCAATAACGGGCGCTTTTTAGTCCCTGCCAGGGAATAATGCTCCGATGCCTATGGTGCGCGCGTGCTGCCGCGGTGCACTGATCGAAGACCGGCGCTCAAAAGGGCGCCACTGACGGCGCCGCAAAACGCGGCCTCGGAACAAGCCGGGCCACGAGCCGTCAGTTCACGGAGACAACTATGAAGATTGCGCAGATCGCCCCCTTGACCGAATCGGTGCCGCCGAAGCTATACGGCGGCACGGAGCGCGTCGTGTCGTACATCACCGAGGCGCTCGTCGAGCTCGGCCACGATGTGACGCTGTTCGCAAGCGGCGATTCCGTTACGAGTGCGAAACTGGAGCCGGTGTGGCCGCGCGCGCTGCGCCTCGACCCAGGCATTCGCGATCGCGTCGCGCCGCATATGTTGCTGATGGAACTGGTGCGCCGCCAGGCCGAGCAGTTCGACGTCCTGCATTTTCACCTCGACTATTACTCGTTCTCGGTGTTTCAGCGCCAGGACACGCCGTTCGTCACGACGATGCACGGCCGTCTCGACCTACCCGAACAGCAGCCGGTGTTCGACACGTTCAGCTCGGCGCCGGTAATTTCGATTTCGAATGCGCAGCGCCATCCGCTGCCGCAGGCGCGTTGGCTCACCACCGTCTATCACGGCTTGCCTGAGCATCTCTACACGCCGCAGCCGGTCGAGCAGAAGTACCTGGCATTTCTCGGCCGTATTTCGCCGGAAAAACGCGTCGATACGGCGATCCGCATTGCCGGTCGCTGCGGCATGCCGATTCGCATCGCCGCCAAGGTCGACGCCGCCGATCGCGAATATTTCGAGCGCGATATCCGGCCGCTGCTGGACTTGCCGTACGTCGAGTTCATCGGCGAAATCGCGGACAATCAGAAGGCGGAGTTTCTGTCGGGCGCGCATGCGCTGCTGTTTCCGATCGACTGGCCGGAGCCGTTCGGCCTCGTGATGATCGAGGCGATGGCGTGCGGCACACCGGTCGTCGCGTTCAACCGCGGCTCGGTGCCGGAAGTGCTCGAAGACGGGCTGACGGGCTTTATCGTCGAAGACGAGATCGGCGCGGTCGCGGCGGTCAACCGGCTGCACAAGATGTCGCGTGCGGGCGTGCGGCAGCGCTTCGAAGAGCGTTTCACGTCGCACCGGATGGCGCAGCAGTACGTGGATGCGTATCAGTCGGTGATCCGCGCGCAGAAACGTTCGCGCTTCAAGGTGGTGGATAGCTCGGGGCGTTGATCGCGGCGAGTGGGCGCGCGGTGCTGCTGTCTCGTTTGCTCGCGCGATCAGACAAAGCGGGATTGAGCGAAAACAGTAGAGAGAAACGAAGCCGGCGCTCGTGCCGAGCGCCGGCTTTTTTACTGCGAGAGGCTGTGCCGCGTGTGCGATGAGCCGATGCTGGCATAGCGCATCTGGCGCGCTCGCGGCAACTCAGTTGTCGCGATGGCTGCATTGCTGCGGTCGCATTCCACAAACCCGCTCCCAGCGGGACACATTGCGTGTCCCGCCGCAAAGACGCTATCCCGCCTCAACCAACGCGGCGGTCGCTCGTCGAGCCATTGTCACGCTCACAGAGTCGGCCCGCGGACACAACCGCCGGGGGCCAACCCTTCGGCGTCAAATCTTCAGGCGCGAAACCTTGGTGCCTTGCAACGACAGGTCGCCCATCAACCCGGCGTTGGTCAGCACGAAGACCTCGACCGGCGCGGTTGCCGTGTTCGAATCGATCGCGCCGTTCGCACCCATTTTCACGAGCGCAACGGAGGCGTCGCCGCCGACCGACCAGCCGTCGGCATTGCGGAATTTGTCGAGCGCATCCTGCGTCATGAACAGGAAGATGATGGCCTTCGATTGCGCGCCCGCCTGGAGCCCGAACGAGCCGGAAACCGTGCTGTAGTAGCCGACCGAGGTGCCGGCGACGCGCAGCGCGCCTTCGCCGTATTGCCCGCCGACGATGAAGCCCGCCTGCAGCACCGACGGGAACACCAGCACGCCGCGCGCCTTGGCGACGAGCT
This sequence comes from Paraburkholderia sp. GV068, assembly GCF_003058125.1. NCBI lineage: Bacteria > Pseudomonadati > Pseudomonadota > Betaproteobacteria > Burkholderiales > Burkholderiaceae > Paraburkholderia > Paraburkholderia sp. GV068. The sequence continues at coordinate 308,955 of NZ_QBUB01000005.1, forward strand.
CGCGCGAGCCCTTCACGGTCGTGTACAGCCGCGACATGGTGCCGTCGACGTCGGCGTCGATCGAGCGGCGTTTGGACGAATCGGTGGCGGCGGTGTCGTGGCCGCCGGTGTTGGTTGTGCAACCGGCGAGAGCAAGGCCTCCGAAAGCGAGCGCAGCGGTAGTCTTCAACATGAAGTGTCGTCTTTGCATCGTTTTTCTCCGTATGGTTCCGGGGCGCGACCGCGAACAAATCGCGCGGTCGCCTCTGAGTTATATCACACGGCACGCCAAAACGCGCCCTCGGTCGCAAGCCTCAAAGCCTTATGCGGCGGGGCTTTGAGGCAAATCGAAAAGAGTCTTCTGTAAATTTGACCGGTCGCCGGGCGACGCTCGCGGAGCGCATCAACGCGCAGAAAACGGGCCGCCGTGCTGCGGATCGCGCTCGGTCGAGCCGCCGGGCACGCGAGCCAAAATCGCCGCATTCGCCCATTTTTACCGACTCCAGCGCTTCGCATTTTCTGTCGCGATCGGCTCGAAACTGTTGTCTCGACGCCGCAAATCCGAAGTCAGATGCGCGCGCTATCCGCCGTGATTGGCCGGACTCTTGACCGCCGGTGGCCGCCTGAGCGCGCGGCGCACCGCGCCGATCAACACGCCGATAACAAACAGCGTGAGCGCCGGCACGATCCAGTAGCCGACGAACGCATGCCAGAGATAAGCCATCAGGGTGGAGCGGCGCACGCTGTATTCATTGCGGGCGTCCTGCTGACGCGGCGCGTTGGCCGCGAGCACGTCGGCGGGACAACCGGCGGCTTGCGCCTCTTCCGGCTTGCCGTGGCAGCGCGCGGGGGCGCCGGCCGCACGTTGCGCGTCGGTGAAATTCCAGGTGGTCAGCGCGCGGTCCAGGTCGACGGCGTTGTAGGCCATCTCCTCGCGAATCTCGCTGACAGCAACGATCGCCACGGGCACCGCCCAGAACACGATGACGACCAGCCACCGCCTCAACCAGCGGTTTTTATGCTTCGATACCATCCTTGCCTCCAATCGATGCTTTGCGGCATCAACGACAAGATGGCGGCCCGTATGAATGTTGTGTGGGGTGGGCCGTCTCCGCAGCCATCATAGAAGAAAAACGGCGCGTTCGGGCGAGAGGACTGTGAAGGGCGGACGAAGCGGGGAACGGAAAAGCGTAGGGGGTGTGGTGCGAAAGATCGGATGCGAGAGTGGGATGCTGGAGTCCGATGCGAGAGTCCGATGCGGAAACATGCGCCGCGCGAAGTGCGCGGCGCATGGTCGAGCGTGCTGGAAACCCGCCTGGTCGAATCTGGTTGGGTTTAAGCCAAGTTCAGTTAGCCGGCGCCGACGACAGGCAGCTCTTCATGAACGCCTTGCGATCGTCGCCTTTCTTGCCGGTGGCTTGCGTGTTGCATACCTTCATCTTGTCCTGCTGGCTCATCGGCGCGGCGGCCGGTTTCGCCGACAGGCACGTCTTCATGAACGCCTTGCGCTCGTCGCCTTTTTTGTCGCCGGCCTGCTTGTTACAGTCGGCCATCTTCGTCTGCTGGCTGTTCTGCGCGAATGCCGGCGAAACCAGGACGGCGCCGAGTACCAGGGAAGCGATTGCGGATTGGATTTTCATGTGACACTCCATCGGTGTGGAAACGTTTTTGGTCTTCATGCACGTGGGCGTCGACGGGATCCGGCATCCGGCCCTCGGCAAGTCCATTATGGCAAATGCTGTCTGCATCAACGGTCAAAACCGCGTTTGCGTTGACAGCCGCGCCCGCTGGTTTTCCCTGACCAGGCGGAGTGAGTGCGTATTTCAGGTCGATTGGCGTTGAATTGCAGCGAATCCGGACACGCGATTATGTTATGCATTGCAGATTAAACAATGATGCAATCGGACTGCAATTCGCTACCGTATCGCCCGCTGCGAGCGGTTGAAAAATTCGCGCTGCATTGTTTTGCTGCATTGTCCATTTGCTGCGGTAGCACATGAATGGCAATTGGTAAGGAAATTCGCAGGGAAATCCTTAACGGCTATTGACAGGTTGCCGTGTCCGTTCACCACCGGCGCTGTAGTGTTTTTTTAAGGAGGAATTCGTCATGCACTATCTATTGATCTATGACCTCGTGCCCGACTATCTGGAACGGCGTGGTGAGTACCGCGATGCGCATCTGAAACTCGCATGGGAAGCGGCGGGGCGCGGCGAACTGATGTTGGGCGGTGCGCTGACCGAACCGGTCGACACGGCCATGCTGCTTTTTAACAGCGACACGCCTCGCGTCGCCGAAGCCTTCGCCCAGGCAGATCCGTACGTGCGAGCGGGGCTTGTTACACGCTGGCGCGTACGCGAATGGAAAACCGTGGCGGGCGAGGGCGCGGCGAATCCCGTGCGCTAGCCGTTCCACACACCACGCGGGCGACGCCTCAAGCGAGCGGCTCGCCTGCGTTGCCACATCGATGTCATCAAGCGTTGGCACCGTTGACTCGATGCGCGTGCAACGAACCTGCCACACCGGCAGACAGACAAAGAATGCCTGAATTATTGCGCCGTGATGCGGTCGAATTCGGGCGGCTTATTCGGCGTGTCTGCCGCATTTTTTAGCAGGCCTTTAGCGCGCATTGGCTGTGCTTTTTTGTGGGCTGTCGAGTGGGCAATAGCAATTCCGTCGCTATCGCATGAAGCATTTCCGTTACGGCATGACGTGAATTAAGCGAGTGAAAAGCATAAGTTTGTTTCTATCCGTAACACTTGTCTCGCCGATATTCACGCAAACCCTGGTGATGGTATGCTTCGTGCACAATTCTCCCATGCACGAGTGAGACCACGTTTTGTGCTTCGCAATAGGGATAAACCGCACTAACACAGGGCGGGGTTGACCAGCCAACAGAACGTACAAGACATATTTGTGCAACCGAGGGTGACACACGGATCGTGAAGGCTGAATCCGTGGTCCACCCAAAGCCGCGGCCCGGCCAGGCTGCGTGGAGAAAATCCATGTTTTTCGATGAGCTAAGCAATGACGAATGGGCGCTGCTATCTGCGCTTGTCTCCGATGAGCCGGCCGTCCGTCTGAACCGACGTGGGCGGCCTCGCGCCGATCCACGTGTCGTGGCCAATGCGGTTTTGTGGATCCTCACTACCGGAGAGCCCTGGTCGAAGCTGCCAGGCCGTTATCCGTCGGGGCCCACTTGCCGGCGCCGTTTCGAGGAATGGCAACTGAACGGCACGCTGCTCGAGATGGTTCGGCTTCTGTCCAGAACAGGGCGCACGTTCGCCTACGTGCCGCAACCGGCGCCGCCCGTCGCCGCCAAACCCGCAGCGCCTGTCGCGGATACAGCCAGCATGCGTGACGAGAGTCCGCGCGGCGTGTCGTGGAAAAGCCCCGAGTCGTGGCAGGCGCCCGGCACGAACGGCCACGCGGCCAACGCGCTGCACGAGGCTCAGGCGTTGCACGCGCGGCCCTGGCGTTCGGCCGATCCGATCGCGGATATCACGCGTCAACTGGCGGGTTTCGACCATGCCGCGCCCGTCGTCGCGCAGGATCGGCAAGATGCCTACGCTGCACAAGCCGCACATGCCATCGCGCGTGCGCCGGCTTTGCCGACTCCATCGGTCGCTTATGCGCCGCGCCCGGCGCTGCGCGCCGACTTGCGCGCGATGAACGAAGCCGGCGCGGTCGGTGCCGCGATGCAGGGCTTGGACGCGGCCATTGCATCGGCGCGCGGAATCTCGGGAGCGGCGCTGCAACGCAGCCCGCTGTCGACGGCTCTCGCGCCGCGCGGGCGGCAAGTCGCCGAACGTCACGGCTATCTGATCTATGTCGCCGCCGAGCGGGTGCCGAACGCGATGTATCGCGCATGGGCCGAGATCATGAAGGACGGCAAGCGCGTCGAGCGTTCCGGCCTCGTCGGCCCGCGCTTTACGGACGCCGAGGCGGCCGAGCATTATGCGTTCGAGTGGGCCGCGCAGTGGATCGATCGTGAATGCGCGATGCAGGCCGCGGCCTATGCAGCGCCGCAGGTACGGGCACCGCAAGCGTACGGCGCGCCGATGCATGGGCAGACGCACAAGCCCGTGTACACGTCGGACGTCTCTGCCGCTCACTCGCCGTATACCGCGCCGCCGGCTCGTCCGATGGCGGCGGGCATGCGTCATGTGCCCGAGTCCGTCGCCGCGCATCATGGAGCGCCGTTGCATGGTCCGTTGAATGCGTTTCGCGGACCGCTGCGGCGCTACACGAGCGAACCCGCCGCGGCTGCCGTCGGCAGCGCGGTGAATGGCGGGATGACTAGCGCAAACGCATCAACCAATGCAGGATCAGGCGCAGGCGTAGCACCAGGGGCAGCAACCGCAATGCCCGCCAATCCAGCCGCAGCAGATCGAGCAGAACGTTATCCGTCGTACACAGAACTCATCTCCCACGCGGGATGAGCACGCAGCACCCCGCGGCAGTCTGGAGCAACCGCCGCAGGTTCCCGCTTCATTCGCTGTGATTCAACGCTGTTCCCGCAACCGACCTCGCGTGCCTGATGTGTGACCCACGGCTTTACTGGCGTCCGTACGTGTCGTCGAAGCGCACGATATCGTCTTCGCCGAGATACGAGCCGGATTGCACCTCGATCATTTCGAGCGGCATCTTGCCCGGGTTCTCGAGACGGTGCGTGACGCCGAGCGGGATATAAGCCGATTCGTTTTCGGAGACGATAAAGCGCTCTTCACCTCGCGTGACGAGTGCGGTGCCGCGCACGACGATCCAATGTTCGGCGCGGTGATGATGCATTTGCAGCGAGAGGCGAGCGCCCGGCTTCACGACAATGCGCTTCACCTGGAAACGCTCGCCGGTATCGACGGAATCGTAATTCCCCCACGGGCGATGCACCTTGCGATGATTGGCCGCTTCGATGCCGCCTTCGCTGCGAATGCGGCCCACGATTTTCTTCACGTCCTGCACGCGCGATTTGTCGGCGACGAGAATCGCGTCCGCCGTTTCGACGACGACGAGATCCTGCGTGCCCACGCAGGCAATCAGGCGTCCTTCCGAATGCGCGAAGGTGGAGGAGGCGCCTTCGAACATCACGCGGCCGCGGCCCACGTTCTGCTCCGCGTCTTTCTCGGAGATGTCCCAGATCGCGTCCCACGAGCCCACGTCCGACCAGCCCGCCTGCAACGGCACGACCACGCCCGCGGCCGCACTTTGGTCCTGGCCGAGTTGCTCCATCACGGCGTAGTCGATCGAATTGGACGGCGACGCGCTGAACGCATCGCGTTGCAGGCGGAAGAAATCGCCGTCAGCCTTGCCGCCCGCGTAGGCCGCTTCGCAGGCGTCGTGAATCGCCGGCTGAAAGTGGCGGATCGCCTTCAACCACGTCGATGCGCGCATGATGAAAATGCCGCTGTTCCACCAGTATTCGCGCGATTCGACATAGCGTTGCGCGAGTTCGAGATGCGGCTTTTCGACGAAGCGATCGAGCTTGTGCGCGGTGACCGAAGCACTCGCATCCACAGCGTCAGCCGCTTGCGTTTCATCAGGATTACCAGGCGTACCGAGAGCCGCGCCAATGCGGATGTAGCCGTAGCCCGTTTCCGCGCGCGTCGGCACGATGCCCATTGTGACGATCTGACCCGCCGCCGCATGCTGCACGCCCGCGGCGACTGCGGCGTGAAAGCCTTCGAGATCGGTGACCGCGTGATCCGCGGGCATCACCACCATGATGCCGTCCTCGTCCTGCGCAGCAATGGATAGCGCGGCCACAGTCAGCGCCGGCGCCGTGTCGCGGCCCACCGGTTCGAGAATCAGGCGAGTCGGTTTGCCGCTCGTGCGCAATTGCTCGGCGGTCGTGAAGCGTTGTTCCTCGTTGGCCACCACGACGAGTTGCCCGGCGAGCGGAAAGCCGGCCTCGAGCGCGTCGAGACGGCGCGTGGTGGATTGCAGCAGCGAGTCTTCGCCGAGCAGGCCGATCAACTGCTTGGGATGCTGCTCGCGCGACATCGGCCACAACCTCGTGCCTGAGCCGCCCGCGAGAATGACGGGATGAACCTTCAGTTTGACGTGCGCGGACGTCGTCTGGGTGGGCCGGGTGTCGGCGGACGTGGCCGTAACCGGAGCGGTCATGATGGACTCCTCGGGACTGGATGGATGCGTCCAGTTTTATCACGAAGACCGAAATGAATAAAAGCCCGTTAATTGGAAACTATATATAAGCCGAATAGAGCTAACGTCTTGATGAACAAAAAATGTCGCGGCCATTTTATAAAAAGAAAAATTATGCGGAAATTAACGGCGGGCTATTTTTTTACCGCGGCGCCTGCACGAGAATGATGACGGCGCAAGACCGGGCGGGCATCGCCGGAAAGCGACAGAAAGGCCGCCGTTGCCCGTCATGAAGGCGCAAAAGCATGGTCAAAGCCGCTATTCCGGTAAAAACACCCCACAAAATTCACAAAAAATTCCGAAATTTTGACCGATACATTTTGAGATTTTTGCAGCCTTGCGGCGCGAATTTTAATAACGCTTTATCTATACCTGTAGAAGGACATTCACTCATTCCGAGACACGTTTTTCGCCGCGGCCGAGCGTCCGGTTTAGCAAAGCGGAAAGCGTAATTGCAATTAGCACGGCTTCAATCGGATTCGCGTCGGGCAATTCATTTGCCGGCGCGGCTGCCGGCGTTTTTGCGTGCCACGCCCAAACGACCGTGCAGCGCATTGCAACTGGCCGGCGGATGCACGCAACGGACTAACAGCAGGATGGCACTTGACTGACGAACTGAGGGGCAGCACATGCTGAGCGTTCTATCGAGACTGATCGACATCGCGATGGTCGCGCTCGGCGCCGCGATCGCGGCGGCCGTGCACAACGGAGAAGTCGTGTGGCTGGACGACATGCAAAGCGTGTCGCTCGCCTTCGACGTGCTGCTCGTCGTCGTGTTCTTTCCCGCGCTCGGCATCTATCAGTCATGGCGCGGCAAGCCGCTCTACGACCTGCTGTGCCGCGTCGCGGGCGGCTGGGCGATGGTCGAAGTCACCGGCGTGCTGATCAGCTTCAGCCTGCATCGCGCGGACAGTCTGTCGCGGCTGTGGCTCGTCTATTGGGCGGCCGCGACCATCGTGCTGCTGATCGTCACCAAGGTGATCGTCTACTCGATTCTGCGCGGGCTGCGCCGCGAAGGCTTCAATCAGCGCGCGGTGGCGATCGTCGGCGGCGCACCGTATGGGCGCTTTCTGATCCAGCAGATGCGCAGCCGTCCGGACGCCGGCTTCAGCCCCGTCGTGGTGTTCGACGAGAACGGCACGATCAACCCTTATGAAGATCCCGACGCGGCCGCTGCGATAGAAGGCGTGCCCGTCGAGCGCGACTATCAGCGCATGATCCAGCTCGTGCGCCAGCGCGCGATCCGCGAATTGTGGCTCGCGTTGCCTATTTCGAAGGAAAAGGAAATACATCGCATTGTGATGGATCTGCGCAACGACTTCGTGAACATCCGCTTTATTCCGGACGTGCGCAGCCTCACGCTTTTCAATCAGCCGATGGTGGAGCTGCTCGGCGTGCCGGCGATCAACCTCGCGGCTTCGCCGATCACCGATTTGCGCGTGCTGCCCAAGCGCATCTTCGACCGGCTGTTCGCGCTCGCCGCGTTGACCGCGCTCGCGCCGCTGATGCTCGCGATCGCGGTGCTCGTCAAGCTCAGCTCGCCGGGTCCGGTGTTCTTCCGCCAGAAGCGCAAGGGCATCGACGGAAACGAGTTCGAGATCTACAAGTTCCGCTCGATGAAAGTACACAAGGAAGAGGCCGGCAAGATCACGCAGGCCACGCGGCGCGATCCGCGCATCACCGCGGTCGGCGCATTCCTGCGGCGCACGAGCCTCGACGAGCTGCCGCAATTCATCAACGTGCTGCGCGGCGAGATGTCGGTGGTCGGCCCGCGTCCGCATGCGCTCGAACACGACGACATCTACAAGGATCTGGTGAAGGGCTACATGCACCGCTACCGGATCAAGCCGGGCATCACCGGATGGGCGCAGATCAACGGCTATCGCGGCGAAACCGACCGCATCGAAAAAATGATGGGCCGCGTCAAGCTCGATCTCTACTACATGCAGCACTGGACCTTCTGGCTCGACATCAAGATCGTCGTGCTGACGCTGTGGAAGGGCTTTGTCGGCAGCAACGCATATTGAACACTCACTCCAAACTCCTGCGAGGTAATACATGAACCTGACGATCATCGGTAGCGGCTACGTAGGCCTCGTGACGGGCGCATGTCTGGCCGACATCGGCCACGACGTGTTCTGTCTTGACGTCGACCGGCGCAAGATCGACGTGCTCAACGGCGGCGGCGTGCCGATTCACGAGCCGGGCCTGCAGGAGATCATCGCGCGCAATCGCAAGGCCGGACGCCTCACGTTCTCGACCGATGTCGAAGCGGCGGTCGCGCACGGCGACATCCAGTTCATCGCGGTCGGCACGCCGTCGGACGAAGACGGCTCAGCGGATCTGCAATACGTGCTCGCCGCGGCGCGCAATATCGGCCGCCATATGACGGGCTTCAAGGTGATCGTCGACAAATCGACGGTGCCGGTCGGCACGGCTTCACGCGTTCGCGACGCGATCGCCGAAGAGCTTGCCGCGCGCAACCTCAGTCACATGTTCTCGGTGGTGTCGAATCCCGAGTTCCTGAAAGAGGGCGCGGCAGTGGAAGACTTCACGCGGCCCGACCGCATCGTGCTCGGTTGCGATGAAGACGTGCCCGGAGAAAAGGCGCGCGAATTGATGAAGCGCCTCTATGCGCCGTTCAATCGCAATCGCGAACGCACGCTGTACATGGACGTGCGCTCGGCCGAATTCACCAAGTACGCGGCCAACGCGATGCTCGCCACGCGCATCTCGTACATGAACGAGCTGGCGAATCTCGCCGACCGCGTCGGCGCGGACATCGAGGCCGTGCGCCGCGGCATCGGATCGGACCCGCGCATCGGCTACGACTTCCTGTACGCGGGCTGCGGCTACGGCGGTTCGTGCTTCCCGAAAGACGTGCAGGCGCTGATCCGCACGGCCGCCGATCACCACGCGAACCTGCGCATTCTCGAAGCCGTGGAAGCGGTCAACGACACGCAGAAGAAAGTGCTCGGTCAGAAGATCGTCGCGCGTCTCGGCGAGGACCTGTCCGACCGCACGTTCGCCGTATGGGGCCTAGCGTTCAAGCCGAATACCGACGACATGCGCGAAGCGCCGAGCCGTCCGCTGATTGCCGAACTGCTGCGCCGCGGCGCGCGCGTGAAGGCGTACGACCCGGTCGCGATCGACGAATCGAAGCGCGTGTTTGCACTCGATCTGAAGGACGTGCCGCAGCAGCACGCGCGTCTGCAGTTCGTGAACGAAGAGATGGAAGCAGCGCAAGACGCCGACGCGCTCGTGATCCTGACCGAATGGAAAGTGTTCAAGAGCCCGGACTTCAATGCACTCAAAACGATGCTGAAAACGCCGCTTATTTTCGACGGCCGCAATCTGTACGAACCGGACGCGCTGCTCGAACTCGGCATCGAGTATCACGCGATCGGACGTCCGCATGCGCTGCGCAATGCGCCCGCAAGAGTCGGCGTGAACGGCCTGCCGCCCGTGCATGGCGACACGCACGGCGGTACGCAAGCGGATGCGCTCGCCGTGGCCCAGGCCGGCCAATAAGCCTGCCTGTCACGCCGCCCGCACGCACCACGCGCCTCATCACGGAGCCCGACATGTTCGCCAATGTTCTGATCGTCTGCCACGCCAACGTGTGCCGTTCGCCGGCCGCCGAAATGCTGTTCAAGGCGCGTCAGGCGTCGGAGTCCATCGCGTTTCATTCGGCGGGCATTCGCGCGATGAACGGCCACGGCATGGACCCGGTGATGCGGCGCCTGCTCGCCGAGCGCGGCGTCGCGTCCGGCGCGCATCACTCGCGGCGGCTTGACCGCCGGCTCGTGCGATCCGCCGATCTCGTGCTCGTGAGCGAGCGCGCGCAGATCGGCGAAGTCGAAGCACTCGATCCGGCGTCGCGCGGCAAGGTCTTTCCGCTCGGCAAGTGGGAAGACCTGGCCGACGTCGCCGATCCGCACGGCGGCGAGGAATCCGCTTACAGGGAAAGTCTCGTGCTCATCGAACATCTGGTCATGGGATGGCTGAAAAAAATATGCTGATGAAAACACTCGCTACACCTACATTCGCGAACCCGAAAACGAAGCTCATCACGAAGTTCGCCGCCACGCTTTTGCTGACGTCCTTTCTGTCGGCCTGCGCCACCGCACCGGGTAATTACCTCGACACGTCGCGTCTGAAAGACGACGGCCAGCACCAGAGTCAGAGCCAGTCCGCCGAAACCTATCCGGTCCATGTGATCGACGCGAGCGTCGTCGCCGCCCAGGCGCAGGCCGAAGCCAGCGCACCGCCGCGTCCGTTGCCGACCTCGACCTTCAGCGATCCTTCGCAGTACGTCTACCGGCTGTCGCCGCAAGACATTCTCGGCATCACCGTGTGGGATCACCCCGAATTGACCACGCCGCAGGGCAGCACGCTGTCGGCGGGCGGCACCAGCACGCAGACCATCGCCGGCGCGTTGCAGCAGCCGTACACGGCCGCGTTGCCGGGCCAGGCCGATCCGTACGGCCAGACCGTCGCCGCGGACGGCACCATCTATTTCCCGTTCGTCGGCCGCATCATGGCCGCGGGCAAGACCGTCGGCGAGTTGCGCGATCAGCTTGCGCGCGGCCTCGTGCGCTATATCCGCAATCCGCAGGTCGACGTGCGCGTGCTGTCGTATCGCGGCCAGAAAGTGCAGGTCACCGGCGAAGTCAAGACGCCGGGCCCGCTCGCGGTCAGCGACGTGCCGCTCACGCTCGTCGATGCGCTCACGCGCTCGGGCGGCACGACTGCCGACGCCGACATCCAGCGCGTGCGCCTCACGCGCAACAAGACGCTTTACGTGCTCGACGCGAACCGCATGCTCGATGCGGGCGATACCACGCAGAACGTGATGCTGCAAAACGGCGACGTCATCAACGTGCCGGATCGCAGCAACAGCCGCATCTTCGTGATGGGCGAAGTGAAGACGCCGATTCAGGTGCCGATGCTCAAGGGCCGTCTGACGATCGCGGACGCGCTCACGCAAGCCGGCGGCATTCTCGACACCGACGCCAATCCGCGGCAGATCTTCGTGATGCGCGGCATGCGCGAGCATCCGACAACGCCGGACGTGTACCGCCTCGACATGACGCAGCCCGACGCGATCATGCTGTCCGCGCAGTTCCAGTTGCAGCCGCTCGATGTCGTGTATGTGGGCACCGCCGCCTCGACCACGTTCAACCGCGTGTTGCAGCAGGTGTTGCCGAGCGTGCAGACGCTGTTCTACCTGAAGCAACTGACGCGCTAACCAGATACGGGATCGAACTGTGAGCAATCAAATCTCTCCACACATGGCCGGCCCGATCAGGACCGAAGAAGAGGACGTGGTCCTCGGGCAACTGGTGCAGGTGATCCTCGACGACATCTGGTGGCTCATCGCGATCGCGGCGGCGGTCGTCGCGATTGCCGGCGCGTACTGCGTGCTCGCCAAGCCGATCTATTCGGCCGATGCGCACGTGCGCGTCGAGCAGGCCGACAACACGTCGCAGGCGCTCACGCAAACGCAGACCGGCGCCGCGATCACGAGCGGCTCCAGTTCGCTGCCGACCGACGCCGAAATCGAAATCATCAAGAGCCGCGGCGTGGTGGCGCCGGTCGTCGAGCAGATGAAGCTGAACTTCAGCGTCACACCGAAAACGCTGCCGCTGCTCGGCAGCATCGCCGCGCGCGTCGCGACGCCTGGCGAGCCGGCGAAGCCGTGGCTCGGCTTGTCGTCGTATGCATGGGGCGGCGAGGTCGTCGATGTCGATTCGATCGACGTGCTGCCCGCGCTCGAAGGCCAGAAGCTGACCATGAAGGCGCTCGACGGCGGCCGCTACGAACTGCATGCGGAGAACGGCGCGCTGCTGCTGCGCGGTCAGGTCGGGCAGCAGGCGCAAGGCGGCGGCGTGACGATGCTGGTCAGCAAGCTGGTCGCGCGTCCGGGCGAGGAATTCACCGTGATGCGGGCGAACGATCTCGACGCGATCAGCGCGTTTCAATCCGCGATCAGCGTGCAGGAGCAGGGCAAGCAGACCGGCGTGATCCAGATTTCACTCGAGGATAAAAACCCCGAGCATGCCGCGCTCGTCGCTAATGCGCTCGCGCAGTCGTATGTGCGTCAGCACATCGCGAACAAGCAGTCCGATGCAAGCAAGATGCTCGACTTCCTGAAGAGCGAAGAGCCGCGCCTGAAGTCCGATCTCGAACGCGCCGAGGCCGCGCTGACCGCGTATCAGCGTCAGTCCGGCTCGATCAACGCGAGCGAGGAGGCGAAGGTTTATCTCGAAGGCAGCGTGCAGTACGAACAGCAGATTGCCGGCTTGCGTCTGCAGATGGCGCAGCTCACCGAACGTTACGGCGACGACCATCCGATGCTGAAGGCCGCACGCGAGCAAATGGCCGAGCTGCAGGCGCAGCGCACGAAATACGCGGACCGTTTCCGCGATCTGCCGGCCACCGAGGTCAAGGCCGTGCAGTTGCAGCGCGACGCGAAGGTCGCGGAAGACATCTACGTGCTGCTGCTCAATCGCGTGCAGGAGTTGTCGGTGCAGAAGGCCGGCACCGGCGGCAACGTGCATATCGTCGATGCCGCGCTGCGTCCCGGATCGCCGGTCAAGCCGAAGAAGGCGCTGATCCTGTCGGCGGCGACGATCCTCGGGCTGATCGCGGGCACCGGCTTCGTGTTCCTGCGCCGCAATATGTTCAAAGGCATCGACGACCCCGAGCATATCGAGCGCGCATTTCGTCTGCCGGTGTTCGGCCTTGTGCCGATGAGCGCCGAGCAGACGCTGCTCGAAAACGGATTCGCGCGTGGCGGCGAGCGCCTGCGTTCCGTGCTCGCCAATGCGCGGCCGAAGGACGTCACCGTGGAGAGTCTGCGCAGTCTGCGCACGTCGATGCAGTTCACGATCATGGATGCAAAGAATCGCATCGTCATGCTCACGGGACCGATGGCGGGCGTCGGCAAGAGCTTCCTCACGGTCAACCTTGCCGTGCTGCTCGCGCATTCGGGCAAGCGCGTGCTGATGATCGACGGCGACATGCGCCGCGGTGTGCTCGAACGCTACCTCGGCGGCACGCAGGAAAACGGTTTGTCGGAATTGCTGAGCGGTCAGATTTCGCTGGAGGAGTCGATCCGCGCGTCGGAGATCGAGAACCTCAGCTTTATCTCGTGCGGACGCCGTCCGCCGAATCCGTCCGAGTTGCTGATGTCGCCGCGTCTGCCGCAATACCTCGACGCCCTCGCGAAACGCTACGACGTGATCCTGATCGACACGCCGCCGGTGCTCGCGGTGACCGATGCGTCGATCATCGGCGCGTATGCAGGCTCGACGTTCTTCGTGATGCGTTCGGGCATGCACAGCGAGGGCGAGATCATCGACTCGCTCAAGCGTCTGCGCGGGGCCGGCGTACATGTGCAGGGCGGCATCTTCAACGGCATGCCGGCGCGTGCTCGCGGCGGCTATGACCGCAGTTACGCGGCGGTGCAGGAATATCTGAGCACGTAACCGTAACGGCCTCGGCTAGCGAAACGCATCGCATCAAGGACTCAGCAACAAGGACATCGCAATGAAAGTGACGGTACTGGTTCCGACTTACCGCCGCCCGGCCGACCTCGCGCGTTGCCTCGCGGCGCTGCAACGGCAGTCGCGCGCGCCCGACGAAGTCGTGGTGGTCGCGCGCGCCGACGACGACGCGACGCATACCTGTCTGCGCGATCCGGCGGTGCCGGGCAAGCTGCCGCTATCGGTGGCGCTCGTCGACGTGCCCGGCCAGGTCGCCGCGCTCAATCGCGGACTCGACGCCGCGAGCGGCGACGTGATCGCCATCACCGACGACGACGCCGCGCCGCATCCCGACTGGGTGCAGCGCATCGCCGCCGCGTTCGAAAGCGATGCGCGGCTCGGCGCGCTCGGCGGCCGCGACTGGGTGCACGAAAAAGGCCGCGTGCTCGACGGCGAGCGGCCATTGGTCGGCAAGGTCACCGCGCACGGCAAGATCATCGGCAATCATCATCTCGGCGTGGGCGGCGCACGCGAAGTCGACATCCTGAAGGGCGCCAACATGAGCTATCGGCGCGACGCGGTGCGCAACATCCGTTTCGATGCACGGCTGCGCGGCGCGGGCGCCCAGGTTCACAACGACATGGCGTTCAGCCTCGCGGTCAAGAACGCCGGCTGGAAGCTGATGTACGACCCGCGCGTGGCGGTCGATCATTTCCCCGCCGAACGTTTCGACGACGACCGCCGCGACGCGCAGACCATGGCCGCGTTGCGCAACGCCGCGTTCAACTTCCATCTGATTCTGCGCGATCAGTTGCCGCCGCTGCGCCGCGAAACCGCGTGGTGGTGGTGGACGCTCGTCGGCACGAAGGTGTATCCGGGGCTCACGCATGCGGCGCTCGCGCTGCTGTCGAAACAGGCGCGTTTGAAGCTCTCGCGCTGGCGCGCGGTGCGAACCGGCGCGCACGAGGCGCGGCGCGCGCTGTCGCGGACCGCGTGAAGCGGCGGTTCATGCAAGCGGCACGCAGCGGGTTGGACGCGTGGGCATCGGCATCGGCAAAGGGAATCTCTACATGACTACCAAGGTTCACGTTCATCTGTTTTACGGCGCCGATCCGCGTTTCTATCGACCGGGCGACAACATCGGTTGCCTGTACGGCTATCACCACGCCGAGTCCGACGCGTTCGCGCTCAGCTATTCGAAAGACGCGCGCGAAAGCAAACCGGTGCGCCTCGCGCGCCGCGCACTGAAGGCGGCGCTCGGCTTCGATTTCATTCACACGTGGCGCAATCGCGCGGACATGTTGAGTGCCGACGTGATCTGGACGCATACCGAACAGGAATGGCTTTCCGCCGCGCTGATGCTTCTGCTGAGTGGCCGCAAGGCCGGCGCGAATGCGTCGCCGCTGCTGCTTGCGCAAAGCGTGTGGCTGCTCGACAAGTGGCCTTCGTATGGCATCGTGCGTCGCTGGCTGTATCGCAAGCTGATGACTCGCGCCGATCAGTTGACCACGCTCGCCAGCGAAAACGCCGCGCTGTGCAAGCGCTATTTCGATCGCGACGCCAGGCCGTTGCTGTACGGACTGAACACGCGCGACTTCCCCGTGAAGACGCCGACCGAATGGAAGCCGCATTCGCCGATCCGCATCGCCGCGATCGGCAACGACCGCGACCGCGACTGGGAGACGCTCATCAAGGCATTCGGCAACGACGCGCGCTACACGGTGAAGCTCGCCACGCGTCGCCGGATTCCCGCTTCGCTGCGTGCGCCGAACGTCGAAATCGCGCTGTTCTCCGGCATCAAGAAACAGCATGAGTTGTATGACTGGGCCGATGTGATCGTCGTGCCATTGCGCCCGAATACGCACGCGTCGGGCATTACGGTGATGCTCGAGGCGGCGGCGGTCGGCAAGCCGATGGTCGTGACCAACGTCGGCGCCTTGCAGGATTATTTTCCGGCGAGCGAGGCTTTCTACATTCCGCCATTCAATCCGCCCGCGTTGCGCGATGCCGTCGATCAGCTCGCCGCCGCGCCAATGGATGCACTGAGACAGGCGCAAGCGGCCGCCGCCGGTTTGCTCGCGCGCGATCTCACGACCGAGCACTACGCGATGCAGCATGTACGCATCACGCAGGAGATGCTGCGTGCACGCGCTGGAGTGCGCGGCCGGGGCGCGCAGAGCACCGACGCGGACAAGGCCGCGAGCAAGGCCGCGAATAACGCCGCAAGCAGGCAAGCGCAGGCCGGCGCCGCGCAAGAATCGCGCGGAGGTCTGTAAGCGATGTCGATGTTCCCGCGAGCGGACTTTCCGCCTACGCCCGGCATACCTGGCATGTCCAGCGCTGTAGAGGCGGCGGCCGTGCAGGGCGCAAGGCGAGGCCGCCGCGAATGGCTACCATCGGCGATGCTCTGGCTCATCACGGCGGTGCTGATCGTCGCGCATCAAGGCACGGTGTTGACGCTCGCGTTTCCCGTCCTCGCGATTCTCACGGGCCTGTGGCTCTACTTCAAAAGCCCCGCGCGCTACATCGGCTTCATGTGGTGGCTGTGGTTTCTGAGCCCGGAAGTGCGGCGTCTCGCCGACTGGTCGAAAGGCTCGTTCACACCGACGAGCCTGATCCAGGTTGCGCCGCTCGCGGTCACGATGATCAGCGCGTTCTCGCTGCTGCGCTACTACCGGCTGCTCGGCCAGCGACGCGGTCTGCCTGTGCTGCTGATCCTGCTCGGCCTCGTCTATGCGTACCTCGTCGGCGTGGTGTCGAGCGGCCCGCTCGCGGCCACCTACGACCTCGCGAACTGGCTCTATCCGATCCTGATCGGCTTTCACATCATGGCGAACACGCGCCAGTATCCGCAGTATCGCGACATCATCGTCAACACGTTTATCTGGGGCATGCTCGTGATGGGCGGCTACGGCCTGATCCAGTTTTTCATCATGCCGCAGTGGGACGCGCTGTGGATGCTCGGCTCGCAGATGAACTCGCAAGGCGATCCCGTGCCGATGGGCGTGCGCGTCTTCAGCACGATGAATTCGTCGGGACCGTTCGCGTTCGCGATGATGGGCGCGATGGTCTACGTGATGGCCGCCACGCATCGCGTGCGCTGGGTCGCGGCGGCGCTCGGCTTCTTCTCGTTTGCGCTGAGCCTCGTGCGTTCCACCTGGGGCGGCTGGGTGATCGCGCTGCTGATCCAGTTGATCAAGTCGAACAACAAGGTGCGCTTGCGGATCGTCGCGAGCGCGGTACTGCTTGCGGGGTTATGCGTGCCGCTGCTCGCGGTGGGTCCGGTGGCCGAGCGGATGCAGGCGCGTCTGTCGACCATCGTCAATCTGAACGACGACCAGAGCTATGCCGCGCGCAACGAGTTCTACGCGACCTTCGCGAAGACCGCCTTCACCGATGTCTCCGGCGAAGGCATGGGCGCGACCGGCACCTCGACGAAACTCTCGAACGACGGCGGCCAACTCGGCCAGTACGGCAACTTCGATAGCGGCGTGATGAACATACCGTTCGTGCTTGGATGGCCCGGCACGCTGCTCTATATGTCGGGCATCGTGTGGCTGCTCACGCGCGCGGTCCTCGCGTCGTTCAGATTGCGCCACGACAAATACGTGTCCGCGTGCCTGAGCCTGTGCCTCGCGACCTTCGCGATGCTCGTGTTCACCAATTCGCTCGTCGGCACCGGCGGACTGCTGCTTTTCATGAGCGTTTTTTCGATTCTTTCCGCGGTGCATTACGACAAGATCAACCGCGTCAGCGCGGTCAATAGCCCATCGCGCACGCCAATTTTCCACGGAGGCACTGATTGAGAGTCGCCATTGTCACGCACGTTGTGCGCCATAACGACGGCCAGGGGCGCGTCAACCACGAGATCGCGCGCGCGGCGCTCGACGAAGGCATCGGCGTGACGCTGATCGCTTCGCATGTGGCGCCCGAGCTGCTCGTTCATCCGAATGTCCGCTGGGCGCCGATCAAAATCGGCCGCTGGTGGCCCACCAATCTGTTGCGCCAGCAGGTGTTCGCGTTCAAGAGCGCGCTGTGGCTGCGCGCGCATCGCCGCGAATACGACGTGCTGCATGTGAACGGCTTCATTACGTGGATGCCCGCCGACGTCAACACATCGCACTTCGTGCATAGCGGCTGGCTCGGCAGCAAGTACTACCCGTTCGGGCTGCTGAAGGGCGTGTGGTCCGCGTATCAGTCGATCTATACGCGCTGCAATGCGATGCTTGAGCGCTGGGCCTACCGGCGCTCGAAGGTGATCACGGCGGTCTCGCAGAAGGTCGCCGACGAAATCCGCGCGATCGGCCTCACGCCGGATAACCGTGTGGACGTGATCTATAACGGCGTCGATACGCAGGGCTTTGCGGCGGCCACCGGCGATCGTGCGAAATTCGGTCTGCCTTCCGATGCGTTCCTGCTGCTGTTCGTCGGTGACTTGCGGACGCCGCGCAAAAACCTCGGTACGGTGCTGGCCGCGCTCAAACATTTGCCCGAGCATGTGCATATCGCGGTGGCCGGTTTCCTGCCGGGCAGTCCTTATCCGGACGAAGCGAAGGCGCTCGGCATTGCGCATCGCGTGCATTTTCTCGGGCTCGTGAAAGAGATGCCCGTGCTGATGCATTCCGTCGATGCGTTCGTGTTTCCATCACGTTATGAGGCAATGAGCCTGTCGCTGCTCGAAGCGATGGCCGCGGGTCTGCCGGTCGTGACCGCGCGCACCGCGGGCGGCGCCGAGATCATCACGCCCGAATGCGGCATCGTGCTCGACGATCCCGACGATCCGCGCTTGCTTGCTGCCGCAGTCGCGCGCCTTGCCGCCGACGACAACGCGCGCCGCAACATGGGCCTAGCCGCCAACGAACTTGCGACCGGCTTCGGCTGGGCGCGCATGGCCGCGCAATACATTGCGCTGTATCGGCAGCTCGAAGGGCAGCAGAAAAATCGCCGGCGCAGCGAGGCCGACGCGGCGGCGGTCGCGAAGACCGACGCGCTGACGCTCAACTCGCTGGCCGGCCACAAGAGCGGCGAATGAAGCGACGGCGCGTCGGACACGCGACCATCGCAATCCAACGAATACCTCACGAAATCGACAAGGGGCAATGACAATGACGACGAGCTCAATCAAATCGCTGCAGATCGGGATGCACTGGTTCCCCGAGCGCGCGGGCGGCCTCGACCGCATGTATTACTCGCTGGTCGGCGCGCTGCCGGGCGCGGGCGTCGCGGTGCGCGGCGTCGTGGCCGGCTCGCCGAAAGTGGCCGCCGATACCGGCGGTGCGATCAACGGCTTCGGTTCGGCCGGGCAATCGCTGCCATTGCGCTTGATGGCCGCACGCCGCGCGCTGCGCGAGGAGATCGGCCGCTCGCGTCCCGACGTGATCTCGTCGCACTTCGCGCTGTATACGTTTCCTGGGCTCGACGTCACGCGCGGCATTCCGCAGGTCTCGCATTTTCAGGGACCGTGGGCCGACGAGAGCCATGTCGAAGGCGCCGATTCGCTCGGCCAGCGCGCGAAGCGTTATCTCGAGCAATCCGTGTATGCGCGTTCGTCACGGCTCATCGTCTTGTCGGAGGCGTTCGGCAAGATTCTGACTTCGCGTTATCGCATTTCGCCGGACCGTGTGCGCGTGGTGCCGGGTTGCGTCGACGTCGAGCAATTCAATCTGCCCATCACACCCGCCGAAGCGCGCCTGAAACTGCAATTGCCGCAGGATCGTCCGATCGTGCTGGCGGTGCGGCGTCTCGTGCGGCGCATGGGTCTGGAGGATCTGATCGATGCGGTCAAGCTGCTGAAGGCGGCCCATCCGGACGTGCTGCTGCTGATCGCGGGCAAGGGGCGTCTCGCGGACGAATTGCAGGCGCGCATCGACGAGGCCGGTTTGCAGGACAACGTGAAGCTGCTCGGCTTCGTGCCCGATCAGCATCTCGCGGCGTTGTATCGTGCGGCGAATATCAGCGTGGTGCCGACGGTGGCGCTCGAAGGCTTCGGGCTCATCACGGTCGAGTCGCTCGCGTCGGGCACGCCGGTGCTGGTAACGCCGGTCGGCGGCTTGCCGGAAGCGGTGGCGGGGCTGTCGCCCGATCTCGTGTTGCCGGAGACGGGCGCGCAAGCCATCGCGGCGGGTCTCGCAGGTGCGCTAAGCGGCAGGCTGAAGCTGCCGGACGCCGACGCGTGCCGGCGCTATGCGCGTGAGAACTTCGATAATTCGGTGATCGCGAAGCGCGTGGCTGCGGTTTATGGGGAGGCGATTGGGGCGGGTGGGGTGCACTGAGCTTTGTGACGGGACGAGACGCTACTACGTGGCCCGGCTGCCGTCCGCATTGAGCAGCCGGAATTCCGCCGGCGACTCTTCGAACGCGTGTGCGCTGCGCATGGCGGGCACGGCTGCTTCAAGTTCGGCATAGTCGAAGCCCGCGCACCACGCTGCCATTCGTGCGAGGGAACTGATGAGCGGCTCGGGACGTCCGCTTTGTGTGAGGGCTCTCAGGCAGTCCACGAACTGCGGATGGAAAAGCGTGGGGATAATGATGCGAGCGCGCTCGCCCCGCGAAAGCTCCGCATTCATGATCAGCCGCGACAGACGCCCATTGCCGTCCGCGAAGGGATGAACTTCCGCGATCAGAAAGAGATAAAAAATGGCCCGCGCGAGGCCCTCGGGGACGGTCAACGCGAGGCGAGATCCTTCGGCGAGCGTGCCGCGAACGTGAGAGGGCTCGACGAACTGCGTGGTGCCCGCATAATTTGCCTCGAGCTTCAGATTGCCAGGGTCTGCCTCAGGTCTGCGCTCGAGCATGATCCGATGGCGCTCCTGAAGCACGTCGATGAAATCTTCACCGACTGGCGGCACTATTGCGCGGGTCTCGGTGCGATACGCCAGATTGAATACGCCCAGGATGTCGTGTGAATCCTTGGGTCTTTGCGCAACGATCTGATTGCGCAAGACGATGCCTTCCGCTTCCTCGACAGAGAACCGTGTTCCTTCGACATAGTTGGAAAAATACGATTCAAGAAACGCGAAATGGATGCGGCTGTCGCCCGCAACGGCCACGTCCACGATGTCGGGCAACACCGCCGTGCGTAGCGCGGTTGCCAGCGTGCCGAAGAGCGTCATGCGCGCCATGTCGATAGGCGCGCCCTGGGCGATAGCCAATCCAGCCTTCGTTTTGAGCACGCCCTTTGAATGCGTGCTCAGCAGCGCGCCTATCAGTCCGTTGAGCGTCTCATAGCTCGTTGCTGCGCCGAGCGGTTCGACAAGTTCGCGAGCGCGATCCCGAATCTGGTTGAGGCCTGGCTCTTTGTTCGCGCTCAGGCAGGCAACGAGGCGTTCTTCAATCTCCTCGCGCGACGCCCGGGTTGCGGCCGCCCCCCGCGCGAGATTTTCGAGTAGCGCACGTTCCTGCGAGGCCCAGTAAAGATCGAGCGATCCAAGCCGCAGATCGCGGGGCATAGGCCCGGGGCCTTTCATCAGCACGAGCGTGAGGCCGGGGTAGGTGATACGCCGGTTAAACCGCGTGGGATGGGAGAGTACGACTTCATTGGCCGCGGTGATGCCGCCGGCGAATGCGCTACGGTGGGAGACTACCGCGCCAGGCACCGCGTGCGCGGCGATTTTCTGCCAGTTTCGGCGAATCCGCCCCGCGACCTCTTCCTGATTACCGGGCTCGACGTAGACGCCTCGCGCGACGCGCAACAGGCCGCCTTCCTTCGCGCGCCTTTGAAGCGTGCGGTCGAAGCCGGTGTCACCGGCCGCGAAGACAATTTCATCGGATTGTCGTTTTTCGACTTTGAGGGAGGGCATGGAGCCGGGAATTTGTCGTTAACCAGCTTCCATTCTACCGGTTTTGTCGTTTACCAGCTAAAACGCTCTCCGGGAGGCGTGTCGTTTACCAGCTAATCGGCACGGGCGGATTGGCGAATTTGTCGTAAACCAGCTAAGGAACGCGGATAAATGTCGTTTACCAGCTTACGACGTGCTCTCCGACCGCGACACGCGGCTCTCGCGTGCCGGCCCCCACAGCCGTCACGCCGTCCCCGCGCCCCTTACCTCAAAACGTCTCCTGATGCTCATTCCGCCCAAGATCCGCGTGAACCATCATGTGACACAGTTGCTCGAGACTCGTGCGCGGCTCCCAGCCTAGTTTCTCGCGCGCCTTGTCCGCGCAACCGATCAGCAGATCCACTTCGGCCGGCCGGTAGAACTTCGGATTCACGCGCACGAGCGTCTTGCCGGTCGCCACGTCGATACCCGTTTCGCGCTCTTCCTTGCCCGACCATTCGAGTTGATAACCGGCCGCTGCGAACGCCATGCGCACGAAGTCGCGGACCGTTTCAGTGCGGCCCGTCGCGAGCACGAAGGTGTCGGGCTCGTCGGCTTGCAGCATGCGCCACATGCCTTCCACATATTCGAGCGCGAAGCCCCAGTCGCGTTTCGCGCCGAGATTGCCGAGCTCCAGCACGTCCTGCTTGCCGAGCTTGATCTTCGCGACGGTGTCGGTGATCTTGCGCGTCACGAACTCGCGGCCGCGCAGCGGCGATTCGTGATTGAACAGAATGCCGCTGCTCGCAAAGAGACCATACGACTCGCGATAGTTGATCGTCGACCAATGCGCGAACAGCTTCGCCACGCCATACGGACTGCGCGGATAGAAGGGCGTGTCCTCGCGTTGCGGCACCGCCTGCACGAGCCCGAACATTTCCGACGTCGACGCCTGGTAATAACGCATCTTCGGATTGAGGATGCGGATGCCTTCGAGCAGATTCAGCGCGCCGATGCCGGTCACCTCGGCGGTCGTGACCGGCTGATCGAACGAGACGCCCACGAAGCTTTGCGCCGCGAGGTTATACAGTTCGTCGGCCTGCGCGCCTTCGAGCAGACGCAGCGTCGAGCCGAGATCGGTCAGATCGTGCTCGACGAGACGCAGATTCGGATGATCGAGCACGCCCAGCTCGCGCATGCGCCAGAAGTTCACCGAACTCGTGCGCCGGTAGGTGCCGGTCACCTGATAGCCCTTGTCGAGCAGCAGCTTGGTCAGATAGGCGCCGTCCTGTCCGGACACACCGGTGATGATCGCTTTGCGTGGTTGGCTCATAGCTTGCCTTCGATATGGGTAAAAGAAAAAAGAGCACCTCAGAGCGTGCCATCCAGGAGCCGCCGCACCAGCGGTTCGACGACCTCGGCATCCTGCTCGGCCTTGAGCCGGTACAAGCCCGGCTTCGGATGCGCGCCGTCGGACATCAGCGTCTTCCAGTCCGGCAGGCTGCTGACGTACGCGAACTGGTCGACGAGCGGCACATGCTGCTCGGCGGCGACGCGGCGCGTCACCGCGACCATCGACGCGAGCCGTGCATTGAGCCGGTTATCGGGCATCGGATTCGACGTCTCCAGCACCGGCTCCTTGCCGAGCGCGCGAGCCGTTTGCACGAGCGCGCTCTGCGCTGCGTAGAACTGCTCGGGCGTCTGGTCCTGCATCACTTCGTTGATGCCGTAGTTGATCAGCACGATTTGCGCGGGCGATGCCGCGAGCCGTTCGCGCCACGGCAAACCGGCCGTCGGCCCGGCGCGGCGGTTGCCGGTGCCGTCGCGCAATTGCGTCGCCATCGTCCCGCCGACGCCGTAGTTGACGACGCGCACGCGCTCGCCGAAATGCATCTGCAGCTTGTCCTGCAGATAGGCCACGGCGTTTTGCGCTTGCGGCGCGCAACGGCCTTCGCTGCATGAAATGCCGAGCGTCGTCGAGTCGCCGTAGGCATCGATCACGATCTGGTGCTGCGTGGCCTGAGCATGCGCGGTCGTTGCGGCGGTAAATGCCGTGAGCGTGATGAGTGCGGTAAGCGGCGCGAGCATCGCTGCCGCGGCGGCGCATGCGCGGCGCTTCATGCGAGCCATCTCATGCGCCACTTCATGTGCCACCTCATGTGCCACTTCATGCGCGGCCGTGCGGTGCTTGCGGCGCGGCGCGCGGCACACTCGCACCCGCGCCGGCCGTCGCGTGCGGACTGCCGCGCGAGCCGAAAATCAGCCGCTTCTCGAACGCGAACCATGTGACGCTTGCATAGGCGAGGGTGATCGCGAGCGCAAGCGTAGCGGTCGCATAGCGGCTCATGTTCAGCGGCCACAACGCATACAGCACGCTCAGGTGAATCAGATAGATCGTGTAGCTGATGGTGCCGATGTACACCAGCACCGGATTGCACAACAGCCGTTTGACGATGCCCCGGCTTTGCAGGGCGATGACCACGACGGACGTGCAAAGCACCAACGAAATGCTGTAAAGCCCCGCGTTCGACAGCGGCGTATTGGCCGCGCGAAAACGCGGAAAATGCAGATGCAGCCACGCGAGCGCCGCGAGTGCGGCAATCACGCCGAGCACTGCGAGGCCCTTGAACGGTTCGAGCGCGTCACGATCGCGGCGCACGGCGACCGCGAGCAGCGCGCCCGCCGCAAGCAAATCCATGCGAAAGGGCGTCAGGTAATAGATCGGCCAGAACGAATCGAACCACGGCGTGGCCACCGCGCGCAGCACCGGCACGAGCAGGATCAGCGCGGCCGCGACCCATGCGAGCACGCGCTCGGGCACGAGCAGAATCACGAACGGCCACACAATATAGAACTGCTCTTCGACGGCAAGCGACCACAGCACATTCAGGCTGTCGTGTCCGCTCTGGTTGAGCGCATCGCCGATGTTGGTCGCGAAGAACGCATACCACTGCCAGTGCTGCGCCCAACCGAACCCGAACAGGATCGACGACACCGCCATCAGCAGCAGATACGGCGGCAGAATGCGCCGTGCGCGGCGTGCATAGAAATAGCCGAAGTACGACTGCCCGCGCGCCTTGCGTTCGAGCAGGATGCCGGTGATCAGAAAGCCGCTCAGCACGAAGAACAGATCGACGCCCATCCACAGCGGCGCTTTCAATGCGTGCTGCGCGAACACCGCGAGCACGGCGATCGCACGCAAGCCGTCGAGCTGCACGATGCGGCGTGAATGAGAAGGCGCTATGGGCAGGGCGCTAGCAGTCATGAACCGTCCATGGTGTGAAGCGGATAAAGCCGCGAGAAGCCGCAAGGCATTGCGAAAGACGCGTCGCGCCGATAACGGCCGCGATCCGGAGCGCAATCCGGCTGCATTCGATTCTAGGCAAAAGAAAATCGCGAAAAAACGCGAATGAAATGGATAAGTGAATCAGATTGCAACAGGGTGTTTCGTTATCCATTTGAAGGCGGTTTTCATGCTTGTCTTGTACCCGGAGCCCGAGTCCGAGTTCATGCGTGAATTCGCCGGATCGGTGAAGCGGAGTCGGTAAAACATGGGCTCATGCATCCGCAAGCGTGCTCCTTATACAGCATGGCACGGCCAAATTTTCTTTTAATCCATTTTTAAATCGATTTCTTTATCCCGGCATAAAGCCGGGAATATTTTTAAATTATTTTTGACTTTCGTCGCCGACTTTTGTACGCGTAATGTGAACCGTGCGGATTGGGTGGCCAAGGACGGCGCGTGCGCCGAGCATCGCATTTCGACGTGGCTTATGCGGCCTGCGTGGCATAGGCGAACGTTCGCGCTTCGTCTTTCATCGGCAACTTGCGGCGCATGCCGTCACCTTCATTGAATGCCTGTGTGTGCGGATAGCAGCGTACGTCTGTGAGGCTCGCGCGCGCTCGCCTATCAGCCTCATCGTTTTTAAAGCATCGATCCGTATCGACTGGAGGACATACCTTGCTGCGCTTCACGTTCAAACGCCGTCTCGCGATATTCGCGTGCGCTGCCGGGCTGGCCGCTCTATCGGCCGGTTCGATCGCGCGTGCCGAAACGGCGTTGAACGCAAAGACGTCGTGGATCGGCAATACGTTCGGCTTCGGCGACGGCACCTGGACGCAAATCAACATCACGGCAATTGCCGTCGCGCCCGACGGCAAGGTCTACACGAATGCGCCGTGGGACGAAAGCGGTGCCGAGGCGAGCGTCTATCAGAACGGCAAGATGCTCGGCTTCGCAGGCGGCACGCACGGCTGGGGCAACAGCGGCGGCAATGCGATCGCGATCAATCGCAAGTACGCGTTTGTCGCAATTGCAGTCGGCAACGAAAAAGGCCGGCTCGTACAGCCGGGGGTGTGGCCGGAGAAAGGCAAGGAGTGGTTCGGCATCTCGCGCCGGCAGATCGCCGATCCGAAACGCGCCGCACCGTTTCAGCCTGCGGCGAAAAGCGCCGATCCGCATGCGCAGCTCGCAGCCGGCTTCCTGATGATGAACGAAGTGCCGACCGGCACGAGCGCCGAAATCGGCGGACTCGCGGCGAGCGAAACGACGCTCTACGCGGCGAACACTGCGCGCGATCGCATCGAGGTGTACGACGCGGAATCGATGCAACAGAAGACCACGTGGAGCGTGCACGAACCGGGCCGCCTCGCGCTTGCGCCGGACGGCACGCTATGGGTGCTGAGCGGCACGCGCAACGATCGCGCGCCGCATGTCGAGCACTACACGTCAGGCGGAAAACGTATCGACGAGAACTTCGAACTGCCCGCCGATACGCTCGCGGTCGATATGGCCGTCGATGCAACAGGCCGTGTGCTGATCGCCGACAACGGCCCGCGTCAGCAGGTGCTGTTCTTCAGCAAGAAGGAAGGGCGCTACGAAGAGAGCGGTTCGCTCGGCGAGCGCGGCGGCATTTTTAGCGGCGTCGCCGGAAGGCCGGGACCGCGGCGTTTTAACGGACTCACCGGTGTGGGCGTGGATGCGCGCGGCAATGTGTACGTGTCGACCAACGGCATCGGTCCGCGCTATGAGCCGATCGGCGCGGGCCTCGGCGCGACGCTCGAAAGCTACGCGTCCGACGGCAAACAGAACTGGCTCGTTCAGGGACTGCTTTTCGTCGATGGCGCGTGGATCGATCCGTCGCGTCCGGACAGCGTTTATACAGGCAACAAACGCTTCGAACTCGACCTCTCGAAACCCGCGGGACAGGACTGGAAATATGTCGGATTCCTGTCCAACCGATTCAAGTATCCCGACGATCCGGTCTTTCACACCGACCAGTATCCGGGCCTGCCGATTGCCCGCAAGCTGAAGGGCCGCACGTTTCTGTATCTGACGGACATGTATGCGGATCATCTGAAGATCTATCGCTTCGATCCGCAACACGACGGCGAGACGGCGATTCCGTCGGGCTTTATCGCAGGCCGCGAGCGTGCGGTCGCGAAGGTGCCGAACGCGCCGCCGGGCGGCGACTGGATCTGGCGCGACGCAAACGGCGACGGCAAATTTAATTCCGACGAGTTCGCGCTCAACACGACCGGCACCAAGCTCGCGGGTGGCTGGGGCTGGTGGGTCGACAGCGCCGGCGACATCTGGCGCACACGCGATACGAAGGGCATTTATCGCTTCCGCTTCGGTGGCATCGATGCGAAGGGCAACCCGCTCTATTCGTATTCCGACCTCACGCAATACCCGATGCCGCAACCGTTCGCCGAGCTGCATCGCGCGATTTACGAACCCGACACCGACACGCTGTACGTAACAGGTTATACGCCGGACACGCCGGCCGACCGCGGCTTCTGGAAGGAAGTGGGCCGCGTGCTCGTGCGCTACGACAAGTGGTCGAGCGGCAAGCCGGTGCAGCGCTATTCGATCACGCTCCCCTGGCAGACGCAGAGCAAACCCATCGCGACGATCATCGGGCTCACGGTCGAAGGGCAATACATCTTCGGCGTCGAACCCGTGGGCGCCGTGCACGTGTGGGACAAGGACAACGGCCGCGAGGTCGGCGTGATTCGGCCGGGCCCCGAAGTAGGCCGCGCGTCCGGCTGGGTCGACGTGCCCAACGGCATCAGCGCGGCGAAGCGAAGCAACGGCGAGTACCGCGTGTTCGTCGAAGAAGACGCGCGCGGCAAGGTGCTCATGTACCGCTGGAAACCGTGACGAATTACCAATCGCAGTCGAACCCAGGGCATCCGATGGACAAAGGCATTCTCAAGAACGTAGCGATCAATTTCTTCGGCCTCGTGCTGCCGACTTTCGTCTCGCTCGTGACCGTGCCGTCGTATATCAAACTGCTGGGCGTCGAGCGCTATGGCGTGATCAGTCTCGTGTGGACGCTGATCGGCTACTTCGGCATTCTCGATCTCGGCATGAGCATGGCCGCGCAGAATCACATTTCGAAAGCGCGCGCGTCGGGCGACAAGGACGAAAGCGCGCGCGTGTTCTGGAGCGCGACGTGGCTCAATCTCGCGACCGGTGTAATCGGCGGACTGATCATTTATTTCGGCGCGTTTCTCTACACCGCGTATTTCACGAAGGTATCGCCGGAATTGCAGCACGAGGTCTACATGGCGTTGCCGTGGCTCGCGGTGGCGATTCCGCTGGCCAATGTCTCGTGGGTATTCGCAGGCGCGATCAACGGTGCGGAACGCTTCGGCGTCTACAACACGAATCAGACGATCGGCACTTTCCTGTTCCAGCTCTTGCCGCTCGGCGCGGCGCTCTGGCTCGGCGCGAATTTGCAGAACGTGCTCGCGGCCGCAGTATTCGCACGCATACTCGCCGCGATCCTGCTCGGCCGTTCGGCGCTAAAAGTGCTTGAAATACGCAGTATTCTGCCGCCGCAGCTCGGCGTGGCGAAGGGGCTTTTCAACTTCGGCGGCTGGATGCTGATTGCGAGCGTCACCAACATGATCGCCGAATCGCTCGACCGCGTGATGCTCGGCACCAGTCTCGGCGCGCGCTTCGTCACGTATTACACGGTGCCGCAAAACCTCGTCACGCGTTTGAACATCGTGCCGACCGCGATGGTGCGCACGCTGTTTCCAAGGCTCTCCGCTGTCGGCCGCGCGGACGCCGACACCATCACGCAGCAATCGCTCGAATTTCTCAACGGCGTGTTCACGCCCGTCGCGCTGATCGCGATGCTCGTGCTCGAACCGTTTTTGCATCTGTGGGTGGGCAATGAGATTGCGACCGTCGCGGCGCCGGTGGGACGCATCATGATCGTCGCCGTCTGGCTCGTGGGTCAGGCCAGCGTGACGCGCATTCTGATCCAGTCGCAGGTCAATCCGGCCACGGCCGCACGCGTCGGCCTGTTCGAATTGCCCTTGTTTGCAGGGGCTTTGTGGTTCGGCATCGCGCATTTCGGACTGACCGGCGCGGCGATCGCGGTGGCCGGCCGCGCGCTTTTCGACTACGTCGTGCTGCTGCGGCTCTCCGCGATCCGCGCGCGGCAGATCGCGCTCGACATGCTCGCTCACCTCGTTTTCCTGCTGGCGAGCCTCTGGCTCTCCGGCTTCCTGCCCGGCCTCGCGATGGCGATTGTCGCCGGCGTGCTGATGGTCGGCGCGAACATCGCCTGGTCCATCACGATGACTCCCGCATTGCGCGATCTAGCGCGTTCACTGCTGTTGCGACTGAATCCGAGGAAAAGCGCATGAACCACGAAGTCCTTGAAGAAGCCGTGCTGCAACCGCCGACGCGCAGCGCACTGGCCGAACTGACCACGGCTCCCGCTATAGGCACGCCCTCGCGCGCCGCATCGCGCGGCAATAAAACCGTGCGCGTCGCGATCGTGCACGACTGGCTCGTCACCTATGCAGGCGCGGAGAAGGTGCTGGAACAGATCGTCGCGTGCTTTCCGGAGGCGGACCTGTTCAGCCTCGTCGATTTTCTCGACGACCGCAGCTTCCTGCGCGGCAAGCCCGTGACCACGTCGTTTATCCAGAAGCTGCCGCTCGCACGCACGAAGTACCGCACCTATCTGCCGCTGATGCCGCTCGCCATCGAGCAACTCGATGTGTCCGCGTACGACGTCGTGATCTCTAGCAGCCACGCGGTGGCGAAGGGCATTCTCACCGGTCCCGACCAGGTGCATATCAGCTACGTGCATTCGCCGATTCGTTATGCGTGGGATTTGCAGCATCAGTACTTGCAGCAGTCGAAATTGACGAGCGGCCTGAAGTCCGCGATGGCGCGGCTGATTCTGCATTACATCCGCAACTGGGACATCCGCACGGCGAATTCCGTGGATGGCTTTATCGCGAACTCGGAGTTCATCGCGCGGCGCATCAAGAAGGTTTATCAGCGCGATGCGCAAGTGATCTTTCCGCCCGTCGACGTGGATGCTTTCACGCTGTGCACGGAGAAGGACGACTTTTATCTGACCGCATCGCGCATGGTGCCGTACAAGAAGATCGATCTGATCGTCGAGGCGTTCGCGCGTATGCCCGAGCGCAAACTCGTCGTGATCGGCGACGGTCCCGAGATGCAGAAGATCCGCGCGAAGGCCGGCGCGAATGTCGAGATCATGGGCTATCAGCCGTTCGAGGTGCTCAAGGACCGGATGAGCCGCGCGAAGGCTTTCGTGTTCGCCGCAGAAGAAGACTTCGGCATTTCGGTGGTGGAGGCGCAGGCGTGCGGGACGCCGGTGATCGCGTACGGCAAGGGCGGGGCGCTCGAAACCGTGCGCGATGTGACCGAGCCGCGCGCGACCGGCATGTTCTTCGACGAGCAAAGCGCGGACGCGATCATTGCCGCTGTCGAGCGTTTCGACGCACACGTCAAGCGTTTTTCGCCGCTGGATTGCCGCGCGAACGCCGAGCGTTTCTCCGCGGCCAATTTCCGCGAGCGCCTCTTCACGCATGTGCGCGCTGCTGTCCCCGCGCTGCGCAACGCGACGCTGCCGCCGTACATGCCGTATGCGCCAGAGCGCGCCGGGCCTACGGCGAACGCGCCGCGCATTCTCGCGGTCGATCAAAGCGGCGTGCTCGGCGGCGCCGAATTGTCGCTGCTCGAGATCGTCAAGGCGCTGCGTTCGCGCATCGAGGTCGTGCTGTTCGACGACGGCCCGTTCCGCACCGCGCTCGACAAAGCGGGCGTGAGCGTCGAGGTGCTCGACGCCGGCGCGCTGCGCAACGTGCGCAAGCAGGGCGGCTCGCTGCCGAAGGGCGCGGCGCTGAAGGGTTTGTTGTCGCTCGTTCGGGCGACGGCCAAACGCGCGCGCAATGCGCAGGTGATCTATGCGAACACGCAGCGCGCGATGGTGATCGGCGCGGTCGCGGGCAAGCTCGCGAGGCGGCCGGTGGTCTGGCATCTGCGCGACATCGTGAGTCCCGAGCATTTCGGCGGCAAGCAGCTTGCGATCATCAAGTGGTGCGCGCGCCTCGGCCTTAGCCATGTGATCGCGAATTCGGCGGCATCGGCGCGTGCCTTTGCCGAACTCACGCAGTTCGACGACAAGCGTATCGACGTCGTATTCAACGGCATTTCCGCGGCGCCGTTCGACGCGTTGCGCGACGTGCCGCAAGCGACGCTGCGCGAGCGACTGAATCTGCCGCGGGATGCGTTTCTGGTCGGCTCGTTCAGCCGGCTCGCGCGCTGGAAAGGCCAGCATGTGCTGCTCGAAGCGATGGTCCTCAATCCGCACATGCACGCGGTGCTGGTCGGCGCGCCGCTCTTCGGCGAGGATCAGTACGAGATCGAACTGCATGCGTTCGTCGCGGCGAATAAGCTCGGTGGCCGCGTGCATTTTCTCGGCTTTCAGCACGATATTCCGGCGTGCATGTGTGCCGTCGATGCGGTCGTGCATACGTCGATCACGCCCGAGCCGTTCGGCCGCGTGATCGTCGAAGGCATGCTCGCGCAGCGGCCCGTGGTGGCCGCACGCGCGGGCGGCGTGCTGGAGATCGTCGACGACTACGAGAACGGCGTGCTGTGTACGCCAGGCGATGCGCATGCGCTGGCCGACGCGTTGGCCGAACTGCGCTCGAATGCGGAACTGCGCGAGAGGCTCGTTAAAAACGGCTACAGGACGGCGCTGAGCCGTTTCGGCACGGAAGCGTATGTCGAGAGCGTCGAGCGGATTCTGAGGCGCGTGGCGGCGTCGGCGAAGAAGTCTGCGGATGCGTGAAGCTTGAGGAAGGGACGGCGCTCGCGGTTTTAAGCGCCGCTTGCGTGAAAGAAAGCGGAGCATGAGTCAGCGACGAACTCGCCGGCCTTGCTCCGTTTTTTTTTAATCAGGGACGTTACAGCGCGCTTTTCGTTTTCGGTTTGAAACTGGCCGACCACTTCATCGCCGGCAATTCGACGAGACGATAGAACACATACGCGGCAGGCACCGCAACCAGCATATAGCCGAACGACGGCCAGATCGACATCTGCAACGACGAGCGGAATAGCAGCGACGAGAGCAGCACGAAGATCGGCAGATGAATCAGATACAGCGAGAAGCTGAAGTCGCCGAAGCGCGACAGCAGCCGCAGGCCCCAACCGGCGCGGCCGCTGCCGTTGCCCTTATTGCGGTCGTTGGGTTCCAACGCCTTGTACAGATAGAACGCGAAGCCGATCGCCCACAACTGGAACGCACCGTACTGACCGAAATGAAACGCCGCGCAGCCGAGCGCGATGCAGGCCGCGGCGAGCGCGTAAAGCCACCGCGACGAACGCGTTTGCAACACGCTGTGCGCCTTCGCGTCGGCGATCCATGCGCCGAGCGTCCACGAAAACCAGTATGACGTGAAGAACTGAATGTCGTGCCGCTCGAGCGCATAAGCCGACACGACATTGACCACGCCGACTATCGCGAGCACCGACGTCATGCCGATGCGCCGGCGCAGTGCGAACAGCAGCGGATAGATCGCATAGAACTGCACTTCGAGCGAGAGGGTCCACAGCGCGCCGTTCGATCCATAGGTCTTGCCGGCCACGCCTTGCAGCGAAAACAGATTGACGAGAAATGCCTCGAGGCCGATCTCGCGAATCTTGTGGCTCACAGGCGGCAATTGCAGACTGAACCAGTCGAGTGCGAACGTCAGCAGCAATGCCGCGAGCAGCACCGGATAGATGCGCGCAAAGCGGCGCGCCCAGAAGTTCGCACCGCCGAGCCGGTAAGCGGGATTGGCGGCGAGCCGCAATGCGGCGCTGCGATGAATGCAGTAGCCGCTGATCACGAAGAAAATCGGCACGCCGGCCGAGCCCCACGCAATCGGAAAGGTCAGATAGGCGGCAATCGTATTCAGGCTGAATGAATGACCGGCGTTCTGGTGAAAGGCCTGCATGCCGACCCATTCGATCTGCCGGCAATGGAAGTACGCGACGAGCAGCGCGGCGAAGCCTCGCATTGCG
This sequence comes from Paraburkholderia sp. GV068, assembly GCF_003058125.1. Lineage (NCBI taxonomy): Bacteria > Pseudomonadati > Pseudomonadota > Betaproteobacteria > Burkholderiales > Burkholderiaceae > Paraburkholderia > Paraburkholderia sp. GV068. The sequence goes on from NZ_QBUB01000005.1 coordinate 341,691, forward strand.
TCGATCACATGTTCCTTGCCGGCGCTGTCGGCGCGCGCGTCGCTTTGCGCGCGCGGCGTGGCGGGTTTTGCCGCGGGTTTTGAGGTAGGAGACAGGGGCAGGGATGAGCCGGCGGCATCCAGTGCTGAGTCGCTCATGCGCGGTCCTTTATTCGAAGTGGTGCAATGCGGATTCGCGCGATGCGCGCGCGGTGCATCACATGCTAGTGCACCGCGCGCACCAAAAATGGATAAAAAAATCGGCCATATTCTCCATTAAAAAGGCCATTTTGTGACGAATTGTAATTACACATGACGAGCCGTATCGAATAATTATTTATCCGTTTTGTCATGCTACTTTGAAGCACGGATTCTCCTGATGAGAGGTGAAGTCATGAACCTGCATTTGCTGGCCGGCATCGCCGTGCTGCTGATCCTCGTCGCCGCCTCCGCCTACCGGGAAGCGCTGCGTAATGAGCCGATCCGCCGTTTTCGCATCAATCCGGGCAAGCTGCCGCAACTCGACGAAAACGAAGAAGCCCGTTCGTAAAGCCGGCCGCGGCACGCCTCGTTGCGCACGGACTCGCGCGCGCGGCGCGAGAAAATCCACGAGTAAATTTTTCGCAACTGCTTAAAAATAATTCGATTTTGCAATGTAATTGTTGCCTGTCTTGCGCATTACACGCCGCTCCAATGGATGCAAACCGGTTTTATTAAGCATTGTTTGAGAAATTTCACGCGTGATCTCGCGTGGCTTTTTTGTTAGCCTTTCCGGCGACGTCGAGCGGCCGCCATGCCCGCGACACCAATTTCTAACCGATCTGGGAATGCCTACCATGCTGAAAGTCACCAAAGCCGTGTTTCCCGTAGCGGGCCTCGGGACACGATTCCTGCCGGCTACCAAGGCAAGTCCGAAGGAAATGCTGCCTATCGTCGACAAGCCGCTGATTCAGTACGCTGTCGAAGAAGCGATTGCTGCCGGCATCACCGAAATGATCTTTGTCACGGGCCGCAGCAAGCGCGCTATCGAAGATCATTTCGACAAGTCGTATGAGATCGAGGCCGAGCTCGAAGCGCGCAACAAGCAGAAGCTGCTCGATCTCGTGCGCAGCATCAAGCCCGCTAATGTCGACTGTTTTTACGTTCGCCAGGCCGAAGCGCTCGGTCTCGGTCATGCAGTGCTCTGCGCGGAAAAGCTGGTCGGTCAGAGCCCGTTCGCAGTGATTCTCGCGGACGACCTGCTGCATAGCTCGAAGCCGGTCATGAGCCAGCTTGTCGATACGTTCAATCACTATCACAGCTCGGTGATCGGCGTGGAAACCATCGCGCGTGAAGACAGCCGCTCATACGGTGTGGTCGACGGCCGCGAGTGGGAAGACAACGTGATCAAGCTCTCGGGCATCGTCGAAAAGCCGGCACCGGACAAGGCGCCGTCGAACCTCGGCGTAGTGGGCCGCTACGTGCTGATGCCGACCATCTTCAAGCATATTCGCGCGCTGAAGCCCGGCGCGGGCGGCGAATTGCAGTTGACCGATGCCGTGCAGTCGCTGCTCACCGAAGAGCAGGTGCTCGCCTATCGCTACTTCGGCACGCGTTTCGATTGCGGCAGCAAGCTCGGCTATCTGAAGGCGACGGTGGAGTTCGCGCTGCGTCATCCGGAAGTGAAAGACGAGTTTGGAGCCTATTTGCAGGCTTATTTGCAGGCGAACGCGCACGGCGTGCCGCCGGAGTACACGGCTGAAGCGGCCTGATTCGGGCGGCGGTCGCTAGCATTGCTACGGTCGCTGCGGTCCACACGTAAATCACGCAGAAAGCGCGCAATACATCGCGCGCATTGAAATCGGGCGCCTCGCAGCAACGAGGCGCCCGTCTTTTTTTGCGGCTGCCGCTGCTCGAACTTCAATGCTTTCGAGCAACGGCGAACCTCAAGCCCGGTCCTGCTTCACTTCCAGACGGAACTTGTGCAGCAACGGCTCGGTGTAGCCGCTCGGCTGCTGACGTCCTTCGAACACGAGCGCCTGCGCGGCCTTGAACGCAATCGTGTCGAAGCCCGGCGCCATCGGCGTGTAGAACGGATCGGCGGCATTCTGCTGATCGACCACTTTCGCCATGCGCCTGAAGGTCTCCTCGACCTGCTCGCGCGTGACCACGCCGTGATGCAGCCAGTTGGCGATGTGCTGGCTCGAGATACGCAGCGTCGCGCGGTCTTCCATCAGGCCGACGTCGTGAATGTCCGGCACCTTCGAACAACCCACGCCCTGATCGATCCAGCGCACCACGTAGCCGAGAATGCCTTGCGCGTTGTTGTCCAGCTCGGCGCGGATTTCATCGGCGCTCCACTTCGCCGTTTCGACGACGGGAATCGTCAGCAGGCCGTCGAGCAATTCGTCGCGCACCTTCGCGTAATCGGTGCGCTCGAGTTCCTGCTGAACCGCCTGCACGTCGATCTGGTGATAGTGCAGCGCATGCAGCGTCGCGGCCGTGGGCGAGGGCACCCACGCCGTGTTCGCGCCGGCCTTCGGATGCACGATCTTCTGCTCGAGCATCGCGTGCATCAGATCGGGCATCGCCCACATGCCCTTGCCGATTTGCGAGCGGCCGCGCAGCCCGGCATGCAAACCGACCAGCACATTGCTGCGCTCGTACGCTGCAATCCAGGTGCTCGACTTCATATCGCCCTTGCGCATCATCGGGCCGGCTTCCATCGCGCTGTGCATCTCGTCGCCGGTGCGGTCGAGAAAGCCCGTATTGATGAACGCGACGCGCTCCGACGCCTCGCCGATACACGCCAGCAGATTGACGCTGGTGCGGCGCTCCTCGTCCATGATGCCCATCTTGATCGTGTTGCGCGGCAGCTTCAGCAGATCTTCGACGCGCGCAAAGAGTTCGCTCGCGAACGCCACTTCAGCCGGGCCGTGCATTTTCGGCTTCACGATATAGATGGAGCCGGTGCGCGAATTGAGCCTGTTTTTGCGGTCGTGCAGCGCGCACAGCGTCGTGATGACCGCATCGAGAATGCCCTCGGGAATCTCGGCGCCGTCTTTCGTCAGCACTGCCGGATTGGTCATCAGGTGGCCGACGTTGCGGATAAAAAGCAGCGATCGCCCGTGCAGCTTGACCGGCGTTTTGCCGTCCGCGCCGACGTATTCGCGATCCGCGTTCAGACGGCGCGTGAACGTCTTGCCGTTTTTCGTGACCTCTTCGGTCAGATCGCCGTTCATCAGGCCGAGCCAGTTGCGATAGAGCTGAACCTTGTCGCTCGCGTCCACGGCCGCAACGGAATCTTCACAGTCGATGATCGTGCTCACCGCCGCTTCGACCACCACGTCCTTGACATGCGCGGCGTCGGTCTTGCCGATTGAGTCGTTCGCGTCGATCTGGATTTCGAGGTGCAAGCCGTTGTGCTTGAGCAGCACCGCCGAGGGCTCGCTTGCGTCGCCCTGATAGCCGATGAATTGCGCGGGTGCAGCAAGCTCGCTCGTGCCGTTTTTCAGCGCGACGACGAGCTTGCCGTCCTGCACGCTATAGCGCGTCGCGTCGGCATGCGAGCCGTTCGCGAGCGGCGCGGCTTCGTCGAGAAACTTGCGGGCATAGGCGATGACCGCCGCGCCGCGCACCGGATTGAAGCTCTTCTGACGCTCCGCGCCGTTCGTATCGGGAATCGCGTCGGTGCCGTAGAGCGCGTCGTACAGGCTGCCCCAGCGCGCGTTCGCCGCATTCAGCGCATAGCGCTGGTTCGACAACGGCACCACCAGTTGCGGACCGGCCTGTTCGGCGATTTCAGTATCGACGTTCGCGGTCGTCGCCTTCACGCCGGCCGGCGCGGGCACGATATAGCCGATGCCTTCCAGAAACGCACGATACGCGCGCAAGTCGCGCACCGGGCCCGGATTCGCGCGATGCCAGTTGTCGAGTTCCGTTTGCAGGCGATCGCGCTCGGCGAGCAGCGCGCGGTTTTTGGGCGCCAGCTCGTGCACGAGGGCGTCGAAACCCGACCAGAACGCGGCGCTGTCGATTCCGGTGCCGGGCAGGGCTTCGGTTTCGACGAACTGGTCGAGATTGGCGGCGACCTGCAAGCCGCCACGCGGGTTCATCTGAGTCATCGACTGCTCCATCTGTCTGAGTGGGGCCGATGTGGGGTATCGGCCCGCGTTGGGGCTACTGCTGACAAGCTGTCTGCTGCTGTTGCTGCGTTCGGTTCGCGGATCGTGCGATCACGACGGCATTCGTGACGCACGGGCCATGCTCATGGCCTTGCCGACATCAGACGCCGAGCGCCTGAATGCCGGCCTTCGCGATCTGCGCATCCTGATCGGACTTTACGCCCGACACGCCGACCGCGCCGATCACCTGGCCTTCGACGATCACCGGCACGCCGCCTTCCAGCGTACCGGAGAGCGGCGCGCTGAGAAACGCGGTGCGGCCATTGTTGATCATGTCCTCGTATACCTTGGTTTCGCGACGGCCGATGGCCGCGGTGCGGGCCTTTTCGGTCGCGATATAGGCGCTCGCGGGCGCGCTGCCGTCCAGACGCAGCATGCCGAGCGGATGGCCGCCGTCGTCGGACACGACGATCGCGACGGCCCACCGGTTCTTCTCGGCTTCGGCACGCGCGGCTTCGAGGATGCGGGTCGTTTCGGCGATGGTCAGTACGGGTTTGCTCAGCATAATCAGGTTCCTGTCTCGTTCATGGTAGGGAGGCTTTGTGCCACTTCTTCCGGCTCATGCGCATGTTCATGCTTGCAGTGGCTATCAAACGGGGCAATAAAGCGCGGGCCGCGTCGACAGCCATGCTGCGTGCCAAGCTTTGGGATTTTACTTCCACGAGCGACGGGAGGAAACGGCCGCCGCCGCAAGCTTGCGGCTCGAAAGGAACAAGCGGCGCGATTTGCCGATTTACAATCGCCCAAGTGCCTCATAAAAACCAGCGAGAACCCCACATCATGCCGACCATCAGCGAGCTATTTGTCTATCCGATCAAATCCTGCGCGGGCATTGCGCTGAATGAAGCGCGTCTGCTGGCCACGGGGCTCGAATACGATCGTTACTGGATGGCCGTCGATTCAAACGGCGAGATGCTCACGCAGCGCGCGTATCCGCGCATGGCGCTCATCAAGGTGGAGATTGCGGATCATGAACTCGTGATCCGCGCGCCCGGCATGAGCGAGTTGCGCACGCCGCTCGATGCCGCGCAACTCGGCGCTGCGGACAAGTTCACCACAAAGGTATGGCGCGACGCGGCTTACGGACTCGACACCGGCGACGAATGCGCCGCCTGGTTCACGGCGTTTCTCGGCATGCCGGTGCGGCTGCTGCGCTTCGATCCCGAGCGGGAGCGAATTGTCGATCCCACCTACACGCAGAGCGTGGGCGGCGCCACGACTTATTTCGCCGATGGCTTTCCGTTGCTCGTGATCGGCCAGGCTTCGCTCGACGATCTGAACACGCGTCTGAACGCGAAAGGCGCGCCGTCGATTCCGATCGACCGGTTTCGTCCGAACATCGTGCTGAACGGGCTCGATGCTTATGAGGAAGATTATGTGGAGACGCTCGGGATCGACGGCGCGCAAACGTCGGAGCCGCGCGTCGAGCTGCGCCTTGTGAAGCCATGCTCGCGCTGTCCGATGCCGACCATCGACCAGGCGAAGGGTGAGCGCGATTCCGAATGGCCGAACGAACCGACCGACACGATGAGCGCCTATCGCGCGAATCCGCAGAGGAACGGCGCGGTCACGTTCGGCAACAACGCGGTCGTCGCGAGCGGGGCGGGCACGTGGCTGCGCGTGGGGCAGACGGTTGAAGCGGAGTTGGGCTTCGGCGATTAGCTGGGTTTTGCAGCGCGGCCGCGCGCGTGACGTGCGTCACGCAGCCCGAGCACGCGCCGATTCATCGTGCGATGTCGCGTCTTGCGCCCACATCGCTTCCACACTTTCGCCGATCGCATCGCCCACCAGGATCACGGCGGGACTGCCGAAGCCCTCGTCGGTGGCATCCGCGGCGAGACGATCGAGGCGCGTCAGCAAGCGCCGTTCATTCGCGCTGCCGGCCCACTGCACGACCGCTGCGGGGGTGTCGGCGGGCAGGCTCGCGAGCAACGCTGCGGCGAGGCTGCCGATTCGCCGCATGCCCATATAGATCGCAAGCGTGGTGCGCGTCGCGGCGAGCGCGGCCCAGTCCGGTTCGCCGTGGTCCTCTTTGTGCGCGGTGACGAATGTCACGCCATGACAATGACGGCGGTGCGTGAGCGAAATGCCGAGGCCCGCCGCGGCAGCGAAGCCCGATGAAATGCCGTTCACGATCTCGACCGGAATGCCGGCCTCGCGCAGGCTCGCGAGTTCTTCTCCCGCGCGGCCGAACAGCAGCGCTTCGCCGCCTTTCACCCTAACCACATCCAAGCCCTTCTGCGCGTACCGCCGCATCAGGCGCTCGATAAAAGCCTGCGGCGTCGAGCGGCAGCCGCCGCGTTTGCCGACGCGAATCACGCGCGCTTGCGGCGCGAGCGACACGATCTCGGGATTGGCCAGATCGTCGAGCAGCACGACGTCGGCGGCGGCGAGCGCTTTCGCGGCCCGCAGCGTGAGCAGATCGAGTTCGCCTGGGCCGGCGCTCAATAACGTGACCTTGCCGGAGTTCGTGTTCATCGCGATGTCCTTTTGATTCTCTGGTGGCCGGCGGCTTTGGTGTGCCTCGCGTGCCGCCGGCGCAAAAACAAAAACGGCGTCCTCTCGCGATGATCACGAGGGGACGCCGTTGTCCGTTGCTTGCTGTGTTGCTGACTTGTTCGATGCGTCGCGAGGCACTGCGTTGTGTCTCGCGCGACGGTCGCGTGTTGCGCTCCGGCTGCGTTGCCGGAGTCGAACGTTGCACGCGACGCGCATCGTGTTTATGCAAGGAGCAGGCCAACGAAGCGCTTGCGCGGTAATGACGTGCGTATTCGTTGGACGCAAAGCGCCGATGACTCGCGCGCCGACGCTCGCGCTCCCGCATTCGAGTCGCCGTTGCACGCGTGAAAAAGCCGGGTAGGGAGCGCGCTTCCCGCGCCGCCGATCCACGCACGTTTCGCACGCACACAGTGCTGCGTCGCACCATCGCTGTGCTGACGTGCATCGAAATACGTCGCGCGTCGAGTCCTTCATACGATGCCGCGATTCCTCGCAAAACCACGCGCTGCAAGGCTCACGAGCCTATAAAACCCGATTGGCACAGCCCTTGCATTTAACGGTCCCATCGGATCAACGACGATCCGCCGTGAGCGCACACAAAGCGCTCGCCGCAGCACCCAGGTCAGGACAACGGCGTCCCCCGAATTCAGTCATCGACTGGGTTCGCGGGACGCCGTTTTTATTTCCGGCGCCGCTTTGCCGATGACGGCAGCGCGGCAGCCGATGCCCAGCACATTGAGGAAACCGCGGTCATGAAAATCATCGTTATCGGTCACGGGATGGTCGGTCACAAACTGGTCGAGTGTCTGGCGCAAGACGCCGCGCACGGCCTCGACATCACCGTGCTGTGCGAAGAACCGCGTCCCGCGTACGACCGCGTGCACCTGTCCGAATTCTTCGCGGGCAAATCCGCCGACGACCTCTCGCTTGTCGAGCCCGGCTTTTTCGAACGCGAGAACGTGCTGCTCAAACTGAACGCGAAGGCCGTGTCGATCGATCGCGACGCGCACACGGTCGCGCTTTCCACCGGCGAGACGCTTGCCTACGACAAGCTCGTGATGGCCACCGGTTCGTCGCCGTTCGTGCCGCCCGTGGCAGGCCGCGAGCGCCGCGATTGCTTCGTCTACCGAACTATCGAGGATCTCGAAGCGATGCAGGAATGCGGCGCGCGCTCGAAGACGGGCACCGTCGTCGGCGGCGGGCTGCTCGGTCTCGAATGCGCGAAGGCGCTGCGCGACATGGGCCTGCAAACGCATGTGGTCGAGTTCGCGCCGCGCCTGATGGCCGTGCAGGTCGACGAAGGCGGCGGCCGCGTGCTGCGCGCGAAGATCGAGGAACTCGGCGTGACGGTCCACACGCAGAAGAACACCACGGCAATCGTCGACGGCGAAGCGGGCACGCACCGCATGCAGTTCGCCGACGGTTCGCATCTGGACACCGACATGATCGTGTTCTCCGCGGGCATCCGTCCGCGCGACGAACTGGCGCGTGCATGCGGCCTCGAAGTCGGCGCGCGCGGCGGCATTTCCATCGACGCGGCGTGCCGCACGAGCGATCCCGACATCTACGCAATCGGCGAATGTGCCGCATGGAACGGCATGGTGTATGGCCTCGTCGCGCCGGGCTACGACATGGCGCGCGTGGCCGCGAAACATCTGCTCGGCGACGACGCGGCCTTCGCGGGCGCCGACATGAGCACCAAACTGAAGCTGATGGGCGTGGACGTCGCGAGCATCGGCGATGCGCACGGCACGACGCCGGGCAGCCGAGCGTACCAGTTCAGCGACGAGCGCAAGCAGGTCTACAAGAAGCTGGTCGTCTCCGAATGCGGCAAGCAGTTGCTGGGCGCCGTGATGGTCGGCGATGCAAGCGAATACGGCACGCTGCTGCAGATGATGCTCAACGGTATCGAGCTGCCCGAGTCGCCCGAATTCCTGATCCTGCCGCCAAGCGACGGCGCCGCGAAACCGGGCCTCGGCGTCGACGCGTTGCCCGACACGGCGCAGATCTGTTCGTGCAACAACGTGTCGAAGGCCGAACTGTGCGCCGCCGTTTGCGCGGGCGCGACCGACATCGGCGCATTGAAATGCGCGACCACCGCGGGCACGTCGTGCGGCGGTTGCGTGCCGCTCGTCACGCAGGTGATGAAGGCCGAGATGAAGAAGCAGGGCCTCGCCGTGAACAATCACGTATGCGAGCACTTTGCCTATTCGCGCCAGGAGCTCTATCACATCGTGCGAGTGGAAGGCGTGCGCAGCTTCGGCGAACTGCTGTCACGGCACGGCCACGGTCTGGGCTGCGACATCTGCAAGCCGGTGGTGGCGAGCATTCTCGCGTCGTGCTGGAACGAATTCGTGCTGAAGAAAGAGCACGCGTCGTTGCAGGACACCAACGACTACTACCTCGCGAACATCCAGCGCGACGGCACCTATTCGGTGGTGCCGCGCATGCCGGGCGGCGAAGTCACGCCCGACGGGCTGATCGCCGTCGCGCAGGTCGCGAAGAAATACGGCCTCTACACGAAGATCACGGGCGGCCAGCGCGTGGACCTGTTCGGCGCGCGCGTCGAGCAGTTGCCGCTGATCTGGGAAGAGCTGATCGCGGCCGGCTTCGAATCGGGGCATGCGTACGGCAAATCGCTGCGCACGGTGAAGTCGTGCGTCGGCTCGACGTGGTGCCGTTATGGCGTCGGCGATTCGGTCGGGCTCGCGGTCGAACTCGAGAACCGCTACAAGGGCTTGCGCACGCCGCACAAGATCAAGTTCGGCGTGTCGGGCTGCACGCGCGAATGCGCGGAAGCGCAGGGCAAGGACGTCGGCGTGATCGCGACCGAGAAGGGCTGGAATCTCTATGTGTGCGGCAACGGCGGGATGAAGCCGCGGCATGCGGAACTGATCGCGTCGGACCTCGATCGCGAGACGCTCGTGCGCTACATCGACCGTTTCCTGATGTTCTATGTACGCACCGCCGACCGTCTGCAACGCACCAGCGTGTGGCGCGAAAGCCTGGAAGGCGGGCTTCAGTATCTGATCGACGTGGTCGTACACGACAAGCTCGACGTCGCCACGGAACTCGAAGCGGACATGCAGCGCGTGGTCGACACATACGAATGCGAGTGGAAGAAAGCGGTCACGGATCCGGAGACGCGCAAGCGCTTCCGTCACTTTGTCAACAGCGATCAGGCCGACAGCACCGTGACGTTCGTTCAGGAGCGCGGACAGATTCGCCCGGCCACGCCGGAGGAACGTCAGTCGAAGCTCGCTGCGATTCCTGTCGTAGTCGAAACCGTTTGATTTTTAGCGTCATCGAAAATGAGGAGCTCCGCCATGAGTAACGACCGCTTGCCGCAAACCTGGACCCCTGTTTGCACGCTCGACGACATCGTTCCGAACACGGGCGTCTGCGCGCTCGTCAAAGGCGAACAGGTCGCCGTATTTCACGTGAACACGGACCAAGATCAGGCCGCCGTGTACGCGATCGAAAACTTCGATCCGGGCTCGCGCGCGGCCGTGCTTTCGCGCGGGCTGATCGGCAGTCTCGGCGAGCGCGTCGTGGTGGCTTCGCCGATCTACAAGCATCACTTCGATCTGCGCACCGGCGAGTGCCTCGAAGCGCCCGCGCATTCCGTCAGCGCATTTCCCGCGCGCGTCGAAAACGGCCAGGTGTGGGTCGCCGTTTGAGCCGGTACGTTTCACCGCTGCATTAAGAACGGCCCGCATGGCACAGACGTTGCATTGACAGCGCGGGGTCCAAACAGAGTGATCATTCCGGTGCGCGGCGAAGCATACGGCCAGCCGGGTGATCGAAAATCAGTTTAATGAGGATGTCTGATGAAAAACGTGATGAGCTCGCTTAAGAGCGGCGACTGGCGCGCGCTGGTGGCGTGTTTCCTTTATTTCGACACGGGCTTTACCGTGTGGGTGCTGTATGGCCCGCTCGCGCCGTTCATCAGCAAAAGCATTTCGATGACGCCGGCGCAGCAGGGCCTGCTCGTCGCGGTGCCCGTGCTCTCCGCGGCGATCCTGCGCGTGACGCTCGGCAACCTCTATCAGTCGGCGCACGGCAAGCGCATTGCGCTGCTCGGCGTGCTGCTCTCGGCGGTGCCGACCATCGTGTTGCCGGTGCTGCCGTTCGTTCCGTCGTACACGCTGCTGCTTGTGCTCGGCGTGTTTCTCGGCGTGGGCGGTGCGAGCTTCGCGGTCGCGTTGCCGATGGCCGGCAGCAACTATCCGCCGAAAGTGCAGGGCCTCGTGCTGGGGCTTGCCGCTGCGGGCAACATCGGCGCGGTGCTCGACGGCTTCCTGTTTCCGCAGCTCGCCACGCACTACGGCTGGCAGGTCGCAACCGGCGGCGCATTGCCGCTGCTCGCGATCGCCGCGATCACGCTGTACTTCTGGGCCAACGACTCCGGCGTGAAGACAGGCAGCGTGCTGCGTGCCTTCGGCGGTTTCGCGGTGACGCTCGTCGGTCTGATCGTGCTCGTGCTGCTCGTCGAAGCGGGCATCTTCGGTTCGGGCAAGACCGGCGTGCTGCTGTTGCCGGTGATCGGCGCGCTGCTCGCGATTGCGGTGCTGCCCAAGCGCTATCGCTCAGTGCTCGCGGAGCGCGATACGTGGGTCATCATGCTCGTGTACAGCATCACGTTCGGCGGTTTCGTCGGCATGTCCTCGTATGTTTCGCTGCTGCTCACCAACCTCTATCAGCTCTCGAAGATCGACGCGGGTCTCTTCATGGCGTTGCTCGCCGCAACCGGCGCGCTGGTGCGTCCGCTCGGCGGCCTGATCGCCGACAAGGTGTCCGGCGTGCGTGCGCTGACGGTGCTGCTCGCGACGATTTCGCTGTGCGACCTTGTGTTCGCCGCAGTCATGCCTTCGCTCGCAGGCGGCATCGCGCTGCTGGTGTGCCTGTACCTGGCGTTCGGACTCGGCAATGGTGCAACGTTCCAGCTCGTGCCGCATCGCTGGGCTGGCCGCACGGGCTTGATGTCGGGCATCGTCGGCGCGGCGGGCGGGATTGGCGGTTTCTATCTGCCGGTCGTGATGGGTATCGCTAAGGAAAGCACCGGTTCGTATCAGATGGGCTTTGCGACCTTCGGCGCGCTTGCCGCCTGCGCGTTCCTCGCGATCGTCGCGCTGCGCCGTCCGTGGATGGCGTGGTCGATGCAATCTGCCGGCATGCACGCGCATGCAACGGAGTGATGCGGCGCTTTGATCTGAACCTTCACAAACAAATAGCGTGAGCACGATAGAACGGATTCAGACAGTGCGGGCCGACGCAGCGCAAACCGACGTGTCCAGCGAAGTGTTGAGCTCGTTGATCAACATCGCTGGGCGTCAACGGATGCTCTCGCAGCGCATCGTCTTCAAGGCGATGCTCGCGCTGCGTCAAAGCGACGGCGCGCTCGCGATCGCGCGAGACACGCTGCGCACTTTCGCGGACAGCCACGCGGCGCTCGTGCAAGGCCGCGACGGTCTGCCGGGGCTCTTTTCACCGGCGTTGCGCGAGGCCTTTCACGGCATGGGCAATGACAAAGACAAGGGCAACGGCAACGGACACGTCGCGAAGAAAATCGCCGACTTCATCGCATTGGCGTCGGCCGCGCTCGACGCGATAGGACGCAACTCGGCACGCGACTCGGCACGCGCCGAAGACGCCGTGCAGGCGTTGATCGCGTGCGCCGATCCGTTGCTGAACGACCTGCATGGCATCACGGCGGTCTACGAACAGGAGAGCCGGCGCATTGCCCGCTTGCAGAAAAAAGAGCAGCAGCAATTGATCGAACGAATCAAGTCGATCGCGAAGGAAGCGCATATCGTGTCCTTCAACGGTCAGATCGTGGCGAGCCGCACGAATGTGACCGGTCGCGAGTTCGCGGTCGTTGCGGGCGTGATGACCTCGATCACGAAGGAACTCGAGTCCGTGGTGAGCGCCTTCGTGAAGAAGACCGCGTCCGCCTGATCCGCGCGCCGAGGTCTGCCCACCCGATGCTATCCCGGCTATGCTTGACGTTTTCGCCAACGTCGGGTCAGCCATATGAACAGCGGATCGCAAACGGTGTGGGAAACGGTGTGGCAGACGGCCAAGGGTGAGTTCTCGGACCTCGGCAGCGCGGCCGATCTGACTCAGGTGCTGATGCGTCTCGGCATCGCGCTCGTGCTCGGCGGCGTGATCGGTTTCGAGCGCGAGATCTCGCGGCGCGATGCCGGCATGCGCACGCATATGATGGTCGCCGTGGGCGCGGCGCTATTCGTCGTGGTGCCGCTGCAAGCCGGCTTTTCGCAAGACAATATGAGCCGCGTGCTGCAAGGGCTCGTGTCGGGCATCGGCTTTCTCGGCGCGGGCGCCGTCATCAAGCTCAGTGCGCAGCGCGAGGTGCGCGGCCTGACGACGGCCGCAAGCCTGTGGCTGAGCGCGGGTGTGGGCATGGCGGCGGGCCTTGGGCGCGAAGCCACCGCGATTCTCAGCGTGGTCATTGCACTGTTGATTCTCTCGAGCGCGCGGCTCGTGAAAGGCCGCGCGCATCCACGCAAATAAGCGTTCGTCGACGTTAGAACTTATGACGCAGCGCGACTCGCGCGGCGACCTGCGTACCCGTCGACGACGGCGCCTGTACGCCCGGAATAAACGCGTTATCGAGGATCGAATGCGTCGAGTCTCCCGTGACCTTCTGATACACGCCCTGCACGTAAACGTCCGTGCGTTTGGACAGGTTGTAGTCCGCCATCAGACCGGCCGAATGAATCTTCGGCTTCACGCCGCCTGACGACGCGTCGTAATTCTCCATCGTGTACACGTACTGCGCACCGACGAAGAACGCGGGCGTGAACTGGTATTTGCCGTTCACTTCGAAGTTCTGGTACTTCAGCGTGTTCAACGTCACGCCCGCCGCCGCGAGCGGCACGCCGATATAGCCGTTGCCCGTTGGGCTCCTGTAGCTGGAGTTCGTATAAGCGAAACCGGCGGTGGCCGAGCCGAACGTATAGTTGATGCCGCCGCCGAAAATCCGCATGCGTCCGGCGATGAAGCTCGCGTCGTTCGCCGTGATTGCGCCGGTCGCGCCCACGCCGGGGTTATTCGCCTGCAGATAGGCGGCCGCAATCAGAAGGCCGCCGGTCGCGTACTGCGCGCCGAAGCTGTACGCGCGATTGTTCGCGAAGTTCGTGTCGTTGCTGAAGCTGTAGACGCCGCCGAACTGCAGACCCGCGAAGTTCGGGCTCGCGTATTTCACGCTGTTGCCGAGGCGAAACGAGTTATCGGTGTTGTCGTTGTCGTACGGATGCGCGAACAGATAGCCGGCCCAGTTGCCGTTCGCCGTCGTCTGCGCGAGGTAGTCGACGACGGAGTCGTACTGTCGTCCGAACGTGAGCGTGCCGAACCGGTTGTCGCTCAAACCCACGTACGCCTGGCGGCCGAACATGCGGCCGCCCTGGCCGAGCCGCCCCGAATTGATGTCGAAGCCGTTTTCCAACTGGAACACGGCCTGCGTCCCGCCGCCCAGATCTTCCGAGCCCTTCAGGCCCCAGCGACTGCCTTGTGCGTAGCCGCTCGCCATTTCCCATACCGCGCCGCGCCCGGCGTTGTTGGTGTAGTCGAGGCCTTCGTCGAGCACGCCGTACAGCGTCACGCTGCTTTGCGCGAACGCGCAGGGACTGGCCAGCGAGGCGAGGGCGGCGATAGCGCCGGCGATGGCCTGGGCAGTAGCCGTGGCGGACAGGTTCTTTCTCATCATCGTGAACTCCAGACGTTGGTAATGAGCGGCCCGATGCCAGGACTCGGCGCGGCCGCTGCTTTTTGGCGAAGCCCGGATTCTGCTATTCGAGATGCGGCTCGCGTATGAGGCACATCCCTGGATAAACGTGATTTTTTCGAATGTTTGTCCAGCGAATTATTCGCTTGTGGCCGGTAATCAGGCCGACAAAAATTCCGTCCATGCACTTTTGCATGAAGACGGAAACGCAAGGCATGCGTTTTCCGCAGGCAAGAAAACGAAGGAGACGAACATGCGACTCGACCGGAACTATGTGAACGGCCGCTTTCTCGAACCGGCCGCCGATGCCGGTTCACCCACGCATCAGGCGTTGATCGCCGTCCACAACCCAGCGACCGAAGCGCTCATTGCGCACGTCACCGCCGCGACTCGCGCGGAAGCCGTGGCCGCCGTCGATGCCGCCGCGCTCGCGCAAAAGGCGTGGCGCAAGCTGCCGTCGGTGGAACGCGGCGCGTGGCTGCACAAGCTCGCCGACGCGCTCACCGAATGCGCGCCGGCCATCGGCGCGGCGCTCGCGCTCGAATCGGGCAAGAGTCTCGCCGATGCCACGAACGAAGCGATCTACGCCGCGCAGATCACGCGTTACCACGCAGAGTGGGCGCGGCGCATCGAAGGCGAAGTGATTCCAAGCGATACGCCCGACGAAAACCTCGTGCTGCATCGCGAGCCGATCGGCGTGGTCGCGTGCCTGATTCCGTTCAACTACCCGGTCTACACGTTCATGCGCAAGGTGGCGCCCGCGCTGATCGCGGGCAACACGGTCGTCGTGCGCCCAAGCAACAACACGCCGACCTCGGCGTTCGAAATCGCCAAGGCCGTCGAGAAGGCCGGTTTGCCCGCAGGCGTCGTCAACATTCTCGCGATGGATCATGCGACTGCCGAAGCGCTGTGCACGCATCCCAAGGTCGGCATGATCACGTTGACGGGCAGCGTTGGCGCGGGCCGCAAGGTGCTCGATTACTGCAAGGCGAATATCGCGAAGCCGTCGCTCGAATTGGGCGGCAAGACGCCGGCCATTATCGAAGCCGACGCCGATCTGGAAAAAGCCGCGCGTGAACTGGTCGCGTCGAAAACCACGCACTGCGGCCAGCTTTGCACGGCGATCGAACGCGTCTATGTGCAGGAAAGCGTGCATGACCGCTTCGTCGCGCTGCTCAAGCGCCACATGAGCGCAGTCGAGTTCGGCGACCGCGGCGAACAGCCGTCGCTGATGGGTCCGCTCGTCAATGAAGCATCGCGTCAGTCGATTCACGCGATGGTCGCGCGCGCGGTTGCAGCAGGCGCGACGCTGGAAACAGGCGGCAAGCTGCCGGCATCGACGGAACGCAAAGGGTTCTTCTATCCGGCCTCGTTGTTGTCGAACTGCCGGCAGGACATGGAGATCGTGCAGGAAGAGACCTTCGGCCCCGTGATGCCGGTCGTCAAATACCGCACGCTCGACGAAGCACTCGAGATGGCCAACGATCACCAGTTCGGTTTGTCGTCGGTGCTTTACACCGAGAACTATCGCAGCGCGATGAAGATCGCCAACGGCATCGAAGCGGGCGAGTTGTATGTGAACCGCACGCCGGCCGATCCATATCAGGGCTTTCATGCGGGCTGGAAACGCTCGGGCCTCGGCGGCGACGACGGCAAGCACGGCATGCTCGAATTCACGCAGACGCGTCTTGTCGTCATGAAGTACTGATGCAAACACGCAGCAAAACGCTGCTCATTCATAACAAAACATATTGGAGACTCACGGGCCGCTCATGCGGCGCGGGGTCTCTCAGGAGGCTCACGTGTCATCTCAACCCGTCCGATCCGCTTCGAACGCCGCTGCACTCGCGTTAAACGAAAACGACCTGCAAACCGCGCTGCAAAACACCAAAGCGCGCCGTTATACGCAACTGATGTTGCTGGTTCTCGCAGCCGGCGCGATCTATCCGATCCTGTATCTGCGGCAGGTTTATCAGCCGACGATGCTCGAAGTGTTTCATATCACCGATAGTCAACTCGGCTATCTGTATTCATCGCTCGGCACCATTTTTCTGCTCAGCTATCTGCCGAGCGGCTGGCTCGCGGATCGCATTGCGCCACGCCTGTTGATCTGCTTTTCGCTGATCGCAACCGGCGTGCTCGGGCTCTGGTATTCGACCGCGCCTTCTTTTCAGATGCTGATGCTGATCTTCGGCGGCTGGGGCTTGTCGACCGGCCTGACGTTCTGGGCCGCTGTGATCAAACGCGTGACGATGATCGCCGGCGCCGACGAGCAAGGCCGCTTCTTCGGTCTGCTCGACGGCGGGCGCGGGCTCATCGAGGCGATGCTCGCGACGGTCGCCATCACGCTGTTCGCATGGGCGACGCAGACGAAGGGCGAGTCAGTCGCCGCGGGTTTCAGAATGGTCGTCTACATGTACGCGTTCTTGTGCATTGCGCTCGGTGTGGTGCTGGTTCTCGTGAAAGACCCGCAAGGCGAGCAGGGCGCGCGTGACGACGCGGCCAATCGCGCTGCGCGCCGGCGCAACAACGTGCTCGCCGATCTCGCCACGCTCGCAAAGATTCCGGAGTTGTGGCTCGTCGCGGCGATCGTGTTCTGCGGCTACCAGGTGTTCTGGGCGACGTATAGCTTTTCCGCCTATCTGCACGAAGGCGAAATCGGCCTGACCGTCGTCATGGCCGGCACGATCACCACGCTCAAACTGTGGATGCGGCCGATTGGCGGCATCGGCGGCGGCTTTCTCGGCGACCGTTACTCGAAGGTATCGGTGCTGGTCATCGCGCTGTTTCTCGCCGCGCTGTCCCTGCTCGGACTGATGGCCGCACCACGCATTGCGAGCCACGTATTGCTGGTGTTCCTCGTGCTGTTCATCGGCATTCTGACCTACGCGATTCGCGGGCTTTACTGGTCGCTGCTGGACCGCTGCAACATCCCCGTTTCGACGATGGGCCTCGCCATCGGCCTCATCTCCGTACTCGGTTATTCGCCCGATGTATTTTTGCCGCTCATCAACGGTTATCTGACGCAGACGTTCCCCGGCGTATTCGGCTATAAGCTGTATTTCGGTTATGTGGCGGCGATGGCTGCGCTCGGCGGTTTTGCGGGGCTCGCGTTGAGAAACATGCTTAACAGGAAAGAGGTTGCGTAAATGAAAGTTGTCTCGCTCGAAACGCATATCGTTGCCGTACCGCCGCCGCACGTGGGCGGCATGTACTGGATCTTCGTCAAGCTGAAAACCGACTGCGGTATTGAAGGCGTCGGCGAAATCTATTCGGCGACGTTTCATCCGAAAGCAATGACGCATATCGTCGACGATGTGTTTGCGCGCTATCTGCTCGACAAGGACCCGCATCATATTGAGCGCTTGTGGCGCGAAGCCTATTCGAGCGGCTTCACGCAACGTCCCGATCTGACGATGATGGGCGTGGTGAGCGGCCTCGAAATGGCGTGCTGGGACATTATCGGCAAGGCAGCGGGCAAGCCGGTTTACGAATTGCTCGGCGGCATGGTGAATCAGCGTCTGCGCTCATACACGTACCTGTACCCGAAGAACAGCCGCGGCGAATACGACTACGACGATCCCGATCTTGCCGCCGAATGCGCCGCCGGGAATGTGAAGCGCGGCTTTACCGCGGTGAAGTTCGATCCGGCCGGGCCGTACACGGCGTACTCGGGGCATCAACTGTCGATGGAAGTACTCGACCGCTGCGAGACATTCTGCCGCCGCGTGCGCGAAGCGGTGGGCAGCAAGGCCGATCTGCTGTTCGGCACGCATGGACAGATGGTGCCTTCATCGGCAATCCGGCTTGCGAAGCGCCTCGAAAAATACGATCCGCTATGGTTTGAGGAACCCGTGCCGCCCGGCCAGGAAGACGCGATGGCGCAAGTCTCGCGGCACACGAGCATTCCGATTGCAGCCGGCGAGCGGCTGACTACGAAGTACGAATTTTTCAGGCTGCTGCAAGCGGGCGCTGCATCGATTCTGCAATTGAACGTGGCGCGCGTGGGCGGTCTGCTCGAAGCGAAGAAAGTGGCCGCGCTCGCCGAGGTGTATTACGCGCAGATCGCACCGCATCTGTACAACGGTCCGATCGGTGCGGCCGCAAGCATTCAGTTGGCGACATGCACGCCGAACTTCCTGATTCAGGAAAGCATCGGCACGTGGGACGGTTTTCATGCGGCGGTTTTGAAGAAGCCGATTCAATGGGAAGACGGCTACATCATTCCGTCGCGCGAACCTGGGCTTGGCGTCGAGCTGAACATGGAAGTCGTCGCACAGCACACGCCGTACACGGGCGAGCGTCTGCATCTGCAAATGGCCGCACAACCTGTCGACGTGAAAGATCTGGCGCCGGCCAAGGGTTAGAGCATGAACTACGATTACATCATCGTCGGCGCGGGTTCGGCGGGCTGCATTCTCGCCAATCGCCTGTCGGCGTCGGGCCAATATTCGGTGCTGCTGCTCGAGGCGGGCGGCAAGGACAGTTCGTTCTGGTTCAGGATTCCAGTGGGTTTTACGAAGACCTACTACAACGAAACCTATAACTGGATGTATTACAGCGAGCCGGAAAAGGAACTGGATAACCGGCCTATCTATTGTCCGCGCGGCAAGGTGCAGGGCGGCTCCGGCTCCATCAACGCGATGATTTACGTGCGCGGGCAAGCGGGCGATTTCGACGATTGGGCGGCAGCGGGCAACTCCGGCTGGGCGTTTCGCGACGTGCTACCGTATTTCCGCAAGCTCGAATCGCATCCGCTTGGCAATACGAAATATCACGGCGCCGATGGGCCGATCCGCATCTCGCCGATGAAAGACGCCGTGCATCCGATTTGCCACGTCTTTCTGAAGGGCTGCGATCAGGCCGGCTATCAGCGCAGCGACGACTTCAACGGCGCGCAATTCGAAGGCGCCGGTATTTACGATGTCAACACGCGCAATGGTCAGCGCTCGTCGAGCAGCTTCGAGTATCTGCATCCGGCGCTCGCGCGGAAAAATCTCACGATCGAGCATAACGTGCTGGTCGATCGTGTGCTGTTCGACGGCGAGCGGCGCGCGATTGGCGTGAGCGTCACGCAGGAGGGTGTCGTGCGGCGTTTCATGGCGAATCGCGAAGTGATCTTGTGCGCGGGCGCGGTCGATTCGCCGAAGCTCTTGCAATTATCCGGCGTCGGCGACAGTGCGTTGCTCACGAAACACGGCATCGCCACCGTCAATGAGTTGCCCGCCGTCGGCCGCAATTTGCAGGACCATTTGTGCGTGAGCTTCTACTACCGCGCGAACGTCAAAACGCTCAACGACGAAATGCGGCCGCTTCTCGGCAAGCTCAAGCTCGGGCTGCAATATCTGCTCACGCGCAAGGGGCCGCTTGCAATGAGCGTGAATCAGTCGGGCGGTTTTTTCAAAGGCAGCGAACGCGAGGCGCAGCCGAACCTGCAGCTTTACTTCAATCCGCTGTCGTACCGGATTCCGAAGAGCAGCAAGGCGAATCTCGAACCGGAGCCGTACTCGGGCTTCCTGCTCGCATTCAACCCTTGCCGGCCGACGAGCCGCGGCTCGATCGAAATCGCGTCGAATCGCGCGGCCGACGCCGCGAAGATTCGCCTGAACGCGCTCAGCACGCAGAAGGACATCGACGAGGTGATTCAGGGTTGCGAACTCGTGCGCAAGATCATGGGCTCGCCGGCACTGAAGGAGATCACAGTCGAGGAAATCTCGCCGGGGCCGCAGGTCGCGTCGCGCGAGGACTTCCTGCAATATTTCCGCGAGCAGTCGGGCTCCATCTATCACCTGTGCGGCTCGTGCGCGATGGGCGACGATCCGCGGACGTCGGTGGTGGATGCGCGTTTGCGCGTGCACGGCATGGCGGGCTTGCGCGTCGTCGATGCGTCGATCTTCCCGAACATCACGTCCGGCAACATCAATGCGCCGACGATGATGGTCGCGGAGAAGGGCGCCGACATGATTCTCGAAGACGCCGCTGCGCAGGGCGCGCGCGAGGCTGAGGTGGCGGAGTGGGCTAGCGCCGCTTGAGGGATGTCGGCGTTGTGTTGAAGCTGAAGAGGACAGCGCGCCGATGCAATGCGATCGGTGCGTTTTTTATCGGCACTCTGTGAAAAACAAACGCGGTTGACGCCGCGCGTTTCACTACACGTTAGACGTCGCCGAGCGGCATCGCCTCCGAGCCCTCGAAAGACCGTTCGCCCAGCCAGATTTCCTGTTGCAGCCAGTCGCGAAACAGCGCGACGTGCGGCAATTCCTCCTGCCCGGCGCGCGTCACGAGCCAGTACGACTGATGGCCGTCGACGTGCACGTTCAGCACCTGCACCAGTTGCCCGTCGGCGAGTTCACGCGCGACCATGTGACGGTCGGCGATCGTCACACCGAGGCCGTCGATGGCGGCACGAATCGCGTGGTCGAGCAGATCGAATTCATAGCCGCCGCGCGTATCCACATTGTCGATTCCGGCGGCCTTGAGCCAGTGTTGCCACGTGAGGTAGCGCTGATCCGCGCTCGCCAATACGTGCAGCAGCGTGAGTTCGTTGAGATCGATCGACGCGCGCCCCGCCTGGCGCGCGAGCAGCGCGGGCGCGCAGACGGCGACGTGCCGTTCGTTCATCAACAGACGATTGTCGAAACCTTCCCACTCGCCGTTGCCGAAGCGGATCGCGCAATCGAGCACGCCGGATTCCGCGAGCTTGTCGTCGATGCGTGTCGACAGGCTCAGTTCGAGATGCGGGTGCGCGTCGCGCAGCCGGCCGAGACGCGGCATCAGCCAGCGGCTCGTGAAGGTGGGCGGTGCGTTGATACGCAGCCGGTTACGATGCGTTTTCTCCTGCAGGCTGCGCACCGTCAGTTCGATACGGTCGAACGATTGCTGCAGCGCCTGCAACAGCACGCGCCCGGCCGCCGACAGTTCGAGATGGTGATGATGGCGTTGCAGCAGCGTCTCGCCGATTTGCGCCTCGAGTTGACGCACTTGCCGGCTCACGGCGCTTTGCGTGACGTTGAGCAATTCCGCGGCGCGCGTGAAGCTGCCGGTGCGGCCAGCCACTTCGAAGGCTTTGAGCGCGTTCAGCGCCGGCATTTTGCGTTTCAAGATGTTCGACCGGGAGAGGGAAGCGCGACGCGCGATGTGCCCGGTATTTTAGCGGCTGGGGAGAGGGAGGCGAGGTGGTTTGGGCGGGTGTTTTTACGGAGGGGACGCGGGAGGGAAGGCGTGTCGCGCAGGTGTTTTCGCGGGTTTGAAGAGATGGCGGGCAGCACGGCGAAGCGCGAGATGCGGACTTGCTGCTGAAACGGCTTCCCGCCCCGCCAGAGTTCGGCGTCGGGATTCGTGCGAAACGTTCGTTTTTGAGCTTACGGGGAGAAACCGCGCGGGGGCGCCAGCTTGCTCGCTCCTACAGCAATCAGTCCGCCGTCCGCCGGTCCGCCAGCGCCTTCTCGCAGTCCGCGAGAACCTGCCGGACGAGCCGCGCTTGCGGATCGAGTTCGTCGGTGTCGAGAATTTCCTCGACGGCGTCGCGGGCCCAGTCGGTGTCGACGAAGCGCGCGTGCCGGCGGGCGATTTCCAGCGCGGTGGCCGACAGCTTGGCGATGGCGAGCCAGTCGGCCTCGCGCGCGCGCCGGTCGAGCCATTTGTGGGCGGCCTGCACGTGGAACGCCGCGTCGGGCCAGTCCTCGTTGAGGTAGTAAGCGCCGAGGCTGCCGCATGTGAGCCAGCACAACAGCTCCAGACGGTCCCGCGGACTCAGATGGTGGCGTACATCACTCATGGCGACGCTCGCTGCGGTAAATTGCTTTCCGGGGGAGGCGGCGTGCGGCCGTCCTCCGCATGGATTAACAATATCACGCAGAATTCATCAGCGGCAATTCCCGGGCGTACCCTGGCGCACGCGGGGCGGCGCTTTGTTCGGGCGCTGGTTTAACGGCGGCCCACTCGCCCCGTTGGCACAAAACCGGACACGAGCGCGAGGCGCGCGGCAAGCAAGCAGCAAGAGCCGGTAACGAGGCGCCCGGCAAGCAACGCGCCCAACCGCGCAGGCACCCGCCGCGCCCCAGCAGAAAATCCGCCAACGCGCTAACGTAACGGTTCCTTCCACCACCGCATCCACGCCCCATGCTGCAGATTCTCGGCAAACCTACCTCCATCAACGTGCGCAAGGTGCTGTGGACCTGCGCGGAACTCGGCCTCGCGTTCGAACGGGAAGATTGGGGCGCGGGGTTCCGTCCAACCAACGTCCCCGAATTTCTCGCGCTGAATCCGAACGCGATGGTTCCCGTCATCAGGGACGGCGACTTCGTTCTATGGGAGTCGAACTCGATCATCCGCTATCTCGCGGGGCGCTATGGCGGCGAGTGGCTTTATCCGGCCGACCCGCGCGAACGCGCGCGCTGCGACCAGTGGATCGACTGGCAGGCAAGCGAACTGAACCGCTCGTGGAGCTACGCGTTTCTCGCGCTCGTGCGGCAATCGCCGGCTCATCGCGATGCGCAGCAGATCGAGGCGTCGCGCGCGAACTGGGCGAAGCACATGGCAATCGTCGAAGGACAATTGCAGCGCACCGGCGCGTTCATCGCGGGCGACGCCTTCTCGCTCGCGGACATTCCGATCGCGCTATCGATCAACCGTTGGCTCGAAACCCCAATTGCACGCGACGATCTGCCCGCGGTCGACACTTATATGACGCGCCTTGCGTCGCGCGATGCGTATCGCGAGTACTGCCGCAACGGCACGCCGTAAGCGCGACAGCATCAGCGAGCGAGGGGGAGAAAAAGCAGAGGAGGAAGCAAACGAGACAAACAATGCGGGGCGCAACGGCCCCGCATTCTCAAAACGCGGCTAAAACCCGCAAAAACTCAGACCTGAACAAGCCGCGGAATCTGCACGTCGGGATTCACGTCGGCCTCATAGTCGACGCCCGCGATCTCGAAGCCGAACAACCGCAGGAAATCGGTCTTATAGCCGGCGAAATCCGTGAGTTCGTAGATCGTGTCGTTCGTCACCTGGCCCCACAGCGCTTCCACGCGTTGCTGCACTTCCGGGTCCAGTTCCTTGTAGTCCGCGCGCAAACGGCCTTCTTCGTCGATATGCGGCGCCGCGCCGTACAAGCTGTCCTTGTATAGGCCATAAACCTGCTCGATACAGCCTTCGTGCGTGCCTTTCTCCTTCATCACCTTGAAGAGCAGCGACAGATAGAGCGGCATCATCGGAATCGCGGAACTCGCCTGCGTGACGACCGCCTTCAGCACCGACACGCGCGCGTCGCCGCCTTTGGCCGCGAGCTTCGCGCGGATATCGAGCACCTTCTGATCGAGGTCCTTCTTGGCCGCGCCGATCGAGCCGTTCCAGTAAATGTCGTGCGTGATCTTCTCGCCGAGGTAGGTGAACGCGGTGGTCTTCGCGCCGTCCGCGAGCACGCCCGCTTCGAGCAGCGCGTCGATCCACATTTGCCAGTCTTCGCCGCCCATCACCGCGACCGTGTGGTCGATTTCGGTTTGCGTGGCGGGTTCGAGCACGGTTTCCTTGATCACTTCCTTGTCGGTATCGATGCCGCGCAGCGTGACTGCCTTGCCGACCGGCTTGAGCGTGGACGTGAACACCTCGCCGGTTTTCGGATGCGTGCGCTTGGGCGCGGCGAGGCTGTAGACCACGAGGTCGACCTGGCCGAGATCGCGCTTGATGACTTCGATGGTGCGCGCCTTCACTTCGTCGGAAAACGCGTCGCCGTTGATGCTCGTCGCGTAGAGGCCCTCGGCGGCGGCGAACTTCTCGAACGCCGCGCTGTTGTACCAGCCTGCCGTGCCGGCCTTCGATTCGCTGCCGCCGCGCTCGAAAAACACGCCGAGCGTGTCCGCGCCGCAGCCGAACGCCGCGCTGATGCGAGCGGCCAGTCCGTAGCCCGTGGATGCGCCGATCACGAGCACCTTCTTCGGGCCGTTCGCAATGGGACCGCGTGCCTTGACGTAGTCGATCTGTTCCTTGACGTTGGCCTCGCAGCCCGTCGGATGGGTGGTTACGCAGATGAAGCCACGCACGCGCGGTTTGATGATCATGAAGCACCTCTTGTCGGAATTGGCGACATTATAGTGGCCCGCGCGGCTGCTGGCGCGGCGCGCGGGATCGGCTGCGGGGAGCGGCAAACAGGCAGCGGACGAGCGGCACACGAGCGGCGAGCGAGCAACAAACGAGCGGCGAGCCGCGGCAAGAACCGGCAAAGCCGCCGAAAAGCATCGGCAAAGCAGCAACAAACGCACAACAAAGCTGCAACAAACCCGCAACAAAGCCACCGCCGTCCCACGGCTGCACGGGCAAAAATCAGCCCAACCCGCACATCTTGGTAGGATTCAGCCTTTTCCCGCAGACGGTAGCCAGCGTGAAGCGCCTTATTCCCCTGATTCTGGAGACACTCGACCGAGGTCTGACCCGCGTGAACCCGCTCGTGGCCGCGGCGCTGTGGCACCTGCGCCATCCGACGCGCCGCGGCGTGCTCAAGGCGTGCGCGGCGCTTCCGCTGCTGTTCGTGCTGTATGTGCTGGTCCTGATTCCGTTCACACCGGGCATCGGCGATATTCGCAAGGCGAAGATCGAGCAGCCGGCGCGCATTCTCTCCGCGGACGGCAAACTGCTCGCCGAGTTCAAGCCGTCCAACCGCGAGTGGGTCAAGCTGAAGGACATCTCGCCGAACGTGGTCAATGCGCTGATCGCTACCGAGGATCATCGCTTCTATCAGCATTTCGGGCTCGACTGGCGGCGCACGGCATCGGCCGCGCTGCATACGTTTTCCGGCGACCGGCAGGGCGGCTCGACCATCACGCAGCAACTCGCGCGCAATCTTTATCCCGACGAAATCGGCCGCGCGCCGACGCTCACGCGCAAGCTCAAGGAAGCGATCACGGCCTTCAAGATCGAGGCGCTCTATACGAAGGACGAGATCCTCGAAACCTACCTGAACACCGTGCCGTTTCTGTACAACGCGTACGGCATCGAGATGGCCGCGCGCACGTACTTCGACAAGTCGGCGTCGGAGCTGAACGTGCTCGAAAGCGCGACGCTCGCGGGCATGCTGAAGGGCAACAGCTATTACAACCCGGTGCTCAATCCGGAGCGCGCATTGCAGCGGCGCAATACGGTGCTCGCGCAGATGGTGAAGTTCGGCAAGCTCACGCCCGCCGCGTATCAGACGTTCAGTAAAAAGCCGTTGCGCATCGACTTCGAGCGGCAGACCGAGCCGCCCGGGCCCGCGCCGCATTTCGCGCAGCAACTGCGCAAATGGCTTGCGGCATGGGCCGACCGCAACGACTACAACCTTTACTCCGACGGCCTCGTGGTGCGCACCACGATCGATTCGCGTCTGCAGACGATGGCCACGCAGGCGGTCATTTTGCAGGGCAACCAGTTGCAGGGCATCGCGAATGCGGCGTGGGGCAGCCGTGCCGGTTGTTCGAACGGCAAGGATCTGCTCGCGACGTTCCTGCGCGAAACGCCCGACTATCGCGCCGCGAAAGACACGGGCCTCTCCGACGACGACGCGCTCAAGCGCGTGTCGGCGAACCGCGGCCTCGTGCAGTCGGTATGCGAATCGAAAACGCGCGTGCAGGCCGATTTTCTCGCGATGGACCCGCGCAACGGCCAGATCCGCGCGTGGGTCGGCAGCCGCGATTTCAGCCAGGACCCGTTCGATCACGTCCAGCAGGCACGGCGTCAGCCGGGCTCGACGTTCAAGCCGTTCGTCTACGCGGCGGCCTTCGAGGCGGGCGCGAAACCGTCTGATACCTTGCTCGATCAGCCCGTCGAAATTCAACTCGCGGGCGGCGAAGTCTGGCGTCCGGGCGACGAGGACGAACCGAGCGAGCGGCCCATCACGCTGCGCGACGGCCTTGCGTATTCGCGCAACCGCATCACCGCGCAACTGATGCAGACAGTCGGCCCGAACAAGGTGGCGCGGCTCGCCCGCGCGATGGGCGTGCGCGACAGTCCGCTCGAGGCGGTGCCGTCGCTCGCACTGGGCACGAGCCCGGTCACGCTGAAGGAAATGGTCTCGGCATACGGCACGATCGCCAACCTCGGCGGATACGTGGAGCCGGTGATGGTCACGCGCATCGAGGACCGCAACGGCGAGGTGCTGGCCGACTTCGCGCCGACGCCGCCGCAGCAGGAACTGTCCGCCGATGCGGCGCGCACGCTCGTCGACGTGATGCGCGACGTCGTCAATCGCGGCACCGGATCGGCGATACGCGGACGCTTCGGCGTGCGCGGCGACGTCGCCGGCAAGACCGGCACGACGCAGGGCAACGCGGACGGCTGGTTCATCCTGATCCATCCGCAACTCGTGGCCGGCGCGTGGGTCGGTTTCAACGACAGCCGCGTGACCTTGCGCAGCGATTACTGGGGGCAGGGGGCGCATAGCGCGCTGCCGATCGTCGGCGACTTTTTCCAGCGCGCGCAGCGCTCGAAGCTCGTCGACACGCGCGTCAAATTCGACACCGAGCACCAGCCTGGCTGGTTCGCCGAGCGTTCGGAGCGGTTGCGGGCGTGGTTCCAGCAACTGTTTCCGCCGACGGCGCCGACGATCAAGCCGGATGCGGCGGTGACTGCGCGGAATACGACGCGGCGCGCGCCGGTTGAGGTTGTTTCGTCGGAGGCGGGGGCGGCTGCGTCGGCTGCTGCTTCGGCAGCCGCGGCGGCGAGCGAAGACACGCGGGCGCTGCCGCCGTTGCTGACGGCGCCTGGCGCGGCTTCAGGTGCGGCGGTTCTGAATGAGCCGGTCCACGGCGAAGCGCGCGGCGCCGGCACAGCGGCGTCGGCACCGACGCCCACGCCCGACGACGTGATGCCGCCGGACGCGGTGAGCGTCGAAGGTCAGCCAAGCGGAGCAGGTGCGTCGGAGTGACTGTCGACGCAAGCCACGTGAGGCTCGCCTAATATTCCGCCACGCCTGGCCGCCCCGGCGCTTCCCGCTGCGCCCCGCCCGCCGACGTCTCCAGCGCCGTATCGTGATGCAGCAGCAGCGCGGCCGCCGCGCCGACGAGTCCCGCGCCTCCGAGGCACAGGAGGCCCGCGCCGAAGCCGCCGGTGCTGTCCTTGATCCAGCCCATCGCGTAAGGTCCGAAGAAGCCCGCGAGGTTGCCGAGCGAATTGATCGCGGCGATGCCGCCCGCCGCCGCGGCGCCCGAGAGGAACGCGGCCGGTAGCGTCCAGATAACGGGCAGGCAGCCGAAAATGCCGAAGCCGGCGATCGACAGCGCGATCATTTTTTGCACCGGATTATCGAGCCCCGCCGACGCCGCGATGCCAACCGCGGCCACCGTCAGCGCGAAAGCGACATGGCGTTTGCGTTCGAGCTTG
Source organism: Paraburkholderia sp. GV068 (assembly GCF_003058125.1). Lineage (NCBI taxonomy): Bacteria > Pseudomonadati > Pseudomonadota > Betaproteobacteria > Burkholderiales > Burkholderiaceae > Paraburkholderia > Paraburkholderia sp. GV068. The sequence continues at coordinate 369,425 of NZ_QBUB01000005.1, forward strand.
CGGTCCGAATGACGTCCCCAATAGACCATGCTGATCACGCCGACGATATACGGCAACGACGTCACGAAGCCCGTCTGCAAGTTGGTCAAGCCGAACGACTTCACGATCTGCGGCAGGAAAAAGCTCAAGCCATAATTCGTTGCGTTTGCACCGAAGTAGATGAGCGCGATGGCAAGCACCCGCCGATTGAAAAGCGCTTCCTTCACGCTGAATGCATGCGCGGCCTCGCGATGTTCGCGCTCCTGCTTCTGACGCGCGACGAGCCATTCGCGTTCGTCGTCGGCAAGCCAGGTTGCGTCGGCCGGCTTGTCGGTCAGGTAGAACCAGACCGCGAACGCGAGCAGCAGCGCGGGCGCCGCTTCGATCAGATAAACCCATTGCCAGCCGGCGAGCCCGCCGAAGCCATCCATGGAAAGCAGGGCGCCTGAAATGGGCCCGCCTATCACCGTGGATAACGGAATCGCCGCCATGAAATAGCCGACCACGCGGCCGCGATAGGCGGCCGGAAACCACAATGTGAGCAGGAAAATGACGCCGGGAAAGAAGCCCGCTTCAGCCACGCCGAGCAGAACGCGCAAGCCGTAAAAAACATGCGCCGCCGAAAACCCCGTGTATTGCGCGATATGTGGGATATACGCCATCGCGCCGGCGAGCAGGCCCCACGTGAACATGATTCTCGCGATCCAGCGACGCGCGCCGAATTTCTCGAGCAGCAGGTTGGACGGCACTTCGAAAAAGAAGTACGCGATAAAGAAAATCCCCGCGCCGAAGCCGAATGCACTCGCGGAAAGCCCGAGCGCCTTGTTCATCTGCAGCGCGGCGAAGCCGACATTCACGCGGTCCAGATAGGCGATGAAATAGCAGACGATCAGGAACGGCACGAGCCGAACCGTCACACGTTTCATGGTACGTGCTTCGAGTTCCATCGATGTCTCCTCCAGTTCATTGTCCGGATGGTTCAGAAGATGCCGTTACAGACTAGTCGCTCGGCCACGTTTCGGGAAGTGCTTTAAACAGTCCGCGGGCGCCAATGCGTCGAGGCCGCAGGCAGTAAGCGCACGCGGATTGTTCGGGCGAAGGCAACAGTGTTTTCGACCCATGAGGCTGATCTCCAGCGGCAGATTCCGGATAATTCGATTCGCGGAAAAACCATCTAACCGATCCGCGACGACTCCGTCGGCGGATCACGCAACGATCAGCAAACTCAGGTACATCATGTTGAATAAGCTACGCGATTGGGCGCGCGTCGCTCTCGCAGCGCTCGCGACAGGCGGCGCGCTTGCCGGCTGCGCATCGTCGACGCATGTCGTCGCAACCGATAAACCCGGCACGTATACGGTCGCCGCGAGCGCGACGGGCGGGCGCATGGCATGGGCCCGCGCACACGGCGAGGCGCTGAACGAAGCGCGCGATTACTGCGAGCGCCTCGGCATGCAAAGCAGTGTCAAGGAAGAATCGGTGAGCGGGGTGGCGATGCTGACGACGCACGCGTCTTCTCTGAACTTCGAATGTCATCCGAAGTTCTAGAACGAAGCGCGTGCGGCAGGGGTGTTGCGCGGTTGGCGCTGCGGTTGCCGCTTATTTTGCGGCTTATTGGTAGCTTATTTCTTGTGGTCGAATGTGACGAGCTTGTTGTCGTTTGAGTCCGCCACGAAAATGGCGAGGAGGCGGGCCGGCTCCGTATCGCTCGCATTTTCGCTGACGGTGTGATGCGCGCCCGGCTTCTCGATCCAGTGCTCACCCGCATGGAACACCTGCGCTTCCTTGCCGTCGACGCCGCTGCGAATCGCGCCCGACAACACATACGCGACCACGAAAGCCTTTCCGTGCCGATGCGGCGACGACTTGCCGCCTGGCGCGTAATCGACCACCAGCGCAGTCATTTTTTTGCCGGGCACGTTGGCGATCGCTTCGGCGAAGGCGGGCGTGATGGTCTCCGCAGCGGCGGCGGCAGCGGCGGCGGCTTGGCCGGTTGAGTCGGCGGCAAGCGCGAGTTGTGAGCTGGCGAGCATGCCGAAACTGGCGAACGTTGCCGCGGCGATCAGGGTACGTAGTTTCATTGCGTCATCTCCGAGTCTGCGTCTTCATGTTGTGCGGCGTCTGCGTTATTCGCATGCGAAGCCGCGTTTGCCGAATTGGCCCAGCTAGCCGCCACCGCCGATAATTCGTCGCGTGCGCGTTCGAGCGCTTCGGCTCGTGCTTCCTGATTCGCGAACTGCAACGGCTGCGCGTCGACGAAAGCCGGCGCCGCGACGCCGAGAAATCCGAACGCGGCTTTGAGCGCGGGCGTGAGCGCGTCCATCGACGCGTACGGCGAGCCCGGCCGCAAGTCCGCGCCGCGGCTCGTGATGAACAGCACCTTCTTGCCCGCAAGCTGGCCGACGATGCGGCCGTCGTCGCCATGCTTATAGGTAACGCCGGCGCGCGAAATCGCGTCGACGAACGTCTTGAATGCGGACGGCATCGACCAGTTGTACATGGGCATCGCGAACACGAGCGCATCGGCGGCGAGCACGCGCTGGCAGAGCGCATCCGACACCGCGAGCCGCGCCTTCATGGCCGGCGTGCGCTCGTGCGGCGCCGCGTAGATTGCGATCGCGAACGCTTCGTCGACGTGCTGCGGCGTATCGACGGAGACATCGAGATAATCGACTTCCAAGTCCGGGTGCCCGGCGCGCAGACGTTCCACAAAAAAACGGCTCAACGCCCGCGAGTTCGAACGCTCGCGTTTCGCGCTGGCATCGACATGCATGAGCTTCATCGTCGGTTCCTTCAGGGTTGAATGGGTGATGTCAGATTAGTGCCTGGAGTGGCTTTGGGAAATGACCGGTTTTTGGGAAATTGAGGTGGCCAGTTGACGGCTGCGGGCGGACATTTCTAAAAAGCTACTACAACACAATTTGTTGATAATTTATCTTATGTCAAATCAACTATTCGACGGCGCGCACACTTCATCACCTCCGATCCACCAGGCACTGCGGTGCAGCGCTTCTAACCGTCGCGTATGATTGTTAGCCCATTCCGGCGACGTACCCTATCCCATCCGATGTTCGACCTTCAGACCAGCCACGCCACGCTGCGTATTTTCGATGCGGTAAGAGCTCTCGCTTTCATCGGCGATCTGAGCATGGGACAGCCGACCGATCATTCGTTGCGCACCGGTTGGCTGGCAGTACGGCTCGCACAAGCGGCCGGACTCGAGGCCTCGGCCTGCGACGCGGTCCGCGAGGTGTCGCTGCTACGTTGGTCGGGTTGCACGGCAAACGCGGCAGGGTTCGCAACAGTGTTCGGCGACGACATCGCGGTCCGGACCGCGATGCTCGAGAGCAGGCCCGGCATCGCGGAGACGATTGGCGGCGTCGGCGCCGCGATGATGCCTCTCGCGCAAACTCACTGCGAAGTATCCGGCGAGGTCGCGCGAATAATGGGGCTTTCGAGTGGGACCGAAACGGCGCTGCGCCACATTTTCGAAACCTGGGACGGCAGCGGCGTGCCCGCACAACTCGCCCGCGAGGCGGTGCCGATATCCGTACTCGTCGTCGCGCTTGCTGGCGACCTGGAGGTGTTCAGCCGCACATATGGAGTCGAAGCGGCGCTTGCGCTGATCGAACAACGCTCCGGCGCGCGGTATCCGGAGAGCCTCGTCGCAGTCGCGACGCGCCACGCCGGCAGTTGGCTGACGGAACTGGAGCGCCAGGCGCTGGATGATTTTGACGTCGTGCTCGCGACCGCCGATATGCAACGGACCACGTCGGCGGAATTGATCGCCGACATCATCGATCTGAAATTGCCGTGGATGACGGGCTTTTCACGTGCGGTCGCAGTGACGGCCGCCGAATGCTACGCACGATTCGCGTCGGATGACGCAGCAGGCGCGCTTGTCTATCGGGCTGGATTGATTCATGGCATCGGCAGGGCCGCCGTGCCGAATGAAGTGTGGAACCTACCTACTCGCTTGTCGCCGAGCGCCTGGGAAAAGGTGCGGCTCGTGCCCTACTGGACGGAACGCGCCGGCAAGCAAACCGGCTCGCTCGGCGAAGCCACCGTGCTTGCGTCCCATGCGTACGAGCGGCAAGACGGCTCGGGGTATTTTCGCGGCGTGCGCGACCCGGCATTGACGTTGGAGGCTCGTGTGCTGGCTGCGTCGGTGGCATGGGTTGCGTTGCGCTCGACGCGCCCGTGGCGCGCCGCGCTGACCGATGAGGCGGCCGCACACGTGCTGCAAGACGAGGCTGCCAATGGCCGGCTATGCCGCGAGGTGGTGGACGCGCTGGTGGCGGAACGGATCCCCGTCGCAAGGCGCGCGGCAAGAAGTGTGTCACATGGTCCGCGTCTGTCTGCGAGAGAGATCGACGTCCTGCGTGCGATCTCGCGAGGTGCGAGCAACAAGCAAGCCGCGCAGGAATTGACGATGAGTCCGAGCACGGTGCGCACCCACGTCGAGAGCGTGTTTCGCAAGCTCGAGTGTTCGACACGCGCGGCAGCAACACTCAAGGCGTCGACGATGGGCCTGATCTAGCTGCATGGCGTTGCCCTGCCCTCAGCGAGACGATCCGGCCAGCACAATGTCCGGGACGCCGCCCGCCTGGACCGTGAGATAGACGACATCCTCATTTGTCTCGTTCTTGACGTGGTGAACGGTGCCCGGATCAACCGAGTAAAATTCGCGCACCTCGGTGCTCTGAACCTGACCGTCGATATTCAACTCGACGGTCAAGACGCCCCGGATCACGAGAAACCGGTCACTGACATTCGTGTGGTGATGCCATTGCGTTTCACCGCCGGCTTGAACCGTCGTTTGCAGGATCGAGCACCCTTCCTCGCGCAATAGCGTCTTGTACTGCACCTTGCCGTTGGCAAGCGGAATATCGTTGTCATTCATTTCATTCTCCGATGCGAGTCAGTAGCGTGTTGTGTCGCCGCGGCTCCAACGGCATCATGGCAGCCGACTGATCGCTGAGGTATCGGTCGAATGACCGATACGCGCGAGCGTGCCTCTAAAGCACGTTTCCGTTCCAGTCGAAAGAAGCCGGAATAGCGAAATTCTGCGCGCCTGAAAACACCTTGACGCGAAGCGAAGCCGGTTTTCAAGCCCAGCGAGATACTCCGCTGTCCGAATCAATGTTAATCAGGCTTTGCATGTGTGTCGCAGTGACGAACCAGCGCCTCCCATCCCGCCATCGTCATCTCAGCGACGGCCTGGAGTTCTGCTCTTTCGGCGCCGTCCCGCGCCCGGATCGCCATACCGCTTTGTACTGTTTGCAGGAACCTCGCGAGTTTCGCTATATCCACGGACCCCGGCAACTCACCCTCGGCAACGGCCCTTTCCAGGCGCGACACGAGCACATCAAACGCTCCACCTCGCGCGGCCCGCATCAAGTCGCCGAGCTCGGCATGGCCGTCGCTTCCGACGCTCCCCAGTGTGACCATGCAGCCGTGCGGCAGACCGCAATCGGCCCCAGTCATCGCCACGGCTGAGTCCCACAGATAGGCGAACGCCGCTTCGCGTGCTGTGACCGCCTTGCGAAAGCTTCCCAGCACCAGATGCTCGTAGGTCTCCGAGTAAAACCGCATCGCTTCGGCATATAGCTCGTCTTTCGATCCGAAAGCGGCATAGAGGCTGGTCGGGCCGACGCCGAGCGCATTGGTCAGGTCTGCGATTGAGGTCGCCTCATAACCCTTGATCCAAAAAAGCCTCATGGCTTGCGCCAATGCAGCCTCGCGATCGAAAGCGCGTGGCCTGCCGCGGCCACGAAGTGGGCGTCCAACGGTGCTCGGAGATTTCTCTGATTTTTTTTGCATCGATCACTACACAAATATCTTGACTGTCCGTACCGCCGATTTTACCATTTGTGCATCGATCACTACATAAAAGGCGGACAATGAACAACAATCTAGTCGGAAAACGGGCATTGGTTACCGGCGGGTCCCGGGGCATCGGCGCCGCGATCGCACTTGCGCTTGCAGAAGAAGGCGCGGACGTTGCGCTAACGTTTCAGAACTCAGCCGGGCGCGCGCAGGCAGTCGTGGCGTCAATCGAGAAGCTAGGCCGCCGCGGTGTCGCGATCCAAGCCGACATTGCCGATCCGGCCGCCATCAGGCGATCGGTCGATGAGGCCGTTGGCGCGCTGGGTGGGCTCGACATTCTCGTCAACAACGCTGCCATCGCTCGCTACAACACGATCGCCGACTTCGACCTGGCGGACATCGACGCTCTCCTTGCGGTCAACGTCCGCGGTCCCATTCTCGCGACGCAGGCAGCCATCCCTCACCTCAAAGCGGGCGGTCGGATCATCACGATCGGCTCCGCCGGAGCTGATCGCATCGTGGGCGCAGCGGGAACGGTCTACTACATGACCAAGTCCGCACTACAGTCGTTGACACGCGGGCTGGCTCAGGAACTGGGCCCGAAAGACATCACTGCCAACCTCGTTCAACCGGGCTCGACCGATACCGAAATGAACCCGGCTAATGGCGAGAGCGCGGACTTCCAACGCAGCCTCGCGCCGCTCGGGCGCTTCGCCGCGCCGGCTGACATCGCTGCGGCCGTCACGTTTCTTGCGAGCCCGGCGGCAAGGCATGTCACTGGAACAATTCTCACGGTCGACGGGGGCTTGCTGACTTAGGTCGGTAATGCACGATTTTTCGGCGCTCCAAAATTGCCGAGTGCATACATCCCAACAATCCACCGGCGCCCACCAATCCAGAAAACAATTTGACGGCATCACCGGCTCGTATATGCTGGTTAACAGGCGATCGTGATACCGCCGTCGGAAAACACGTTCATCATGTTTTCCGACGCAGCGAATACACGATCATCCGACGCGCAGCTTCTGTCAATGCCCCGTGCGATCAAGGCAGCGTGTTCAATACGTTCAACGTCGCTAATCGAGTGTCATCGTGAGAGTCCGTGGCCCTTTGGTGAGATGGAACCGCAGTCACGCGAGTCGTCCGCGCGCTGACGGCGCCATCGCCAACGGCAGCAGCGGCAGCCTTGCGTTCCGCCGCTTCCTGTCCGTCTTCAAGATCGTCTTTACAATCATCTCCCGCCGTTCAGTTCGGCGTCACAACTCTATCTCCGCGCGCGCCTTCATCGCGGTGCGTACAGACGAAGTCGCGTCGCTGTTGCCCTAGCGCCTCCCTCCTTTTTGCCGTTCGATCCGTCCGTCTGCGTGAACGCGTTCGCCTGAATCGCGCGTTTGCTTGCGTGCGCCGTTGCCTGACGTCCATCCGTCGCGCACGCGTGCGCCCGCTCGCGCATCGCGGCGGGCGGCATCGAACGGCTCATCAGATCGTCACGCGCGGCGCGTTCCGTTGACGGCGACCGCCTGCCCTGCTCCGAAGCCTTGAAGCAGGCCGTGCGGCCGCGAACTCGCGCCCCGCCGTGTTTCGAAGAATGTCGCGCCGCATTTCGTGGCCGGATAAACACATCTATTCGTTATGCGAACTAAACCACTGGTTGCCATCAGCGCCGACAGAACGACGATAGGCATGCATCCATCACACGTGGCCGGCGAAAAATACATCGCAGCGATCGTGGATGGCTCGCGAGCGCTCGCCATGCTGCTGCCCGCGTTCGGCGAGCGTCAATCGGCGCAAGACGTACTGGCCACTGTCGACGGCCTCCTCTTCACCGGCAGCTATTCAAATGTCGAGCCGCAACGCTACGGCGGCGAGCCGCACGAACCGGACACGCTCTACGACGCGGCCCGCGACTCAACGACGCTGCCTTTGCTGCGCGCCGCAATGGAAGCCGGCGTGCCCGTACTCGCCATATGCCGAGGATTCCAGGAAATCAACGTGGCGTTCGGCGGAACGTTGCATCAAAGCGTGCATACGAGTGCGGGCTTTGCCGACCATCGCGAGAACAAAGCAGACAGCCTCGACGTGCAATACGCGCCCTCTCATTCTATTTCTCTCGCGCCAGGCGGCTTATTGCAGCGCCTCGCATGCGGCGCAAATGAAGCGCGCGTGAATTCATTGCACGGCCAGGGCATCGAGCGATTGGGCGCGGGCCTCGCGATTGAAGCCACCGCGCCGGACGGGCTGATCGAAGCGGTCAGCGTAAAAAACGCGCGTGCTTTCGCGCTTGGCGTGCAGTGGCACCCCGAGTGGAAGCATGCGAGCGACGCGCTCTCCACCGCGATTTTTCGTGCGTTCGGCGACGCGTGCCGCAACCGGCTACGCATGACGACGAGTTACGGCGCGTCATCCGTCGCCGCGAAGCAAGGCTAACAGTAGCGCTATAAAACCGAGAGAAAAATCATGCATGACATCGACGATTTTCTGAAGAAGCACCATGTGACTGAAATCGAAGCGATCATTCCCGACATGGCCGGCATCGCGCGCGGCAAGATCATTCCGCGCAGCAAGTTCGAATCCGGCGAGTCGATGCGCTTGCCGCAAGCGGTAATGATCCAGACCGTCACCGGCGATTATCCGGACGACGGCACGCTGACCGGCGTCACCGATCCGGACATGGTGTGCGTTCCGGACGCCACGACAATCCGAATGATTCCCTGGGCCGTCGATCCAACCGCTCAGGTGATTCACGACTGCGTGCACTTCGACGGCACGCCCGTTGCCATCTCGCCGCGCCGCGTGTTGCGCCGTGTGCTGGAGTTGTATCGCGCGAAAGGTTGGAAGCCCGTCATCGCGCCCGAACTCGAGTTCTATCTGGTCGACATGAACAAGGACCCGGACCTGCCCTTGCAACCGCCGATCGGCCGAACCGGACGTCCCGAGACCGGACGCCAGTCCTATTCGATAGAAGCGGTCAACGAGTTCGACCCGCTCTTCGAAGACATTTACGAGTACTGCGAGGTGCAGGAACTCGAAGTCGATACGCTGATTCACGAAGTGGGCGCCGCGCAAATGGAGATCAACTTCATGCATGGCGATCCGTTGAAACTCGCGGACAGCGTGTTCCTCTTCAAGCGCACGGTGCGTGAAGCCGCCTTGCGTCACAAGATGTACGCGACGTTCATGGCGAAGCCAATGGAAAGCGAGCCGGGGTCGGCGATGCATATGCACCAGAGCCTCGTCGATGAAGAAACCGGCCGCAATCTTTTCACCGCCGCGGACGGCAAGCCGACCTCGCTTTTCACGAGCTATATCGCCGGTTTGCAGAAATACACGCCGGCATTGATGCCGATTTTCGCGCCGTACATCAACTCGTATCGGCGGCTGTCGCGCTTCATGGCCGCGCCGATCAACGTCGCGTGGGGCTACGACAACCGCACAGTCGGCTTTCGTATTCCGCATTCCGGGCCCGCCGCGCGCCGCATAGAAAACCGCATTCCGGGCGTGGATTGCAACCCGTACCTCGCGATTGCGGCGACGCTCGCGGCCGGCTATCTGGGCATCACGCAAAGACTCGAAGCCACCGAGCCGCTGCTTAGCGACGGCTATGAATTGCCCTATCAATTGCCGCGCAATCTCGAAGAGGGTCTAACGTTGATGAGCGCATGCGAACCCATTGCCGAAGTACTCGGCGAAAAATTCGTGAAGGCCTACCTCGCATTGAAAGAGACCGAATACGAAGCGTTTTTCCGCGTGATCAGTTCGTGGGAACGCCGGCATTTGCTGCTGCACGTCTAACGCACACAAAGCCAACAAGCCAAACACTGGAGGCAACATGAGTTACCGGACAGAAGACATCGCTTACATGCAGCCGGCGCAATTCGCGGCGAACACGCCTGCCGCGCAGCAACGCACTACCGCCGATTTCCGCGCACTCGATGCCGCTCACCACATTCATCCGTTCTCTGATATGGGCGCGCTCAATCGCAGCGGCAGTCGCGTGATCGTGAAAGCGCACGGCGTGTATCTGTGGGATTCGGATGGCAACAAAATTATCGACGGCATGGCGGGTCTTTGGTGCGTCAACGTCGGATACGGGCGCAAGGAACTCGCGGATGCGGCCTATCGGCAGATGCAGGAACTGCCCTACTACAACACGTTCTTCAAGACCACGCACCCGCCGATAATCGAGTTGTCTGCCTTACTCGCCGAACTCGCGCCCGAGCCGTTCAATCACTTTTTCTACTGCAATAGCGGCTCGGAAGGCAACGATACGGTGCTGCGCATCGTTCATCAATACTGGGCCACGCAGCGCCGGCATTCGAAGAAGATCGTGATTGCGCGCAGAAACGGTTATCACGGCTCGACCATCGCAGGCGCGACGCTCGGCGGCATGGGTTATATGCATGAGCAGATGCCGTCGAAAGTCGAGAACATCGTGCATATCGATCAACCGTATTTCTTCGGCGAAGCAGAAAGCGGCCAGACGCCCGAGGAATTCGCGCTGGCTCGCGCGCAGCAACTCGAAGCAAAGATCCTCGAATTTGGCGCTGAAAACGTGGCCGCGTTTATCGGCGAGCCGTTCCAGGGCGCGGGCGGCGTGATCTTTCCCGCGTCGACTTATTGGCCGGAAATTCAGCGTATTTGCCGCAAATACGACGTGCTGCTAGTCGCGGACGAAGTGATCGGCGGATTCGGGCGCACCGGCGAATGGTTCGCTCATCAGCACTTTGGTTTCGAGCCCGATCTCATCACGCTCGCCAAGGGGCTCACGAGCGGCTATGTGCCGATGGGCGCCGTCGGTTTGCACGATCGCATCGCAACCGCGATTATCGACAACGGCGAGTTCAATCACGGCCTCACCTACTCCGGTCATCCCGTGGCCGCAGCCGTTGCGGTAGCGAACCTCAGGTTGCTGCGCGACGAGAACATTGTCGAGCGCGTGAAGACGGACACCGGTCCGTACTTCCAGAAAAAACTGCGTGAGACGTTCGCCAATCATCCGATTGTCGGCGACATTGCCGGCGCCGGACTCGTGGCCGGCTTGCAACTCGCGGAACAACCTGCATCGCGCAAACGCTTTGCGAATGGCGGCGATGTCGGCACGCTCTGCCGCGACTTCTGCTTCAACGGCAATCTGATCATGCGCGCAACCGGCGACCGCATGCTGCTGTCGCCGCCGCTCGTGATCAGCAGGGAGGAAATCGACGAGATCGTTGCGAAGGCGAAAAAGGCCGTCGATGCGACAGCACGGCAACTGGGCCTTTTATAACGGACTGCGGCTTCAGGCATGCGCGCATGCGTCAGGCACGCGCATGCCGCCGACGCTCACGCCGACGCCGACGCTGAAAACCGCGCGGCAACGGCGGTTCGTGACACTTCGCATTTTCCGCACCTTAACTTCGCGATTGACAGGTTTATCCGATACGGATACTGCCGCAGACTGGGCTCATCATCAACACGGACATTGTCCGAGAAAGGACCCGATCATGCGAAGCTATCCGCTTAACAGCAAAGAGGCAGCAGCGCGTATCGTCGCGCTTGCGCTCACTTCGGACGGCCATGTGTGCAGTTCGGAAGAACGCGCACTCGAGAAGCTCGACATAGCCGGCGAACTCGGCCTCGCGCCGGCGCAGTTCGCGCAGATCCTGCAGACGCTGTGCGAGGACCGCTCGATCGCGCAGCTATCGTCCGCGCCACCGATGGGCCGCCTGGACACCGCGCTGCTCGCCACGCTGATCGACGAAATAGACGATCCCGCGCTGCGCCGCAAGGTCATCCGCCTATGCGTCGCGGTGACGGTCGCTGACGACTATCTCGCGGACGGCGAAATCGCGCTGCTCGCCGCGGTGTTCGATGCGTGGGGACACCAACTGAAACCGGTCGCACGTCGCCACGGCTTTCCGTCGCATGTGATGCGCAACTACGAGCGCGCGCTCGCCATCACCTGAGAAGCCAGCGCATGATGCTGCCCGCGGCGCGAGCGGATTGCGTGAATCTCTTCGACCACGCCGTCCGCGCGGCCGAGCGGGCGCAAACCGCGCAGCAGCGACAACTCTTCCGCGCCCAGTTCGGCGAGCGGAAACACGCCGAGGCCGCGCGCGGCGAAGACGGCCATCAGCGCGCTGTCCTCGAACTCGCCGACGACGCGCGGCCGGATGCCGTGCGAATCGAACCAGCGATCGAGCCGCGCTCGCAACGCGGCGTGACGCGTGGGCAGTAGCACGGGCAAATCGGCAAGACAGTGCGGAAAACTCGCGCGCGCGGATTTGCGCACGATTTCCGCAGGACCGTACCAGTCGACGGGCGAGCCGACGAGCCGCTGACTCAGCACACGCAGATCGGAATTGTGCGGCGCCGGCTGGCAAGCGAGCACCAGATCGAGCCGATGCAGCGCGAGCTCGGACAGCAACTGCGCGGGCTCTCCCTCGTGACACAGCAGCCTGAGCGACGGCGTGCCGAGCACGGGCGCGAGAAGCGCATGCGCCGCGAGCTTTGAAATGCCATCGGACAGGCCGACCGCAAGGCGCGCGACGCCTTCGCCGCCCGCCTCTTGCATGTCGTCGAGCAGCGCCTCGCCGAGCTGAAAAATCTGCTCCGCGCGGCTGAACGCGGTCTCACCGGCTTCGGTCATCGCGACGCCGCGGCCGGCCGGTTTCAGCAATTGCCGCCCGATGGATTTTTCGAGTTCGCGCACCTGCGCGCTGATGGTCTGAACCGCCATATCGAGCCGCTCGGCTGCGCGCGCAAAGCCGCCCTCCTTCACGACGATCCAGAAATAGTACAGGTGACGGTAGTTGAGCATGGCACGGCCGATATAAATTAGCTTCGGAAAAACTGATATGTCGATCAGCTTAACACTGGTTTATCCGATCCACGCATTGGGCGATCATGATCGCTATCGCATCGCTATTCCACCGTTATTCAACCCCATTCGCCGACGAACTCATGGACACCCTGCTCACACTCGCTGCCGATCCCGCCGCATGGGTCGCGCTTCTCACGCTCGTCGTGATGGAGATCGTGCTCGGCATCGACAACCTGATCTTCATCTCGATCCTCAGCAACAAGCTGCCCGTGGCGCAGCGTGCGCGCACGCAGCGTCTCGGCATCATGCTCGCGCTCGTGCTGCGGCTCGGCCTGCTCGGCACGGTCGCATGGATCGCGCAACTGACCGCGCCCGCGATCACGCTGTTCGACCACGCGTTTTCATGGCGCGATTTGATTCTGCTTGGCGGCGGCCTGTTCCTCGTGTGGAAAGCGACGCGTGAAATGCACCATCACGTCGTGCACGCGCAGGCGGACCACGAAGACCGCAGCGCGGGCAGCACCGTTCAGTTGACCGTGGCGAGCGCCATCGGCCAGATCCTGCTGCTCGATATCGTGTTTTCAGTCGACAGCATCATCACGGCGGTCGGCATGACCGACCATTTGCCGATCATGTTCCTCGCGGTCATCAGCGCGGTCATGGCGATGCTGTTCGCGGCGCGCCCGCTGTCGCAATTCATCGACCGCAATCCGACCATCGTCACGCTCGCATTGAGCTTCCTGCTCGTGATCGGCATGACGCTGATTGCGGAAGGCTTTGGAACGCATGTGCCGAAGGCCTATATCTACGTGGCGATGGCTTTCTCCGCGTTCGTCGAGGCAGTGAACATGCTCGTGCGCCGCTCGAAGTCGAAGCGCGCTGCGGGCACCGCTCGATGAGCGTTTCCACCTCTCGTAACAAGGAGCGACACCATGAAATGCCCTGCTTGCAAAACGCCTGACCTGCTGATGACCGAGCGCCGCTCGATCGAAATCGACTACTGTCCCCAGTGCCGCGGCGTGTGGCTCGACCGCGGCGAGCTCGACAAGCTGATCGCGCAAGACGCCGCCGAAACAGCCGCGCCAGCCGCGCCAGCCCCGCCTGCCCACGCGCGCCCGAGCCACGACGACTATCGGGATCGCGATCGCGGGCATGTCTACGACGATCAACGCCGTTACGACGATCATCGATCGGGTTATCGGACGCACAAGAAAAAGCGCTCGATTTTCGACGTGTTCGACTTCGATTGAGCGCTTAAACCTGCGTCATACGCCTCGCGTGGCCCTGCTACTTCGCGCGCGCTTGCGGCCCGTCACCGCGCCGCGTCGCAATCGGCTCGGCCACGCTGAAGAGCAGCAGCAGACACAGCAGCGCCGTGCCGACCATATACAGAAACACGCTCGTCCAACTGAACTTGTCGAGCAGAATGCCGACGACAAGCGGAGCGCATGCGCCGCCAATCTGCCCGACACAGTTAACGATGCCGAAGGCCGTCGGATAAGTGGACTTGGTCGCGAGTCCCATCGGGTACGCGGAATAACCGGCGAAGCCGATGCCAAGCATCAGGCCCGCGAGCATCAGCGCGACGCCGAGATACGCGACGCTGTCCGGCGCGTCGATCAGCAGCAGCATCATCAGCATGGTGCCGAGCGCGCCGAGCATCATCATCGGCTTGCGGCGGCCGGCGAGCAGCCGGTCCGATATGACGCCGCCGAGCATGTTGCCGGCCACCGCGCCGATAAACGGCGCCGACGCGAGAAAGCCCATTTTTACCGACGCAAAACCCTTGACCGTGACGAGGTACGTCGGCATCCACGACATGAAAATATTGCCGATGCCGATCATGCAGCCATAGCCGATCGCGACGCCCAGAATATTCCACGATCCGAACACCTGGCGGATCGTCTCGAGTTGCGCGACAGGCCTGGTCCGATTGAACGCGTCGAGATACGGAATACGCGCGACTTCATTGCGGCGCGACGCGGTGGCGCCCCGGCCCTGGCGCGGGGTATCGTCGGCGATATAGCGCTGCTCGGCTTCCGAACAGAAGCGGTTTTCACTGGGCGAATTCGTGACGAGAACCATCCACACGACAGCAAGCACAAGGCCCGGCACCGCGAAAACATAAAAGATCTCGCGCCATCCCCACAACTGGATCACGACGATGCACACCGACGGCACGATCAGCGGCCCGAGCTTGGACGCGGCGATCCACAGGCCGGTGGCCGTGCCCTTCTCTTTCGCGGGAAACCAGCGGTTGATCACGTTCGTGCAGCCGATCCCCAACGGACCCTCGGATAACCCGAGACCGACGCGGTACGCCTGGAGCAGAAACACCGACGACGTCGTGCCCATCAGCCCGGTAAATACCGACGTGAGAATCATGAAGACCGAAAACAGAAAGCCCGTGGTCTTTTCACTGAGCCGCTTGTAAAGCAGGCCGACGGGTATCTGCACGAAGCCGTACGCAAACGAAAAGAGACTCACGATGAGTCCCGCCTGCGTGTTCGTGATGCCGTATTCCTTTTTCAGGTACGGCAGCGCAAAGCCGAAATTGGCGCGGTCCGCGCAGGCAATCGCCCAGATGCAGAAGATCAGCCCCATCACGATCCAGCGGTGGCCCGTGCGCTTTTGCGCAAGCGGCGCGGCTTTCGCATCCGCGACCACACTCTCCGCATTATTCATGGCGAGTCCCTCGCGAGCTTGCGTCGGGACGGGAATGCAATTGCGAGTGCAACGGCGGGTGCATCGGTAAAAAACCTGATGCAGCGAGAGGCGTCATGCAGCGGCATGTTTTCACGCTTTGTCTCCGATGTATTTAGAACTTATTAGCCGCTTCCCTTGAGGAAGCAGCCGAAGGAATGCTCCTTCCGATGCTTCGATTCTGCGGGCGGTGTCATGGGCCGTCCAATCTTTTCTCGCTATTAATTGATGCCTGGATTGAATCACCGGCGAGCGCGCCGTTACGCTTCGATCCGTGGATCAACTGATAGCGTTTTGGGATTGGACGCGATTCGTGAAAGGGCCCATCATCCGCCGACATCGCGACTGGATGCGTGCGCCGCTCGCCGCGCCGGCCGGATCGTCGACTACAACAAGGAGCGCCGCTTTGAAACCGAACATTCTGCAACTCAACCCCATTCTGATTCCCGCGATCAACGACACGCTCGCATCGCGCTACACGGTGCATCGCCTCTTCGAACAAAATGATAAGGATGCCTATATCAGTGAGCACGGCGCGTCGATCCTAGGCGTTATCACAGGCGGCCACACCGGCATTTCGAACGACCTGATCGAGCGCTTGCCCGCTCTGGAAGTGATCGCGGTCAACGGCGTGGGCACCGATGCAGTGGATCTGGCATTCGCGCGCTCCCGCGGCATTCCGGTGACAGCGACGTTCGGTGCGTTGACGGAAGATGTCGCCGACCTCGCGATTGGTCTGATGCTCGCGGTATGCCGCGAAATCTGCGCGGGCAACGAGTTCGTCAAATCGGGCAACTGGCAGAAGAATCCGCATCCGGGCGCGTTGCCGCTGTCGCGCCGCTTGAGCGGCAAGCGCGTCGGTATCGTCGGAATGGGCAAGGTTGGGCGTGCGATTGCGCAGCGCGCGAGCGCGTTCAACTGCCCGATCTCATACACGGATTTGCGCCGCATGGACGATGTGCCGCATCCGTTCGTCGCCGATCTGCTGTCGCTCGCGCGCGGTTGCGATTTTCTCGTGCTGGCCGCCGCCGCCGACAAGGCGCAAGGCATCGTCAATGCCGCCGTGCTCGATGCGCTCGGCAAGAACGGCTACCTGATCAATGTCGCGCGCGGCAAGCTCGTGGTGGAAAGCGACCTCGTGCAGGCGCTGCAAGGCGGCGTGATCGCGGGCGCGGGACTCGACGTGTTCGTCGACGAACCAAACGTGCCGCCCGCGCTCTTCGACATGGACCGCGTTGTTTTGCAGGCGCATCGCGCGAGCGCCACGGTCGAATCGCGCACCGCGATGGGCGAAATGGTGCTGGCAAGCCTCGAACAGGCGCTCGCCGGGCAGCGTCCCGAGGGCAGTCTCACGACGTGATGCAGCGACCTGACGCAGCGACGTGATGCAGCACCGGCCCGCGGCTCGCCGCGGCGTCCGGATCGGATGGGGAGCGCGCGCACCTATAATGAGCGTCGACTTCCCTTCCATGCCGATACAAGAATGCTCGATCTCGGACAAGTGCGTTGCTTCGTCGCCGCGGCGACAGAACTGAATTTCAGACGCGCTGCCGCGCTGCTGCACATGACCCAGCCGCCATTGAGCAGACAGATTCAACTGCTCGAGGACAACCTCGGCGTGAAGCTGTTCGAACGCATTGGCCGCACCGTCAAGCTGACCACCGAAGGCCGCGTGTTTCTCGCCGACGCGACGCGTCTGCTCAATCTTGCCGAGCAGGCCGAAAGCACCGTACGGCGCGCGAGCAAGGGCAAGACGGGGCGCGTGCGGCTCGGTTTCACTGGCGCGGCCGGTTATGAGCTGATTCCCGAGTTGCTGGTCGCCGCCGCCGACGTGCTGCCCGAGATCGACGTCGTACTGCTCGAACTCGTTTCCGCCGCGCAGATCGAAGCGTTCGCCGCGAATGCAATCGACCTCGGCTTTCTGCGTCCGTTGCAATCGAGGCAAAAGCTGGAGTTTCTTCTCGTCGACGAAGAGCCGTTGATCGTCGCGCTGCCGAGGCGCCACGCGTTGTGCCAGTTCGAGCGGATCGAACTGAAGCAACTCGACGAGCAGCCGTTCATCATGCATTCGCCCGCGCAAGGCAAGTACTTTCATGACCGCATCATGGGCATGCTCGCGGCCGAAGGCGTGAATCTGAACATCGCGCAATACATCGATCAGACGCCCACGATTCTGTCGCTGGTTCGCGCGGGACTCGGGCTCGCGATTCTGCCCGCGTCTGCGCAACGGTTTCATTACGACAATGTCGAGTTCCGGCATATCGCCGGCAACACGATTCACGCGGAAATGAGCATGGCCTGGCGCGCGGATCAGGACAATCCCGCCGTCACCGCATTCCGCCTGATGGCCGCGGAATATTTCGCGAATGTTGCGAATACGGCGAACGTCACTAACGCGAAGCAAGCCGCGCCGAACCCATAGCCGCTCTCGCACGATCAGGTATAGCGCTTGCGCGATGTTGCATCACTCCTTCCCCTTCCGTTACGGGACGAATGCGATGATCGTGCACCATCTCAACTGCATTTCGACCTGCCCGCTGGGCGGCCGCCTGATGGACGGACGCACGCGTTCGCTCGCCGAGCGCGGGTTGCTCACCTGCCACTGCCTGCTGGTCGAAACTTCCGCGGGGCTCGTGCTGGTCGACACCGGCTTCGGTCTGCGCGACGTCGCCGATCCGCGCTCGCGGATCAGCCGTTTCTTTCTCGGACTCGTGAGCCCGGATTTCCGCGAGGAAATGACCGCGATCCGGCAGATTCAGCGGCTCGGTTTCGATCCGCGCGACGTCACGCATATCGTGCTGAGCCATCTCGACTTCGATCATGCGGGCGGCCTCGACGACTTTCCGCACGCCACCGTGCACCTGTTGCGCGTCGAGCGCGATTACGCGTTCGAGCAAAGAACGTGGATGGACCGGCAGCGGTTTCGTCCGCAGCAGTGGTCGACGTCCGCGAAATGGCGCGTGTATCAGGCAAGCGAAGGCGAAACGTGGAATGGCTTTTCGCGCGTGCAGCAATTCGACGGACTGCCGCCCGAATTGCTCGTCGTGCCGTTGCGCGGGCACACGTTCGGTCATGCGGGCATCGCCGTCAATACGACGGGCGACCGGTGGCTGTTCAACGCGGCCGATGCTTATTTCCATCACGCCGAAATGCATGCAGAACCGCATTGCACGCCGGGGCTGCGCTTTTATCAGTGGATGCTCGAAAAAGATCGCGCGGCGCGCTTCGATAATCAAAGCCGGTTGCGCGAACTCGCATTGACGAGCCAGGCGGTGAGCGTGTTTTGCAGTCACGACGTGACCGAGTTCGAACGGCTCGCGAAGCGTCCCGCGAACATGCCGGCGCGCCGGGCCGTCGACACCACTGCCGCCCCGCACGCGGCGTGGTCGTCCGACAATCGCACGGCATAGCGCCGTCAACAAAAGAACAGACAACAACGAAGAAGCCGGCGCCCAGGCCACCGCGCCTGCGATGAAATCCAGTATGCTGAGCGCTTCAGCCGCCCGGCTCGAATGGATGTCGTCCTTCGCCTTTCTTCGTCATGAATCTTTCCTTTGAAGTCCTTCAGGTGCTTGACGCCGTCGATCGAACCGGCACCTTCGCGAGCGCCGCGGAAACGCTGCATAAGGTGCCGTCGTCGCTCACGTATCTGGTGCAGAAGCTCGAGCTCGATCTCGGCGTCAAGCTGTTCGATCGCAGTGGCCGGCGCGCCACGCTCACGCATGCGGGGCGCGTGGTCGTCGAGGAAGGCCGCCGTTTGCTGGCCGCAGCAGAAGATCTGGAATGCAAGGCGAAGCGCATCGAGCAAGGCTGGGAGTCCGACCTGTACGTCGCCGTCGACGAGATCATTCCGTTCGCGCTGCTGTGGGATCACGTCGGCGAGTTTTATAAGCTGAAGCTCGACACGCGCCTGAATCTGTCGACGGAAGTGCTGGGCGGTTCGTGGGATGCACTGCTCACGCGCCGCGCGGATCTGATTGTCGGCGCCGCGGGCGATCCGCCGCCGATTCCGAATCTTGTCGCGAAGCCGATCGGCTCATTGCGGCACGTATTCGTGGTCGCGCCCGATCATCCGCTCGCAAGCATGCCCGGACCGCTGACGCTCGACGTGGTCGCGCGCTATCGCGCGGTGGCGATCGGCGATACGTCGCGCAAACTCGCGCCGCGCACCATCGCGCTCGCGGACAATCAGGAAGTGCTGACCGTGCCGACGCTCGGAACCAAGCTCGCCGCGCAGTTGCGCGGGCTCGCTGCGGGCACGATTCCCGAATGCCTCGCCGTCGAGGCGCTCAGGAACGGCGACCTGGTGCAGAAAGAAGTGCTCGGCATGCGCGAGATCACGCATTTTTATCTGGCATGGCGCGACGACGAGACGGGCAAGGCGCTGCGCTGGTGGGTCGAGCGCCTCGATCATCCCGACCTGATCGACAAGGCCGTGCAACGGCAAATGCTCGACATGCAGATCAGTCCGCCGTGATGCAGACGCACCCGTGACTCAGGCGTGACTCAGGCGTGACTCAGGCATAACCCAGGCCGCTCAAAGCCAATGCCGCGCGCCGGCTAGCATCCTTCGCTCACTCTCGGCTGCCGCGAACGCCTGACGGGCGGCGGCGCACTCGCCTCGCCTTCTCTGTGCGCGCATTGCGGCACCATCGCGGCCGAAGCTCTCGCGGCTTCGAGCAGTTGCAGCGCCGCCCGGCAATCGTCGAAATCGAGCCCCTGGGTGAGCTTGGCGCACGCCGATTCGATCAGGCGCACCGCATCGGCAGCACGCCCTTGCGCGCACCACAGGCGGCCGAGACTGGTGGCCGCGCGCAACTGCAACGAAGCGCAGCCTTGCGCGAGCGATTCCTCCATTGCCGCGGTCAGGCACGCGTTCGCATCCATCGCGGCGCTGCCAATTGAAAACACATCGGCATCCTGAAGCAGCAACTCGCCCTGCACGCGCCGCAGTTCGACCACATACCAATGGTCGCCGCTTTCGTCGCATTGGGCCAGCGCGCGCGTCACCGCGGCGATGGCTTCCTCGCGCCGTCCCGCGCGGCCCAATGCGAGCGCGTACTGCGCGACCAGCATCGCGCGTTGCGCGGCGTATTCGAGCGCGTCGAGTTCGTCGAGCGCCGCGCGAAATGCCTGGAGACGCGCGGGGCTCACGTCGTCGAATGAACGCAGGTACTCCTGGAAACAGCGCGCGCACGCTTGAGAGACACCGAGGCCCGTGCGCGCCGATACATCGCGCAGCAACGCGATGGCGTCTGCGGCACGCTCGCGTTGACCCGACAGCAACGCGAGCGGAATCTCCGCTTCGACGAGCACGTAGCAGGTGACGATCGCCTGGTCTTCCGCGCACGCGCTCGCGACGCAGGCTTGCGCGAGATCGAGCGCCTCGTCGCGCGCGCCCTGAAACCACAGCAGCCGTGCAAGCGTCGCGCGGCCGACCACGCCCTGATCGATGGATTGACCGAGCGGCAAACCGTGCTGCAGCGTATCCGCTTGCAGCAGAAAGCGTTCGAGCGACGCGCGCGCCTGCTGCTGATTGCCCGCGTAGTGCCACGCTATGCCGAGAAGCCGCGCGGCGAGAATGCCGTTGCTCGTGTCGCCGGTCTGCGCCGCGAGCGACGCAAACCGATGCGCGAACGCCAGCGCATTGCGCGCCGCGCCCGACGACTGGCTCGCGTTCCACATGCCCCACAACGCGCGCGCTTCGAATGCGCGATCGGCAAGCGCGATGGCGAGCGCCAGCACCTCGGCCCAGACCGCGAGCGTTTCGCGGTTCGGTCCGTTGACGTAGACGAGCGCCGCACCGAGCGCCGCGAGCAGTTGCATGCGCACGCGCAGATGCCGGGTCGATCCCGACGCACCATGCGTATGCGCGACGCTTTCCAGCGCGCGGCGCGCCCACGCGCAGCATTCGTCCACCAACGAAAGCTCGTACAACAACGCGACCACCTTGACCGCGAGTTTTTCCGCGAGCGCGTCGTCGCCTTTCGACGAAAGCGCCCAGCCGAGCGCCGCGCGCAGATCGTCGAGCCAGCCGCGCATGCGCGCATGCCAGCGGTCGGCGTCGGCATCGGCATCGCCTTCCGCCGAGCGCGCTTCTGCCGACATATGACGCTCGAGCAAGCCGGTGAAATAGCGCGCGTGATTGAGCGTGACCGCGCGCCGCTCGCCGTTGTCGTCGAGCTTTTGCAGCGCGTACGCACGCGTTGTTTCGAGCAGCCGATAGCTCGCCTTGCCGCGCTCCACGCGCGCGACCACCAGCGACTTTTCGACGAGACCCGAAACCGCCGCGATCACCGCGGCTTGCTGCAAGCCAGAGTCCGCGGCGACGGCAATGGCCGCGTCGATTGAAAAACTGTTGACGAAGATGCCGAGCCTGCGCAGCGTGGCGCGTTCGGCGTCGTCGAGCAGGCCGTGGCTCCAGTCGAGCGTGGCCTTCAAGGTCTGATGCCGCGGCAGCGCCGTGCGGTTGCCGCCCGTCAGCATGTCGAAGCGGTCGTCCAGATGATCCGCGAGTGTTTCGATGCCGAGCGTCGCCGCGCGCGCGGCCGCAAGTTCGATCGCAAGCGGTATGCCGTCGAGCCGGCGGCATACGGTGCCGGTCAATTGAATGCTGCGTTCGTCGGACGAAAAACGCGCGTCCATCGCACGGGCGCGCGACAGGAACAACTGCACGGCGCTGCGCTCGAGTACCTGCTGGCTTTGATCGTCGTGCGCGGGGACATCGAGCGAGGCGACCCAGTACAAGTGCTCTTGCGCGAGGCGCAGCGGCTCGCGGCTCGTGGTCAGCACGCGTACGCCCGGACCCGCATTCAGCAGCGCGTCGGCGAGTTCGGCGGCCGGGCCGAGCACATGCTCGCAATTGTCGATCACGCACAGCACGCGCCGCTCGCCCCACTCGCTGCTGACCCGCGTGAGCGTGAGCGGACCGCTCGCCTTGCTGACGCCGACGCTCGCGGCGAACATCGCGAGCACGCTGTTCGCGTCCGACGTCGATGCAAGCGGGATCAGATAGACGCCGTCCGGATACGCGTCGAGCAGGCGGCGCGCGACTTCGACCGCAAGACGCGTCTTGCCGATGCCGCCCGCGCCGAGCAGCGTGACGTGACGCGCCGATGCGAGCGCCTGCGCGACGTCGCGCAGCGCGTCGTCGCGGCCGATCAGCGGCGAGAAGCTCGCGGGCAGATTGTGCGGGATGTGAGCGGCCGCGCTCTGGCGGTCGTTGGCCGCCTGCAGGTCGCGGCCGAAACCGCTCAACGTCACGCCGCTCGCGTGCCGCACCGGCGATTGCCGCGCGACGAGCCGGTAGCCGCGGCCCGAGACGGTCTGTATGAGTCCGCGGCTCTCGCCCAGCACCTTGCGCAGCGCGGACATATGAACCTGCAGATTATTTTCTTCGACGATGGTGTCGGGCCACACTTCCTTCAACATGTCGTTCTTCGACACCAGTTCGCCTTTTGCGGCGATCAGGACGGCGAGCATGTCGAATGCGCGGCTGCCGATGCGCACGGGTTGTCCGTCGAGAAGCAGTTCCCGACTGGCCAGGTCCACCTGAAGCGGGCCGATGCGGATCATGAGGCGGTATCCAGAGCACGAGGGATGAAGATGCTGCCGGGCAATGGCTACCCGGCGATGAGTCCCCGAAGTCTAGACCAACAGTAATCACGCATGCGCGGAAAAAACTGAACCTATCGTTCAAAATTTTTGTACTGAACGAGCGGGTGCTGAAGCTCGACCACCGACGCGAGAATCATCGCCGCGGCGTTGACCGGCACCGCGCTGCGCACTCTCGGCTTGTAGATCATGTCGTTCCGGCGGATCGTCGCGCCGCTCAGCGCGCAGCGTCCCTTCAGTCTCGCGCGGCAACTGATCCACACCTGGTCCGCATAACGGCACAGCGTGGCGTCCTGCCAGAGGACCGCAATCGACGTCTCCGACAGACGCTCGATCACCTCGACCTGCCGATGCCGCGACGGCCCGTTGGCGGCCTCGCGCGTGAGCGGCAGCACGCGATACGGCTCGCCTTCGGCGTCGCCGCGATAGCCGGCGAGGAGCCGCTCGATCACGTGATTCCAGATGGGCGCGCTGGTGCCGTCGCGCGCGTATTCGTGCTCATGTTCAGGTTCATGCTCGCACTCGTCGCGCGCTGCACGGCATTCGTCACGATGCACGCCCGCTTCGTGCCTGGCTGCATTCGTGCATTGCTTGGCGGGGGATTCGATGTGCATCGCGATTCTCCTCGAGTGTTGACTATGCGCCGGTGGTCCACATTGCAGGCGGCTCGCCTCGCAACGTCGGCTGCTTCAGTGGCCGCATCAGTGGCCGCATCAGTGGCCAGGCGCGGCCTCGTAGTTGACCGGCACCCAGTCATACGTGCCGCCGTTTTTTCGAATATGCCCGAGGCCTGGAAACGCGATATGCGCGGCGCCGATCAGGTAGCGCCGATTCGCGGCGAGTTCGAGCGCGCTGCGGCGCGAGCGTTGTGCAGCGGCGGCGTCGGTGTCGTATTCGACCGAAGCTGTCGGGTTCTGCAACTGGATCGCGGCCACATGCACGATGTCGCCCCACACGAGCAGATGCTCCGTGCCGCTCTCGATCAGATAACCGGTGTGGCCAGGCGTGTGTCCAGGCAACGCGATGGCGCGGATGCCTGCGTCGAGTTCGATATCGCTATCGACGTCGACATCGAACGGTTTGAAGCGGCCCGCCGCGATATACGGCGCGACGCTTGCGCTCGCGGCGTCGAAGAAGGTGCTCAGAAAAGCCGGCGCTTTCGCTTTGTTGGCCGGATTCAACCAGTAGTCGGCTTCGGCCCGGCTTGCTCGCACGAGCGCGTTCGGAAACGCCATCGTGCCGCTGCTCGCACTGTTGATCACGATCCCGCCCACATGATCCTTGTGCAGATGCGTGAGCAACACTTCGTCGATCTGTTCGGGCCGATACCCGGCCGCGCGCAGATTCCCGAGCAACTTGCCGCAGCAATCGCCGTACAGCACCCCCGCGCCGGTGTCGATCAGGATCAGCTTCGAACCCGTGTTGATCAGAAACGCGTTGATCGAGCCTTGCACCGGCGCGCTCAGAAAATCGCGTTCGAGGTCGCGCGCGATCTCCGCCTTCGACACGTCTTCGATCACCGTGTCGATTGGAAACGGATGCGTGCCGTCGAGCAGCGCCGTCACTTCGAAGTTGCCGAGCATGAGCCGGTAAAAGCCCGGCCCTTGTGTCTTGACTTGCGGCGCGGCCGCGAACGCCGCACTGCATAAAAAGCTCGCGGCCATGCCCAAAATCATCATGCAACGCGCGGCCGCATGCAAAGTCCAGCTACGTTGAAACGACTTCATCTTCTGCTCCGTCAGGAATGAGCCGCGACTTTCGCCGGCTGGCTGAGATACGCATGAATCTGTGCGACGACCGCCGCGCCGTCGCCGACCGCCGCGGCCACGCGTTTGGCCGAATCCGAGCGCACGTCGCCGACCGCGAACATGCCCGGCACGCTCGTTTCGAGCGGATAGCGCAGGCCCGCCGCGGAGCCGCCCGCGTCGCTTCTTGCGATACCCGTCACGACGAAGCCGCGATTGTCGAGTTCGACGCCGCTCGCCGTGAGCCAATCGGTTTTCGGGTCCGCGCCAATAAAGAGAAACAGATGCCGCGTGGCCACGACTTCTTCGTCGCCGCTCGCTTCGTGACGCACGCGCACTTGAGTGAGGCCCGCTTCGTCGCCTTCGAGCTCGCTCAGCGTGCAGCCTGTGCACAACGACACGTTGGGCAGCGAACCGATCCGGTCGATCAGATACTTCGACATGCTCGCGTTGAGATCGCGGCCGCGAATCAGCATGCGGATGCTGCGCGCGAAGTTGGCGAGAAACACCACCGCCTGCCCCGCCGAATTGCCGCCGCCGATCAACACGATGTCCTGCCCCTTGACGAGCTTCGCTTCGATCGTCGATGCCCAGTAGTAGGTGCCGCGTCCCTCGAAACGCTCGAAGCCGGGCACCGTCGGCTTGCGATACGCGGCGCCGCTCGCCACCACGACCGTGCGCGCACTGATGCGCTGGCCGTCGACGAGCGTCAGCGCGAACATGCCGTCATCGCGGCGCACCTCCGTGACCTTGCCGGGAATCGCGAGATGCGCGCCGAACTTGAGCGCCTGCTGGAATGCGCGCGCGGCGAGCGCCTGACCCGAGATGCCGGTGGGAAAGCCGAGATAGTTTTCGATGCGCGAGCTCGCGCCCGCCTGGCCGCCAGGCGCACGCTGATCGAACACGGCGACGGACAGTCCCTCGGTCGCCGCATACACCGACGCGGCGAGTCCGGCCGGACCCGCGCCGACAATCGCGACGTCGTAGCGATGCGACTGCTCGAAGGTCGGCACGAGTCCGAGGCACGACGCGAGTTGCGCTTCATCGGGCGCGCGCAGCACATGTCCGTTCGGGCAGAACACCAGCGGAAAATCGCCGGGGCCGGTCGTCATGCCGCCGAGCAGCGCGACCGCCTCCGGGTCCGAGCGCGCGTCGATCACGGTCGCCGGATACGCATTGCGGCGCAGGAAGCCTTGCAGGCCGACGAGCCGCGCATCGTCGCCATTGCCGACGATGATCGGCCCGAGGCCCTGCTCGATCAGTCCGAGCCGCCGCAAGATCAGCGCACGCATGATGTGCTCGCCGAGTTGCGCATCGGCGACGATCAGCGCGCGCAGGCGCTCGGGTTCGATCACGAGCGTCTCGGCGTCCGTCAGCGCGAGACCGTCGATCAGCGCCGGCTTGCCGGACAGTTGCGCCATCTCCGCCATGAAATGCCCGTCGTCGTGTTCGGTGACGAGCGTCGAGCGGCCGAAGCTGTCGCGCGAAAAAATCCGCACGCGTCCATGCAGCAGCACGAAGAGTCCGAGCGCGACTTCGCCGGTCTTGAAGATGAGTTCGCCCGCCTTGAAGCTCATCGGCCGCGCAAAGCGCCGCACGCTCTGAATCTCCGCCGCCGACAGACGCGGAAACATTTGATGTTGCCGGTATTCGAGCGATGAATAAGGAAACTCGAGCTCCGACGGTTGCGAGGCGTCGAGCGAAAAACCGGAAGTGCTCATTGCGATGACCTTTGTATGCGTGACCCGTTGCCGCTCTCTTCTTCTCTCTTACCTACCAGCCGAACTTCAGCTCCGCGCCGACATAGTCGGCATTGCGCGCGCCGAGTTCGCGCAGCGACGGTCCCACCTGAAAATGCACGGCTTCGAGCGCCGCCGCGAGATTCGCGGTGACGGCCCAGTCGGCGCGCAGTTGCGTATAGAAACCGGTCCATCGGCTGCCGCGTCCCGCCGTGCCCGGCACGACCGCCGAGCCTTGCTGATAGACCGCGTCGGCGGTCGTCTCGCGCCATTGCAGACCGACGCCCGCGAGCAGCGAGAGCTTGCTGGTCGGCTTGACGACGAGCGAGGGCTTCACGTGGATCAGGTTCGCGTAGCCGGTGTAGCCGGCGAGCGCGAAGTAATAACCGTTCGGAAACAGCGGATTGAAGGTGCCGACGCGGCCGTCGCCCGGATGGTTGTCGCCCGATGCCGCATCGACCTGGATGCCGACGCGCGGCGTCCACGGCGCGGACGCGAACGTGTAGCCGGCGAGCGAGCCGACCGCCCATGCGCCGATCGTCTTCGTGCCCACATGCCCCGACTGATACATGCCCTCGACGTCCCAGTCGACGTGACCGAGCTTGCCCGCATAGCGCGCGTCGAACACGTCGCGATGCTCGTCGCCGGTCGCGTCGAGAAAGCGCGCGTTGCTGCGGTTGTAGCGCGAGTAATACGCGGACACGTCGCCGGGACCGACGCCCTGGCGCTCCACGCGCACGCCGCTGAACGTGAGATGCCGGTTCGACACATCGTCGAAATCGCTGTTGTCGCGGTACTGGACCGGCTGCGTCGCGTAGGCGATCCAGCGCCACGGACCGGTCTCGTAGTCGGCCCAGATCGCGTCATACGCCTGGCGCACGTTCGGGCCGTCGCGCACGGAGATGAAGCGCTGCAAGTCGAACGCCATCTCCTGGCGGCCGACGCGGAACTTGATCACGCCAGGCCCGAGCGGCTCCACGATGGCGACAAACGCCTGACGCAAGTCGAGCGGATTCTTGTCCACGGGCGAGACCGTGTTCTTGCCGTAGGGATGCGCGTCCTCGAGTTGCGTGAAGATTTGCACGTGGGGACCGAGGCGCACGTCCGCATGCACTTCGAGGCGTTGCAGCAGATACGTGTCGGCATGCCCCGAGCCGAGACCGAAGAGCGGCGCGTCGTTGGTTTCGAGCCGCTCGCGCAGCACCACGCCGAGCGACACGTACGCGTCGGGATTGCCGAACAGCGGGATGTATTTCAGCGAATCGAACGGACGCTTCGGGACGCACGGATTCGCGAGCGCCGACCAGTTTTCCTGCCAGCGGTTGAACATCACGGCTGGGCGCGCGCATGACGTGCTGGTGGCGGGAGCGCTGACGAGGGCTGTGTCGTCGGCGCTGCCTAGCGCCGTGTTGGTGGCGCTCGCCGTATTCGCGGCGGTGCCCGACGCGCTCTCTGCGGCCAGAGCCGGCGTAGCCGCAGTCAGGCCCGTTGCCAGT
Organism: Paraburkholderia sp. GV068; assembly: GCF_003058125.1. Classification (NCBI taxonomy): domain Bacteria; kingdom Pseudomonadati; phylum Pseudomonadota; class Betaproteobacteria; order Burkholderiales; family Burkholderiaceae; genus Paraburkholderia; species Paraburkholderia sp. GV068. Next base: position 397,332 of record NZ_QBUB01000005.1, read on the forward strand.
CCCGTCGTCACGCTCGTGGCGAAAAGCCACGCGCGCAGCGCGGTACGGCGCGCCGTTCGAGCACGCGCCGTCGTCTCCACCTTGCGTGAACTCGCCGCCGCCGACGTTGCGTGCATCGTCTGCGTCATCTGCATCGCGGTCGCTTTAGCGGCCATCGTGCACTTCGGCGATATATCCGCCCGGGAACTCAAGCATCGCGGTCTTGCCCGCCGCGCTGCCATTGGGCGCGTACGGCGCATACAGCACCTTCGCGCCGGCCCCTTGTGCGCGTTGCAGCGTCTGCGCGACATCGTCGACGGCATAGCCGGTGGTGTCGCGGCCGAACGGGAACGGCAGCTTGCCGTCGGTGACGAACACGACCATACGGCCAAAGCCCGAAGCGATGCGAATCTCGCGGATCGTTTCGCCTGGACGGCCGATCACGCCGCCATCGGCGCGCGGATTGTCGGACAGCACCTTGCCGTGCGAAAAGTGCACCCAACGGCGCACGAAGTTGTCGGCCTCGTAGCGCGACACGTACACGCGGTTATCCGGCACGCTTTGCAGCGGCGCATAGTTGGGCGCCTTGGTGTGCCAGTAGAGCTGCATCGTCAGACCGCCCGGCCACTGGATGATCGCGTCCTTGCCGATCGGATCGTCGAAGCTGTCGACGAGCACGTCGGCGCCCGCCGCGCGCGCGGCCTTCACGGCCTGATCGATATTGGTGACCAGATAGCCGGTACGCTCATTGCCGAACGGATACGGCACCGGCGTTTCGAAGCCGAACACCGAGAGCATGCCCACCGGCGTCTGCACATATTGCGAAGCGGTGCGGCTCGGCGTCGGCGTGACGGTGAAGACCGCGCGCGGCGACGCCTTGCCGCCGAACGTCGCGATGAAGCTGTTGACGAACGCGTCCAGATCCGCCGAAGCGACATACACGTGCGTCGTGTCGTATTGAGGACCGACCGACACATCGGGATGACGCGCGGCAAGCGCAGTCTTCGCGCTCGGCACTTCGGGCGGACCCGCATCGGCGAATGCGGATGTGAACGGCGTGAGGCCGGTTAGGCCGATGAGCAGTGCGGCGGACACCGCCGCGAGAGGACGAAAACGCTGGAGCGAATGGAACATATGCATGACCTGATCGTGTTGGAAAAATGCGTGTGCAATGGAGCGGAGGAATCGCTGCACTAACGTGGGAATCAACTGCGCACTAACTTGGAATCAACCACCCTCTTTCGCGGCACCCGGCGCGAGCGGTTTTTGCGCGGCGCCATCCGCTGCGGGCGGCGCGCTTTGGACCGCCGCGCTCGGCGTGAAGAGCTGGCCCTTCACGACAGGGATCGCGTGTTCGCCGAGCACCATGCCGAGCAGGCCGGCGAGCGCGATCAACGGCGGTGCCGGCGACTGCACCTTGAGCAGCCAGTAGAGCAGTCCGACGCCGAAGCCGACGCCCAAAGAAATGATGTAGCCCATGTCAATCTCCTATCGGGGCCATGCTCAGTTCGGCCATTCCGAACCGAGCACCAGCCCGCAAAAATTCAGACGCCGGTAGTTCGGGTCCCACCGGTCCAGTACGTCGGCGTTCACGGTGCCGAACGTCGTATGCGGACGAAACTCCATGCCGCGCGCGTATTCCTCGAGAATCCGCTTCTTGAAGCCCGCTTCCCGCGGACACGCCTCGACGATTTCGTCGCGCTGCTGCGGGGCGAATTCGTCGTAGCACGCGCCGCGCACATCCATCTGCACGCCCGCGGCAAGCAACGCGGCGAGCGGCGCGACATGCTCGGGAATGCCCGGCGTCGTATGCAGGGCGACCGCCAGCCAGACTTCGTCGATCGCACTCGCCGCGGCCTTGTGCTCGCGCATGAAGTCCCGCGCCGCGTTCGCGCTATCGACCTCGTAGCGGCACGACGATCCGCGATGCACGATATTCAGGCCCACGTTATGAAACATCGCGCCCACGTACAGCAGTTCGATGTCGAACACCAGGTTCTCGCGATAGCCGGTCAACGCGCCGAATAAAAACGCCCGCTGCGCGTGATGGAACATCAGCGCCGATTCCGTCGCGCGGACCCGTTCGGTTGCCCCGCGGGCCATCGCACTGTCCGGCATCGCGATGCCCGCTATGGTCCTGTTCATCTCATCTCCTCCACGTAGCGCATCGCGCGGGCCTCCGCGCGGGCCTCTTCATCGGGCCGTAGTCCTCGCGCGATTCCTGCGAACACGCGAAAGGCTGCCATCGGCAGGCCATCGACCGAGCCTTGAACAGCGTAACGATTGCCGCCGATAAAAGCCTTGGCGCAAACTTAAAAAGCCTGAAGCGGAAATAAGCGCAAGCGCACACCCGCGCTTACAGCGCGAGTTCGTGAAAGCGCCGCACGCCGTCGCGAATCCATTGCAGCAAGCCGCCGCTGCCCGCATCGGCATTCGCGGACGGCGCGAGCAGCATCTTTTCGCTTTCGTGATGGACGGAAAGCAGCCGGCACATTTCGCGCGCCACATCCGGCCGCCGCGCGAGGATCGGTGTCAGCGCGTCCTTGTCGAGCCGGAACACCGTGGCCCGCGTCAGTGCGCGCACGATCACGCCGGTTCTGACGCCGGCGAGTATTCCGGACTGGCCGACCGAGTCGCCTGGCGCGAGCCTGCGCAACTCGACCTCGACGCCCTCTTTCGTCACGACCGCTTTCGCGACGCCGCGCGCAAGAATATGCAACTCGTGGCCGCCCTCGTCGGCGGCGCTGTAGATGGTGTCGTCGGCGTCGAACTCGTGCGGCGTCAATTGCGCGGCAAGCTCGGCGATTTCACCGTCGTCGAGCGTCTGGAAGATCAGCACGTTGCGCAGCAGTCGCTGCTTTTCGTCGGCGGGCTCGCCCGTGGGTTCCGCCACCGACAACGGCCGCAACACCACACCGCGCGATAGCAGATGCCGGTGCGCGAGGTCGTAAAGGTCGTTGCGCACGCCGATCTTCTTGGTCCACGCGTCGACATAACAAACGATCTCGTACTCGATCGCGTCGTTGGTCGCGCGCTTCACGCTCACCAGCGGCTTCGGCTCGGTCAGCACTTCCGGCGAACTCGCCGCGGCGTGCATCAGCGCCTGCAATACCGTCGCGGGACGAACCGACGGCTTGACCGGCAGCACCACGCTCACGCCGTGCGTGTGCATCGGCTGATTTGCATTGACGATGTTCGTGCGTGCGGCCACGCTGTTCGGAATCACGACGATGTTGCCCTGCGAGTTGAGCAGGCTCGTCGCGCGCCAGTTGCTCTCCACGACCCGGCCTTCCACTTCGCCGATGGTGATCCAGTCGCCGATGCGAAACGGCTGCGTCGCATTGAGCACGATGCCGGAGAACACGTCGTTCAGCGTGCTCTGGATCGCGAGACCCAGCACCACGGCGACCGCTCCCGAAGTGGCGAGCAGCCCGCGCACCGGCAGTTGCAGCACGAACGCAATCGCGCCGACCGCGGCCGCGAGAAACACCAGCGCGCCGAGCACGTCCTGAAAGAGACGCTCCTTGTGCCAGGTGTCGGGCAACACCATCCGGTCGAGCACGACGGTGACAAGCCGCGCGCCCTGCAGCCACCACACGACCTCGAGAATCTGCGCGAGCAGATGGCGCACCGGTTCCGCGGACCACGGCGCCTCACGCAGCGGATTCATCCCGTGGCTAAACAGCACGTAGCTCGACAGGCCGAACATCAGCGCGCGCAACGCGAGCCGCGCCTGCTCGCTGCGGCGGCCCATGAAGCGCCACGCGAGGAAGTCGAGAACCAGAATGCCGAGCCCATAGAGCACGCCATCGGTCAGAGTCGGCATGAGGGTTCCCGCTTGCGACGATGTATTAAAGAGCCGGGCGCAACATGAAGTGCCTGGTGCGTGCGCCGCGCGTCAGAACGCGAAGCAACTGCAGCCGAGCGCGCCCCAGAAGCCGTTCGAATCGCTAACGGGCACGTTCTTGCGCCACGCCCAGCCGTGCGCATGCGCGTGCACGCCGCACAGATTCACGCAGCCGTCCACACAGGCCACCGCGGTCGGCTTATAGCGGCTGTAGCCGCCGAACTCGGCGACCGGCGACCACGACGGGCTCACCGGCAGGTCGGGCGGTGCGAGCGGCGCGAACTCGTCGGCCGCATAGACGACCTTGCCGCCCACTACCGTCATCACCGATTCGAGGTACTTGATACTGGTTTCGTCGATGCTGAAGTAGTCGTCGCTCAGCACCGCGAAGTCCGCGAAGTGGCCCGGCATGAGTGCGCCCTTGCGGTCGTCCTCGTTCGAGAACCACGCGCTGCCCACCGTGTAGCGGCGCAGTGCTTCCATGCGGTCGAGCTTGTTCGCGCTCGAATACATCGCCGTGCCGCCGACCGTCTTGCCCGACACCATCCAGTAAAGCGACACGAACGGATTGAAACTGGCGACGCGCGTCGCGTCCGTGCCCGCGCCGACCGGCAGACCCGCGTCGAGCATCTGGCGGATCGGCGGCGTGTGCTTGACCGCTTCTTCGCCGTACTGCTGGATGAAGTACTCGCCCTGATACGCCATCCGATGCTGAATGGCGATGCCGCCGCCGAGCGCGCGCACCCGCTCGATGTTCTTCTGCGTGATCGTTTCGCAATGGTCGAAGAACCAGCGCAGGCCGTTAAACGGAATGTCGGCGTTCACGCGCTCGAACACATTCAGGAAGCGCTCGATCGACTCGTTATACGTGGCATGCAGACGGAACGGCCAGCGGTTCGCGACCAGCAGTCTCACCACCGCCTCGAGTTCGACTTCGAGCGTGTCGGGCAAATCGGGCCGCGGCTCCAGGAAGTCTTCGAAGTCGGCTGCGGAAAACACCAGCATTTCGCCGGCGCCGTTCACGCGCAGGAAGTCGTCGCCCTCGCCGGGCTTCGTCATCTTTACCCACTTCGCAAAGTCCTCGATCTCTTTCTTCGCGTTCTGCGTGAAGAGGTTGTAGGCGATGCGCACGGTCAGTTCATTGCGCCTGGCCATCTCCATGATGACCGCGTAGTCGTCGGGATAGGCCTGATAACCGCCGCCCGCATCGATCGCGCTCGTCACGCCGAGGCGGTTCAGTTCGCGCATGAAGTGGCGCGTGGAGTTGCGCTGGTCTTCCAGCGCGAGCTTCGGACCCTTCGCGAGCGTCGCATACAGCAGCCCGGCATTGGGCCGCGCGATCAGCATGCCGGTCGGATTGCCGCGCTTGTCGCGTTGAATCTCGCCGCCCGGCGGATTGGGCGTGTCCTTCGTGTAGCCGACCGCGCGCAGCGCCGCCGCATTCAGCAGCGCGCTGTCGTACAGATGCAGGATGAACACCGGCGTATCCGGCGCGATCGCGTTGATTTCCTCGAGCGTCGGGCCGCGCCGCTCGGCGAACTGGAATTCGTTCCAGCCGCCGACCACGCGAACCCACTGCGGCGCCGGCGTGCGCGCGACCTGCTTGCGCAGCATGTCGAGTGCATCGGCGAGCGACGGCACGCCGTCCCAACGCAGTTCCATGTTGAAGTTCAGACCGCCGCGAATGATGTGCAGATGCGAATCGTTGAGACCCGGAATGACCGTGCGGCCTTTCAGATCGACATGGCGGGTGGCGTCGTTCACGTGACGCATCACGGCATCGCGCGAACCTGCGGCGATCACACGGCCGTTCGCGACGGCAAGCGAATCCGCGAACGAACGCTTGTCGTCCTGCGTCGCGATTTTGCCGTTGAAGAAAACGACTTCGGCCGGGGTGAATCCGGTTGACGGGTCCTGGGACATGACGGGCTCCAGTGGGAAAGGACAGGCAGACTGGGATGAGTGCGGGGCTCGCACTCATGGCGAGTCGAACTGGGAGGCAGTCTATCGGCGGGGTTTTGCCGAGTCCTTGTGCAAGCCCTTAATAGTTCTTAAAAGAACTGTCCGGCGATGCGTGGCGAGAGGGTGATGCGCCTCAGAACTTTTCATCTTTTCTGCAGGACTTTTTGCGGGCGGCGTTTTTACACTGGCAGCGCGGTAAACCGAATGCTTCGACACGTTCGACCCGCTGCTCACTCGCCTTTAAAAAGGAATCGCCATGAAAGACATCAAAGAGGCCGCGGCGCATCGCGCGGCGCCGCTGAAGACGCCGACCCGCCTCAGCGAAGACGCGACGCGCGACATCGCCGCCGCGTTGACCACGCTGCTCGCCGACGTGTTCGCGCTCTATCTGAAGACGAAGAACTTCCACTGGCATATGTCCGGCCCGTACTTCCGCGACTATCACCTGCTGCTCGACGAACAGTCGGACCAGATCTACGCGACCACCGATCCCATCGCGGAGCGCGCGCGCAAGATCGGCGGAAAGACGCTGCGCTCGGCCGGGCACATCACGAAGCTGCAGCGCATCGCCGATAACGACGCGGACTTCGTCACGCCCGACGACATGCTCGCCGAGTTGCGCGAGGACAACCTGGCGCTTGCCGGCTATATGCGCGAAACGCATTCGCTGTGCGACGAGTATGGCGATGTCGCGACGGCAAGCCTGCTCGAAAACTGGATCGACGAAGCCGAACAGCGCGTGTGGTTCCTGTTCGAGTCGGGACGGCATGCGTGATGAGGCGTGACGGGCGACACGGGCTTAACGACACGCGCTTAACAACACGAGGTTAACAACACGAGGTTAACAACAATTAAGCAATCTGAAGTACGGCGACTATGCGCGCCCGTAGCATTGAAAGCGGCACACAACAACGTCACAGGTACGGAGAATATTTTGGCTAACTCATCCGCAGTTCCATCGGCCAATCGCCGCCAGTTGCTCGCAGCGGGCGCAAGCGCGGCCGTTGCCGCGTTTGCCGCGCCCGGCGCCGCGATGGCCGCGGCATCGGCCGGCGGCGCGAGCCATGCGGGCAACTCATCTCACTCACATCACGGAGAGCGACACAGCATGAACACGGTCACGACGAAAGACGGCACGCGGATTTTTTTCAAGGACTGGGGCACCGGTAAGCCCGTCGTGTTCTCGCACGGCTGGCCGCTCGACGCGGACGCCTGGGACCCGCAGATGCTGTTCCTCGTGCAGAAGGGTTATCGCGTGATCGCTCATGACCGCCGCGGCCACGGCCGTTCGGACCAGCCGTCGCATGGCAACGACATGGACACCTACGCGGACGATCTCGCCGCGGTGATCGACGCGCTCGATCTGAAGGAAGCGACGCTCGTCGGCCATTCGACGGGCGGCGGCGAAATCGCTCACTATATCGGCCGCCACGGCAGCGCGCGCGTCGCGAAGGCCGTGCTGATCGGCGCAGTGCCGCCGATCATGGTCAAGACCGAAGCGCATCCGAACGGCCTGCCGATGTCCGTGTTCGACGGCATTCGCGCGAACGTGGCGGCGAACCGCTCGCAGTTCTACAAGGACCTCGCGGTGCCCTTCTATGGTTTCAACCGGCCGAACGCGAAAGTGTCGCAAGGCCTGATCGACGAGTTCTGGCGCGAAGGCATGCTCGGCTCGATCAAAGGCCAGTATGAATGCATCAAGCAGTTCTCCGAGGTCGACTACACACCGGACCTGAAGAAGATGGACATGCCCACGCTGATCCTTCACGGCGACGACGACCAGATCGTGCCGATCGACGGCGCGGCGCGACTGTCGGCCAAGCTGGTCAAGAACGCGACGCTGAAGGTGTATGCCGGCGCGCCGCATGGCATGTGCTCGACGCACGCGGATAAGGTCAATGCCGATCTGCTGGAGTTCCTGCAGAGCTGATGCTGTTAGCTGTTAATGCCGTTAATGGCTGAGGCGCGGCGCCGCGATTGCAGCGGCGCCGCGCCTTCTTCGTGGCTGCAAAGCGCGCGTTGCCGATTAATAGATGCACTTCAAATACATGACTGTTGTCGGCGCTGAATTTTGACACGCGCTCGATTGCGGCAATACGTCTAAAGAAATCACAAAATCAATTGCCGCCGGGCGTCCGCCATCCCGCTCCTGCGCGCAAAGCCAGTCCCGGCGCGGCTCTCGCCCTTCTTGTGCGCTTCTTATCGCGCTTTTTGCCTATTGTTTGTGCATATGGCGAATGAGCCGCCATCCCCAATTCGCCGGAAAACCCGGCATAATGACAATTCACTTACATTTAATTATTTCCGAGTAAATTAACGGCATGCAGTCGGGCGCTGCGACGAACAGGGGTAACGACCATGCTCAACGATAGGCTTGCATCCGCCGCTTCTTCCACTGGGGCTTCTTCCACCGTTTCTTCCACCGTTTCTTCCACCGCTTCTTCCACAGGGTCTGCCACCGCGGCTCGCGAGGATTCGCTCGGCTGTCTGTCGAGCCGCTTGCAGCATGACCGCGAACTCGATACCGGCGAGTTCAGGTTCTATCGCAAATGCACGCTCGGCAGCGACATGAACCCGGTCGTCATGGACGGCTCGGGCCGCGGCTTTCTGATCGGCGTATCGCTGAGAACGGGACATCGGCGGCGCATCCACTCGCAGCATCGATGGACCACGCATGAGTTCGAGCGCGACTCGGTGTACGTGCGCGATCTCGCCGACGACTATCGCGCCGAACTGCTGGGCGGCTTCGACTTCGTGCTGATCGAACTGTCGCGCGCGTTCGTCAGCGACACCTGCCATGAACGCGGCCGCGGCCTCGCACGCATCGCGACCGTCGCGGGACACAAGGACCCGGTGCTCGGCCATCTCGCTCAGGTGCTCGCGCTCACACTCGACGCAGAGAACAACGCGAGCCCGCTTTTCGTCGAACAACTTGGCGTGACCATCGGCACGCATCTGCTGGATCGATATGGCGAGCCCGCGCGTGGAACGGGTCAGGCGAGCCGCCGTCTTTCACCCTTGCAGGAAGCGCGCGCGAAGGAGATGCTGCTCGCCAGATCGCAGGGCAATGTTTCTATTGAAGAGATCGCGGGCGCGTGCAATCTGTCGCGCAGTTATTTTATTCGCGCGTTTCGCGAGACCACGCAGCGCACGCCGCATCAATGGCTGCTCGAGCGGCGCGTCGACCAGGCGCGCGAACTTCTGAAACGATCGGACCGTTCGCTGTCCGACATCGCCATGGCTTGTGGGTTTTCGGATCAGAGCCATTTCACGCGCACATTCTCGCAACTGGTCGGCACGCCCCCTGGACATTGGCGTCGACAGGCTGGGCGTTAAGGCACGTCAGGCGCCGCACGTCACGCGCCACACGCCGCACGCAACGCCCCGCCGGCATGACAGCCGTCTGCGCTCGCCATCGCGAGACTTTCCTACAAAGCATCGCACTAACCGACAAGACGCCGAGGCGCGGACGCGGTAATTTCTGCCCTACCGCCTGCACGTTTTTCCCTCAGCCCGTTGTCCGGAAATTGAAAACGACATGATTGAACTAGGCCGCTTTCAAATCGATCTGGAACTGCGCACCTTATGGTGTGACAGCGAACGTGTGCCGCTCGGCTCGCGCGCCTTCGACATTCTCGCGATGGTCGTCAAGGCCGGCGGCCGCCTCGTCACCAAGGACGAGTTGATGGACGCCGTGTGGCCGAACACCATCGTCGAGGAAAACAATATCCAGGTTCATCTGTCCGCGTTGCGCAAGATTCTCGGCGCCGACCGCGACCTGATCCTGACCGTGCCTGGCCGCGGCTATCAGCTCGTGCAGCGGCACCGTGCGGCGAGCATCGCGGCGTCTTCGCCAGAGGCACAATGCGCGCCGGTCGGACGCCCGCTTCCGCCGTTGCGCATGCAACTGGTCGGGCGCGAAGCGGACGTCGTCCAGATCCGCTCGATGCTGGCCCATACGCGCGTGCTGACGCTCGTCGGCGCGGGCGGCATCGGCAAGACGAGTCTCGCCGTCGAAGCCGCGCGCCAGGCCGCGGCGGATGTCACTGAGCCCTTCACGGAACCGGTCTGGTTCGTCGAACTCGCGACGCTCGGCACGCGCGACGAAGTGCTCGCCGCCATCGCGCAAGCTTGCGGACTGCCGGTCGAACACGCCACGCCGGGCCTCGCGCAAATCGCTTCCGCGCTCGCCGGACGCCGTCTGCTCGTGCTCGACAATGCCGAACACGTGATCGAGCACGTCGCCGAGGCCGTCGAAGTATTGGCCGCCGTCAACGCGGATTTGCGCATGCTCGTAACGAGCCGCGAGCCGCTGCGGATCATGGCGGAAGCGGTGTTTCGCGTCGAGCCGCTCGACGTGCCGCAGCCCGGCAGCGCCGATGCAGACATCCTGCGGCGCTCCGCCGTCAATCTGTTTCTGCTGCGCGCCAACTCGATGCAGCGCGAGGTGGCCACGGACAGCGCCGAACTGCGGCTCGTCGGCGAAATCTGCCGGCGGCTCGACGGCATTCCGCTCGCGCTCGAACTGGCGGCCGCGCGCGTCGTGACGCTCGGCGTGGTCGGCGTGTATCAACGGCTCGACGATCGCCTCGCGATACTCGCGGGCGGCTATCGCACTGCGTTGCCGCGTCACCAGACCTTGCGCGCGACCTTCGACTGGAGCTTCGCGCTGCTCGACGCGAAGTCGCAGGCACTGTTCAGGCGAAGCGCCGTGTTCGGCGGCGTGTTCAGCTTCGAAGCAATGTGCGCGGTCGCATGCGATGCGTCGCTGACGGTCGCCGATGCGATCATCGCGATCAGCGAACTGCTCGCGAAGTCGCTCGTGAATGTGGAGTTCGACGGGCCGGTCGCGCGCTACCGGTTGTCGGAATCGACCCGCGCATACGCGCTCGACAAGCTGCAAGCCGAAGGCGAGCGCCAGGAACTCGCGGTGCGCCACGCGCGCTATCTGTCGCAGTGCTTCATCACGCACACCGCGCAAACCGTGCGCGGCAACGCGGACAGCGCCGCCGCACTCGCCGCCGCACTCAAACACACGCTCGACGACGCGCGCCATGCGTACGACTGGGCGTTTTCGCCCGACGGCGATGTGCAACTCGGCGTCGAGTTGGCATCGACGCTGTCGGCTGCGCTGCTCGACGGCGGCATGATCGCGGAATGCTGCGAACGCGCGACGCGCGCCGTCGACACGCTCGACGCGCTCGACGCGCTGCCCGCCGCGAGCATCGATGCGCGCGACGAAATGCGTGTGCGCGCGGCGTTGGCTTCGGCGTTGCCGCATGTGCGCGGCTCGGTCTCGAAAGCCGAGCAATTGTGGCGCAAGGTCTATGCGCTCGCAACGGAACGCGCCGACGACGCGTACCACGCGCGCGCCCTGTGGGGCCTGTGGACCACGATGATTTCAAGCGGCAACATCCACGCATCGGCGGAATTCGCAGTGCGCTTGCGGCAGCTCGCGCAGCAACGCGAGAACGCCTGGCAGGAAACGTTAGCCGATCAGATCGCCGCCATTTCGCAGCATTGCCTCGGCCGCCATGCGGAGGCCAAGGCCGAACTGCTTCGCACGAGAAACCGCTTCGCCGAGCTCGAATACAGCGGACAGCGCGACAACACGATTGCCGTCGATCCGCTCGTCTACTGCAATGGCACGCTCGCGCGCATTGCATGGCTCGAGGGACATTGCGGCGAGGCGATGCGGCTCGTCGACACGCTCGTCGGCCTCGTGCGGCCCGACATCATGGAGCCGTCGCTCACGCATACGCTCGGCGCTTCGGCCGCGCCGCTCTCGCTGATGTGCGGCGACCTCGGCCGCGCCGCCGTGTATCTGGACATCATGCGCTCGCAGGTGGCGCTGCATGGGCTCGACGTGTGGCGCGACTACTGCAACTGTTTGTCCGCGCATCGCGACATTCTCGACGGCCAACTGCAGCGAGGCGTCGCATTGCTGGAGAGTTCGCTCGACGCGCTGATCGCGCGGGGCTTTCGCCGGCTCATCACGCTGTTCATCGCGGCCTATGCGGAAGCGCTCGTTGCAGCAGGACGAATCGACGAAGCGGTGCGCCGGCTCAACGACACGTTGCAGTTCTGCGAGAACAACGGCGAGATGATGTTCGTCCCTGAACTGTGGCGCGTGCTCGGTATCGCCGCGCGCGCACGACGCCGATCCGCCGACGCCGAAGCGCATTTCACCACGGCCATACAAATGGCCCGCAGGCAAGGCGCGACAATGTGGGAGCTGCGCGCGTCGCTCTCGCTGGCCGCGCTGTGGCGTGAAGAACCTCGCGACGCGGAGCGCCATTCGCACGCGCTGCACATGCTCGAGCGCCTCGCGCTGTGTTTCGATGTGCGGTCCAATGCCGCCGATGTGCGTGCGCTGTTCGACACGCTCAGCACGATGCGTGGAGCGGAACGCACGGTGAGCACTGCGTCGCCGATGCTGACAAGTCCGGCACCGCTGGATGGTCGTCGCAAAGCCGCGCGCAAACCGAACGCGAGCCTCGCGCGCGTCGATTAGATTAGCGTCGCGCAAGCCCCGAGCGCGGATTTATTACGCCATCCGAACTATTCTTTTTTTCCATCCGCGTCTCCGCCATCTGCCGTCGCCACGTCCGCATTCTTCGCCGTCAGCACCGCGGGCATCGACGGATTCTCCGGCTGCGTATAACGCTCCTGCACGGCGGCCTTGATGCGCGCGAGGCTCGCGGCTGCATCGAGCGAAGCGTCCTGCTCGATCTGCCGCGCTTGCGCCGCGAGATCCGGATCGCCGATTTCCTTTTCGAACCAGCGCGAATAGTCGCCGCGCTCGCGGTGATACTGCCAGGTGCCCGCATCGACGCCCTCGGCGATTTCGACGAACAGCACGAGGTTATGCGCGCGCAGGTTCAATGCGTTCTGCGGTCCGCGGAAATAGAAACTGCGCTCGGGAATCAGCAGCCCTTCCGCGTATTTGCGCCGATGCCTGAGGCGATGCTTGCTGCCCGGCTCGAGCCGGATCACGCCTTCGGGCTCGGGCTCATCGAGCCGCCATAACAACGCCTGCCCTGTTTCGAGCTGCGTTTCCTGAAGCTGCGGCGCCGGGCGGCCCGTGGCGTTCGCGAGTTCCTGCACCGCTTTGCCGGCGCTCGGACCCATTGCGAGTATCAGGTTCACCTGACGCAGGAACGCGCCGTCCAGTTGCTGCGGAGAAACGGTGATCGCGAGCGCGGTCTCGAGCGCCTGCGGAATCGCCTGGTTCGCGCCGGCCCAGCCAGCCGGAAACAAATGATGCGCCTCGTCGAATACGAGCCAGTGCGGCCGCCCGGTTCGCAGACGCAACTGCTGCACTTCGAGCAGCAACGACGCGCAGAACGCGGGCCGCTCGGGCAACGGCACACGCAGCAGATTGACCGCGACTGCCGGACGCGGAGGCCGCAACAGCAACTGCACGACTTCATCGATGACCGGCGCGGTGTGCGCGTCGCCGATCACGATCGTATCCTCGTCGTTCTGATAGTCGCCTTCCGGATCGATGATGCACAACTGCTGATGCATGCCCGCGAGGCGTTCGAGCAGACCCGCGCACGCGGTCGACTTGCCGCATCCCGATTCGCCGGCGAGCAGCGCGACCGTGCCGTGCGCCGGGCAGTAACGGTCCGCGGGTTCGCGCGTGTCGTGTGCATCGCGTGCATCGCGTGCATGTCCGATCAGCACGCGGCTCTTCGGCGCGGCGCACGCGCGTTCGCGCAGGTCGTCCTTTACGATCGCGTCGACCAGTTCCGCGACGCCCGCGCCAGCCGCCTGGCTCGTGACCATGTCGGCGTGCTGCTTCAACGCCGGCAGCGCATTTGCCACCGCCACCGAGAAACCGCACGCGTCGAGCAGCGCGTGATCGTTTTCCGCGTCGCCGACGCCGGCGACGTTGAAGGCCGACAACGCGAGTTCGTCGAGCGCCTCATGCAAGCCGGTTGCTTTCGATATGCCCGGCGACACGATCATCACCGCGTCGCCGTTGAAGATGATCTGCAAGCCGAGGCCGAGATCGCGAATCGCCGCGAGCGCGATCTGTTCCGCGGGCTTCATCATCGCGACGAGCGTTTCGCTGACGCTGAAATGGCGCAGGCCGCGGCTTCGCAATTCGTCGACGAAAGCCGACGGCGGCGGTGGAGCGAGCAGGCGCCGCGCGCCCGTCGACGGCGTGTACAGCACGCCGCCGTTTTCCGCGACGACTCGCGAAAACAGATCGAGCCGCGGACAGATCGCGAGCAGATCGTCCATCTCGCGGCCGCTCACGAGGATCGCCTGGCGGCCCGACGCGCGCAGGCGTTCGAGCGCGGCCCACGTCGCGTCGGCAACGCGTCCGTCGGATGCAAGGGTGTTGTCGTAGTCGGTCGCAATGGCAAAAAATCGCATGGAAAGCGCTCCGTGATCGCGTGTTGTTCAGCCTTGTTTCAGCCGGCCTCGAGCGGTTGCGCGTCGCACGCGTCGCGCAGCATCGCTTCGTAAATGCGGACGTACCGATCGACCATTCGCTCGACGGTGAAGCGGCGCTCGAAGGCCGCGCGGCATGCGGCGCGGCTGATGGTGTCGATCTTCGCGAGCGCGTCGACCGCTTCGTCGACGGAGTGAACGAGAAAGCCGGTCACGCCGTGTTCGACGATTTCATGCGCCGCGCCATGATCGAAGGCGATCACCGGCGTGCCGCACGCGAGCGCTTCGATCATCACGAGGCCGAAGGGCTCCGGCCAGTCGATCGGAAACAGCAACGCACGCGCGCGTCCGAGGAAATCGTTCTTGTCGGAATCGCCGACTTCGCCGCAATACTCGACATGCGGCAGCTCGAACAGCTCCGCGATTTCCTGCTCGAAATACGCACGATCGCCGTTGTCGATTTTTGCGGCGATGCGGATCGGCCAGCCCGCGCGCCGCGCAATTTCGATCGCGCGGTCGGGGCGTTTGGTGGGCGCGATGCGGCCGAGAAACGCGACGTAGTCGCCCGGCTCTTCATGAAAGCGCAGCAGGTCGACGGGCAAGCCGTGATGCACGGTGGCGCGCCAGTTGAGCCACGGCAACGGCGCGCGTTGCGCGGCGGAGATCGAGACCACCGGCATGTCGGCGAACTGCCGGTAAAGCGTGCTCAAGCCAGGCACGTCGAGCCGCCAGTGCAAGGTCGTCAGCGACGCGCAGCTCAAACGCCGCGCAAACGGAAAGCTCGCGTAATCGGTATGAAAATGCACGATGTCGAATTCGTCGGCGCGCCGCACCACGTCCTCGAGCATCGCGAAATGGAAGGCCTGCGGGTCGGCGGTATCTTCGATCAGACGAACCGCGCAGTCGCTGCCCGAGACGAGCCGCGCGCGCGTGCGCGAGTCGCCGCTTGCAAAGAGCGTCACGTCGTGGCCTCGCGCGACGAGACCGTCCACGAGCCACGCCACCACTCTTTCGACGCCGCCATAGGCCACGGGCGGCACCCTCTCATACAACGGCGAAACCTGCGCGATACGCATGCCCTGCTCCATTCGACGAACCTATGTTCGGAAGCCGCCGCATCGTGCATGCCCGGCGCCCTCACGCCCGAGCCGCAGTACTTTTCGCCGATGGAAAAATGTACAGGCCGGCGATGAAATTAAGCGGTACGCGCGGCAATGGTCAGTCGCGTGGTCATTCTGAACCCGAGCGGACTGCATGCGCCGCTAGCTGATCGGGCCGCTATAGCCATCGGCGGACGCCGCGGGCTCCGCTCCGTTTGCCCGTTCGACGTGCTCGTCGATCCATGCCGTCGCGCGTTCACGTGCGAATTCGAGCGCCTCGTGTTCATCGACGAAATCGCGGTGAAACTCCATGTCATGCGTATCGTCGCCCGAACTCACGCTGCCTGGCGTGACCTCGATCCTCGCGTGGGCAACGATCGCGCCGCCGTCGACGCCTGCCGTCAGATGAACGATGCACCCTCCGTATTCGAAATCCATGATGTTCTCCCGCGTGTCGTGGTTGTGTCGCTCAGTTGTGTTGCCAGGTGCCCTCACGAACCGTTATCGGCTCGCGGTGCGCTGTCTTCGCCGACGGCTTCGTCCGCGCGTCGCCCCTTGCTCGACTGGTCGACGGCAACCGGCGGCTCGGCGTTGCCCGTATCGCCTTCGGCTTCGATCTGCGCCTGAGCGCGTGTCCAGTAATCGTCGGCGCTTCCTTCCGGCGAGCCGTCGCTCTGCCATAGCTCATACGCGCGCTTGCGGATTCGGTCCTCTACGGTGGGTTCGCCCGGCAGGCCGTCCATGGCAATTCTCCAAACGTTTGTCGTCAGTGGAAACAGCGCACGCGATGCGGGCCGCTGCGCCGGTGAGGTGAGCAAAGCGCGTTCCCATGCGCGATGTGCGCACGCTGCATGTGAAGTCTCGAAGCAAGCGCTTTTGCGCGACTGCGTTGGCTTTCCGCTCGCCTCACGATGAGCCTGTCGTTATAATCGTTTCAGCAAGCATGAATCAAATCTAACGACATTCACATTCTCTCCACGCGCCAGGACCTCCATGCTCAAACCCGATCGCCTTCGCGCTCTGGCCGACGCGCTGACACGGCAAAGCGTGATGCGCCTGCGCGATGCCGCGACGCTGCTCGGCGTATCGGAAATGACGGTGCGCCGCGACATTGCCGCGAATTCGGATCGCTTCACGTATCTCGGCGGCTATATCGTCAGCGCGACGGACGTGCCGAATAACGCCGGCTATTCGCTGGAGCAGGAAAAGGATCACTTCGCGCAGGCCAAGGCCGACGCGTCGTCGATCGCGGCGGGATTGATCGGCGACAACGAGACGCTTTTCATCGATTGCGGCACGACGCTCGCTGCACTCGCGCGCCTCGTTCCGCCGGAGCGCCATGTGACCGTGGTCTGCTATTCGCTGAACGTCGCGGAGATTTTGCGGCGCAAGCCGAACGTGCGCATGATTCTGCTCGGCGGCGTCTATGTGCCTTCGTCGGATTCGTTCGCGGGCGAGGAAAGTCTCGAGATGCTGCGCCGCATGGGCATCAACAAGGCGTTTATCTCGGCGGGCGGCGTGGACACCGCGCGCGGCGTGACCTGCTGGAATTTCCACGAAGTCGCAGTGAAGCAGGCCGCGATGGCGAGCGCCGTCGAGCGGCATCTGGTCGTGGACAGAAGCAAGTTCGGCGTCGTGAAAGCCGTGCGCTTTTCACAGATCGAAGACTTCGATTCGATCATCACCGAAGAAGGCCAGGCGCCGCGCAAGCGCACGTAATACGTTTAGCGTGAAGCGGCAGGCGCGCATCGCGACGCGCCTTCCGCTCGCACGAACGCAACCCCGCGCGGCGCGTTTTCAGCGCTTGCGTTGCAGCGCGAACAGCGTGCCGGCGAGCAGAATAAAAGCGCCGATAATCACCTTCTGCCACGTAGTCGGCACGCCGACCAGAATCAGCACGCTCTTGATCAGCGTAACCAGCACCACGCCGAGCAGTGTTCCCACCACCGTGCCCGTGCCGCCCGTAATGCGCGCGCCGCCGAGAATCACCGCGGCGATCACGTCGAGTTCCGAGCCGACCAGATCGAACGGATTCGCGAGGCGGTTGTTCGACACATGCAGAATGCCCGCGATGCCGGCAAGCATGCCCGTATAGCCGAACACGAACAGATGGATCGCGCGCAGGTTGTAGCCGAGCCGCTCGGCAATCGCAAGCGAGCCGCCCATCGCGTAGACGCCGCGGCCCATCATCGTGCGGTTGAGCAGCCACCAGGTGACGAACGCGGCGGCGACGAGCGCCAGCACCGAGACCGGCAGCACCGCGCGCAAGCCGTCCGCGGTGTGATAGAAAAACAGCGGAATGCGGCCGAAGCGATCCATGCTGTGCGGAATGTTCATGAAGAACGTCGTGCCGATAAATGTCAGCAGCAAGCCGCGATACAGGTATTGCGTGCCGATCGTGACGATCAGCGAAGGCGCTTTCAGCCGATGCACGAGCAAGCCGTTGACGACGCCGAGCATGACGCCGCCCACTGCACCCGCTACGAGAATCAGCGCGAACGGCGCGTCCGGCCAGAACGCGAATACGGCCTTGGTGATGCCGTACATGGTCAGCGCGGCAATCGCGGTGAACGACACGTCGATGCCGCCCGACGCGAGCACGACGAGCGTGCCGAGCGCGAACAGCGACATGGTCGTTGCCGAATGCAGCAGATCGAACAGCGTCGCCAACTGAAAGAAGCGCGGGTTGATGGCGCCGACGATCAGACACGTGACCACGATCAGCGCGACCGTGAACCACTCGGGGTTGCGCGCGAGCCGCATGCGCAAGCCTCCCGGTTCGACGCTCGGCGCGACTTCGACGACATTCGGAGTGGTCATGGTCTGCTTCATGGGCGATTCGGTGGGCAAATCAATGCGCGGCTGGATGCGCGAGTTCATGGCGGTTGACGTCCTCTAGGCCGCTTCGGAAAGCAGCGCGTGATACAGATCGGCCTCGCTCAATGCGTCGGCCTGATATTCGGCGGCCACGCGTCCCTTCTTCATCATCAGAATGCGGTCGCAGTTCTGTAGAAGCTCGGGCAGGTCGTCGCTGATCAGAATGATGCCGATGCCGCGCTGCGAGAGCCGCTGCATGATCCGGTAGATGATGTCCTTTGAGCCCACGTCGACGCCCACCGTCGGGCCGTGCAGAATCAGCACGCGCGGGTCGATGGCGAGCCAGCGGCCGATCAGCACGCGCTGCTGGTTGCCGCCGGAAAGCGATTGCACGGGCTTGTCGACGCCGGGCGTCGCGATCTGCAAATCCTTCACCGTCTGCTCGGCAAGCGCCTGCGCACGCGCGCGGTCGATCTGGCCGAAGCGGTCGCGCAGGCTCGAAATCATCGCGGTGATCACGTTGTCGCGAATCGGCTTGTCGAGAAAGAGCCCTTCGTTCAGCCGGTCTTCCGGCACGTAGCCAATGCGGTGGCGTTTCGCGTCCGACGGCGTGCGCAGCGCGATCGGCTTGCCGTCGAGCCGCGCCTCGCCCGCTTGCGCCGGCGCGACGCCCGCCAACGCGCGCGCGAGTTCGTTGCGCCCCGAATCGAGCAGTCCCGTGACGCCGAGAATCTCGCCGCCGTGCAGCCTGAACGTGACGTCGCTGAACTGACCGGCGCGCGTGAAGCCGCGCACGTCGAGCACGACGTCGTCCGCGTGCGCGCTTTCGCGATACCGCTCGTTCGACAGATGGCGGCCCGTCATCAGTTCGCTGATCTGCGCCTTGGTGAACTGCGCGATCGGTCCTTGCGCCATCTTTTGTCCGTCGCGCAGCACGATCACTTCGCCGCCGATCGCATAGCACTCGTCGAGCTTGTGGCTCACGAACAGCACCGTCACGCCCTGCGCGCGCAGATTCGCGAGCACCGCGATCAGATTGTCGACTTCCTTTTGCGTGAGCGACGTGGTGGGCTCGTCCATGATGACGAACTTCGCCTCGCTCGCAATGGCTCGCGCAATCGCGACGAGCTGCCGCGTGGCGAGCGGCAGTTGCTCGACGAGCGTCGCCTGGAAATCCGCGTTGCCGGGCAGGCCCACCGCTTCGAGCGCGCGCGCGGCCGTGGCGGCGAGCACGCGGCGATCGAAGGTGCGCGCGAGCCGTCCTGCATGCGTCGCGAGTTCCGATGTGAGCGCAACGTTTTCGGCGACGCTCATGTTCGGCAGCAGCGACAAATCCTGATACACGGTTTCGATGCCGGCCGCGAGCGCCTCGAGCGCGGAGAGCCGCGCGTGCGGCACGCCCTCGATCACGAGTTGGCCTTCGTCCGGCGGCTGCGCGCCGGAAATGATCTTGATCAGCGTGCTCTTGCCGCAGCCGTTTTCGCCGAGCAGGTGATAGATCTGCCCGCGTTCGAACGCGAGGCTCACGCCGCGCAACGCATGTACGCCGGTAAAGCGTTTATGCACGCCGACCACTTGCAGAAAGGGTTGCGAAGACTGGGCGGAAGAGACGTCTTGTCGATTCATGATGAGCGGTCGCGATGCCGGGGCGCGCCCACCGGACGCGCCCCGAAGTGAACAACGGAATCAGAACGGATACTGCTTGTAGTTCGACTTGTCGACGTTCACCCAGCCCTGGCCGCGCACGATGATGCCCTTGCCCGGCCCTTTCGCGACCGTCACCTTCGTGTAGCCCGGAATGCCGAGGTCCGCGCCGTTCTCCACGGTCTTGCCGTCCACCAGCATCTTCGCGACCTTGTTCATCGCGATGCCCGCGAGTTTCGGGTCCCAGAACGCGATGCCGTTGATCGCGCCGCTCTCGAGGAACTTGCCCGCCTCGGTGGGCAGACCCGTGCCGTATACGCAGATCTTGCCCTGCATGCCGGCTTCCTCGACGGCGCGGCCGATGCCGATCACATCCAGCGACGACGAACCCTGGAAGCCCTTCAGATCCGGATGCTTGCGCAGCACTTCTTTTGCGACTTCGTACGCGCGCTCGCCGTCGTTATTGGTTTCGAGCTTCGGCTCGACGAGATTCATTTTCGCGTATTTGGCCTTGGCGTTTCCAATGCCGCCGTCGGCCCATTGCACCTGCGAACGGCTGCCGAGCGAGCCGACCAGCACCGCCCACTTGCCTTCGTTATGCATGCACGACGCGAGCCGTTCGTTCAGACCCGCACCGTAGGCCGTGTTGTCGAACGCCTCGATGTCGACCATCGTGTTCTTTGCGTTGTCCGCTTCATGCGTGACGACCTTGATGCCGCGATCCATCGCCTTCTTCAGCGCCGGTTCGAGTGTCGGCGGATCGTAGGGCACGACTGCAATCGCGGTGACTTTCTTCGCGATCAGATCTTCGATGATCTTCAGTTGCTGCGCCGCGTCCGCGCGGCCCGGGCCCGTCTGGTACGCGGTGATGCCGGTGTTTTCCTTCGCGAATTCCTTGACGCCGTCGTCCATCCGGTTGAACCAGTTGATGCCCGTCACCTTGACGACCGTGACAATGGTTTCGTTGGTGGCGGCCTGCGCCGCGGCGATCGCGCCCACCGCCACTGCGCCTGCTGCGAGCGCGGCACCCAGTCGAGTCAGTTTCATGCAATGTCTCCTTTATCGTTCGATGTCGCCCGTGCTGGCCGTGTCAGCCGTCGCGAACAGGGAGGGCACCCTGTCCGCCTTCATCCGTTGCGTTGCGTTGCGTTTGCTTTTACCGATACTTCGCTATGCGTTAGCGCTTGGGCGGCGTGCCGCCGTCGGCGCGAGCCGCTGCCGGTTCCGTTGCCGGACGCGCGCCACTGCCGCCGAAGCCGAAGATTGCGCGCACGCGTTCGCCGCCCGCAAAGGCCAGCGAGAGCAGCAGCAAAAAGCCCCACGCGCAGTCGCCGAAAAACTGCGAGACGCCGAGCAGATTAAAGAGGCTCGACAGAAACTGCAGCACTGTCGCCGCAAAAAACACGCAGACGACGCGCCCATAACCGCCTGCGGGATTCACGCCGCCCATCACCGCAATGAGGATTGCGATCAGCAGATACGAGTTGCCGTAATCCCATTTCGCGCTGGACGTATGCGTCGCGCTGATCAGCCCGGCAAGCGAGGCGAGCACGCCGCACATCGCATAGGTCGTGATGAGCATGCGCGCGCGCGGAATGCCCGCGTAAAACGCGGCTTTCGGATTCGTGCCCATCAGATAGAGACGCAGGCCGAACGGACTGCGCCTGAGCAGCCATCCCAGCACGATCACCGCGGCGATGAAGATGCAGAACGCAATCGGCACCTGCAACACGGTGCCGTTGCCGATGTCCGACAGCGGCTCGACATAGTCGACGTGCACCGATGCGCCGTTGCTGATCACGACCGCGAAGCCGGTGAACAGCAACTGCGTGCCGAGCGTGCAGAGAATCGGCGTGAGTCTGAGGCGCGCGATCACGACGCCGTTGAGCAGGCCGCCGAGCAGACCCATGATGAGCACGATCGCGCAAAAGAGCGACGTGTAAAGCATCGGTGAATCGTCGCCGTTGACGAAGCGCGGCACCACGATCGCCGCGACCATGCCCGACAGGTTCGCGAGGCCGACACCGGACAGGTCGATGCCGCCGTTGCCCGACACCATCGACAGCATGATGCCGAGCGCGAGCAGACCGAGTTCGGGCAACTGGCCGCCCATCGACTGAAGATTGTCGATGTCGACGAACTGGCCGCGCGAGAGCCACGTCGCGACCAGCACGACGAGCACGTTGACGATCAGAAGGAAGTTGAGTTGCCGGTCGGCAAACAGTTTTCCCGCAGCAAACGAAGACTTCATGGCGCTCATGATCTCCTGACACTGCACTGCACGTTACTGCACGGATGAGTTACGACACCTGCGCGGTCTGGCCCGACTCGCTGTACTCGCTCAACACCTGGTTCACTTCGGCAAGCGTGGGCATCGAGGGCGCGGTGCCCGCACGCGTGACCGAGATGCCCGCGAGCGCGCAGCCGAAGCGCATCGCCGCAATCGGGTCTTCGCCGCGCGCAAGCGCAGCCGCGAAGCCGCCCGTGAAGCCGTCGCCCGCGCCCGCCGTTTCCACTACCGTACCGCAGCGGAACGCAGGCAGCCACACCGATTGCGTGGCGTCGTGCAGCAACGCGCCGCCTTCGCCGAGCGTCACGATCGCGGCGCCCACGCCTTTTGCGAGCAGCACGTCGGCCGCGCGCCGCGCGTC
Source organism: Paraburkholderia sp. GV068 (assembly GCF_003058125.1). Taxonomy (NCBI): domain Bacteria; kingdom Pseudomonadati; phylum Pseudomonadota; class Betaproteobacteria; order Burkholderiales; family Burkholderiaceae; genus Paraburkholderia; species Paraburkholderia sp. GV068. Next base: position 419,738 of record NZ_QBUB01000005.1, read on the forward strand.
GTCGACATTCGCGATCGGCACGCCGGTGAGCGCGGCCGCCTCGCTTTCGTTCGGCGTGATGTAGTCGCACAGCGGGAAGATGTCGTCGTCAAGCGGCATGGCCGGTGCGGGATTGAAGACCGTGATGACGCCATGCTTACGCGCCACTTGGAGTCCGCGCCGCGCGGCCGCGAGCGGCTGCTCGAGCTGCGTGACGAACACGCGCGCGCCGGCAATGTCGGCTTCTATCGCATCGACGTCGGCTGCGCCGAGCGTGCCCGCCGCGCCGGCCGCGACGATGATCGCGTTCATGCCCGTGGTGTCGTCGACGAAGATGTGCGCCGCGCCCGTCGCCACGCCGGCCACCACCGACGCGCGCGCCGTGATGCCCTCGCGCGCCCAGGTGGCCTGTGCGATGGAGCCGAACGCATCGTCGCCGATGCGCGTGCAGAACACGACCTGCGCGCCCGCGCGCGCCGCTGCCACGGCCTGGTTCGAGCCCTTGCCGCCAGGGCCCATCGCGAACGCGGAGCCCGCAATCGTCTCGCCGATCGAAGGCATGCGCGCCGCGCGAAACGTCAGATCGGTTACGTAGATGCCGAGAATGACGACGCGTCCGCTCGCTTGCTGCGCGCTCATGACGGCAGCCCTTCGTGCGCCGCGTGCTTCGTCATGCGGCGCGCCGCGTGCGATGGCGCAGCGTTCGTCAACAGCAGGAAGTCCAGAATGTTCGGCACGTTGTCTCCTTCATTTTGTGATCGACGCGCATGCTCTGCGCTGCGGTGCGTGTGCTGCGGTGCGGTCAATCTCCGTACGGTATCCAGATGTTCTTCACCTGCACGGCCTGGCGCAGAAACGGCCTGCCCTCGCTCGCACGGTCGAACCAGTTGAACTGGTGCCCGTAGTCGGTGAAGGTGCGCTTCAGATTGCCGACCGATGCGCGCTCGATCAGCGCCGAATCCGCCGCGTTGCCGAAGCACCAGACCGCGTCGACGTCGTCGTGGCTCGCGAGCGCCGGCAGCAGCGCCGCGCGCTTGCCTGTGACGATGTTCACCACGCCGCCGGGCACGTCGGACGTCTCGACGACCTGATAGAAGTCCGTCGCCACGAGCGAACCGGCCTCGCCCGGCAGCACGACCACGCGATTACCCATTGCGAGCGCCGGCGCGATCAGCGAAACGAAAGCCAGCAACGGCGCTTCGTCCGGACACGCAATGCCGATCACGCCGAGCGGCTCGTGCATCGCAAGCGCGACACCGCGCAACGGCGGCGTATGCACCGCGCCGTCGAACTTGTCGGCCCACGCCGCGTACGTGAAGAGGCGCGTGACCGACGCCTCCACTTCCGCACGCGCCGCGTCAGCCGTCACGCCATGCCGCAAGACGAGCCGATGCGCGAATTCATCGGCGCGCACCGCGAGATTCTCGGCGAGATAGAACAGCACCTGCGCGCGGTTATGCGTGCTCGCCTGCGACCACTTGTGCGCGGCGCGCGCCGCTTCGACCGCGTTGCGTATGTCCTTGCGATTGCCTTCGCTCACCTCGCCGACCGGCGTTCCGTCCGGCGCGTGAATCGTCAGCGAATAGCCGCTGTCCGGGCGCACCTGCTTGCCGCCGATAAAGAGCTTCGCCGTGCGGTCGATGGATACGATGTTCGCGGTGTTCGTCGTGTCCCACTCGGCAGCCGTCTTTACGCCGTCGCTGTCCTCTTGCGTCGCGCTCGGCGGCCGGCGCTTCGGAAGATTGAGCCACGCGCGCGGTTTCAGATATTCGTAAATGCCCTCACGTCCGCCCTCGCGTCCAAAGCCCGACTCGCGATAGCCGCCGAAGCCGACCGCCGCGTCGAACAGGTTCGTCGCGTTGATCCACACCACGCCCGCCGCGAGCCGCGGCGCGACGTCGAGCGCGCGGCCGATGGTCTCGCTCCACACGCTCGCAGCGAGCCCGTAGCGCGAATTGTTGGCGAGCGCGACGGCTTCTTCCGGCGTGCGAAAGCTCATCGACACGAGCACCGGGCCGAAGATTTCCTCCTGAGCCAGAGTCGATGCGGGCGCAACGTTCGTGACCAGCGTCGGCGGATAAAAGCAGCCGTTGGCAGGCAGCGTCGTATTGCTCGCCTGCCAGATCGCGCAGCCCTCGCGCCGCCCGCTTTCGACGAGCGAGCGAATCCGTTCCAGTTGTACCTGATCGACGATCGCGCCGACGTCGGCATTCTTGTCGAGCGACGTTCCGACGCGCAGCGACTCCATGCGACGCTTGAGCTTCGCGATGAAGCGCGCTTCGACGCCCTCCTGCACCAGCAGACGCGAACCCGCGCAACACACCTGGCCCTGGTTGAACCAGATCGCGTCGACCACGCCTTCGACGGCAGCGTCGAGGTCCGCGTCGTCGAATACGATGAAGGGCGATTTGCCGCCCAACTCAAGCGTCAGCGATTTGCCCGAGCCCGCCGTGACCGAGCGGATCAGCTTGCCCACTTCCGTCGAGCCGGTGAACGCGAGCTTGTCCACTTGCGGGTGCTCGACGAGCGCCGCGCCCGTCGCGCCGTCGCCGGTCACGACATTGAGCACGCCCGCGGGCAGGCCGGCGCGATGCGCGAGCTCGGCGAACAGGAGCGCGGTGAGCGGCGTGTATTCGGCCGGCTTCAGCACGACGCAATTGCCCGTTGCGATAGCCGGCGCGATTTTCCACGCGAGCATCAGCAGCGGGAAATTCCACGGCACGATCTGGCCGATCACGCCGAGCGGCGCATGATCGGCGAACTCGCTGTCCTGCAACTGCGCCCAGCCGGCGTGATGCAGAAAATGACGCGCGACGAGCGGCACGTCGATGTCGCGCGTCTCGCGAATCGGCTTGCCGTTGTCGAGCGCTTCGAGCACCGCTAATAGCCGGCTGTGCCGCTGCACCATGCGCGAGAGCGCATACAGATGCCGCGCGCGTGCCGCGCCGCCCGCCGCGAGCCAGCCGGGTTGCGCGGCGCGCGCGGCGGCTACCGCGGCGTCGACATCGGCCGCGTCGCCCTGGGCGACTTCGGCAAGGCGCTCGCCGCTTGCCGGCGCGTGTGACACAAAATGCGCGCCGCTTGCGGGCGCGTGCCACGCACCGTTGATGAAATGCCCGAAGCGCGCGTCATGTTGCGCGAGCCAGGCGCGCGCGGGCTGGTCGCCCTCGGACGAGGGGCCGTATTCCATCGAAGAAAAATACTCCGCTACGCTCATGGGTTGGGTCTGCTTCAGGCTACGGGGTGACGGTTGAAAGCGGAATAACGGCCGCTCACGTGATGTTCGAGTTGCCGCTCGATGTCGGCGAGCAGGCTCGATGCGCCGATGCGCAACAGCTCCGGTTCGAGCCACGCGCGGCCGAGTTCTTCCTTCATCAGGATCTGATACGCCAGCACCGACTTCGCGCTCGACACGCCGCCTGCCGGCTTGAAGCCGATGAGCACGCCGGTGCGCTCGTGGTACTCGCGGATCATGCGCACCATGACGAGCGACACGTCGAGCGTCGCGTTCACGCCCTCCTTGCCCGTCGACGTCTTGATGAAGTCGGCGCCGGCCATCATGCAGACCATCGACGCGCGCGCCACGTTGGACAGCGTGCGGATGTCGCCGGTCGCGAGAATCGCCTTCAGATGCGCCGGGCCGCAGGCCGCGCGAAACTCGCGCACTTCGTCGTAAAGCGCCTGCCAGTTGCCGGTCAGCACGTATTCGCGCGTGACGACGATGTCGATTTCCGCGGCGCCGTCGGCGACCGACGCCTCGATCTCCTTCAGCTTCAGCGGATGCGGAATCAGTCCGGCCGGAAAGCCGGTCGACACCGCCGCGACGGGCACGCCGCTGCCTTCTAGCGCATCCACGGCGGCGGCGACGAAGCGGTGATAGACGCATACCGCGCCGGTGGTGATGCGCTGCGGCGCCATGCCGAGCGCGTCGAGAATATCGGCGCGCACCGGCTGGCGCGCCTTCGCGCACAGGCGCCGCACGCGGCCTTCGGTGTCGTCGCCGCTGAGCGTAGTGAGGTCGATGCAGGTGACCGCTTTCAGCAGCCAAGCGGCCTGCGCGTCTTTCTTGACGCTGCGGCGCGTGACGAGTGTGGCCGAGCGCCGTTCGACCGCCGACTGGTTGACGCGCAAACCGTCGAGCCACGAAGCGTCGAACGGCATGCCCGGATTGCGCACCGGATGAACGAGCGGCCCGCCGCGCAGCGCGACGACCGATGACGACGGAGAAGAATCAGGCATGAGGCGTCCGGGGTTGGAATGCGGCACGACGGCGAGCCGGCGAATGACGGGGCTATGTTACTCCGTTTGATAGGATTGTCACACGCAGTACGGGTAAATCCTCACATTGCGGGCGGCGAACGCCGTTGCTGCGGTCGGCGGATGTGAGGCGAGGCGCTTGCACGTGATGTAGATGTCACAAACGAGGTTGCGAGGTTGTTGGGCTGCCCCCTCCCAAGCCGCCAATCTGACTGCGTTTCTCACGCGAGAACGTGCGGGTTTGCCCGCAGCCGGCGCGTCACAAGGCAAAATACGGGTTTTGCGCGCGCGGATTGCGCCGGTCGCGCCAAGCGAAGCGCACCGCTCGCTGCGTCGCAGGCTTTCCGCGATACGAACATCGCCATAGGGCGCCGTGGGCCGTTTCGCCCGCCGCGCCCACTCCCGGACACAGGACAGCTCGTCCTCTAACAGAGCCTCTCAGGAGCATTTATGACCGATTCGAACCCATCCTTCCTCGGCAGGATTTCGCTGGCCGTCAGCGCGTTTTTCCGCATTCTCGGCGATGGCGAATTCGCCGCCGCGGTGCTGCGCGTGCGCGACGGCGGCGCGGCTGCGCAAACGCAGACTCAAGCGCAAACGCAAACCCAGGCGCCCTCGCCGGCCCCCGCCCCCAAGGCCGCGCCGACGCTCAAGGAAGCCAGCCCCGACGCCGCGCTGCAACTGCTCGGCCTCTTGCAACGCGACGCGCGCTTCATCGATTTCGTCGAGGAAGACATCAAGCGTTTCAGCGACGCCGACATCGGCGCCGCCGCGCGCCTCGTGCACGAAGGCTGCCGCGCGACGCTGCGCGAGCACTTCACGATCCGCCCGGTGCGCGACGAGGCGGAAGGCAGCCGCGTCACGCTTCAGGAAGGTTTCGACGCGAGCGCGATCCGTCTGACGGGCAACGTGGTCGGCCGCGCGCCGTTTGTCGGCAGCATCAGCCACCGCGGCTGGCGCGTCGACGACGTGCGTCTGCCGAAGCTCGCGGAAAGCCATAACGCGAAGGTCATCGCGCCGGCCGAGGTGGAGCTATGAGCGGCGCGCGTTATTCCATCGGCATCGATCTCGGCACCACGCACTGCGCGCTCTCCTACGTCGACACCAGCGCAAGCGACGGCGAGAAGACCACGCTGGCGGTGCTGCCCATCGCGCAATTGACGGGCCCCGGCGCAATTGCCGATCTCGATCTGCTGCCCTCGTTCCTGTATCTGCCGCATCCCGACGAACTCGGTTCCGGCGACCTGCATCTGCCGTGGACGGGCGAGCGCCAGTTCGCGGTCGGTGAATTCGCGCGCAGCCGCGGCGCGGCGACGCCGATCCGGCTCGTCTCGAGCGCGAAAAGCTGGCTGTGCCATCCGGGCGTCGACCGGCGCGCGGCGATCCTGCCGAGCGATGCGCCGCCCGAAGTCGCGCGCGTGTCGCCGCTCGAAAGTTCGGTCCGCTATCTGACGCATTTGCGCGAAGCGTGGGACCACGCGCATCCAGACGCGCCGTTTCACGAGCAGGACATCACGGTGACGATTCCCGCATCGTTCGATCCGGCCGCGCGCGAACTGACCGCCGAAGCCGCGCAAGCCGCGGGCTACGGCCGCATGACGCTGCTCGAGGAACCGCAGGCCGCGCTGTATAGCTGGATTCAGAAGAGCGGCGGCCAGTGGCGCAAGCAGGTCAAGGTCGGCGACATCATTCTCGTGGTCGATGTCGGCGGCGGCACGACCGACCTCTCGCTGATCGCGGTGGTCGAGCGCGAGGGCAATCTCGAACTGCATCGCGTGGCGGTCGGCGAACACATTCTGCTCGGCGGCGACAACATGGACCTCGCGCTCGCGCACGTGGTCGCGCGCAAGCTCGCGGCGCAAGGCACCCAGGCCGACGCGTGGCAGTTGCGCGCCCTCACCTATGCGTGCCGCTCGGCGAAGGAAACGCTGCTAAGCGACCCGACCACCGACACCGTGCCGCTCGTCGTGCCGAGCCGCGGCTCGAAGCTGATCGGCGGATCGATCCGCACGGAGCTCACGCGCGCCGAGTTGACGCAGACGATTCTCGACGGCTTTTTCCCGCAGGTGGACAGCGCGGCGCGGCCGGTGAGCCGCACGCGCGCCGGCCTCACGCAACTCGGCTTGCCGTATGCGCAGGACGCGGGCATCACGCGGCATCTGGCGGCGTTTCTCGGCCGTCAGGTCGGCGCGCTCGCGGAACTGGAAGGCTTGCGCGAGACGGCTGCCGACGCGTCCGTGCAAGGCGCGAGCTTCCTGCATCCGACGGCGGTGCTGTTCAACGGCGGCGTGTTCAAGTCGACGCTGCTCGTCGAGCGGATCATGAGCACGCTGAACGGCTGGCTCGCCGCGGAAGGCGCGGCGCCCGCGCGCCTGCTGGAAGGCGCCGATCTCGATCTGGCCGTCGCGCGCGGCGCGGCGTATTACGGCTACGTGCGGCGCGGCCAGGGCGTGCGGATTCGCGGCGGCACCGCGCGGGCGTACTACATCGCGATCGAATCGGCGATGCCCGCCGTCCCTGGCCTCGAGCCGCCCATCCAGGCGCTGTGCGTCGCGCCGTTCGGCATGGAAGAAGGCACCGAGGCGGAGTTGCCCGCGCAGGAGTTTGGGCTTGTCGTCGGTGAGCCGGTGCATTTCCGCTTCTTCGGATCGTCGGTGCGTCGTCAGGATCAGGTCGGCACGCTGCTCGACTTCTGGGGCCCCGATGAGTTGCAGGAGCTAGAAGAGATTCAGGCGACGCTGCCCGCCTCCGGCCGCACGTCCGGCGAGGTCGTGCCCGTGAAGCTGCACGCGCGCGTGACCGAAGCGGGCACGCTTGAACTCGAAGCTGTGCCGCGCGGAACGGACGAGCGCTGGAAAGTCGAATTCGATGTGCGCGGCAACGCGAATGCATGACTGAGATGAAGCGGTACAGCGTCGGCATCGACCTCGGCACGAGCAACACGGTGCTTGCGTATGCGCAGGCCGGCTCGCAGGAGATTCGCGTCTTCGAGATCGAGCAGCTTGTTAGTCCGGGCGAGGTTGCCGCGCGGCCGCTACTGCCTTCGATGCGGTATCACGCCGCGCCGGGCGAGCTGGATGCGGGGGATTTGCAGTTGCCGTGGACCTCGGGATGCGGGGTGCAGGCGGTCGGGGCAAGCGTCTCGGTCTCGGTCTCGGTCTCGGTCTCGGGCGAAAGCGCGGCGCGAGCCGCGGCGCCTTCCACCGACGATCAGGACGCGCCGTCCATCGTCATCGGCCGGCTCGCTCGCGTGCTCGGCGCGCAGGTTCCCGGACGTCTCGTCGCCAGCGCAAAAAGCTGGCTCTCGCATGCCGCCGTCGATCGCGTCGCGCCGATCCTGCCTTGGGGCGCCGCCTACGATGTCCGCAAGGTCTCGCCCGTCGAAGCCAGCGCGAGCTATCTCGCGCACGTGCGCGCGGCGTGGAATCAGCGCTTTCCCGACGCGCCGCTCGAACAGCAGGACGTGGTGCTCACGGTCCCCGCATCGTTCGACGAAGGCGCGCGCGCGCTGACCGTCGAAGCGGCGCGCATGGCCGGGCTGCCGTCGTTGCGGCTGCTGGAAGAGCCGCAGGCGGCGTTCTACGACTGGCTGTTCCATCATCGCGAGCGGCTTGCCGACGAACTGGCGCACACGCGTCTCGTGCTGATCTGCGACGTCGGCGGCGGCACCACCGACCTGACGCTGATCGAAGTGAGCATGGCCGACGGCGAGCCGCAGCTCACACGTATCGGCGTCGGGAATCATCTGATGCTCGGCGGCGACAACATGGACCTCGCGCTCGCGCATCTCGTCGAAGCGCGGCTGCCTGGCGGCGGCGAGCGCGCGCGTTTGTCGGCGGCGAGCCTGTCGCAACTGGTCGAGCGCTGCCGCGGCGCGAAGGAGTTGCTGCTCGGGCCGCAAGCGCCCGACTCGGCGTCGATCACGCTGCTCGGCGCGGGCGCGAAGCTCGTCGGCGGCGCGCGCACGGCGCAGGTCACGCGCGACGAGGTGGAGCGTGTGATCGTCGATGGATTTTTTCCGGCGGTGGCTGCACACGAACGGCCGGGCCGGCCGCGCGGCGCGATCGTCGAGTTCGGTCTGCCGTATGCAACCGATGCCGCCGTCACACGGCATATCGCCGCTTTTCTGGGCCGCTTCGAGGCGCAGTCGCGCAAGGCGTTGGGGCGGGACAAAGATGAATCCGCCCCACTCCCCGTCCCCGATACGCTGCTGCTCAACGGCGGCGTGTTCCGCGCGCAGGCGTTGACGCAGCGCCTCGCCGATACGTTGGGCGCGTGGCGCGGCGAACCGCTGCATGTGCTGGAGAACGACAATCCGGACGTCGCCGTGGCGCGCGGCGCTGTTGCCTATAGCCTCGCGCGCGCGGGCGGCGCGCCGAAGATCGGCGGCGGTTCGCCGCGCAGCTATTTTCTCGTACTGGACGAACCCGCCGACGCGCGCGAGGAAAGGCAGCGTTCGCAACCCGCACCGCCCGAGCAAACCACCCAACGCGGCATCTGCCTCCTGCCGCGCGGCACCGAGGAGGGCCACGAAATCCTCATCGCCGATCGCACGTTCGCGCTGCGGCTCGGGCATCCGGTGCGCTTTCACCTGGTGTCGTCGAGCGCGGACACCGTGTATGCGCCAGGCGAGCTGGCCGACCTTGCGGGCGGCGACTTCGTGCGCCTGCCGCCCATCGCCACCATCGTCCCGCCGCAGGGCGCGGGCAGCGCCCGCGAGCGAGCCGTGCGCATCGCCACCTCGCTGACCGAAGTCGGCACGCTCGAAGTCCACTGCATCGACCGCGACAATCCTGCCGAGCGTTGGTTGCTTGAGTTCCAGTTGCGTCGTGAGCATGCGCAGGTCAACCTCGCGGACGATGCCGCCGCGGCGCGGCATCCGCGGCTCGACGAAGCCATCGCGCAGATCGACCGCTCGTTCGGTTCGCGCTCGCAAGACGTCGATAAAAAAGAAGTCAAACGTCTGCGCTCGCAGCTCGAACAACTGCTCGGCCCGCGCGAGAGCTGGAACAGCGCGCTGCTACGCGAACTGTTCGGCGCGCTGTGGGAACGCGCGCGCAGACGGCGCCGCTCGGCGGATCACGAGCGGCTCTGGCTGAATCTCGCCGGCTATTGCGTGCGGCCAGGCTTTGGCTATCCGCTCGACGAATGGCGCGTCGAACAACTGTGGTCCCTCTTCGACGACGGTATTCAGTACATCCAGGAAAGCCAGGTCTGGTCCGAATGGTGGACGCTGTGGCGGCGCGCCGCGGGCGGCCTCGACGAAACCGCGCAACTGCGCGTGCTCGATGCAATGGCCTATCTGCAAACGGCCGCGCAGTCGCGTCACAAGCTGCCGTTCGACGTCGCGAAAACGGGCATCGCCGATATGGTTCGGCTGAGCGCGTCGCTGGAACGCATTCCGGTGGAGCGCAAGATCGAACTCGGCGAGTCGGTGCTCGCGCGTTTGCGCAAGCCTTCGGAGAATCATCAGAGCTGGTGGGCCGTCGGGCGGATCGGCGCGCGCCGGCCGTTCTATGGCAGCGCGCATAACGTCGTGCCGGCGGATGTCGCGAGTGGATGGCTCGACGCGATTCTCGCGCTCGACTGGAAGAAGATCGACCCGGCCGCGTTCGCCGCCGTGCAGATCGCGCGCATGACCGGCGACCGTTCGCGCGATCTGCCGCACAAGTTGCGCGACGCCGTGATTCGCAGGTTGGAGGCGACCAGCGCGCCGCGCGCGTGGATCGCGATGGTCGGCGAGGTCGTCGAACTGGATAACGCGGACGAAGGCCGGGTGTTCGGCGAGTCCTTGCCCGCGGGGTTGAAGCTGATTTCCGACTAAGTTTGGACCGGCGCCCAACACGCCCCTCAAGGCCGCTCGCCTCGCGCGAGCCGCGCGTCGATATCGCGGACCACCGGCATCAGATCCGCGACGCTGTCGATCACATAATGCGCGCCCGCGGCCCGCAATCTGTCGATCGCGGCCGCGCGGCGCCGCGCGAAGTCGTCGGGCGCGAGCGCCTTGACGTCGTCCTCCGCCATACCGAACGCATTGCCGCTGACGGCGACACCCACCGCCCACGTGCCGCCGTTAATGCCTTCCTCGATGCCGACTTCCGTATCGTCGACCTTGATCGCGTCTTTCGCGCGCCACACGCCCAGTTCCGGCAGCGTCTTGTAGATCATGTACGGCGACGGCCGCCCTTCGGGCGTATCGCCCGTGCACACGATGCTGTCCGGCGAGAAGCCCTGGGCCGCCGCGCCCGGCACGATCTCGGCCATGATCTCGCGCGTGTAGCCCGTCGTCGTGCCGATGCGGATGTCGTCGCCGCGCAGCGCGCTCGTCACTTCGGCGACGCCCGGAATCACCGAGCTATAACTCGCGGCCACCGCGATATTCTTCGGCACGAACACGTCGTACACGGCGTCGATGTCGGCGTCGCCCGGCGCGTGGCCATACTTGTCGGCCCATGCGCGCGCGACGCGCGGCAGCGCCATCAGCGCCGCGATATGCGGGCGCTTGGCCATGCCCATCGGTCCGCGCGCTTCGTCGATCGTGATCGGCACGCCGAACTGCTCGAAGGTTTCGACAAACGCGCCCATCGGCGCAAGAGAACCGTAGTCGACCACCGTGCCGGCCCAGTCGAAAATCACCGCCTTGACGTGCTTCATCGTGTTTCGTTCGCTTCCATTCGATGTTGTCTGCTATCGCTCATGCAAGCTCCGCCAGCAGCTTGCGTTCTTCGATGGCCGCGGCCGGCGGCGCGGCGTGATCGACGCCCATCGTCCGCAGCGCGCTCGCGCAGGCTTGCACGACGCGGCGCATCACCTGCGCATCCACCTGGCCGATGCAGCCGATGCGGAAACTCTCCACCACCGTCAGCTTGCCCGGATAAATGACGAAACCCTGTTGCTTCATTAGTTCGTAGAACTGCTCAAAGCTGAACGACGGATGCGCCGGCGAGAAAAACGTCACGATGATCGGCGAACGCCAGCGTGCATTCAGGAGCGGCTCGAAGCCGAGTTCCTGCATGCCCGCGACCAGCACGTCGCGATTGTTCGCATAACGCGCGAGGCGAGCGGGCTGCCCGCCTTCGAGCTTGTGAAGCCGCAGCGCCTCGATAAACGCGGCGACCGTGTGCGTTGGCGGCGTAAAGCGCCACTGGCCGGTGCGGTTCATCACGTCCCATTGATCGTGCACGTCGAGCGCGAGCGAATGGCTGCGCCCGCGCGCGTCGTGCAGCGCGCTCTTCTTCGCAATCACGAAGCCGAAGCCGGGCACGCCCTCGATACACTTGTTCGCCGACGAGACGAACGCCTCGCACGCGATCTCGCGCACGTCGAGCGGCATCGCGCCGAATGCGCTCATCGAGTCGATCAGCAGCTTGCGGCCTTTCGCCGCCGTGACTGCGGCAATCTCTTCGATCGGATTGAGAATGCCCGAGCTCGTTTCGCAATGCACGGCGACGACATGCGTGATGGCCGGCTCGGCATCGAGCATGCGTTCGACTTCCGCGGCGCGCGGCGGCAAGTAATCGCCCTTGTCGAGCACGGTATGCGCGCGGCCGAGATAGCGCAGCGTCGTCGCGATGCGTTTGCCGTAGGCGCCGTTCGCGAGCACGAGCGCATGGCCGTCACGCGGAATCAGACTGCCCAGCATCGCTTCGACGCAATAGCTGCCGCTGCCTTGCAACGGCACGCAATCGTATTCGCCGGCTGCGTCGCTTGCGTCACCTGCGATGTCGAGCAGGCTGCGGCGCAGTTGCGCCGTCATCGCGCGAAAGTCGCCGTCCCACGAACCCCAGTCGCGCAGCATCGCCTGCTTGGTCGAGAAGGCGGTGGTCAGCGGGCCGGGCGTCAACAGATAAGGCTCGCCTTGGGCCGGCGGCGCGCAGCTTGCGCTCTGTTGCGCTGTCGCCGGGGAATTGCCAGTCGCGCTTTGCATGCCGAATCTCCGGTCTGGCTGGTTGAGATAGCGCCTACAGTACCGAAACGTGGTGCATCGGTAAAATCGATATAATCGATGCGCTCATCGTAAATACTTATAGCTGGCGAGTTTCGCTGCGACGGAGGCTCAGGTGCAATACGCGCAATTGCGGGCGTTTCATGCGGTCGCGGAACATGGCGGCTTTTCGCGGGCGGCCGAGGCGTTGTCGCTCTCGCAACCGGCGGTGTCCGACCACGTGCGGCGGCTCGAGCAGGATTACGGCGTGAAGCTGTTCGAGCGCGGACCGCGCGGCGTCGAGACCACCGAACTCGGGCTACGGCTTTTCAGCGTGACGCGGCAGATGCTCGGTTGCGAGCGCGACGCGCGGCAGTTGCTCGAATCGGCGGGCGGCCTGGAGTCGGGGTCGCTGTCGCTCGCGGCGGACGCGCCCGATCTCGCGGTCGCGCTGATCCGCGCGTTTCGCAAGCTGCATCCGGGGATCGTGGTGACGCTGTCCATCGCCAATGCGGCGGACTGCATGCAGCGCGTGCTGTCGAGCGCCGTCGACGCCGCCATTACCGCCGCGCCGCAGGTTCACAGCCGGCTCGAATCGCGCGTGTTGCGGCGCGACCCGCTGGTCGCGATGGTGCCGGTGCGCTATCCCGTCGCGAAGAAACGCAAGCTGAGTTACGGGGAACTCGTGCAGCAGCCGATGATTTTTCGCGAGCCGCAATCGGTCACGCAGCAATTGCTGGAGATCGAACTGGTGCGCGAGTCGCTGCAAGTTGAGCCGGTCATGTATGTCGACGGCCGCGAGGCGCTCGAGGAAGCCGTCGCGCAAGGCATGGGCGTCGGCGTGATCGCGCGCGCGGAGTTCAACCCGTCGCGGCGTATCAGAATGATTCCGCTCGACGATTGTCAGGTGCGGATGACCGAATCGCTCACGCGGCTCGCCGGACGGCCGGGGTCGAATCTGCTCGATGCGCTCTTTGCCGTCCGCTTGCCGGGGAGCGAGGAATAAGCGAGGCAAAAAGCGACGCGCAAAAAAAACGGCACCCGAGGGCGCCGCTTTGCCGCTACTTCAATGGATATTCTTAACGCACGCCGCCGCTGACGATCAGGCTTTCGCCGGTGATCCAGCGCGCGTCGTTGGATGCGAGGAAGGTGACCACGTCCGCGATGTCGTCCGGCTGGCCGAGGCGGCCAAGCGGCGTCGTGCTCAGCGCCCACTGCTCCAGGTCCGAACCGATGATGCCCGCGCTATGCGTGCCTTCCGTCACGACCATGCCCGGATTCACCGAGTTCACGCGAATCTTGCGCGGCGCGAGGTCCTTCGCGAGCACGCCCGTGATGCTGTCCACCGCGCCCTTCGTCGCCGAATAGACTGCGCTCGTCGGCGGCGTGATGCGGCTCGCGACCGAGCTCACGTTGACGATGCTCGCGCCCTCGCCCAGATGCTTGACCGCTGCCTGCGTGACCAGCAGCAGACCGAGCACGTTCACATTGAAGTGCTTATGGAAGTGCGCTTCGGTGATGTCCTCGATCGCCGCGAATTCGTACACGCCCGAGTTGTTGACGAGAATATCGAGGCGGCCGTAGGTTTCGACGGCGCTGTCGATAATGCCTTTCGCATCCGCGGCTTTTGATACGTCGCCGCCGACGGCGAGGGCCTTGCCGCCCGCGGCGGTGATCGCGGCCACCACTTCGTCCGCGCCGGCCTTGCTCGACGCGTAGTTCACGACTACCGACGCGCCTTGCGCGGCCAATCCCTTTGCGATTGCCGCGCCGATACCTTTCGATGCACCCGTTACGACTGCGACCTTGCCTGTGAGCTTACTCATGATCTGGTTCGTCCTTTGACTGGATTTGCGCCGGCGTGCTGCCGCGGAGAATCGCGGCATTCACGCTGCTTCAGCAGGACGCTGCGGCGCTGACACTGGTGACAATGTAAGCACCACGGCCACGCGGATAAAGCGGCTCAAGGCGAATAGATACGTCAAGGCAGCCGAACAATGGGAAAGATGCGGTCGGCCGGCGATGTGTCGCGCTCACCGCTTGCGTCCGAAGACGAGAATATGCAGAGCGATGCTCAGCAGCACCGCCAATGCACCTAAAGTATCCAATGCAGCAGACAACACGATCGTCTCCTTGGCAGCTCGGGCTGCTCATTGCTTGAGAACGATTGCATGGCCCTTCGATTAAAGGACTTTTGCAACGCGCGCCGCGAATCAGGCAAACAACAGGGCAACCAACAATAGAGCAAACTTCCGACGACAAGTCCGCCCGCCGCAGTAGACAATGCCCTGATCCCGGCTACCGCACGCCATGCCTATGAAAGCGCAACGTCCGCGTCGTCCTCCGCCGCTTCCTCGCGAATCGCTTCATGCCGAGTGGCGCGATCACACGCTGCCCTATATTGTCGTCGCCGCGGCGGTCGCGCTTGTCGTCACGCTGATCGTGTGGCTCGTCGATCCGGCGCCGCCGAAAACGATCACGCTCAGCGCCGGTCCGCAAGATAGCTCGTTTGTCGCCGCCGCCGATCAGTACAAGAAAATTCTCGCGCAAAACGGCATCAAACTGAACGTACTCGAATCCGACGGCTCGGTGCAGAACCTTCAGCGTCTGCTCGATCCGAAGCAGCACGTCGACCTCGCGCTCGTGCAAGGCGGCGTGGCGGACGGTCTGGATACGTCGTCGCTGATGTCGCTCGGCAGTGTGTTTTATGTGCCGATCGTGGTCTTTTATCGCGGCACCGGCGTGACGGAACTCGCGCAGCTCGAAGGCAAGCGGATCGCCGTGGGCCGCGAAGGCAGCGGCACGCGCCTGCTCGCGCTGAAGCTGCTGGACGCGAACGGCATTGGGTCCGGCGACGATACGACGCTCGTGCCGAGCGACGGTCTGCAAGCGGCCACGCAGCTCGTCGCGGGCGAGGTCGATGCGGCGATTCTCAGCGGCGATTCCGCGACCCGCGGGCTGATGCTGCGCCTGCTTCGCGTGCCCGGCATTTCGGTGATGAATTTCGACGAAGCCAGCGCCTATACGCGGCTCTTTCCGTATCTGGATCAGATCGATCTGCCGCCTGGCGTGCTGGATCTGCGGCACAAGATTCCGCCCGAGACCGTACATCTGATCAGCCCGACCGTCGAGCTTGTCGCGCGTACCGATCTGCATCCGGCCATTTCCGATCTGCTGATCGAGGCGGCGCAGGAAGTGCACGGCAGGCCGGGCCTGCTGCAGCGCGCGGGACAATTCCCGAGCCCGATCGCGCACGAGTATCAGATCAGCGAAGACGCGCAGCGCTACTACCGCACCGGCAAGAGCTTCCTATACCGGACGCTGCCGTTCTGGCTCGCGAGCATCGGCGACCGCACGCTCGTGCTGCTGTTGCCGATCGCCGTGCTGCTTTTTCCGGCGATGCGGCTGGTTCCGGCGCTGTATCGCTGGCGGGTGCGTTCGCGCATCTATCGCTATTATGGTTCGCTGATCGCGATCGAGCGCGGCGCGCTCGCGCAAACCACCGACGAAGAGCGCAAGCGGCTCTTCGCGGAACTGGATCAGATCGAGGAATCGTTGAATCGGCTGCGCATGCCGCTCGCTTACGCCGACGCGTTCTATGTGCTGCGCGAACACGTCGGCTTCGTGCGCGGCCGGCTGGGGGCGGCGGTGCGTTGAGCGGCCACCGGGTGATTCAGGTGGCCGATGCTCAGGCTTCGCGAGTGGCGGGCGCCGTCTCGGAGAGGTTGGCGGATTGCGCAGCGAGTTTGTCGTCAGACGGCGCATCGGCGGCGGTGGATTGCGGCTCGTTGGGCTCGGCTTGTTGCGGGGTTGCTTGCGACGCTTCCTGTGAGGTTGCTTGCGACGCTTCTTGCGAACCCTGCTGTGACGCTTGCGCATCCACAGGCGCTTGGTTCTGCGCATGGACCGCATCGGCGGAAGCAGCAGATGCAGCCGGCGCAGCCGCTGCCGCCGCACTCTTCGCGCTCTTCGCCGCGCGATGCGCCTGCAGGCGCTGCGCGCCCGCCGCTTCCTGAGCCGTGACCTTGCCCGCCTCGGCGCCCGTCAGGTCGACGCGCGCGGCGCCTTCCACGAGACACTTCCAGTAGCGGCTGCCGCGGCACCACGTCTTGATCGCGTCGCGCAACTCCGCTTCGCTCAGCGACAGTTCCTTGGCATGCACCACGAGGTCTTCGAAGATGCCGACCTTCAGCGGCAGCTTCGGCGCCGGGTTCTTCGGGAACGCGTTCGGGAAGCGCTTTTGCAGACGGCCGATGGACTTCACCACCGGATCGACCGGCTTGGCGTCCGCGGCCGGCGCGCCAGCATTGGGACCCCCGCCGGGACCGCGCCGCGATTGTGACGGCTGCGACGGCTTGCCGGCAGGCCGCGCGCCCTGTCGGGCGCCCGCACCGGGGCCCGCGCCCGGCTTCGCGGATTTCGCAGCCGGCCTGCCATCGCTCCTGACATCGCGCCTTGAATCCGGCTTGCCCTCGGGCCTCGCGCCGGATTTGCCGTCAGCCTTCGCGGCCGGCGCAGCCTGGGCCCGTGCCGCGGCCAGTTGCTTCTTCAGTTCAGCGAGTTGTTCGAAACCCATAGCGCACAACCAATCAAGAAAGGGGAGATTGTAGCAGCGCTCCGTAAGAGATTAGTGACGGCATTGCAACGCCGGGCGGGCTGCCAGCATGCGCGGGCGCCTCTTTGCGATGCCGTTAGGCACTAACGCAGCGGATTATGCAAGGTGCAATAACCGTTCGGACGCTCGCTCCCCGCCCGGCGAGCGAACCGGGTGTCCGCACGGGCATTGCGTCGGCATCGCCCGCACGAGGGTTGCAGAAGGTTTCGGGATGCTGATTAACTTGCCGGCAAGTTTCCACTCAGCGGGCCGCTCAGCGCGGCCACGACGACCCCATCGGCGCACGACGGGCCGCGCTCACCGAAGCCGGCGACGCTCGAGCGCGGCGTCCGCGACGACGCCACGCGCTGCGGCGATCGCAGCAAGCGCGGCGCTCGCCGTCATCATGCAAAGCGCCGCGCAACGATCGCGAACGTGTGCGCGGCGCTAGCCGCATCGCCGGCTAGATAGGCTTGATGTCCGCGGCCTGCTTTCCTTTCGGCCCCTGCTTCACTTCGAAGCTGACCTTCTGATTTTCCTGCAGCGATTTGAAACCCTCGGAGCGAATCTCCGAGAAATGGGCGAACAGGTCTTCACCTCCGTCGTCGGGTGTGATGAAGCCGAAGCCTTTTGCGTCGTTGAACCACTTCACTGTACCGGTAGGCATGTCGATTCCTCATGTGCATCTGGTTGACTGGGACTGCCGCTCGACTGTACGCCACTTGACGCGCCGGCGCTCTCCCCGGGCTTTCCATGACTAGCGCCTGGCGTCGACGCACAGGCCGCGGCGGCCGTCCGGAAACTGGGGTCGCAAGATGCGTGCCGCGCCCGCCGCGAGCGGAGCGGCCGCCGGTACGTTTGAGCGCAATCAGATAAGATGTTTCCTTATCGGCAGTCCATTCTCGGCCACGCGCGTTCGGTTCTGTACGCGAGCGCAGCGCAGCCTGTCGTTTTCCCATTTACAGGAACCAGCATGGCAATTTCGAGCTATACCGATACCCGACTTCTGATCAACGGCGAGTGGTGCGATGCCGCGAGCGGCAAGACTCTCGACGTATTGAACCCCGCTACCGGCCAGGTCATCGGCAAGGTGGCGCACGCCGGCATCGCCGATCTCGACCGGGCGCTCGAAGCGGCTCAGCGCGGCTTCGAAGCCTGGCGCAAGGTGCCCGCGCACGAGCGCGCCGCGGTGATGCGCAAGGCAGCCGCGCTGGTGCGCGAGCGCGCCTCCGACATCGGCCGTCTGATGACGCAGGAACAGGGCAAGCCGTTCGCCGAAGCGAAGGTCGAAGTGCTGGCGGCCGCGGACATCATCGAATGGTTCGCCGACGAAGGCCGCCGCCTCTATGGCCGCGTGGTGCCGTCGCGCAATCTCGCCGCGCAGCAGCTCGTGCTGAAGGAACCGATCGGCCCGGTCGCCGCCTTCACGCCGTGGAATTTCCCGGTCAACCAGATCGTGCGCAAGCTGAGCGCCGCGCTCGCGAGCGGCTGCTCGTTCCTCGTGAAGGCGCCGGAAGAAACCCCGGCGTCGCCAGCGGGCCTGTTGCAGGCGTTCGTCGAAGCGGGCGTGCCGGCCGGCACCGTCGGCCTCGTGTTCGGCGATCCGGCCGAAATCTCGAACTACCTGATCCCGCATCCGGTGATCCGCAAGGTCACGTTCACGGGCTCCACGCCGGTCGGCAAGCAACTGGCCTCGCTGGCCGGCGCGCACATGAAGCGCGCGACGATGGAGCTCGGCGGCCACGCGCCGGTCATCGTCGCTGAAGACGCCGACGTCGCGCTCGCGGTCAAGGCAGCGGGCGGTGCGAAGTTCCGCAACGCGGGCCAGGTGTGCATTTCGCCGACACGCTTTCTGGTGCACAACAGCATCCGCGAAGAGTTCGCCGCGGCGCTCGTCAAGCACGCCGAGGGCCTGAAACTCGGCGACGGTCTCGCGGACGGCACGACCCTCGGGCCGCTCGCCAACGCGCGCCGCCTGACGGCGATGAGCAAGGTGCTCGACGACGCGCGCAAGACCGGCGCGAAGATCGAAACGGGCGGCGAGCGCGTCGGCACCGAAGGCAACTTCTTCGCGCCGACGGTGCTCACCAACGTGTCGCTCGAAGCCGACGTGTTCAACAACGAGCCGTTCGGCCCAATCGCGGCGATCCGCGGTTTCGACAAGCTCGAGGAAGCGATCGCCGAAGCGAACCGCCTGCCGTTCGGTCTCGCAGGTTACGCGTTCACGAAGTCGTTCGCGAACGTGCATCTGCTGTCGCAGCAACTGGAAGTCGGCATGCTGTGGATCAACCAGCCCGCCACGCCGACGCCAGAAATGCCGTTCGGCGGCGTGAAGGATTCGGGTTACGGCTCGGAAGGCGGACCGGAAGCGATGGAAGCGTATCTGGTCACGAAGGCCGTGACGGTGATGTCGTCGTAACGCATGGGGTAACGCTGGCAACGGCTGATCGTTGCTGGCTGTAGAGAGTCCGCGAGTTGATGCTCGCGGACTTTTTTATTTCATCGACGAATGTTTGGTGCGAACTCATGCAACCCACGCTGACGGGCAACACGGTCGAACTGCGGCCACTGGAACGCGATCACGCGCAAGCGTTGCTCGAAGCCGCCGCCGATGGGCAATTGTGGAATCTGACGCTGACTGTCGTGCCAGGGCCCGGCACGATCGACGGTTATATCGACGCGGCGCTCGCCGGACGTGACGCGGGAACAGTCATGCCGTTCGTGATCGTGCGCCGCGATACGGGTGCGGTGGTCGGCAGCACGCGGTTCTGGAAAATCGACTACGCGAATCGCAAGCTCGAAATCGGGCACACGTGGCTCGGCGAATCGGCGCAGCGTTCGGCCGTCAATACCGAGGCGAAATATCTGCTGCTGCGTCATGCATTCGAAGCGATGCAATGTGTGCGCGTGCAGTTCACCACCGACGAGCTCAACGACAAGTCGCGCGCGGCGATTCTGCGAATCGGCGCAAAGCAGGAAGGCGTGGTTCGCCACGAGCGCATCATGCCGGACGGCCGCAAGCGCAACTCGGTGCGCTTTAGCATCATCGACGACGAATGGGCGCACGTTAAGGCCATGCTCGAAACGAAACTGGGGCCGCGTTAAAGCGGCCCCGGCGTTTCTACGCTCGGTCAGCGAGCATCAGCGCGCATGCTCACACCCGCTCACACATGCACGTCGCTCTCCTTCAGCGGCGTCGCCGCGGGCGTCAGCAATTCCTCGCGCAACGTATCGCGCGCATGATGACGGCGCACCCACAGCGCGGTCAGCATCGGCACCAGAATCGCGGTCACGAGGCAGGCGGTCGCGACCATCGCGGTCGCGGCCGGCACCAGCGGCTTGAAGCTCGGAATCATCTCGCCGATGATCGCCGGGTTGGCCACCGCCGCGCCCGCCGTCGACGAAGCCGCGAGTCCCGCCGCGCCGTTGCCGCCCGCGATCCAGCGGTCGGCGAGAATCAGCGGAATGCCGGTCACGACGATCACCGCAAGGCCGAGCAGCACGCCCGCCATGCCGCTCTTCGCGATCACGTTCAGGTCGATGCCGTTGCCGAGCGCGAAACCGAAAAACGGAATCAGCGGATGCACGCAGCGGCCGAAGAACTCGCGCAGATCGCTGTCGATATTGCCGAGCGCGAAACCGATCAGAAACGGCAGCACCGCGCCCACGAAAAGACGCGGCTCGAAGAACGCGACGCCCGTCGCGCCGAGAATGATCATGCTGACGAGCGGCCCCGACTCGACCGACATCAGCACGAATGCGCCGGCCTCCTCTTTCGTGCCGTACTGCTGCATCACCGCGGCGTAGAGACCACCGTTGGTCATGTCCATCGACGTCGTGATCGCGAGCACCGAGAGCCCGGCGAAGAGCCCGGCCTTAATGCCGTCGATGGGGATGAAATGCGATGCCACGAGGGTCGCGATCCACGCGACGACCATCTTCGTGACGAGCAGCGTGCCGGATTTGCGCAGCACGGTGCCGGTGGCGCGCAGGTCGATCGTCGCGCCCATGCAGAAAAACCAGACCGCGAGAATCGGCACGGTGCCGGCGATCAGGCCGTTGGTGAACGAGCCGAAATACTTGCCCGCGCCGGGCGCGAACGTATGAACGCAGGCGCCGAGCAGCAGCGGCACGAGCATCAGGCCGCCAGGAATGCGGTCGATGGCCTTCTTGAGCTTCATTGTCTCCTCCGTGGACTTGACGTCCAGTTGTCCGGTAACTCCACCTTGGGTAAGCACCGGTCTGACGCCGGCTGCTCCCTTTCGGCGCAATATAGCATCGAGTCAGGAACGTCGTTCCGATTTTTTGCGCGACGAGGATAATCGTTTACCCGGCCTATGCTGGCGGGCCTCCGCTGGCTCACCCATGCTTCGCAATTTTTTATGGACCACTGTTCCGAAATAGCGAATAACGCGCTACAGTCGAGCCCATGCGTGCGCCGCCGCTAAGCTGGGTAACTGCGGGAAGGCGCCCACCCACCGGAGACAGAATCATGGAAGCAACGCTGCACGTGAGGCAGGCCGTCAACAGCGAGTATGCGAAGACGCTCGATACCGCCGGATTGCGCAAGGAGTTCCTCGTCGACGAGGTGTTCGAGCGCGACGCGCTGCGGCTCACCTATAGCCACATCGACCGCATCATCGTGGGCGGCGCGTGGCCCGCCGCGCGCGCCGTCGAAGTGCCCGGCTCGCTCGGCAAGGCGATCGGCGTCAGCTATCTGCTCGAGCGGCGCGAACTGGGCGCGATCAACATCGGCGGCGACGGTTGGGTCGACGTCGACGGCACGCGCTACACGGTGCGTAACGAGGAGGCGATCTACATCGGCCGCGGCGCGCAAGCTGTGGCTTTCGGCAGCGACGACGCCACGCAGCCGGCGAAGTTCTACCTGAATTGCGCGCCCGCGCACGAGTCGCATCCGACTCGCACGATCTCGCTCGCGCAGGCGTCGCCGCAAACGCTCGGCGATGCCGCGACGAGCAACCGTCGCACCATCTACAAGTTCATCGTGCCCGAGGTGCTGCCGACCTGCCAGTTGTCGATGGGCATGACCAAGCTCGAACCCGGCGGTCTGTGGAACACGATGCCCTGCCATACGCACGAGCGGCGCATGGAGGTGTATTTCTATTTCAATGTCGCCGACGACGCCGCCGTCTTTCACATGATGGGCGAGCCGAGCGAGACGCGGCACATCGTCGTGCATAACGAACAGGCGGTGATCTCGCCGAGCTGGTCGATCCACTCGGGCGTCGGCACGCGGGCCTATACGTTCATCTGGAGCATGGTCGGCGAAAACCAGGTGTTCAGCGACATGGACCATATCGCGGTGCGCGATCTGCGCTGAGCGCATCGCATCGCATCGGCCGCTCGCCATACGAAACTCACGACATGGGCTTTGACATTGTGAACATCTCCGCCACCAACCGCTCCGCGACCCATCCGTTCGATCTGACCGGCAAGGTCGCCATCGTCACCGGCAGCAACGCGGGCCTCGGCGCGGGCATGGCGCTCGCGCTCGCCGAGGCGGGCTGCGACATCGTCGGCGTGTCGCGTGCCGATGCGGGCGATACGCCCGAGCGCGTCGCCGCCGCGGGGCGCAGATTCGCGGACGTGCGCGCGGACCTCGCCTCGATTGCGCCAGTGGACGACATCGTGCGGGCCGCGGTCGAAGCGTTCGGACGCGTCGACGTGCTGGTGAACAACGCAGGCATCATCCGTCGCGAGAACGCGCTCGACTTCACCGAGGACGACTGGGACGCCGTGATGGACCTCAATCTGAAAAGCCTCTTCTTTCTCGCGCAAGCCACGGCAAGACAATTCGTCGCGCAGCAAAGCGGCGGCAAGATCATCAACATCGCGTCGATGCTGTCGTTTCAGGGCGGCATACGCGTCGCGTCGTACACGGCGTCGAAAAGCGGCGTGCTCGGCCTCACGCGGCTTCTTGCCAACGAATGGGCCGCGCAGCGCATCAACGTCAACGCGATTGCGCCCGGCTACATGGCCACCGCGAACACCGCGGCGTTGCGTGAAGACGCGCAGCGCAACGACGAAATCCTGAGCCGCATTCCGGCCGGCCGCTGGGGCGCGCCGGACGATCTCGCGGGACCGGTGGTTTTTCTGGCGTCGTCCGCGTCGGACTACGTGCACGGGCATACACTCGCAGTAGACGGCGGATGGCTCGCGCGCTGAGTCTTCAACATACGCGACGAGACGCGGTATGCTCCCGGCGTCCGCCGCAACGCGGCACGCAATAGCGTTCGAATATGGTTCGATAGAAGTTCGATCAGGGAATCACGGAAATGGCAGCAACCGGCAAACAGCAGCGTAAGGACGTTCCCGCCAGTCTTGCGCACGACGCGGACAGCGTCGAGTGCGGCAGCGACAAAGGCGAATCGGCTTCGTCGATTGGCCGCGTGTTCGCGATCCTCGGCGCGATCGGCGACAGCGGGCAGATCGGCATCAGCGAACTGTCGCAACGGCTCGGCATGTCGAAGACGACCGTGCATCGCGTCGTGCAGACGCTGAAGGCGCTCGGCTACGTGACGCAGGAAGTCGAGACCGAGCGCTACCGTCTGACCATCCGTCTTTTCGAACTCGGCGCGAAGGCGCTGGAGAGCGTCGATCTCGTGCGCGAAGCCGACGTCGAAATGCGCCGCATCGGCCAGCTCACACGCGAGGCGGTGCACCTCGGCGCATTCGACGAAGACGCGATCATCTATATCCACAAGATCGACGCCGATTACGGGCTGCGCATGCAGTCGCGGATCGGCCGGCGCAATCCGCTTCACAGCACGGCAATCGGCAAGGTGCTGCTCGCGTGGATGGAGCCGGCCGACGCGCGCGAGGTGCTGTCTCACGTCGAATTCCGCAAGTCGACGCAAAAGACGTTGTCGTCGGCCGAGGCAGTGCTGAGCATTCTGCCGCGCGTTCGCGAGCAAGGCTATGGCGAAGACAACGAGGAGCAGGAAGAAGGCTTGCAGTGTATCGCGGTGCCGGTGTTCGACCGCTTTGGCCGCGTGATCGCCGGCCTGTCCATTTCATTTCCGACCATGCGCTGCGGCGCCGATACGAAGTCGCATTACGTCGCGCTGTTGCGCGAGTCGGGCCTTGCGATCTCGACGCGGCTCGGCTATCGCGAGGCAGCGGCGCCGGAGCATGCGGCCGCCGAACCGGGTTGATCGAGCGCCGATGCAGCGTTCAGGTTGCGTTCAGGTTGCGTCCATGCAATCGCACCGCTCAAGGCAGCATCCGCTGCAACACATCGTCCTTCAGCACGAAGCGATGAAAGAGCGCGCCCGCCACATGCAAGCCGATCAGCACGAGCAAGACCCACGCAAGATACCCGTGGATGTCGCCCATCTCATGCCCGACGCTCGAGCCGGTCGGCGAAATCGACGGATACGGCAGCACGCCGAAAAGCTTGATCGTCCAGCCGCGCGATGACGCGTTCGCCCATCCGAGCACCGGCACGACGACAAGCGCGAGATACAGCAGGCCATGCGTGATGTGCGAAACGACGCGAAAAAACGGCGACACCGATGCCGGCGACGGACGATGCGTGGCACGCCAGACGATTCGCAGCACGACGGCCGCAATCAAGGTTGCGCCCACACCGAGATGCCACGCAATCAGCCCTTCGGGCAGCGTGCCCTTGTGAATGTCCGGCATGGTCCAGCCGATCACGAACTGCGCCGCAATCAGCAAGACGATCAGCCAGTGAAGCAAGCGGGCGACGCCGTCATAGCCGGTCGCATAACGGCGCGCATTCGTATCGAAGGATTGCATCTTCATAGGACGTCTCGTTTCTCGTTTGGCATCGTGGGTTGGGCACGGGGCGGGCGCCAGCGTGCGAGCCAGTATGCTACCGGTCAAATATTAATAAAAGCTGAACTGCGGTCCGGCCGATTGACCAATCTCAGGCCTCGCGTCGCAAACGATCAACGTAAAACGCCAGTCTGCAACCGAATGTATCCGCGCGGTATATAGACCGCGTCTGGCCTTGCCTTCCGCTTTTCAGCGCTGCTTGCACCACGCCTTTGTTGCGCCACGGCTCATCCAAGACCTGCGTACGCGGCCTTTTCATAGCGTGCTCAATGGCTTGCCCCTCGTTTGCACTTCGTAGCCGCGGTCGTCGCACGCCTCATGCGCCCTCGCCTGCGCGCGCCCTGCACAAACAGTCCACGCGATGCACGCGACACGTCCTGTTACACACGAACACAACGGTAATACCGCCTCTCAGTAGAGTTCGGATCAACAGCAACGAGGAGCAATCTCATGAAACGAATTTTTGCGCTGGTCATTCTGGCGGCGACGCTCGGCACCGCGTTGAGCGGTTGCATCGTGGTGCCCGATGGCGGCTATCACAACCATTACCGTTACCACGACCGTTACTGATCGCGGCGCGCGCCGAGCCCTACACACTCAATCATAAGAACACGGGAACCCACCCCATGAATCAATCACGAAGCCGCTTGCTCTCTATTGCGATCGTCGCCGGTGTCGGCATCGGGGCGTCGTCGGCGGCGCTCGCTCACGTCGACGTCGGCGTGAACATCGGCGTTCCGGGCGTCGTGTATGCGCCCGAGCCCGTTTACGCGCCGCCTCCGCCGCCGGTGTATGCGCCGCCACCGCCGGTGGTCGTCGTCAGTCCCGGCTGGTATGGCGAGCGTTACTACGACGGTCATCGCTATTGGGAACGTCGCGAATGGGAAGAGCGTCATCGCGAACGCGAATGGCGCGACGCGCGCGGTCCGCACGGAGACTGGCGCGGCCACGGCGAAGGGCATGGCCGCGGCGAGTGGCACGGCCACGGCGGCGATCATTGATCGCGCGTAGTGCGGCGCTACACGTTATGACGATCGCGCCGCGCTGCATTGGGCTTTGCCTTTGCATTGAGGTCTGCGTTTGCGTTTGCATCGGCAGCTTGCAGGAGCGACAACTTGGTACGCACTGATCCACGACGAGTCAGCGCGCAGATCGACGGCATGCTCGTCTGCGCGGAGTACAGCGAACAGACCGGCCAGTTGTGCTTGCGGCAGAACGGCGCGCTCGTTCGCGAATGGTTTCCACCGCATTCGTGGATGGCGATTGCGTCCGTCGCGGGCGCGCGGCATTGGGGCACGCGACCAACCGACGACGACCTCATCGCACTGCTGCGCAACGAGATGACGTTGTTGCGCTCGCCGCAATCCGGCACGATGCAGAAATAGAAAACCGCGCGGCGCCTAGGGCGTCACGCGGTTTTTTCGTTTGCGGTTTGAACGCGAAAACTCCGCGCCCTGCTCTTTCGACAAACTTTATCGTGCGTTATAAACCGGCGGCGAATACGAACTGAACGTGACGTCGCCGCCGCGGCCCGCTTGCCACGAACCGTGGCTGCCCGAACCATAGCCGCTGTTCTCGACTCGCGCGGCGCCCTGCTGGCTCGCGGCCTGACTTTGAATAACCTCGACGCCTTGCTGCGCGGCTTGCCCCGACGTCTGCGCCATCGAAACGATCGGCGCGCCGAGCGCGACGGCAACTGCAACAGCCTGAATGAGCGATTTCATTTGACCACCTCCAGTCATGCTTCTTATGTGTGCCGCGAACGGAATTCGTTGCAGCGGTGAAGGCAGTGTAGGTGCACCGTCGTAGACGATAAATCCGCTAATCCTGAATTCACTGTTGCTGTTGCACCGACAATCGCAGCCGCTGGCGTTGCGCTCAGTCTTGGGGCACAGCCACGCCGACGTAGTTCTCCGCCATCACCGTGGCTGCGCTGCGCGACGTCGTCACGTATTCGAGTTCGGCCACCTGAAGCTGCTGCTCGAACGGCGACGCGCCTTCGATCCGATGCATCATGCTCGTCATCCAGTACGAGAAATGCTCCGCGCGCCAGATGCGCTTGAGCGCCGTTTCGCTATAGCGTTCGAGCAGATCGCTGCGGTTCTCGACGTAGAACGCGTTCAATGCCTTCGTGAGCAACCGCACGTCGGCGACCGCGAGGTTCATCCCTTTTGCGCCGGTCGGCGGCACGATATGCGCGGCGTCGCCGGCCAGGAAGAGTCGGCCATGCTGCATCGTCGCCGAAACGAAACTGCGCATGCCGACAATGTTCTTCTGAAAGATCTTGCCGTCCTTCACGTGCTGACCATCGTGCGAATCGACGCGTGCATGCAGTTCGGCCCAGATGCGGTCGTCGGACCAGTTATCGACGGAATCTTTCGGATCGCATTGAAAGTACATGCGCTGCACGTTGGCCGAGCGCGTGCTGATCAGCGCAAAGCCGCGGTCGTGGCGCGCATAAATGAGTTCATCGGAAGACGGCGGCCCTTCGCATAGGATCCCGAACCATCCGAACGGGTACACGCGTTCGAAGTCGCGGCGCAATGCCTGCGGAATCGATGCGCGCGAAACGCCTTGCGAGCCGTCGCAGCCGATCACGAAGTCGCACTGCAACTCGCAGAGTTCGCCTTCGTGACGGTAGCGGATCGACGGCTTGTCGGTGTCGATGCCATGCAGCGACGTCTCCGATACGCCGAAGCGCAATTCCCCGCCCGCTGCCACGCGCGCCGCGACCAGATCCTTGATGACCTCGTGCTGTGCATACACGGTGATCGAGTGGCCCGTCAGTCCGGTCAGATCGATGCGGCGGCGCTTGCCTTCGAACGCAAGCTCGAAGCCGTGATGCAGCGCGCCCTCCGCCTTCATGCGCTCGCCGACGCCGGCTTGCGTCAGCAGATCCATCGTGCCCTGCTCGAGCACGCCGGCGCGTATCGTCGATTCGATCTGCTCGCGCGTGCGCGTTTCGAGCACGACGGACTCGATACCGCGCAAATGAAGAAGATGGGAAAGAAGCAGGCCCGCGGGCCCCGCGCCGATGATGCCAACCTGAGTGCGCATGATGTGTCTCCTGAGTGCGAATGTGATTTGCGCCCAGTTTGACGATTGGCCCGGCTATCGCGCAACGCGATACGGCGGATACGCTGTATCTTCTTTTGAGATAGCAGGACGGCGCTGCAAGCGTCACGCAAAGCCGCCGATACGGCGCGACGCCCTGTTGACGGCGCTTGCAGCGCAGTGCCTGTTTATGCGGTGCGATTGCTCGTACGTGAGGCGCTCAAGGTAAACCCCGAGTGCGCCGATAACGTTCAGCCGAGGAACAGCCGGTAAACCGGATTCTGCGTCTCTTCCCAATACGGATAGCCGAGCGTCGCGAGAAAACGATCGAACTCCGCGTTATCCGTTTCAGGCACCTGAATGCCGACGAGAATCGAGCTATAGTCCGCGCCCTGGTTCCGGTAGTGGAAGAGGCTGATGTTCCAGTCGGGCGCCATCGACGATAGAAACTTCATCAGCGCGCCCGGGCGCTCGGGAAATTCGAAGCGGAACAGACGTTCGTCGTGTGCGAGCGGCGAGCGTCCGCCGACCATGTAGCGGATATGCTGCTTCGAGAGTTCGTCGAAAGTCAGATCGACGGTGGCGAAGTTGTGCGCCTCGAAGGCGCTTGCGATCTGCGCCGATTCGCTTCGGTTCCTGATCTGCACGCCCACAAAAATATGCGCGGATTCGGCTTGCGCAATCCGGTAATTGAATTCGGTCACGCTGCGTGTGCCGACCAGTTCGCAGAATCGTTTGAAGCTGCCGCGCTCTTCGGGGATCGTCACTGCGAACACGGCTTCGCGCGCCTCGCCGACTTCGGCGCGCTCGGCGACGAAGCGCATCCGGTCGAAGTTCATGTTCGCGCCCGACGTGATCGCGATCAGCGTCTGGTTCTCGATGCCTTCGCGCTCGGCATACTGCTTTGCGCCCGCGACTGCGAGCGAGCCCGCCGGTTCGAGCACGCTGCGCGTGTCCTGAAAGACATCCTTGATTGCGGCGCAGAGTGCGTCGGTGTTGACCAGCAGCACGTCGTCGAGATACTCGCTGCACAGCCTGAAGGTTTCTTCGCCGACGAGCTTCACGGCAGTGCCATCGGAGAACAGACCAACCTCGTTCAACGTCACACGTTCGCCCGCTTTCAACGACGCGGCCATCGCGCACGAATCGTCGGTCTGCACGCCGATCACCTTGATCTCGGGGCGCACCGATTTCACATACGCCGCGACTCCCGCCGCGAGTCCGCC